>NZ_JBNPUW010000014.1:0-187411 GCF_051168375.1 Bradyrhizobium sp. HKCCYLRH1034 | reverse complement strand
GGTCTCCTGATCGACCAGATCGGCGAGGTGCTGCGGCTGCCCGAGGAGGGCCGGGAGGAGAACCCCGTCAATCTCGATCCGCGCATGGCGAAATTCGCCGGCGGCGTGCACCGCCTCGACGGCCAGCTGATGGTCATTCTCGACGTCGATCGCGTGCTCGAACTCCTGCCGAAGGCAGCAATCGCCGCCTAGCCCGTCAACCGTCCCATAGGGGAGACAACAATGAAGAGCTGTCTGGTCGTGGATGACTCCAGCGTCGTGCGCAAGATCGCACGCCGTATCCTGGAGGAGTTGGGCTTCTCCGTCGTCGAGGCGGAGGATGGCGAGCGGGCGCTCGAGATCTGCACCAAGAGCCTGCCGGACGCCATTCTGCTCGACTGGAACATGCCCGTCATGGACGGTTATGATTTCCTCGGGCGCCTGCGCCGGCTGCCGGGCGGCGAAGGCCCGAAGGTGGTGTTCTGCACCACCGAAAACGACATCGATCACATTTCGCGCGCGCTGAACGCCGGCGCCAACGAATACATCATGAAGCCGTTCGACAAAGAGATTGTGGCCGCCAAATTCCAGGAAGTTGGTCTCATCCAGGCGCTGTCAGCCGAATCCGCCTGATCCCTTCGTCTGCCCAGAAGAGGCCGCCCGTGAACCAGCCTGATTATGAGTTCCTGCGCAAGCTGCTTCGAGACAAGTCCGGTCTCGATCTGTCTGCCGACAAGCAATATCTGATCGAGAGCCGCCTGCTTCCGCTCGCGCGCAAGGCCGGCCTGGCCAGCATCAGCGATCTCGTCCAGAAGCTGAAGGACGGGTCGAGCGCCTTGATCAGCCAGGTCGTCGAAGCGATGACGACCAACGAGACGTTCTTCTTCCGCGACAAGGTCCCGTTCGATCATTTCCGCGACGTGATCATGCCGGAGCTCCTCAAGGCGCGCGCCAACCGCAAGTCGATCCGGATCTGGTGCGCTGCTTGCTCGACCGGCCAGGAGCCGTATTCGCTGGCGATGTCGCTCAAGGAGATGGGATCTGCGCTCAGTGGATGGCGCATCGAGATCATCGCCACCGATCTCTCCCAGGAGGTGCTCGAGAAGTCCAAAGCGGGTCTCTACAGCCAGTTCGAGGTGCAGCGCGGGCTGCCGATCCAGCTTCTGGTCAAATATTTCAAGCAGGCAGGCGAACTCTGGCAGATCAATTCCGACGTGCGCGGCATGGTCCAGCATCGCCAGCTCAATCTGCTGCACGACTTCTCACAGCTCGGCACGTTCGACGTCGTGTTCTGCCGCAACGTGCTGATCTATTTCGATCAGGACACCAAGATCAACATCTTCGGCCGGCTCGCCAAGCAGATGGAGCCGGACGGCTTCCTCGTACTCGGTGCTGCGGAGACCGTCGTCGGCCTCACCGACGTGTTCAAGCCGCTCGCGGACCGGCGTGGCCTGTATCGCCCGAGCGGGATCGCTTCCGCGGCGAAGGCGCCGGCTCCGGGAATGCCCAGGATCGCGGCCGCGGGCAACTAGATGTTCCCGCAGCCCAATAGAGCAGGACGCGAAGATGTCTGACGACAACAAAGGTACGGAGCGCGTCACCTTCAGCCGCGGTTACGATGTCTGCATCATGGGCATCGACGGGACCTGGCGCAGGGACTGCCAGCTCAACGCCATCTCGGACACCGACGCGGTGCTGACGGTCGAGGGATCGATCCAGGGATTGAATCTGAAAGAGTTCTTTCTGCTGCTGTCCTCGACGGGGCTCGCCTACCGCCGCTGCGAGCTGGTCCGGGTCAACGGCTCCGAGATGGACATCCAGTTCATCAAGGGAAAGAACAAGAAGAAACGTGGCAACGCTTCCGCCGGCCAGGAAACGACCGTCAACTAGTTCGCCTTGCGGCAGCACGGCGCATTGCTCGCCCGCCGCTCGGGAAACTTCCGCGCGCGGAGCGACGAGGAGACGCGCCAGCCCGGGTCCTGCGCAAGTCCTAAGACGCGTGGCCTTTTTTCGGAGAGCCGCTTTACGTCGCCGCAGGGTCGGACGTGTATGACAATGACGTCGGTCAAATTTTCCAGGGACGGCCAATGCCGGTCATGAGTTCGGAACTTGCATCCAGCCGGTCGGAGCGCGCCGATGATGGCGAACGGCGCGCGCTGCAGCTCTTGGTCGTCGACGACGACGCCGCGCAGCGGACGCTGATCGCGCTGGCGGCCAAGCAGGCCGGCCACGCCGTGACGGTCGCGGCCACGTGCAGCGATGCGATCCGCGAGGTGCGCAACAACCGCTTTGACTGCGTGACGCTCGATCTCATGCTCGAGGATGGCGAGGGGACCGAGGTCCTCAAGGTCATCGCAGATACCCGCTTCGCCGGTTCCGTGATCGTGATCAGCGGCATGGATGCGGCGAAGCGAATTGAGGCCCGGGTGTTCGCGCGCTCGCTCGGAATCGACCTGCAGAGCCTGCCGAAGCCAGTCGATCTGGCGGCGTTGCGCATCTGCCTGGCGAATCTCGGCAAGACTGCGCTCGGCCTGCCCGTGGTTCACACCTGGGGCGGCGTCGCAGCCGAAAGTGTTGCCGCGAAGCATCGGTCCTGACAGAGCTGCATCGGCGCAAGCCGCGGTCCAGGGCGCACAATCCTATGCAACGTCCGAATCCCGCCGATCTCTGATCAAAACGAGGGCAAGGCCGGCTGACGGCTGTACCTCTTGTGTCAAATGCCGTGCAGATTTTCGTGGGCTGAGGGCCGTGCACGCGTCCGCCGCCGAGCATGTCTGTGGGCGTGGTGCACGCGGGCAACGCTGATGCGATCAGAGTTTGATGTCGATCATGACGCTGTCGGCGTCGATGTGTTTTTGCAAGGCAGCATGCTGCCCGAGACGACTGCCTTGAGATCGTGTCCAGATCATGGTCTCGTGAAGGCGATCACCGATCTGCAGCTACTACTTGTGGGTTAGGATCATAAACCGTACAAATACGGGTGCCCAAAGCACCCGACGAGTATGGTATCATAAGACGCGCTTTCATTGTTTCTTCTCCTTTGCAAGAGCAATCGCCCATGGCCGAACAAACAACTTCCCGCGGAGAGATTTTTGTCGTCGATGACGACCCAGCCGTGCGCGACACCCTCTCGATGGTCTTGTCGGCAGGTGGGTATGAAGTGATCTGTTTTGCGGACGGCGCCGCGCTCCTGGCGGTGGCGCGGAGCAGGACACCGGCCTGTATCCTGCTCGACGTGCACATCCCCGGAAAGTCCGGTCTCGACATTCTCAGGGAACTGCACGGCGAGGACTATCCGGCTCCGATCTTCATGATCTCGGGCCAGGGCGACATCCCGATGGCCGTCAATGCGATCAAGAACGGGGCGCTCGACTTCATCGAGAAGCCGTTCCGCGGCAGTGAGATCGTGGCCCGTCTGAACGAGGCGATCGGCGCGTTCGCGCGGCGGCAGAAGGAGAATGCCTCGCCGAAGATCGGCTCGCTGCATTTCCCCGGCCGCGAGCCGCTGACGCGGCGCGAGCGCGAGGTCCTGGAACAATTCACGGCGGGGGCCTCGAACAAGGAGGCGGGGCGCACGCTGGGCATCAGCCCGCGCACGATCGAGGATCACCGCGCCAACATCATGAAGAAGCTCGGCGCGCGCAACGCGGCCGATCTGATCCGCATCGTGATGACGGCGTCGCGCGCCAATTGAGCCGATGGCCGGGCCGCCCGCACGGGGCCTCAAGCTGGAGTAGCGGCAACCGCAAGCGCCAGGCCGCATTGGCCAAGCCTCGTTTTTCAAGCCTGGTTTTTCAAGCCTCGGTCGCGGCGAGCGCCTTGCGGATCATCTTGGCGAGCTCGGATTTGCGGTACGGCTTCGGCAGCAGAAGAATTCCTTCGTCGAGCCGGCCGTGATGCACCACGGCATTCTCGGTGTAGCCGGAGGTGAACAGGACCCGCTGCGTCGGACGAATCCGCTGGATCTCGGATGCGAGCTGGCGGCCGTTCATCGTCCCCGGCATGATGATGTCGGTGAAGAGCAGATCGAACGGCTCTCCGGCATTGGTGATCGCCAGCGCTTCGGCGGCATTGGCCGCCTCCAGCGTCGCATAGCCCAGTGCATGGAGCTGGGCGAGAACGTAGCCGCGCACCAGCCGGTCGTCCTCCACCACCAGGATCGTCTCCTGGCCGCCCTGGATCGCCGGCGCGTCGCCCGAGGGCTGCGTGATCGCTTCTTCGCTGCCCGGCGGCAGGTACATCCGGATCGTGGTGCCGTGGCCCTCTTCGCTGTAGATCCTGATGTGGCCGGCCGATTGCTTCACGAAGCCGTACACCATCGACAATCCGAGCCCCGTCCCCTTGCCCGGCCCCTTCGAGGTGAAGAACGGATTGAACACCTTGTCGATGATGGCGGCGGGAATGCCGCTGCCACTGTCGCTCACCGCGATCATCGCATAGCGACCGGGCCGCACGTCGTCGTAGAGACTTGCGTAGTTCTCGTCGAGGTCGGCCCAGCCGGTCTCCAGGATGAGCTTGCCGCCATTCGGCATCGCGTCGCGGGCATTGAGCGCGAGGTTGATGACCGCCGTGGCGAGCTGGTTCGGATCGACATGCGCCACGCAGGTCTCGTCCTGGAAGACGGACTCGATCTCGATCTGCTCTCCGAGCGTCGGCCGCAGCAGCTTGGCCGTGTCGATCATCAGCGTGTTGACGTCGACCTCGCGCGGCTGCAGCGGCTGCCGGCGCGCAAAGGCGAGCAGATGCTGGGTGAGATCGGCCCCGCGCGCGGCGGCCTCGTCGATCATCCTGGTGATCGCGGCGAGCTGCGGCTCCTTGGCCACGGCCGCGGCGAGAATCTCGATCGTGCCGGTGATCACGGTGAGGATGTTGTTGAAGTCGTGCGCGATGCCGCCGGTGAGCTGGCCGATCGCTTCCATCTTCTCGGACTGGCGGATCCGCTCCTCGGTCGCGATCTTGTCGGTGAGGTCGCGGAAGAAGCCGTTCAGCACGAACCCGTTGCGGGTCTTCAGCGCGGTCACGCTGAGCTCGGCCTTGAACTCGCGGCCATCGCGCCGCTTCACCATGACCTCGCGTCGGCGGCCGACGCCGAGTGCGCTCGCTTGTCCGGTCATCAGGATGCGGCCGAGCGCGGCGCGCAGCTCCTCGCCGACGTCCCCGACCGTGATCACGTCGAAGACGTCCTTGCCGATGATCTCGGCGCGCGACCAGCCGAAGATCTTCTCGGCCTGGGAGTTCCAGTTGAGAATGGCCCCGTTGTCGTCGACCTGGACGAAGGCATCGAGCGCGGTCTCGACGATGTTGCGGGCGAGCTGTTCGCTCTCCCGGAGCGTCTCCTGCGCCAGCCGGCTCTCGGTCATGTCGCGGCCGATGAAGAAGTGGCGCTGCACCGGCTCCGACCAGTTCGAGGTCCAGGACAGCGTCACCACGCGGCCGTCCTTGTGGACGTAGCGGCAGTCGGAGGTGCGCGCCCGAAGGCCGAGGCGCGAGGCGCGAAGCTCCTCGCGTGCTTTGGGTAGATCGTCCGGGTGGATGAAATCCGCGCCGCTGCGGCCGATCATCTCCGCCGGCGTATAGCCGAGAATCGCCTCCACACTCGGTGAGACCTGAACCAGGATGCCATTGCGGTCGGTGATGAGGATCAGGTCCTGCGACGTCTCGAAGATGCGCCGCCGTTCCTCGGTCTGCTGGCGCAGCGCCAGTTCGGTCCGGCGGCTCTCGGTGACGTCGCGTGCGATCTTGGAGGCGCCGATGATCTGGCCCGTCGGTGATTTGATCGGCGAGACGCTGAGCGAGACCTGGACCAGCTCACCGTCCTTGCGGATCCGCACCGTCTCGAAATGCTGGATCCGCTCGCCGCGGGCCATGCGCGCCAGAAGGTCCTGGGCCTCGGCCATGCGCTCGGGCGGCACGAGGAAATCCGCAAGGCGGCCCACGGCCTCCTCGGCGGAGTAGCCCAGCATGGCCTCGGCTGCCGGATTCCAGGCGGTGATGGTGCCGTCCAGCGACAGCGTCACGATCGCGTCGTTCGACGATTCCACCGCGGCACTGTAGAGCCGTTCGCGGGCGGCGAAATGGTCGCGCGCTGCTTCGGTCAGGTAATGCTCCTGGACCTCGCGCTCGAGCTCGGCGGTCTTGGTGCGAACCTCGTCCAGCACGCGGGCGAAGGCGCGCGCCAGCACGCCGGTCTCGCCGACCGCCTCGAGCGGGATATTCACCGCCTCGCCGCGCCCCACGCCCTCGACGGCCTGGGTCAGTTGGTTGATCGGCCGCGTCAGCGAGCGCGCGACCACGAAGGCGAGCGCGGCCGCGCACAGCATCGCGATCAGGCCGACCTCGATCGCCGTCTTGCGGATGGCGAGGGCGGGCGCCATGAAGGCGGTGTTCGGGATCGTCTCGATCACCGCCACCCATTCCTGTCCCGCGAGCAGCGCCGGCGCGAAGGCGACACCGCCGGGACGATCGGCTTCGTCGTGCAGGATCTGCGCGAAACCCTCGGCGCTGCCGGTCGCGCCGGCGAGCGTCGGAAAATCGTCCTGCCATCGCGTCGATCGGCCGCGTTTCGAGGCGAATTCCCGGTCTGATTCGGGATGGAAGAGATAGTCGCCGCGGGCGTTCACGACATAGAGCTGCGCGCCCGGGCGGGCCGCCGTGCGCAGATGCGCGAAGATCGGGCGCATGTCGAGATCGACGATCAGGATCGCGTACGGCTTGCCGTCCGGCGCGAACACCGGCGTGCCGACGCACAGCATCGGCACGCCTGTCTTGGGGTCCGTCGTGTTGCCGTCGAGAATGATCGGCGAGAGCCGGATGCCGCCGGGCGGCAGGCTCAGCGTCTCCTTGATGTAGTTGCGCTCGCCGCGCGTGATCAGCTCGTTCTCCGGAACGATCCGCACCGTGTTGCCCGGCCCGAGCCGGTCGACCCGGATCAGCTCGCGATAATCGTTCTCGATCCCGACCAGGCGGATCATCGCGTAGGTCGGCTTGGCCTGCAGCTCGGCGAAGTAGCGCGTTGCGACCCGCTCGCGCCACGACTGCGCCGGCAGCCCTTCGCGGGGATCGGGAGCCCCCGTCTTCAGCGTGCGCATCAACGTCGCCAGATTCGGCGAGGCGCGATAGCCGTTGATGTCATTCCGGGCGCTGCCGACATAGTTTTCGAGCTCGGTCGCCATCAGCCGCGAATGCGACTCGATTCGATCGAGCGCGCGCGGCAACAGCGCCCGCTCGAGGCTGCGATAGCCGAGCCAGCCGACGGCGAACACCGCGATCGCGACCAGCAGGATCATCGCGATCGCCAGCCGCGTCGTCAGCGTGAGGCGGCCGCCGAACCGCGGCGCCTCGCTCGCGCGCTGCGCGCCGCTGAGCAGGAGCCCTTCGGTTCGGCCGTCAGGATTTCGGAACAGCATCTTGGCCTGGCCGGGGTCGAGCAGCCCGATCGCCTGCCGATGCCAGGCATTCGGAAACCATCGTCAGGAGGGCTGCCGGTTTGAATGGCTTGGGCAATGCGGACACCGCTCCCAGCCTGGTGGCCATGGTAAGATAGTCGGGCTCGGTCACCGAGGTCGGGGTGTGGGCACGTCCCGAGGTCATGATGATCGGAACGCCCGGCGTGTGCTTGAGGATCAAGCGCATCGCCTCCAGCCCGTCCATGCCCGGCATGAAGATGTCCAGGATCACCAAGTCAAAGCTCTCGCTCTTGAAGCGGACGAGTGCCTTCTGGCCGTCGCCGGCGATGCCGACGACGTGACCGGCCCGTTCGAGCACGCGCTGAATTGTCAGCTGCATGAGCGGATCGTCGTCCACGACCAGAATCTTCGCCACGCTCCGCATCTCCCGATTGGCTGGCAGCAAGACCAACGGTCAGTTGTAAGGTTTTGCCCAATTCGCGGCGCGCCGCAAGCGTTTCGCCGGGCAAGTCACATGCAGGATGGGGCGCGGTGATCGATGTCCTGTACGGGACAAGGGTGGACTATCCGGGCGCCGGGCCTGCATTCGAGGCGCTCGCGCCGTAGTTGCATGGCACGGAGCGCTTCACAATCGCCTCGTCCTCGCGTGGAATGCACAATATTTGAGCACATGTGTGAGGGTTTGCGATCCCAGGTGGCGCGACAGACGGTGCGGACCAGCACGGGACGAAGTGGCCACAGACGACATGCCGGCGTGCGGCGTGACACCGCTCACGTCCTCCGATTGGGCGGGGCCGCTAGCCACTGAGATAGTCCGGCCAGCGGCCGCGAATGGTCGCGAGGTCGCTCAGCGTCCCGGTCAGGTGCTCGCGCAGATGCGTCTGCGCGTCGTCCAGCCGGCCGGCGGCGATCGCATCGACGATCTGCTTGTGATGGCGCAGGATGGTCTGCGCCTTGCCGGGCGAGGGCAGATGCAGCCGGCGCAACCGGTCGATGTGACCGCTGCGGCTGCGCACCAGGGTCCATAGCTCGTGCTTGTCCGCGGCGGTGTAGAGCCGCTCGTGAAATGCGTTGTCGACCACCGTGAATGACGCGAAGTCGCCGTCCTTGGCGAATCGCCGCTGCTGGGCGATCAGAGCATGGAGTTCGTCGATCGGCGCCGCCGCAGGCCGCAGCGCGAGCAGGCGCACGATCTCGAGCTCCAGCGCCTGGCGCAGGAATTGCGCCTGCTGCGCCCGACCAACATCGATGCGGCTGACCAGGGTCGCATGCTGCGGGAACACGTCGACGAGGCCTTCCTCGGCGAGGCGCATCAGCGCGTCGCGGATCGGCGTCGAGCTGAGGCCGAACTCGGCCTGCAGCGCCGGCCGCGACAATGGCGCTCCCGGTGGGAGCGCGAGGGCGATGATCTGGTCGCGCAACCGCTCGAAGACCTGCGGTGCCGCGCGCCGGCTCGGATCGAGCCGTTCGGGCGGGAGAACCGCAGCAGGCGTCGCGGGCAATGCCATTTGGTGGGACGTCCGGCTCGAATGTCGCAGGGGGAGAACAGCCCTTGTCAGAGATGCACTAATGCATTAGTGCATCTCTCCGCCGGCCGTCAAGAAGGAGCCGGCACGCGAGGAGGGATGTCCCATGTTCGAGAAGTTCGCGCGCTCGGCCGCACGAGCCGCCGGCCTGCTGGCCACGCTGCTGGTCGCGGCGGCCTGGAATGACGCCGCGCAGGCCCAGCAGAAGACCGAAATCTCGCTGTCGCGCCAGCCTGGCATCTTCTACATGCCGAGCCACATCATCGAGAAGAACAAGCTGATCGAGAAGCATGCGGCCGCGCTCGGCGCGCCCGGTGTCACCACCAAATGGCTGACCTTCTCCGGCGGTGGTGCGCAGACCGATGCGCTGCTGTCGGGCAGCGTCGACATCCTCAACACCGGCACCGGCAATCTGCTGCTGCTGTGGGACCGCACGCGTGGCGGCGTGAAGGGCATCGTCGCCACCTCGGCGCAGCCGATGACCTTGATCAGCCGCGATCCCAACATCAAGTCGATCAAGGACTTCGGTCCCAGTGACAAGATCGCCGTGCCGACCGTCAAGGTCTCGACCCAGGCCATCGTGCTGCAGATCGCGGCCGCCGAGGCGTTTGGCGCCGATCAGTGGAACAAGCTCGACGCCAACACCGTGCAGCTCGGTCACCCCGACGCCTATACGGCGCTGTCGAACCCGCAGCACGAGGTGCACAATCATTTCTCGATCCCGCCCTACACGTTCCTCGAATTGAAGAACGTGCCCGGCGCGCATGTCGTGATGAATTCGCCCGACGTCATGGGCGGACCGCTGAGCCAGGCGCAGTTCTTCACCACCACGAAGTTCGCCGACGCCAATCCGAAGATCATCCAGGCGGTGCGCGATGCGACCAAGGAAGCGCAGGACCTGATCCGCAGCGATACCAGGACGGCGGTCGAGATCTACAAGGAGATCACCGGCGACAAGACCTCGGTCGATGACCTGCTCGCCTGGCTCAAGGAGCCCGGAATGATGGAATGGAATCTGGAGCCGCAGGGCACCATGAAGTTCGCGGCCCATCTCGCCAAGATCGGCACCATCAAGACCCAGCCCAAGGCCTGGACCGATTATTATCTCCCCGTCGCGCATGATCTGAAGGGCAACTGATGTCCGCGCTGCTCGACGTCGATGGCGTCACCCTGCGCTACAAGACCTCCAGCGCGGTGATCACCGCGACGGAGCGGGTCGGCTTCTCCGTCGACCGCTCCGATCGCTTCGTGCTGCTGGGACCGTCCGGTTGCGGCAAGTCGACCTTGCTGAAGGCGGTCGGTGGCTACATCAAGCCGAGCGAGGGCCGGATGCGCATCAACGGCCGCGAGATCACCGGTCCTGGTGCTGACCGCATGATGATCTTCCAGGAGTTCGACCAGCTGCTGCCGTGGAAGACCGTGCTCGCCAACGTGATGTTCCCGCTGCTGACGGCGCGGCGCATGCCGCGCAAGGAGGCCGAGAGCCGCGCCCGCACCTATATCGAGAAAGTCGGGCTGACGCGCGTCGTCGATGCCTATCCGCACACGCTGTCGGGCGGCATGAAGCAGCGCGTCGCGATCGCCCGGGGCATGGCGATGGAGCCGGACATCCTGCTGATGGACGAGCCGTTCGCCGCGCTCGATGCGCTGACGCGGCGCACCTGCCAGGACGAGCTGCTGCAGTTGTGGAACGAGACGAAATTCACCGTCTTGTTCGTGACGCATTCGATCGCCGAAGCCATCAAGATCGGCAACCGCATTCTGCTGCTGTCGCCGCATCCCGGCCGCGTCAAGGCCGAGGTGGTCGACGTCGACAAGGTCTCGGCCGAGGACGGCAGCGCGGCGCGCCTGGAGAAGCAGATCCATGATCTCTTGTTCTCCGAACCTGCAACGACGCATTGAGGACGGCGCCCATGGCTGAAGCCAAGATCATCCTGCGCGATACGTCGGCCGCGAGCGCCGCGCCTGCAGATGTCGCGCGCAAGCTCGGCGTGCTCGAGCTGCTGTGGAACGACGGCTTCGTGCGCAAGAGCCTGATCATCGTCTTGCTCGCCGCGATCTGGCAGGCCTATGGCAGCTATCTCGACAATCCCCTGCTGTTCCCGACCTTCTCCGACACCATCGCGGCGCTGTGGGAGAAGGTCCGCGACGGCACCATCCCGATGCGCGTCTGGACCTCGCTGAAGGTGCTGTTCATGGGCTATGCCGCAGGCATCGTTCTCGCGGCGATCCTGACTGTGCTCGCGATCTCGACCCGCATCGGCACCGATTTCCTCGAGACGATCACGGCGATGTTCAATCCCTTGCCGGCGATCGCGCTGCTGCCGCTGGCGCTGATCTGGTTCGGGCTCGGCAGCGGCAGTCTCGTCTTCGTGCTGATCCATTCGGTGCTGTGGCCCGTCGCGCTCAACACCCATTCCGGCTTCAAAAGCGTCTCGAACACGCTGCGCATGGTCGGGCGCAACTACGGTCTCAGCGGCTTCTCCTATGTGATCCGAATCCTGATTCCGGCGGCGTTCGGCGCCATCCTCACGGGTCTGAAGATCGGCTGGGCCTTCGCCTGGCGCACCCTGATCGCGGCCGAGCTGGTGTTCGGTGTCTCCTCGGGGCAGGGCGGCCTCGGCTGGTTCATCTTCGAGAACCGCAATCTGCTCGAGATCCCCGCGGTGTTCGCCGGCCTGCTGACCGTGATCCTGATCGGCCTCGTGGTCGAGAACCTGATCTTCCGCACCATCGAGCGCAAGACCGTGCTGACCTGGGGAACGCAATCATGAGCCACAAGAAGAGCCCCGATCAGCTGCGCAGCGCGCGCTGGTTCGCGCCCGACGATCTCCGTTCCTTCGGCCACCGCTCGCGGGTGATGCAGATGGGCTATGCCCAGGAGGAGTGGAAGGGCCGTCCGGTCATCGCCATCATCAACACCTGGTCCGACGCGCAGCCCTGCCACATGCACTTCAAGCAGCGGGTCGACGACGTCAAGCGCGGCGTGCTGATGGCCGGCGGTTTCCCGATCGAGCTGCCTGCGCTGTCGCTGTCGGAGTCGCTGTTGAAGCCAACCACGATGCTCTATCGCAACATGCTGGCGATGGATGTCGAGGAGCTCTTGCGCGGCCACCCCGTCGATGGCGTCGTGCTGATGGGCGGCTGCGACAAGACCACGCCGGCGCTGCTGCTCGGCGCCACCAGCATGAACCTGCCGGCGATCTATCTCCCGGCCGGGCCGATGCTGCGCGGCAACTGGAAGGGCAAGACGCTGGGCTCCGGCTCCGACGCCTGGAAGTACTGGGATGAACGCCGCGCCGGCAAGCTGTCGGACGCTGATTGGAACGCGATGGAAGCCGGCATCGCCCGCAGCCACGGCACCTGCATGACCATGGGGACGGCCTCGACCATGACCGCGATCGCGGAAGCGATCGGCATGACCTTGCCCGGCGCCTCGTCGATTCCGGCTGCCGATGCCGAGCACATCCGCATGAGCTCGGAATGCGGCCGCCGCGTCGTCGAGATGGTGTGGGAGGACCTGACGCCATCGAAGATCCAGACCCATCAGGCGTTCGAGAATGCGATCGCGGTCGCCATGGCGATGGGCTGCTCGACCAACGCCATCATCCATGTGATCGCGCAGGCGCGCCGCGCCGGCGCCGATATCGGCCTTGATGATTTCGAGGCCGCCAGCCGCAAGGTGCCGGTGCTCGCCAATGTCCGGCCGAGCGGCGACGCCTATCTGATGGAGGATTTCTACTACGCGGGCGGGCTGCCCGGCCTGATGAGCAGGATGAAAGAGCATCTCCATCTGGATTGCATGACCGTCAACGGCCGCACGCTGGGCGACAACATCACAGGCGCCGGCGTCTACAATGACGACGTGATCCGTCCGCAATCCAACCCGATCTACCGCGAGGGCGCGCTCGCCGTGCTCAAGGGCAACCTCGCGCCGGACGGCTGCGTCATCAAGCCTTCTGCCTGCGATCCGCGCTTCCTCAGGCACACCGGCCCGGCGCTGGTGTTCGACGACTATCCCTCGATGAAGAAGGCGATCGACGATCCCGATCTCGACGTCACCGCCGACCATGTGCTGATCCTGCGCAATGCCGGGCCACAGGGCGGGCCGGGGATGCCGGAATGGGGCATGCTGCCGATCCCGACCAAGCTCGTGCGTGAGGGCGTGCGCGACATGGTCCGGCTGTCCGACGCGCGCATGAGCGGGACGTCCTACGGCGCCTGCATCCTGCACGTCGCGCCGGAAGCCTATGTTGGCGGTCCCCTGGCGCTGGTGCGTAATGGCGACCGCATCACCCTCGACGTCGCCGCGCGCACCATCAATCTCGATGTGCCCGAGGACGAACTGGCGCGCCGCCGCGCCGCCTGGACTCCGCCGGACCCGCGCTTCGAGCGCGGCTATGGCTGGATGTTCGCCCGCCACATCAAGCAGGCCAATGACGGCTGCGACTTCGACTTCCTCGAGACCGGCTTCGGCGCGCCCGTGGGCGAGCCCGCGATTTATTAGTTCACCCGTCATTCCGGGGCGCCGCGGAGCGGCGAGCCCGGAATCCATAACCACGATCGGGAGTATGGATTCCGGGCTCGCGCTCCGCGCGCCCCGGAATGACGACCGGAGAGAGCAGGACATGACCAAACTCAGCACCGCCACCCGCAACAAGCTCAAGACCGTCTCGACCGCCACCGTCGCCACCGCGCTGTTCAAGCGCGGCCTGCGCGTCCAGTGCATCCAGAACGTCCATCCGCTCAGCCCGGCGCAGCCGACCATGGTCGGCGAGGCCTTCACCTTGCGCTACATCCCAGCGCGCGAGGATCTCAACACCATCGAGGTGTTTCGCGACCGCAGCCATCCGCAGCGCAAGGCCGTCGAGGATTGTCCGCCCGGCGCCGTGCTGGTGATGGACAGCCGCAAGGACGCACGCGCCGCCTCGGCCGGCGCAATTCTCGTGAGCCGCCTGCAGCAGCGCGGCGTCGCCGGCGTCGTCACCGACGGCGGCTTCCGTGACGCCGCCGACATTGCCACGCTCGGCATCCCCGCCTTCCACCAGCGTCCGAGCGCACCGACCAATCTCACCCTGCATCATGCGATCGAGATCAACGGCCCGATCGCCTGCGGCGACGCGCCGGTGTTTCCGGGTGACGTCATCCTCGGCGATTCCGACGGCGTCATCGTCATCCCCGCCCATCTCGCCGACGAGATCGCGGACGAGACGTTCGAGATGACCGCGTTCGAGGATTTCGTTGCCGAGGAAGTTGCCAAGGGCCGCTCGATCCTCGGCCTCTATCCGGCGACGGATCCGCAGACGCCCGCCGACTTCGCGGCGTGGCGCGCGAAGAACAACCGGTAGCCGCTACGTCCTCGGCTGTCGTTGCGGATGCGACGCCGATTGCGAGGCGAGATTGGCCCCATACTCCGCTGTCGTCCCGGCCTTGAGCCGGGACCCATAACCACAGGCGGTTGTGATGACGAGGGACGTAGCTCCAGCGCGCTCAACAATTGCCGCCGGTGGTTATGGGTCCCTGCGTTCGCAGGGACGACATTGGTGTTCAGGCGCGATCATGGCTCAAACGCTCCGATCTGCCAGACCCACCGCCCATAGCGCGAACGCGTAGACGATCGCGACCTCATCCAGCCGGTTGAAGCGGCCGGAGGCGCCGCCGTGGCCGGCGCCCATGTTGGTGCGCAGGAGGACCGGCCCGCCGCCGGTCATCGTCGCGCGCAGCCGCGCGATCCACTTAGCAGGCTCCCAATAGGTGACGCGCGGGTCGGTGAGGCCGGCCATTGCGAGGATGGCGGGATAGTCCTTGGCCGCGACGTTGTCATAGGGCGAGTAGGACAGGATGGTGCGAAAATCCGTCTCGCTCTCGATCGGGTTGCCCCATTCGGGCCATTCCGGCGGCGTCAGCGGCAGGGTGTCGTCGAGCATCGTGTTGAGCACGTCGACGAACGGCACCTCGGCGACGATGCCGGCGAACAATTCGCCCGAGCGGTTGGCAACCGCGCCCATCAGCATGCCGCCGGCGCTGCCGCCATGGCCGACGATGCGCCTGGCGCTGGTGTAGTTCGCCGCGATCAGCGCCCGCGCGCAGGCCGCGAAATCGTCGAAGCTGTTGGTCTTCTTCGCGCGCTTGCCTTGAAGGTACCAGCCCCAGCCCTTGTCGGTGCCGCCGCGGATGTGCGCGATGGCATAGACGAAGCCGCGGTCGACCAGCGACAGCCGGTTGGCCGAGAACGAGGCCGGCATCGCATGACCATAGGACCCGTAGCCATACAGCAGCAGCGGCGCTGAGCCATCGGCCCTGAGGTCGCGCCGGTGCAGCAGCGACACCGGCACCTCGGCACCGTCCTCCGCCTTGGCCATGATGCGCGTGGTGACGTAGTCGGCCGGATTGTGCCCGGACGGAATCTCCTGGCGCTTGCGCAGGGTTTTTGCGCGCGTCACCATGTCGTAGTCCCACACCTCCGACGGCGTCGTCATCGACGAATAGGCAAAGCGCAGATTGGTGGTGTCGAACTCGTAGGAGCCCATCGCGTCGAGCGAATAGGCGCCTTCGTCGAAGGCGATCGCGTGCTCCTCGCCGGATGCGAGATCGCGGATGACGATCGACGGCAGCGCATTGGCGCGCTCCAGCCGCACCAGGTGCCCGGCATACAGATCGTGGTCGAGTACGTAGATGCCGGCGCGGTGCGGAATGAGGTCGCGCCAGTTGGCGCGCTCGGGCGCGGACAGCGGCGCGGTGACGATCTTGAAGTCGATGGCGCCGTCGGCATTGGTCAGGATGAACAGCTCATCGCCGCGGTCGGCGATCGAATATTGCACGCCGTTCTCGCGCGCGGCCACGAGGCGCGGCGGCGCCTCGGGAGCATCGAGATCGATCAACCGTTGTTCTGATGTCTCGTGGTCGCCGCCGGCGATGACGCAGAACCGGCCCGACGTCGACTCGTGCACATGGGTGAACCAGCCGGTGTCCTTCTCCTCGTACACCAGAACGTCATCGGCCTGCCTGGTGCCGAGCTTATGCCGCCACACCTGCATCGGACGGTGATTGTCGTCGAGCTTGACGTAGAAGAAGCTCGTGCAGTCGCGCGACCACACCGCGCCGCCGTCGGTCTCCTCGACGACGTCGGCGAGGTCATCGCCGCTATCCCAGTCGCGGACGCGGATGGTGAAATATTCCGAGCCCTTGGTGTCGGCGCTCCAGGCGACGCGCTTGTGGTCGTGCGAATGCCTGCTGCCGCCGAACTTGAAATAGTCGTGGCCTCGCGCCAGCGCATCGCCATCGAGCCCAATCGTCTCCGCCCCGCCGTTGCGCGGCGTCCGGCAGAACAGCTCGTGCTGGCCGCCCTCGCGATATTTGCGGAAATAGGCGTAGGGCCCGTCCGGCGACGGCACCGAGGAATCGTCCTCCTTGATGCGGCCGCGCATCTCCGCGACGAGCTTCTTCTGCAGCGGTGAGGTGTGGCCGAGCACGGATTCCGCATAGGCGTTCTCGGCCTCGAGATAGGCGCGGATATCAGCATCCAGCAGCGACGGATCGTGCAGCACCTCCTGCCACCGCGCGTCTTTCAGCCACGCATAGTCGTCGCTTACGGTGATGCCGTGACGGGTGAAGCTGTGCGGATGGCGCGGCGCCACCGGCGCCTTGGTGCTCAAGTCGGTCATGTCGTCCTTTACGGGGTCACGCTCTCGCCGAGCCATTGGATCGCGGCGTCGAGGCCGCCGCGGCCGTGCGGAATCTTCAACGCCACCAGCGCCATTTCGATCACGCCGAGCGTGCCCAGCACCATCGGCGCGTTGACATGGCCCATATGGGCGATGCGGAACGCCTGGCCCTGGAGATCGCCGATCCCGGTGCCGAGCACGACGCCGCACTGCTCCTTGCAGTAGGTCTGCAACACGGCCGGATCATAACCTTCGCCGACCAGCACAGTGGTCACGGTGTTGGAGCGCTCGGCGGCGTCTTCGATGTTGAAACCGATCACCTGGCCCTCGCTCCACTTCGCCACCGCGCGGCGCACGGCCTCAGCCAACAGCTCATGGCGGCGGAAGGCATGCGGCAGTCCTTCGGCGAACAGCATGTCCATGGCCTGGCGCAGTGCGAACAGCAGATGCACCGGCGCGGTGCCGCCATATTTGCGATAGTGCTCGGTGCCCTCGCGCTCGCTCCAGTCCCAATAGGGCGTGCGCATGTTGGCGCGCTTGTGCGCCTCGAGCGCGCGGTCATTGGCCGCGACGAAGCCGAGACCCGGCGGCGTCATCAGGCCCTTCTGCGACCCGGACATCGCGACGTCGATGCCCCAGGCATCCATCTCGAACGGCATGCAGCCGAGCGAGGCTACGGTGTCGACCATGTACAGTGCCGGATGGCCCGCGGCCTTGATGGCGCGGCCGATCGCCTCGACGTCGTTGACGACGCCGGACGCCGTATCGATCTGCGCCACCACGATCGCCTTGATGCTGTGCTCCTTGTCGGCGCGCAGCCGCGCCTCGACCTCGGCCGGCCGCACCGCGCGGCGCCAGTCGCCGCGGAGCACTTCGACCTCGGCGCCCATCGCGCGCGCCGCATTGCCCCAGCCGATCGCGAAGCGGCCGCTCTCCAGCACCAGCACCTTGTCGCCGCGCGCCAGCACGTTGGAGAGCACCGCCTCCCAGGCGCCGTGACCGTTGGCGATGTAGATGTAGGTCTTGCCCTTGGTGGCGAACAGCCGGCCGAGATCGGACATGATGCCGTCGGTCAGCTCGACCATCTGCTTGGAGTAGATGTCGAGCGCGGGGCGGTGCATCGCCTGCAGCACCTCGTCGGGCATCGTGGTGGGTCCCGGGATGGCCAGAAACTCCCGGCCCGCGCGAACGGTCATTGTCAGTGTCCTCGGCGATGTGGTTTGGCGGTTGAGGGTGGTGACGGGCTCTCGCACACGGCCGGCCCATGGTCGTTTTACGTGGCGCGGCGCATTAAGAAAAGCCGGAGAAGCCGGGGGGCTGGCATGCCCCGGCAGGCCGGCGGGTCGGGCCGTCAGCGCCTCGTTTCGCGGCAGCCGGCGGCCTCGGCCTCCTCGACCGAGCAGAACCAGCGGGTGCCCTTGGCGACGTGCATCTTGATCTGCGCGTACCAGCGGCTCTGCGGCGTGTGATAGATGCACTCGCCGGCGCCGTTGACATTGCCCTTGATGGTGCAGTCCGGCGAGGGCGCGACCGGGCCCGAGGCCGAGGCGAGCAGGATTTTGCGCGCGCCCTCCGGCGGGTTGGTGGCCCCGAGGATCGCAGTCTTCTTGTTGCGCACGCGCCAGTCCCATGGCGCGATGAACGCGCCCTGCCACATGCCGGCCTTGGCTGCGCGCGCCTCCGCCTCGTCGGGCTCGTAGTCATGCGAGAGGGTGCGATAGGCCAGCGCCCAGCCGCTGCGCACCAGCCATTTCTGGATGTCCTCGCCATCGACGTCGCAGCGCGCGACCTGGCGGCCGCGGCGGTCGATCGAGCGCGGATGGCAGGTCCAGCTCTTGCCGTCGACGTACTTGATCAGCTCGTCACGCGCCGCAACGCCGCAGGTCCAGCGCTCGCCGTTCTTGTTGAGGCAGAGCTGATCCACGGAGGGCGCGTCGATGCCGCCGAGCCGGATGCGGGTGGTCCCGATCGTGATCCCATCGGCCTCACGGATCTTGGGAATCCCGGTGATGTCGGCCGCGGACGCGACGGAGGGCAGCAGCAGGAGGAGCGCAAGCAAAGCTGGTTTCATCGACATCAACGGGCGCGGGTCGTCCTTGGGGATGGGAAGGCTGTAGCAATTGTGCGGCGGATCGGCCCGCGGTTCCAGCGCCGTGATTGGCTGAGCCGCTCAACTTCGCGCGATGGCGGGCTGAGAGAAGGGCGACTCGAGCTATCACCTCGACGGCAGTGCGCTCCCTTTCCCGCAAGGGGGAGGGGAGCCGACCGCCATCACTCCCTCACCGCACGACGACCCGCCGCGCCAGCGCCAGGCCCATCAGCACGAAGGCAGATGTCACCTCGGGGCCGCCGACCAGGATCCGGGTCGGGGTCTTCATCTTGTTCCACTCATAGGCGCGGTACGGATGCCGCCGGCCACCCTCGCCGAACGACGTCACGATGCAATGCACTGCGGGCGCGAAGCTCGCCGCAGCGCCGCCGAGATGGCCGAGCGCGATCAGCGCCAGCGCGGCGTCGAACGGGTTCATCTCGCGGCCGACCAGCTCGTCCTCGACATAGGCCAGCACGCGCAGGCGAATGAGCTCGAACGCGCCGTCGGGATCGATCGCCTGCCGCGCCGCCGGCGGCAGCGCCATGAAGGCGTGGTAGCAGCGGCCGAAATAGGCGCAGTACAGCTCCGGCAGATAATAGATGTGCGAGCGGGGGTCGGCGAAGGCGCCGCTCAGCACCAGCCGCTGCTGGAAGCCGACGATCCGCCTGACGACGTCGAGCCGGGCTTGCGTCTCCAGGATCTGCCAGCGCCCGAGATTGCGGAACGATACCTCGAGCACGTCGAGGTTCAACGTCGGATCGAGATCATTGCCGTAGGGCCGCTCGCCGGCCAGGCTGTCGATCCAGGTCGCGACACCGCCCTCATAGTCGATGTTGTCGTTGATCGGCACCGTCACGCGCGGCTCGTTGCCGCCGGCGCGCACCTGGTAGCCCGCATAGAAATCCAGCAGCGGCTGGCTCAACATCGGATCGTCCGAGCCGGCCTGCGTCGCCGCCGAGAACGAGCACGCCGTGGTGTCGCAATCCGGCACGTAGATGCCGAAGCCGAGGTCCTGCTTGATCTGGGTGAAGAAGCGCGAGAAGCGCGGATGCGGCGGCGGCGCCAGCGCGGTGACGACATTGTAGCTCTTGCCGTCGGCGCCGCGCACCTCCTCGCGGCTGATGGTCAGGCAGAACTCGACCATGGCGGCGATGGCGCTGCGCGCCGCGCTTGTCTGCTCCGATGACGCGAGGCCCGTCTCCAGATAGCTCAGCAGCGCCTCGGTGAAGAACGCGTCGTAATAGGCCGAGCGGTGGCGGATCTGCACCGGCTCCCACATTGGCTCGGCGATGCCGCGCCACGGCGGATTGATCACCGCGGCCGCCGGCGATCGCGCGATGAAGACGCGGGCGAGGTTGAACAGCAAGGTCGAGTTCTTGTAGCCGCGGGCGTCGAGCCCCTGCAGCGCCATCTTTACCTCGCGGCCCTTCATGTCGGGATCGCCGATCAGGTTGAAGGCGGCATAGGTCGGGATGAAGCCATTGCGGCTGAACGAGCCGAGCAGATCGGCGCCACAGGCCCGGATCACGCGATCGACCTCGCCGGCCGGCGGCATGGCCGCCGCCGCAGTCCGGCGCGGCGGGGCAGGGTGGTGCAAGGCGACGCTGTCGACCAGATCGGCGACGGGGCGGCCGACCTGCTCCCAGTCCGGCGTCGGATTGTCGCGGGCAAGGACCAGCGCGTCGCGCAGCGCATTGAGAACAGCGGGATCGTTCAACTCGGGCAGGCCGGCCCGGCGCAGCAATGCGCGCAGCGCCGGGTTCCCGAGCGCGGTCCGGTAGAATTTCGACAGATGCGGGTCGCCGCTGCCGGGCCGGCGCAGGATGGGATCGCAGACCTCGTACAGCGAGGGCCCATCCTTCCGGGCCGTCAGTGCGCGACAGGCCGCGCCGGCGAAATACTGGAAACTCAAGCGAGGACTCGCGGGTTGTCGAAGGCAGGACGAGCGGCATGCGTTGCTCGAGACGCCCGGCAAACGGTGCGTCACGCGCATGCATTGGGCAAACTGACACGCTGGACGGCCAAAGACAACGTGACGGCGGTCACGGCGCGGGAGGCGGATTTGGCGGCAATGTGGTCTCCCGGGCGGTCCGTCCGGGGCCGTTTGGAGATCGCCGTCATGGTTAAATTTGCGTTTCTCTTCAAGTGCTTGAAAAGTCAATGGTGTTCCGATGTTGCTTGGGACGCGGGTTCGGGTTAAGCCTTTCTTCGTTGCGGCGCCGCAATTTGCGCGCATTGAGACGACACATCGTCTCGCAACCCCTCAAACCTCAGAGGCGCCAGCGCGACCAAAGGGTGCACCCCTTTGGCATCGATGGGCAGGCTCGGACCAGGATTGACGTGATGACCGCAAGGCAGCCTTCTCTTTCCCGCCGATCGGCCGTGATCGCCGCCGCGCTTCTCTGCACGGTGTCGCTCGCGATCGGCGCGCATGCTGCCCTGAACAAGCGTTCGCTCGAGGCGCCCAAGGCCGCGGCCTCCGAGCAGAGCAGCGTGGCGACCGGCAACGGCGCGCGCCTCGCGCTCGTGATCGGCAATGGTCACTATCCCGACGCCAACGCGCCACTCGTCCAGCCGATCAACGATGCCCGTGCACTGACCGGCGCGCTGCGCCGCGACGGCTTCGACGTCGACGTCGTCGAGGATGCCAACAAGGACGACATGGCCCGCGCGGTCGAGCGCCTGAAGGCCAGGATCAAGCCCGACTCGGTCGTGATGCTGTTCTTCGGCGGCTACGCCATCCAGGCCGGACGCGAGAGCTACATGATCCCGGTCGACGCCAAGATCTGGCGGGAAGCCGACGTACGCCGCGACGGCACCAGCATCGAGCGCCTGCTCGATACCGTCCGCGAGCAGGGCGCGCGCGCCAAGCTGGTGGTGATCGACGCCGCCCGCCGCAATCCCTATGAGCGCCGCTTCCGCGCCTATTCGCACGGCCTGGCGCCGATCAATGCGCCGGCCAACGCCCTGATCCTGTCGTCGGCGACGCCGGGCAAGGTGCTGGACGATCCGAAGGGCCAGAACAGCGTGCTGGTCACCGAGCTGCTGAACCAGCTCGGCAAGAGCCCGAGCGCCGAGACCGTGTTCAACAAGACCCGCAACGCCATCGCCCGCAGCTCCGACGGCGAGCAGGTGCCGACCGTGTCATCCTCGCTGGTCGAGGACATCCGCTTCAGTGCCGACGTCGCGAACGCCGGCAGCTGAGCTTAGCCTGTCCCGCGCCTGAGATGCTCCGCCCTCTCGGCGGCCTCCCACCCTCCCCTGGAGGGGGAGGGTCGCCTCACGGCGAGCGAAGCGAACCGTGGGGCGGGGTGGGGTGATCTCTCCACTTGCGCCGTCATCCCTGGCTCCACCCCACCCCGCCGCACGACGCTGGCGCGCCGCGCGACGACCCTCCCCCTCCAGGGGAGGGTGGGGCCGCGTGCCCCTCAGACCCCTGCGGCGTCGCGTCTTTCAATTGCTCGCCATCACCGGCCGCACCGGGTCGCCCTCGCGCAGCAGCGCGCCGGCGCGGGTGACGACGACGTCGCCCTCGGCGAGGCCGTCGCGGATCTCGACCTGGCCGCCGGCCATCAGGCCGATCTCGACCCGCTTGGTCTCGATCCGCTGGGCCCGGACCACCTGCACCACCGTGCCGTCGGGATCGTACAGCACGGCGGTCAGCGGCACCGCGACGCCGCAGCTCTGGCCGATCTTGATCACGGCGCGGCCGAACGAATTGACCAGCAACCGCGCCGTGCCGGTGATGCCGATGAAGGCCTGGCCGAGCTGGCTGTTCGGCTCGACGGTCGGCGCCACCCTTCGGATCTTGCCCTCGACCTCGCCGGCCCCGACGATGCGGATCCGCGCCGTCTGGTTGACCGCGAGCTTGCCGAGCTGGGCTGATGGCACCAGGCCGACGAGATCATATTCGTTGCGGGCGAGAATCGAGAACAGCGCCTCGCCGCGACCGGAGGCGAACGCCCCGATGGTGGCGCTCGACGACAGGATGGTGCCTGCGACCGGCGCCTGGATCATGATCGTGCCGCCCTCCGGCGGCGTCAGCCGCGCCAGGTTCTGTCCGGCCGTGACGGTGTCGCCGGCATCGACCAGCACCTCCGCGACCTTCAGGCCGGGACGATCGGGCCTGACGGCGGTCTCGTCGCGCGCCAGCACCATGCCGGACACCTCGACCGTGTTGTCGAAGCAGGCCTTGGTCGCCTTGAGCACGCTGACCGCGGCGCCCTTCGGCGCGCCGTCATCGGCTGCCGCAGCCTGGATCATCGCCAGCAGGCCGGCGGCGGCGAGCATCGGCATCCGGCGCATCGTGGCGGCAATTGCGGCATGTCCCATCCGAAACCGATCCTCGCGAACCCAATTCATTGCACGGCTGTCGCCGGGATAGCAGACGCACCGCCGCCGGGCCAGCCGACCCGCGTCCCTGGTAGTCGCGCCAGGATGCCGCGACGTTCAGCCGATGGTGCCGAACTTCTCGGCCGGGTCCACGTTGACGCTGCCGAATGTCAGCCGTCTTTCACCTGGGACTCACGACCATGCTTCGGCTCTGGATACCGCTTCTGCTCTGCGCCGTCGTCGTCACGCCTGCGGTCTCCGCCGAGCTCACCGCCGACGCCGTCAACAGCGCCGAGCTGCGCAAGCGGCCGCCTGCCGAGGAGAAGATGGATCCGGTGGCGATCCGCGCCCAGGTGCTGCTCGATCGCGCGCATGTCTCTCCCGGCGAGATCGACGGCCGCTTCGGCGACAATGCGCGCAAGGCGCTCGCCGCGTTCGCGCGCGCCAAGGAGCTTGCCGGTGATGCGAAGCTGACGCCCGAGCTGTGGGAGGCGCTGCTGCGCGGCGACCAGGCGCCGGCGATCGTCTCCTACACGATCACCCGCGACGATGTGAAAGGGCCGTTCCTGAAGAAGCTGCCGCAGCACATGGAGGACATGAAGGACCTGCCGGCGCTCGGCTACACCTCGCCGCGCGAGGCGCTGGCCGAGAAATTCCACATGAGCGAAGCGCTGCTGTCGGCGCTCAATCCGAAAGCCAGCTTCGACAAGGAGGGCGAGCAGATCGCCGTCGCCAATGTGATCAGGCCGGACGAGAAGGCGCCGGAGATCATGCGGCTCGACATCAGCAAGGACGCCGGCACGGTGCAGGCGTTCGACCGCGACGGCAAGCTGGTGGCGGTGTTTCCCGCCACGGTCGGCAGCGACGAAAAGCCGACGCCCGACGGCACCTTCAAGGTCACCTCGCGGGATGCCGATCCCAACTACCGCTACAATCCGGACTACGAGTTCAAGGGCGTCAAGTCGCGCAAGCCGTTCACCATCAAGCCCGGCCCGAACAACCCGGTCGGCGCCTATTGGATCGGCCTGTCGGTCGGCAACGGCTACGGCATCCACGGCACGGCCGAGCCGTCCAAGGTCGGCAAGTCGGAGTCGCATGGCTGCGTGCGGCTGACCAATTGGGACGTGCGATTCCTCGGCGACCACCTGGCGAAGAAGGCGAAGGTGGAGCTGCATTGAATGTTCACAATCATTCCGGGGCGGTTGGATTGCTTCGTCGCTTCGCTCCCCGCAATGACGGAGCACGTCAATCTGCATCTGCGCGTAGCGGCCGATTTATTCAGTCATCTCAACTTGATCTGGGCTGTCCAGATGTTCGGTAAAAAAGAAATCGCTTGTGCCGTCGGGCAAATCAGGTGGAGACTTCCGCCCGTCCCGCCTCATTGAAGAGGGGCGCTTTCGCGAACGTCACGACGCGTTGAGGTGGGATGCGATGGCCGCGGCGGGGCGCAGCGTGAGAGCACGCGGACGTACGCCATGCTGCGGACGGTGAAGTCGCAGGGTCCTGGCCTCCCGACGCTGAGGTCCGCGCGGCGCGCGTGATGCGCGCGTCGTCGCCACGGTGACAAACAAGCCGGTCACCGAGGAGACTGCGTATAAATCGTAAAGCCATCGCGCAGGGAGGGCCGGGTCATTCCGGCTGTACCTGTGGTTCTGCCGCCTGCATTTTTTCTCGCAGGCGGACCGCAGGCCTCAGCCGAGGCCTGGCTCTCCCTGCGCCCTCTGTTCAGAAGAGGGTGTCTCGATGAGTAAAGCTCGGACGCGAAACGCGCCGCGAGACCGAAGTGTCATGTTCGCGCGGCGCTTCGTCGATCACCCGCGCAGGCGGGTGGTCCAGTACGCCGCGGCCGTGGTGATTGAGCCTGTCCGTCTCGGAGTCCTGGATCGCCCGTTCGAGCCAGGCGATGACGGCGAAGAAAATCAGCACCGCCTCGGGATGGCGGAAACGATGCTCATTCCTGTCACGTCACTTGGTCCTGCCGCGCCGCTATCTCGCAAACGACCGAGACGGCGCCACATGCAGTGCGTAGGCATCGGCCGCCTCGCTCACGCGCGGATAGAGTTCGGTCACCAGCGGATCGTGGCCCGGAATGAATCGATCCGGATGCCCGGCGAGGCGCTCGATGATCTCCCAGCCCTGGATCATGTCGCCGATGTTGAGCACGATCGGAAACGGGCTGCGGCGCTGCAGGTTGGCGTAGTAATGCGCGGCGTCGGAGGCGAGCACGACCGGGCCGCGCGCGGTGTCGACGCGCACCACCTGCAGCCCGTCGGAATGGCCGCCGACCCGGTGCACGGTGACGCCCGGCGCGACCTCGCTGTCGCCGTTGTGGAAGGTGACGCGCTCGCCATAGACGTGGCGCACCATGGTGGTGACGTGCTCGACCGTGAACGGGTAGCGCAGCATGCCGTTGCACATGCAGCGTCCGGTCGCATACGCCATCTCGCGCTCCTGCAGGTGAAAGCGCGCGTTCGGGAAGCGGTCGAGATTGCCGGCGTGATCGTAGTGCAGATGGGTCACGATGATGTCGCGGATGTCGGCCGCCGCGACGCCGAAGGAAGCGAGCGCATCGATCGGATCGCGCGTCAGGGTGCGATGGCGGATCTCGGCCTCCGCGGCGTTGAAGCCGGTGTCGACCAGGATGTCGCGCCCGTCACGGCGGATCAGCCACACGAAATAGTCGAGGTCCTGCGCCGTGCTGTCGTGCGGATCGGGCTGCAGGAAGTTCATGTGCGGCGTGCGCGGCGACATCGTCGCGTAGCGCAGCGCGTAGATCTCGGCGGCGTTCCCCATAATGGCCTTCTCGTTGGTTGGGCGCGGCCACCATCGAGCCATCGGCAGGGATCGAGGTCAATCGCATCGAGGTCAATCGCGGTGCTCGTCGAACCGGACGCTGCGCTGCCGCGACACAGCGTGAGGCATCTCACATTTCAAGCCATTGGGATCGTTGCATGGTCCGCTCGTGTCATGGCCCGCAGCTCGCAAGAGGCTCCTGCGGGCGGTCGCCGCCTCAGACGATTCGTCAACCTCTGCAAGCGGTTGACGTGCCGTCACGGCGATTTGATAATGCCTGACGCGTGGGATATGGTCGCCGCGGCGCAAGCTGGACGGCGCCTGATTGCTGACCGCTGGACCGCCATCGTGATGACTTTCCGCCTGCTGTTGCCGCTCGGCCTGATGTTCTCCGTCGCGTTTTCGGCCGTTGTCTCCGGGCCCGCGCACGCGGCCGGCGACCGCTTCGCCCTGGTGATTGGCAATGCGAAATATCCGGATGCCGAGGCGCCGCTCAAGGAACCGGTCAACGATGCCCGCGATCTCACCGACGAGTTGAAGCGTGACGGTTTCAGCGTCGAGACGCTGGAAAATGCCGGCGGCGACGCGATGCGCCGCGGCCTCGATCGGCTCTATGGCAAGATCAAGCCGGGCTCGGTGGCGCTGCTGTTCTTCTCCGGCTACGGCATCCAGTCGAGCCGACAGAGCTACATGATCCCGGTCGATGCGCAGATCTGGCAGGAGGCCGACGTGCGGCGCGACGGCATCGGCCTCGAGCAGGTGCTGCAGGAGATCAACAGCCGCGGCGCCGGCGTGAAGATCGCGCTGCTCGATGCCTCCCGGCGCAATCCCTATGAGCGCAGGTTCCGCACCGCCTCGGCCGGCCTCGCGCCGGTCATCGCACCGAGCGGTACTTTGGTGATGTACTCGGCGGCGCTGTCCGCTGTCGTGACGGATGGCGGGCGCGATCGCAGCCTGTTCGTGCAGGAGCTCCTGAAGGAGATCCGCGTTCCCGACCTCACCGCCGAGGAGACGCTGAACCGCACCCGCGTCGGCGTCACCCGCGCCTCGCGCAGCGAGCAGGTGCCGTGGATCTCGTCGTCGTTGGCGGAGGACTTCTCCTTCGTGCCGGGCAATGGCGGCGTCAGGCCGCCGCCGGCCGAGAGCAATGCCGCGCCGGCGCCTGCACCTGTACCTGTACCTGCGCCGACCCCGACACAGGTCGTGGTGGCGCCGCCGGTGCCGTCGCCGCTGCCGCCGGCTCCGCCCGCGCCGCAGCCGACGCCGGTGCAGAAGGTGGACACCCCGTCGCCCGCGCCGGTTGCTCCGGCGCCGCCGGCGCCCGCGCCATCTCCCGTGATCGCGAACGTCGCGCCCGCCGCGCCTGCGGCCCCAGCAGCGCCCGCGCAGGATCCGTTCGCCGAGGATCCGACGATCAAGAGCCTGAGCGCCAAGATCGCGGCCAATCCGGAGGATGCCGGCGCGCTGTACCGGCGCGGCCAGGTGTATGCGAGCAAGGGCGCCTACGCGCAGGCGATCCGCGATTTCGACGACACCATCCGGATCAATCCGAAGGACGTCGAGGCGCTCAACAACCGCTGCTGGGCCCGCACCGTCGTCGGCGAGCTGCAACCTGCGCTGCGCGACTGCAACGAGGCGCTGCGGCTGCGGCCGAATTTCGTGGACGCGCTCGACAGCCGCGGGCTGGTCAACCTCAAGAGCGGCGCGGTCAAGAACGCCATCGCCGATTTCGATGCGGCGCTGAAGATCAACCCGCGGCTGACGTCGTCATTGTACGGCCGCGGTCTCGCCAAACAGCGTAACGGAGCCGCGCAGGAGGGCGCGCTCGACATCGCCAACGCCAAGGCGATGGACCCCAACATCGTCCGCGAGTTCGAAGCCTACGGCGTGCGCTGATTTGTTGCGCGCGTCGGCCGGCCGGCTCGAACCATGCGGCAGGCCGGACCGACATAACAGCGAACAGCCGGGTGTCGCGCCGGGCGCGGCGGAGACCGGGACGATCAGTTCGCGTGAGGAGGGATTGGCAATGACCGCACCGAAAACGAATTCGACGATGACCGCCGGCCTGACGGCTCTCCTGGCCGCGACGGTCCTGAGCGCGGCCGCGTCGCTGAGCGCGATGCCGGCCTTCGCCGCCGATGATGTCAGCGAGGATCAGATCGTCCGCGCCCTGGCCGGGCCGAAGAGGCCGCTGACCCGGGGACTGTCGATGTCGCCGCCGTCGGAGGCCACACCCGCGGTCGCGCCGGAGCAGGACAAGTTCCTGCAGAGCATTCGCGGCCGCTCGACGCGGTCGCTGTCCACTGCCGAGCGCGAGGAGATCGCGGCGGTCGCCAAGACCAAGCCGAACATCGACCTCGAGATCACCTTCGACTACAACTCCGCCAACATCAGCCAGAAGTCGCTGCCGTCGGTGCAGGCGCTCGGCCGGGCGCTGACCAACGCCGAGCTGAAAGGGTCGACCTTCGTCGTCGCCGGTCATACCGATGCCGCCGGTGGCGAGGCCTACAATCAGGATCTCTCCGAGCGCCGCGCCGATTCGATCAAGCGCTATCTGGTCGAGAAGTTCGGCATCGCCGGCGCCGACCTGGTGACGGTGGGCTATGGCAAGAGCAAGCTGAAGGATCCGAGCCAGCCGCTCGCCGAGGTGAATCGCCGCGTTCAGGTCGTCAACATGCAGAGCAAGACGGCGGCGGCCAAGTAGCGCCGCGTCCATCAAGCGCCGTCGGAGGTCGCGTGGCCGGAGATCGAGGTGGCCGGATGCGTCCCGCAGGATTGCGGGGCGCATCGCCTTGTCGGAGCGCCCCGTGCCAAATTCGCAGCATCCATAACCCGCATCTCGCGCCGACCGGATCACCCTGCCGATGAAGCTGCCAAAATCCCTCAAGTCCGCGGCCAGTGCGGTCGTCTTCGTGGCCCTGTTCGCCGGCTATTACTGGTATGAGCATCGTCCCCATCACACCGCCGAGGAGCCGCCGATGCAGGCCCAGGTGCTGGTGACCAAGGCGGTGAAGGCCTGCTTCTCAGATCTCGTGCGCGTCACCGGCTTCGTCGTGGCCCGCCGCGAAGCGGTGGTCGGCGCCGATCAGGAAGGCTCGCGGGTCATCGACGTTCTGGTCAAGGAGGGCGACACCGTTACCGAGAACCAGGAGCTGGCGCGTCTGACGCCGTCACCGCCGCAGCCGGGAGCGCCGGCGGCGGCCGCGAACCGGCCGGCGTCGCTGCGTGCGCCGGCCGCAGGACTCGTCACCGAGGTCCGCACGATCGCCGGTGCGCCGGCCTCGCCGCAGGCCGGTCCGATGTTCCGCATCGCCGTGAACAACGAGCTGGAGCTCGACGCCGAAGTTCCGAGCGTTCATCTCCTGAAGCTCGGCACGGGCGCGCCGGTGCGCATCACTCGCGACAACCTACCCGACATTGTCGGCCGCCTGCGCGTGGTGGCGCCGCAGGTCGACCGGACCACGCAGCTGGGCCATGTGCGCATCGCGCTGACCAGCAATCCGTCGCTCAAGCCCGGCATGTTCGCGCGCGCCAATATCGATGCCCGGCGGAGCTGCGGCGTCGCCGTGCCCAATACGGCGATCGATCATCTCACCATCCAGGTCGTGAAGGGCAACACGATCGAGACCCGCCGGGTGCGGGTCGGCCTGGTGTCGGATACGGCGAGCGAGATCCTCGACGGGCTGACAGAGGGAGAAATCGTGGTGGCCGACGCCGGCAGCTCGCTGCACGATGGCGACCAGATCAAGACCATGTTTGCCGAAGACATCGATCGCACGCGGGTACGCTGATGGCACTGAACATTTCGGCATGGTCGATCAGGAACCCGCTGCCGTCGATCCTCTTCTCCATCATCCTGCTGATCCTGGGCTGGATGAGCTTCACCAAGCTCGCGGTCACCCGGCTGCCGAACGCCGACATTCCGGTGATCTCGGTCGCGGTGGCGCAGTTCGGCGCGGCGCCGTCGGAGCTTGAATCCCAGGTCACCAAGATCATCGAGGACGGCGTCTCCGGCGTCGAGGGCGCGCGCCACATCCAGTCGCTGATCACCGATGGCCTGTCCGTGACGACGATTACGTTCGCGCTCGAGACCAACACCGATCGCGCCATCAACGACGTCAAGGACGCCGTCACCCGGGTTCGTTCCGACCTGCCGCAGAACGTCACCGAGCCGCTGATCTCGCGCGTCGACAAGATCGGCCTGCCGATCGTCACCTATGCGGCGATCTCACCGGGCAAGACCCCGGAGCAGCTGTCGTTCTTCGTCGACGACGTCGTCAAGCGCGAGCTGCAGGGCGTGCGCGGCGTCAGCCAGGTCGAGCGCATCGGCGGCGTCGAGCGCGAGATTCTGGTCTCGCTCGATCCCGACCGGCTGCAGGCCATGGGTCTCACCGCCGTCAATGTGAGCCAGAGTCTGCGCGGCACCAATGTGGACGTCGCTGGCGGCCGCGCCGAGATCGGCAAGAACGACCAGGCGATCCGCACGCTTGCCGGCGCCAAGACGCTGAACGAGCTGTCCAACACGATGATTCCCTTGTTCGGCGGCGGCGAGGTCCGGCTCGCCGATCTCGGGACGGTCACCGACACGATTGCCGATCGGCGCACCTTTGCGCGCTTCAACGGCGAGCCGGTGGTCGCGCTCGGCATCAAGCGCGCCAAGGGCGCCAGCGACGTGGTCGTCGCTGCCGCGGTCCAGAAGCGCATCGACCAGGTCAGGGCCGCCCATCCCGATGTCGAGCTGAAGCTGATCGATACGTCGGTCGATTTCACCAAGGGCAATTACGAAGCGGCGATCTCGACCCTGTTCGAGGGCGCGATCCTGGCCGTCATCATCGTGCTCTTGTTCCTGCGCGACTTCAGGGCCACGGTGATCGCGGCGATCTCGCTGCCGCTGTCGATCTTTCCGGCCTTCTGGGCGATGGATATTCTCGGCTTCTCGCTGAACATGGTGTCGTTCCTGGCGATCACGTTGTCGACCGGTATTCTCGTCGACGACGCCATCGTCGAGATCGAGAACATCGTGCGCCACATGCGGATGGGGAAGTCGCCCTATCGCGCGGCGCTCGATGCCGCCGACGAGATCGGGCTCGCGGTCATCGCGATCAGCCTCACCATCATCGCGATCTTTGCGCCGGCGAGCTTCATGTCCGGCATCGCCGGACAGTTCTTCAAGCAGTTCGGCATCACCGTCTCGGTGCAGGTGTTCTTCTCGCTGCTGGCGGCGCGCTTCGTCACGCCGATGCTGGCGGCCTACTTCCTCAAGGACCACAAGCACGACGATCCGCCGCCGGGGTTCATCCTGCGTGCCTATCAGCGCATCGTGACGTGGTCGGTAAAGCACTACTTTGTCACGGTGCTGCTCGGCATCGGGATCTTCGCTGCCTCGATTTGGAGCACGACGCTGCTGTCGCAAGGGTTCTTGCCGGCGCAGGACGCGGCGCGATCGCTGCTCGCGATCGAGCTGCCGCCAGGCGCGCAGCTCGCCTACACCGAGAAGGTCACCGAGGACATCGTCGCGCGCCTGCGCAAGCGGCCCGAGGTCCGCAGCGTGTTCGTCGACGGCGGCCGGCTTCAGGGCGCGATGGAGGTTCGTCGCGCCGGAATGATCGTCAACTACACGCCGAAGACCGAGCGCAAGATCACCCAGAAAGAGCTCGAGCTCGAGATCACCAAGGATCTCGAAACCATTCCGGACATCCGTTTCTGGTTCACAGACGAAAATGGTCTGCGCCCGATCAAGCTGGTGCTGACGGGCTCGGATCCCAAGCTGGTCGACAACGTTGCGAGCGAGCTCGCCTCGCAGATGAGGCGGATTCCGATCATCTCCAACGTGGTGTCGGACACTTCGCTCGACCGGCCGGAGTTGCGGGTGCAGCCGCGCGCGGATCTGGCGGCACGTCTGGGCGTGTCGACCGAAAGCCTGTCGCAGACGATCCGCGTCGCCACGATCGGAGATGTTGGACCTGCGCTGGCGAAGTATGACGCCGGCGGCCGGCTGGTCCCGATCCGGGTGCAACTCGAGGACGCGGCGCGCAGCGACGTGAAGATCCTCGAACAGTTGCGGGTGCCGCTCGGCCAGTACGGCGAAAAGGGCGGCGTGCCGCTGGCCGTCGTCGCCGACATCAAGCTCGACCAGGGCCCGACCAGCATCAGCCGCTACGATCGCGGGCGGCAGGCCACCGTCGCCGCCGACCTCGTCGGACTTGCGGCGCTCGGCGACGCAACCAAGCAGATCGACGAGCTGCCGGTCAGAAAGAGCATGCCGGCCAGCGTCAAGCTGATCCCGTCCGATGATGCCGAGAGCCTGAACGAGCTGGCGTCGGGCTTCATCACGGCGATCACGGCGGGCTTGATGATCGTCTACGCCGTGCTGGTGCTGCTGTTCGGCACGTTCCTGCAGCCGATCACGATCCTGTTCTCGCTGCCGCTGTCGATCGGCGGCGCGATCGCCGCGCTGATGCTGACGGGCAAGCAGCTCACCATACCGGTCTATATCGGCATGATGATGCTGATGGGCATCGTCACCAAGAACGCGATCATGCTGGTGGAATTCGCGGTCGAGGCGATCCATGCCGGCGTCAGGCGTGACGAGGCGATCATCGATGCCGGCATGAAGCGGGCCCGTCCGATCGTGATGACCACGATCGCGATGGTCGCCGGCATGATGCCGAGCGCGCTCGCGGTCGGTGCCGGCGGCGAATTCCGCTCGCCGATGGCGCTGGCGGTGATCGGCGGGCTGGTGTTCTCGACCGTGCTGTCGCTGTTGTTTGTGCCGGCGATGTTCCTGGTGATGGACGATGTCGGCGCGTTGTTCGCCCGCCTTGGCCGCAAGCTGATCGTCTCTTCCGGCGATGCCGCCGACGAGGCGCAGTCCGGCCATGGGCCGGAGGCGGCGCATCAGCCAAAGCCGCCGCCGTCGGCGATGTCGCCGGCTGCGGAATGAGATGACGTGCCGGAACGAGCTGTTTCAGTTCGCGGTCGAGGGCATGCGGCGGCGTGCGCTGAGATCGAGACCCCCGCTCGGGGCGCCGTCGACTGGCGCGGCGGTCTCAGGCGGCACGATCAGGGCAACGAAGCCCTGGCTGGCGCCTTCCAGGCCGAACAGCTTGGTCCGGAGCGTGAAATCGGCCCGCACCGAACGCCGCGCCTGCGCCGCCGCGGCTTGCATGCCGGAGATGCAGGAGATGTCGGTGTCGTAGCACAGCGCCGCCCAGCCCTGCGCAGTCAGCGCTTCGGACGGAGGTTGCAGCTCATGCGGGTGCACCAGCGCCATTTCATAGTGCGGATGGTCGGGACTGTAGAACGCTGCGGCAAAGGCGAGGCCGTCATCGCCGCCGACGGAGACAAGGGCGCCGTTCGATGCCGTCTGCCACAGGCGGTCCAGCTCGGTCACGGCCGGCTCGTAGAAGTTGCGGCCCTCGTTCAACGGAACGTAGTTCCGGTACACTGCATGGAGGGGCGCCACGACGGTGGCCGCGAATGCGGCGATCGCGATCGTCGCCACGGCGAGATTGATAGTGATGTCGCGGGGGGCGTGATAGCTCGCGCCACACACGATCACGATGACGAACAGGAAGACGCCCTGCAGGCCCCACAGCGGCGGCATGTCGGTGCCGAACACGATCGAGACCAGTGCGGGGAACACCACGGTCCCGATGCTGATCATCGCCAGCAGCCGGAGTCCGGAGTCGAGGCTGAGCGCATCGTTCAGCACGCGGGTGGGGCGAGGCCGCGTCATGGCGAGCCATATGAGGCCGGGGATACCGGCGATGCCGGCCATCGCCAACAGGAAGCCGCTGCCCTCGACCAGGGCGGCCACGGCGGTCTTGCCGACGTGATGCTCGATTGCATGCGAGAACGGCTGGGCGCCGGTCGTGGCCAGCCAATAGATATGAGGCGCCAGCGCGACCAGGCCGGACAGCGCCGCGATCCACGGCGCGGGCGAGGTGAAATAGGCCCGACGCTCGCCGTGGCACAACGCTGCGACCGCAAAGCTCGCGATCAGGAAGACCGAGTAGTACTTGCCGAGCATCGCGAGCGCCCCGGTCAGGCCGACCGCGATGGCCCAGCCGACGTGACGCGTCTCGAACGAGCGCAGGAAACACCAGGTCGCCAGCGGCCAGCTCGACAGCAGCACGGCGTTGGCGTTGAAGCGCTGCGCATGCAGTTGATAGACCGGCAGCAGCATGAGCAACAGCAGCACGACCAGCCGCTTGTCACCGCGCGCGAAACGCCGGGTGATGAGGTCGACGGCGAAGAGGCCGACGGCTGCGTTGGTCAGCGCCAGCAGGTTGAACGACCAGTTGGTCAGCGGAAACACGGTGGTCCAGGCCCACGCCGCCCAGCCCATCAGCGGCGGATGCTTGGTCGAACCCCAGTCGAAGCTGCGTCCAAGCGACCAGGTCTCGATCACGTCCTGGTGGAGATCGCCCCCGAGATAGGCGATCGAGAAATACACCATCCAGACCGCGACGAACCCGACGATCAAGGCCGGAACGGCCCAGCCGTCCTCCACGGCGTCGATCCAGACCGCGAGAGCTCTGCGCCAACGGCCAACAGAACCACTGGCCTCGATGGCGATTGCCGGCAACGCAAGACTCATGACGTCACTTCCAACCAAGCTTGCCTGGCGCGCAAAGCTCCACCCCGCGCGCCGCCGCGCGCGAGCAAATGGAACTCTCCGCTGCCGGATTGAACCCTGTTAGAATTGTTAAAAAGAGTTCATGTCGCAAATTGTGAGGCGTGGTGGCCCAATTGCGATCATGTTTGGCCGATGCTGATACGAAACGATGCATGGCGGGCGGTTCCCGCCATGGACCGGACCCGCAATCGACAAATTTGCGGTGAGCACGCTGCGCGCTCGGCCAATTAGTCGTTGCGTGCGATCGTGTTCAGCTTGGTCAGGTCATGCAGAAGGATGCGGCCGCGTTGCAGATCCAGGATCTTGTCCTTGCGCCAGGCCTGCAACTGGCGGTTCACGCTTTCACGCGCCGCGCCGACGAAGACGCCAAGCTGTTCCTGCGAGATATGAACCTCGGAGCCGAAATCCTCCGCCAAGGCGCACAGCCGGCGTGCCAGCCGGACCGGCAGCGGCTGCAGCACCGATTCCTCCATTCGCTCGCTCTGCCAGCGGATGCGCTGGCACAGCAGCTGAATGATCCTGATCGCCACCTTGGGCTCGCGTTCCAGGAAGCTGAGGAAATCCTCGCGGCGAAGCACGAACAGCTCGGTCGCTTCACCGGCGGTGGCGTCGGCCGTGCGCTCCTGCCCGTCGAGCACGGCGACCTCGCCGAACAGATCGCCGGGCCCCATGAAGTTGAGCGTCAGCCGGCTGCCGTCGGTGGCACCGGTCTCGATGCGAATCTGGCCGCGCCGCACCCCAAACAGGGCATTGCCGGGGTCGCCCTTCTGGAACAGCACCTCGCCCGACGACAGATGCTGGGTGTGGCAGAGGCTCGAGATTCGCTGCAGCTCGTCCGCGCCGAGGTCGGCGAACATCGGGTTCATCTTCAGAATGACCGCAAATTCGGCCTGCTTGCTCATCACTATACCTTCGGCAACGGTTCAAAGCCTCAGTTACAGAAACCCCCCGGGCGGAAGTGTGTCATAAGTCACATAATGACGCACGGGCTTCCGACTATTTTGGTCGCGCTGGGAGCGGTCTTCGTTCCGAGAAAATTTCGGATTGAACCGGGTCGGCATTGCCGCACGCTAACCCGTGGAGACCGCTCGCGCCTCGCGCTTGGGACATCGACATGAAGGCATTGAAGATCGCAGGCGGTTTGATTGGCGCCGTCATCGTCGTGCTGGCTCTGGCGCTGGCTTTTGGACTTCCGGCGAGCTTCCTCACGGTGGCCATCCAGGACCGCGTCGAGCGTGACACCGGCTATCGCCTGAGCATCGCCGGCTCGGCGAGCGTCAGCCTGTGGCCGTCGCTGCATGCGACCCTGACGGACATCACCCTGCAGGATCCGAAGGAGCGTGACGGCAACAATCGGCTGACGATCGGCAAGCTGCAGGCCGACGTGGCGCTGTCGAGCCTGTGGTCCGGCCGGCCCGACATCGGCGAGATCATCATCGACAAGCCCACACTTTATCTGCTGTTGCTGCGCGAACGGCTGCGGGACAATGCGCCGCGCAGCCGTGCCTCGGCGAAGCCGGAAGCGGCGCTTGCGGCCCGGATCGAACGGGTCACCGTCAGGGACGGCGCCGTCGTCCTCTCCAACCCGCGCGACCGCGTCGAGAATCGGCTCGAGGGCATCGGCGCGACGGCGTCTCTGTCCGATGGCAAGGTCAAGATCACGGGTACGGCCCGGGCCGGCGACCGTCCGGTGACCTTCGACCTCACAGCGGCCGCGCCCGCGCTGCCTATTGAGCGCCAGACGCTGCCGGTCGATTTCAAGATCGACATGGCTTCTGCATTCCGCGGGAGTCTTGCCGGCCGCGCCGACGTTCGGCTGAATGGCCCGGTGGTGATGATCAACGGCCTCAGCGGCACGCTTGGCGACGGCGATTTCAACGGCTGGGCCTCGGTCGATCTGGCGAGCAAGCCGCTGGTGAAGGTCGATCTCGACGTTCGCCGGCTCGACTTGGGAGCGCCTGCCGCGCAGGGCTCTGCCGGCGCGTCGGGATGGAGCACGGCGGCAATCGACTTGCGGGGTCTGAACTACGTCGACGCGCGCGTGAAGTTGTCGGCGACGGATGTCGTTCTCTCCGGGACTCGCCTCGGTCCGCTCGATCTCGAAGCCTCGCTGGCCGGCGGCCTGCTGAAGGCGACCGTTGCCAATCTCGGCGCCTATGAGGGGCAGGCCAGCGGCGAGGTCGTGATCGACGCCTCCACGGGCAATCCGGCCTATGCGATGCACTGTGATCTCGTCGGCATCCGGGCGCTGCCGCTGCTCTCGAGCGTCGCCGGATTCGACAAGCTCGATGCGCGGATGCAGGGCAAGCTGGCCTTGCGCTCCAGCGGCGCCAGCCAGCAGGCTCTCATGAGCAACCTGAGCGGCTCGGCGTTCCTGCTGTTCCAGGACGGCGCGATCCGCGGCATCAACGTTGCGCAGATGATCCGCTCACTGACGTCCAATCCGCTGTCGGGATGGCAGGATTCGAAGGAACTGACGACCGATCTCACGCAGCTCTCGGCCTCGTTTCAGGTCGAGCGGGGACAGGCCGCCACCAGTGACCTCAACCTGGTCGGACCGCTGGTCAAGGTCGCCGGTACGGGGACGATCGATCTGGGGAATCGGGCGCTGGCGATGCGGGTCGAGCCGAAGCTCGTGATGACGACCGAGGGGCAGGGCCGCACCTCGGAGCCGATAGGCCTCGGGATTCCCGTCGTCATCGACGGCCCCTGGAGTCAGCCGCGCTTTTACCCCGACATGGCCGGCATCCTCGACAATCCGGATGCTGCCTACGCCAGGCTCAAGCAGATGGGCCAGGGCCTGTTCGGCAAGGACGGGATCGGGCTGAACAATTTGATCAACGACATCGGCGGCCTCATCGGAAATTCTGCGCCCACCGGTGCTGCTGGTCCGAACGGCGCGCCGTCAACGGCAGCCCCGAATGCGCAGGCCCCGGCGGCCGGCCAATCCGACCTGCTCGGCGGCGATCTCGGATCGGCGATCGGCAATCTGATTCAGCAAGGACTGCAGGCCGCGCAGCCGCCAGCCAAGAGCCGCGGCCGTACGCTGGTTGCGCCTCAGGACGGTGCTGTTTCTCGGCCTCCGGGCGACGACGGCCGGGGCGCGGCGGAGGCAGCTCCCGCCGAGCCCTTGCAGGAGGGTGTGCAGGACAGCCAGCCGATGAACGACGTTCTGAAGCGCATCTTCAATAGGTAATATATAGCCGCGATCGACCGAGCCTGCGGAGAATCTCCTCGAGCGGTGCATGCGATTCAGGGCCAGCCGAGCAATAACGAGTTGGCGCGGGGCGCCGGCATGGTCGCCGCTGTGCATGCCATTCTGTGCTAAACGGGTGCCGGCGACGGACCGTCTCGCACCCGAGCGGTCCCGCCTCCAAAGTGTTGCTGCCGCGAGGACGGCAGCGGACGCGCTTGTCCGGGGCTGACCTCGGCGATGATGCGCGTGAGGGGTCCGGATGAACGAGGTCGAGAACAGAGGCTGGTCGTTGCGGCAGGGCCTGTTCGCCAAATACGTCGTGTCGCTGGTCGGGCTCGTCGTGTTCGTCCTGGCCGTGAATGGCGCGACCGAAACCTGGATCAGCTATCAGTCCACCAAGGCGAGCCTGACCGCCGCCATGGCCGAAAAGGCCAACGCCAGCGCCCGGCGGATCGATCAGGCGCTCTCGGATCTGCAGCGACAGATCAGCTGGGTGACGCGGGCGAGCGCCAATACGCTGGAGCTCCGCCGCGCCGACTATGTACAACTGCTGAGTCAGGCGCCGGCTGTGCGGCAGCTGTATCAGCTCGACGGCCAGGGCCGGGAACAGCTCCGCGTGTCGCGCACCTCGATCTCGTTTGCCTCGGGCAACGACTTGTCACGCGATCTGCGCTTCACCGACACCGTCACGCACGGAAGCAATTTCTCCGCCGTGACCTTCAAGGGCGCGCAGCCGATGATGTCGATCTCGGTCGCGCATTCCGGCTTCAATGCCGGTGTGACTGTGGCCGACATCGACCTCGACTTTCTCGAAGACTCCATGACCGAGGCGCAGATCGGCAAGGTCGGCACCGCCTACGTGGTCGATCCGCGGGGCCAGGTGTTGGCGAGCTCGGCGAGGGGACCGGCGGTCGGTCAGGACCTCTCCAAGCTGCCGCAGGTCGCGGCGGTGCTCACGCCGGATGGCGAGCCGCTGGCCTCCGGCACCGACGGCGAGGGGCACGCGGTGCTCTCGGCGGCCGCGACGCTGCCCAAGCTCGGCTGGGCCGTGTTCTTCGAGCAGTCCACGGCTCACGCGCTGGCGCCGATCCGCGATCAGCTGTTGCGCGGGGCGCTGTTGATCGCGCTCGGCCTTGCGGTTGCGATCCTCGCGGGCTCGGTGCTGGCGCGACGCATGCTCGTCCCGATCACCGCGTTGCGCGCCGGCGCGCGCAAGCTCGGCGCCGGCGATTTCGCCCAGCGCATCGAGGTGAGGACGCATGACGAACTGGAGGAGCTCGCCGATCAGTTCAACAGCATGGCCGGCCAGCTCGCGCAGTCCTATGCCGTGCTGGAAGCCAAGGTCGAGGAACGCACGCGGGATCTGGCCCAGTCGATCAATGAGCTGAGGGTGCTCGAGGAGGTTGGCCGCGCGGTGGCCTCCTCGCTCGATCTCAATGCGGTGCTGCCGACGGTGGCGGCCCGGGCGCTGGAGATCACCAAGACCGACGCCGTGCTGATCTATTCCTATGAGGCCGCCGAACGCCGCTTCAGGCTGGTGGAGGCCAAGGGCGTCGACCGGGACGGCCCGCACAATGTGCTGGACGAGCGGACGAGCCTGCTCTCCGACTCCGTGCGCAGCGGCGAGCCGATCGCGATCGCCGAGCTGGAAAACGCGCCCGATCACCCGCTGCGCGACGTCGCGGTTGCCGCCGGCTTTCACGCCGTGCTGTTCACGCCGCTGGTCGATCAGCAGGGCGTGCTCGGCGCGCTCGTGGTGCTCCGCCGGTCGGCCGGTACGTTCCCGCCGAACCTGATCGGACTGATGCGAACGTTCGCCAACCAGGCCGTGCTGGCGATGCGCAACGCGCGACTGTTCACCGAGGTCGATCAGAAGGGCCGCGAGCTGGCGCTGACCCACGCGACGGTGCAGCAGCAGGCCGAAAAGCTCACCGAGCAGACCGAGCAGCTGCGCGAATGGAACAAGTCGCTCGAGGAGCGCGTCGAGAAGCAACTGGCGGAGATCGAGCGGATCAGGCGGCTGGAGCGCTTCCTGGCGCCGCAGGTGGCGCAGATCATCGCGTCGTCGGACGGCCATGATGCGCTGCTGGAAAGCCACCGCCGCGAGGTCACGGTGGTGTTCTGCGATCTGCGCGGCTTCACAGCGTTTACCGAGACGACCGAGCCCGAAGAGGCGATGAACGTGCTCCGTGAATATCACGCCGCGCTGGGCAAGCTCATCTTCAAATATGAGGGCACGCTCGATCGCTATGCCGGCGACGGCGTGATGATCCTGTTCAATGCGCCAATCCCGTTCGAGGACCACACGACGCGCGCGGTGAAGATGGCGCTCGAAATGCGCGACGAGATCGGCCAATTGACGGAGCGCTGGAAAAATCGCGGCCACAGCCTGGGGTTCGGCGTCGGCATCGCACTGGGATATGCGACGCTCGGCCAGGTCGGCTTCGAGCACCGGCTCGAATACGCCGCGATCGGCAGCGTCACCAATCTCGCCTCGCGGCTGTGCGACGAGGCCAAGGCAGGCCAAGTGATCGTGTCGCGCCGGGTGTTCGGCGTCGTCGAACAGTCGGTCGATGCCAGGCCGATCGACGACCTTCATCTCAAGGGCTTCAATCACCCGGTGCTGGCGATGGAGATCCTGCGCTGGCGGGGGGAGGGCGCCGACGTGGTCGAAGTCGAGGAGCGGCGGCGATCGTCGGCGACTAACAAGTAGGGCGGGCAAAGGCGCGTGGCGCCTTGCTCGTCGTCGACGGCAGTGTCGCGCCCCCCGTGCCCATCGCTGTCGTTTGACGAAGGATGGTGGGCACGGGTCGCCTTCGGCGCTTTACCCACCCGACGAAGCTCGGCTCAATAGGCCTGCTTCGCATCGGCCTCCTCGCTGGTCTGGATCAGATCGAGGCTTGCCTCGATCTTGCCGATCAGGCGGTCGAACGTCTTGCGCTCGTCGGCGGACAGGCATGCCATGATTTCGCGCTCGCGCTGCTGCAGACGCGGGATCAGCTCCTCGTACAGCGTCTTGCCCTTACGTGTCAGGCGCAGACGGAACTCGCGGCGGTCCTCGGCGTTCTCGACGCGCTCGATCAGCCGCCGCTCCAGCAACGACGTCACGGCCCGGCTGATGGTCGATTTGTGCGTGCGGGTGCACGCTGCGACATATTGCGCGCTGCAGGCCTCGCGGCGGAAGCCGAGCGTCGCCAGCACGCGCCATTCCGGAATGTCGAGCCCGTAGCGCTCCCGATACTCGACGGCGAGCGCCGCGCTGACCTCGGCGGCCAGACGGTTGAGCCGGAATGGCGCGAACTTGAACAGGTCGAGCCGCTCGTCGTCCTGCGGCACTGCCGCATTTCGGTCATCCTCGACCGGCTTCGCCTGCCGCCTGGACGCCGCGGTAGATGGCTTCGCCAAGATCGCGCTCCGATTTTTGAGTTGACGCGGCCGAAGCCGTCGGCTTTAGAATAGTTGCAGGTGAGACTATCTGGCAAGACGGCCAGATGCCTCGCCCGAGGAAATGTCGGTCGCTTCGAAAGTCGTCGCTTCGAAAGTCCAAGAAAACCACAAGGCGAGCAAGCCATGGTGCAGGCCAATCCGGGGCAGGGCGCGAGCCAGGCGAAGGTTCAGTTCGGCTATCATCGGCACGAAGACCAGGATCAGGCCACGCCGGCCGCGCATCCGGTCGTCGTCGTGGGTGCGGGTCCCGTCGGGCTGTCGTTTGCCATCGATCTTGCGCAGCGCGGCCATACGGTCGTGGTGCTCGATGATGCCGACCGGATCGGCGAGGGCTCGCGCGCGATCTGCTTCTCCAAGCGCTCGCTGGAATATTGGGATCGCCTCGGCGTTGGCGACCGGATGGTCGACAAGGGCGTGGTGTGGAACGTCGGCCGCATCTTCCACGGTCCGTCCGAGCTCTATCAGTTCAACCTGCTGCCGGAGCCCGGGCACAAGCGGCCGGCCTTCATCAACCTGCAGCAGTTCTACGCCGAGGCCTATCTCGTCGATCGCGTCAACGCGCTGCCGGCGATCTCGCTGCGCTGGCGCAACAAGGTCAGCGCGCTCGAACAGCGCAACGATCATGTCGTGCTGACGATCGAGACGCCGGACGGCCCCTATCGGCTGTCGGCGCAATATGTGATCGCCTGCGACGGCGCGCGCTCGTCGCTGCGCCAGATGGTCGGCGCGGGTTTTTCCGGCAAGGTGTTCGAGGATCAGTTCCTGATCGCCGACGTCAGGATGACGGCCGAATTCCCCACCGAGCGCTGGTTCTGGTTCGATCCGCCGTTCCATGCCGGGCGCTCGGCGCTGTTGCACCGGCAGCCGGACAATGTCTGGCGCATCGACCTGCAGCTCAGCCGCTATGCCGATCCCAACGTCGAGAAGCAGCCGGAGAATGTGCGGCCCCGGATCGCGCGCATGCTCGGCCATGATCAGTTCGAATTCGAATGGATCTCGCTCTACAAATTCCAGTGCCGGCGCATGGAGCGCTTCGTTCATGGTCGCGTCGTCTTCGCTGGCGATTCCGCCCATCAGGTCTCGCCGTTCGGCGCACGCGGTGCCAATTCGGGGCTGGAGGATGCCGAGAATCTGGCCTGGAAGCTCGATCGCGTGCTGCGCGGAACCTCGCCCGCGACGCTGCTCGAAACCTACCATCTGGAGCGAAGCGCGGCCGCCGACGAAAACATTCGCGAATCCACGCGGGCGACGGATTTCATGGCGCCGAATTCGCACCAGGAAGCGCGGCTGCGCAAGGTGGTGCTCGCGCTCGCCAGGGACACCGAATTCGGCAAGCGCATGGTCAATGGCGGCCGGCTGTCGGTTCCCTCGGTCTACCAGACGCCGTTGTCGACCGAAGACGACGAGGCCTGGCACAGTGGCCCTCGTCCGGGAACATCGATGCCGGATGCGCCCCTCGAGACGGCAGACGGACGGCACCTTCACCTTACCGATGCATTCAATGCTCAGGGCCGGCGTTTCACCCTGCTGTCTTTTGCCAATGGTGAGGCGATCGATGTACCCGACGATGTCGGTGTCGTCAGCATCGGCGGTCCGAATGGACTTGCCGATGGCGAGGGTTTCGCGGGCAAGCGTTACGGGGCCGAACCCGGCACCTCCTATCTGCTGCGTCCGGATGGCTATGTCGCGGCGCGCTTCCGGCACCCGAGCCGCGCCGCGATCGCGGCGGCGGTCGCACGCGCCTCCGGCCTGAACTGAGGAAGCCGCAACGATGACGCTCTCGACCGCTTCCAATTTCGCCAAGCCCGACGATGCCTTCCGCGCCATTGTCGAAGCGCATCGCGGCCTCTCGGACCTCGAAAGCGCCGATCTCGATGCGGCGTTGGTCCTGATCCTCGCCAATCACATCGGTGACATCGGTGTGCTGGGCGAGGCGATCGCGCTGGCGAAACGCAGCATGGCGGATGCCGGCCAACAGCAACAACAGCAGCAGCAATAGGCTGCTGCACACACAAGGAATGAAGTGATGGCGAAGGGTTTCGCATCGACCACGGATCTCGCCGAGAAGAAGGTCACCTTCTCGGAGATCGGCCCGGATCTCTATGCTTTCACGGCGGAGGGCGATCCGAACTCTGCGGTGATCGTCGGCGACGACGGCTGCATCGTGTTCGACGCGCAGGCGACGCCGGCGATGGCCAACAAGGTGATCGAGCGGGTCAAGACCGTCACCGACAAGCCGATCAAATATGTCGTGCTGTCGCACTACCACGCCGTGCGCGTGCTCGGCGCCTCGGCCTATCATGCGCAGGGCATCGTCGCCTCGCAGGAGACGCACCGGCTGATCGTCGAGCGCGGCCAGCAGGATTGGGACTCCGAATACGGCCGTTTCCCGCGCCTGTTCCAGGACGCCGAGAGCATTCCCGGCCTGACCTGGCCGACCCTGACCTTCGAGGGCGAGATGACGATCCATCTCGGCAAGCGCGAGGTGCAACTGATCCAACTCGGCGCGGGCCACACCTCCGGTGACATCGTCGCCTGGGTGCCGGACGCCGAGGTGATGTTCTCCGGCGATCTCATCGAATATCACTCGGCCTGTTATTGCGGCGATGCCTATTTGCGCGAATGGCCGTCGACCTTGAACGAGATCCGCGACTTCAATCCCAAGGCGATCGCGCCGGGCCGCGGCGATGCGCTGAAGGGCGAGGCCACCGTGCGTGAGGCGATCGCGATGACGCGCGACTTCGTCACGTCGCTGTATGGCGCGGCCGAGATGTCGGTCGCCAAGGGGCGCAGCCTGAAGGAGTCGATGGCGGCGACGCGCGAGGTGATGGATCCGAAATTCTCGAGCTTCGCCATCTACGAGCACTGCCTGCCGTTCAACGTGTCGCGCGCCTATGACGAGGCCAGCGGCATCGACGATCCCGTGATCTGGACCGCCGAGCGCGACCGCGAGATGTGGGCCCGCCTGCAAGGAGAAGGATGATGAACGTCAACACATCGCCTGACCAGCTCAACCGCGCCACCGGGCAGGTGACGCCGGGCTACATGTCCGGCTTCGGCAATTCGTTCGAGACCGAGGCGCTGCCCGGCGCACTGCCGATCGGCCGCAACTCGCCGCAGCGCTGCGCCTACGGGCTCTATGCCGAGCAACTCTCGGGTTCGCCGTTCACCGCTCCGCGCGGGTCCAACGAGCGCTCCTGGCTGTATCGCATCCGTCCGTCGGTGAAGCATTCCGGCCGCTTCGCCAAGGTCGATGCCGGGCTGTGGCGCACCGCGCCCTGCCACGAGCAGGAGATCACGGTGCAGCAACTGCGCTGGGATCCGACACCGTTGCCGTCGGGCGATGTGACGTTCCTGCAGGGCGTGCAGACCATGACGACGGCCGGCGACGCCGCGACGCAGGCCGGCATGGCCGCGCATGTCTACGTCATCACCAAGTCGATGGTCGACCAGCATTTCTACAATGCCGACGGCGAGCTGATGTTCGTCCTGCAGCAGGGGCGCCTCAAGTTCGTTACCGAGTTCGGCCGCATCGATGCAGAGCCCGGCGAGATCGTCGTGATCCCGCGCGGCGTCAAGTTCCGGGTCGAGATCCCGGCGGGGCCGGCGCGCGGCTATCTCTGCGAGAATTATGGCGGTGCGTTCACGCTGCCGGAGCGCGGACCGATCGGCGCCAACTGTCTCGCCAATGCCCGCGACTTCCTGACCCCGGTCGCCTCCTACGAGGACAAGGACGTCCCGACCGAGCTCTACGTCAAGTGGGGCGGCGCGCTGTTCAAGACCGAGCTCGAACATTCTCCGATCGACGTCGTCGCCTGGCACGGCAACTACGCGCCCTACAAATACGACCTGCGCACCTTCTCGCCGGTCGGCGCCATCGGCTTCGACCATCCCGATCCGTCGATCTTCACCGTACTGACCTCGCCGTCGGAGACGGCCGGCACCGCCAACATCGACTTCGTGATCTTCCCCGAGCGCTGGATGGTGGCCGACAACACCTTCCGTCCGCCGTGGTATCACATGAACATCATGTCGGAGTTCATGGGGCTGATCTACGGCGTCTACGACGCCAAGCCGCAGGGCTTCGTGCCGGGTGGCATGAGCCTGCACAACTGCATGCTGCCGCACGGGCCGGATCGCGAGGCGTTCGAACACGCCAGCAATGGCGAGTTGAAGCCGGTCAAGCTCACGGGCACCATGGCCTTCATGTTCGAGACGCGCTTTCCCCAGCGCATCACGAAGCATGCGGCGGAGTCCGGCACCTTGCAGCCGGACTATGCCGATTGCTGGAACGGGCTCGAAAAGCGCTTCGATCCGAACCGGCCGTAGCCACGACCTCCGCCGTCATTCCGGGGCGCCGCGCAGCGGCGAGCCCGGAATCCATAACCACGATCGGCCGTGGGGATGCAAAGCTCGGCCACAACCACTGTGCCCCACACATCTGCCCGTTGCTATGGATTCCGGGCTCGCGCTGCGCGCGCCCCGGAATGACGAGCGGAGACATGGTCCGAACTCAGGAAGACAACTGTGCCCCACCCCAACGATCCCTCGCTCCGCTCCTTCATCCCGGTCGATCCGTCTTCCGACTTCCCGATCCAGAACCTGCCTTATGGCGTGTTCTCGGCGCAGGACTCGCCGAAGCCGCGCGTCGGCGTGGCGATCGGCGACGTCGTCCTCGACCTCGCCGTGCTCGAGGACGAAGGCCTGCTCGATCTGGCGCCGGCCTATGAGGTGTTCGCGCAATCCTCGCTGAATGCCTTCATGGCGCTCGGCCCCGCCGTGTGGTCGAAGACGCGGGCTGCGATCAGCGCCCTCTTGCGCCAGGACAATCCGCGGCTGCGCGACGACAAGCCGTTGCGTAGCCGGGCGCTGCTGCCGCGCTCCGACGTTACGCTGCATCTGCCGTTCCATGTCGCCGGCTACACGGATTTCTATTCGTCGAAGGAGCACGCCACCAATGTCGGCGTCATGTTCCGCGGCAAGGACAATGCGCTGCAGCCGAACTGGCTGCACATGCCGATCGGCTATAACGGCCGCGCGTCGACCGTGGTCGTGTCGGGCACCCGAGTGCGTCGGCCGCGCGGACAGCTGAAGCCGCCGGGCGCCGACGTGCCGAGCTTCGGTCCATGCAAGCGGCTCGATTTCGAGCTGGAGATGGGCGTCGTCATCGGCCAGTCCTCGCCGCTCGGCGAGATGCTGACCGAGGCGCAGGCGGAGGCGATGATCTTCGGCTTCGTGCTGCTCAACGACTGGAGCGCGCGCGACATCCAGCAATGGGAATATGTGCCCCTCGGCCCGTTCCAGGCCAAGGCGTTTGCGACGTCGATCAGCCCGTGGGTGGTGACGCGGGAGGCGCTGGAGCCGTTCCGCGTGTCGGGGCCAACGCAGGATCCAACGCCGCTGCCCTACCTGCAGCAGAAGGAGGCGCAGAACTACGATCTCTCCCTCGACGTGGCCTTGCGCGCCTCCGGCAGCAACGCCGCGCAGACCATCGCGCAGACCAATTTCAAGTACATGTACTGGTCGAGCGTGCAGCAGCTGATGCACCATGCCTCGTCCGGCTGTGCCATGAGTGTCGGCGATCTCCTGGGGAGCGGCACCATCTCCGGTCCGGAAAAGCACCAGCGCGGCAGCCTGCTGGAGATCAGTTGGAACGGCACCGAGCCGGTCGAGCTCGCCGGTGGCGTGAAGCGCTCGTTCTTGGAGGACGGTGACTCCCTCATCATGCACGGCTGGTGCCAGGGGCAGGGCTATCGCGTCGGCTTCGGCGAGGTCGAAGGCACGATCGTGGCGGCGGAGTAGGCGTCACTGCGAGCGTAGCGAAGCAATCCAGAGTCGTGTCCGCAGCCCTGGATTGCTTCGCTGCGCTCGCTATGACGAAGATCTAGCGGTCCTCTGGCATAACGTCCTTCACACCAGCCACGAATGCCGCAACGTCCTCCGCCGCATATTTCAGATGCACGCGCGTGTCGGACGGCCGTTGCTTCGTCACGCAAGCTCCCGACCGCCACTCGCGGCTGGGCCGGATCGGCCTGGGCGCAAAGCCGCCGCCGCAGTTCGGGCAGACATTGAACAGCTTGGTCTCGACGCAGTCGGCGCAGAACGTGCATTCGTAGGAGCAGATGCGCGCCTCTGTTGCCGAGGGCGGCAGGTCCTTGTCGCAATATTCGCAATTGGGGCGGAGCTGGAGCGCCATTGGTCGTCTCGCAGATGTGCTGGTGAGTGCAGTGTCGCAAAGCCGCGCCGCAAAGGGGAGGGCGCATTTCCCTCGATTTGCGCCGCAGACGCTCAGTCGGTCGATAGCGAAGCCAGCGGCAGCTTCGCGCTCTCCTTCAGGCGGTCGAGCACGATCGAGGAGCGGACATGCGCCACGCTCTGGTGCGGCATCAGCACGTTGTTGACGATGTCGGACAGGCTCTTGAGATCGCGCAGCACGACCTTGAGCAAATAGTCGGAATCGCCGGTCAGCGCGTAGGCCTCCTGGATGTCGTCGACGCGGTTGACCAGCGCGCGAAACTTCTGCGCATTGTCGGGCGAATGCGTCGCCAGGGTGATCTGGATGAAGGCAATCAGCTCGAAGCCGAGCGCCTGGCTGGCGAGCTGCGCACGATACCCCGCGATCACGCCGTCCTGCTCCAGCCGCATCCGGCGCCGCGAGCACTGCGAGGCCGACAGGCCGGCGATGTCCGCCAGCTCCTGGTTTGTGAGCCGGCCGTCGTCCTGCAGCGCGGCCAGGATACGGAGATCGAAGCTGTCGACCGAATTCATGCGCCATTTCCTCTGATCGTGCATGGATCGTGCATAACCAGGCGAAAATGACAATGGTTTGCATGCCCTGTGCGCGGAATTCGGGAGATGATCGGCACATCAAGCCGAAGGAGCTTCCACCGATGGGTCCATTTCCGCACGATGCGCCTCCTGCCACCATCTCCGCCGACAACCCGATGGGCACGGACGGCTTCGAGTTCGTCGAATATGCGCACCCCGAAGCAAGCGAGCTGCACGCGCTGTTCAAGCTGATGGGCTTCGCCGCGGTCGCGCGCCACAAGACCAAGGCGATCACGCTGTACCGCCAGGGTGCCATCAACTACCTCGTCAACGAGGAGCCGGGCAGCCACGGCCACGACTTCGTCGCCGCGCACGGGCCGTGTGCACCGTCGATGGCGTTCCGCGTGGTCGACGCCAACAAGGCTTACGACCGCGCGATCGCGCTCGGCGCCGAGCCGGCCGACCTGCCCGCATCGCAGAAGACGCTGGACGTTCCTGTCATCAAGGGCATCGGCGGCAGCCTGCTGTATCTGGTCGATCGCTACGGCGCCAAGGGCTCGGCCTATGATCTCGAATTCGAGTGGACCGGCGCGCGCGACCCGCGCCCCGCAGGCTCCGGCCTGTACTACATCGATCATCTGACCCACAATGTGCACCGCGGCCGCATGGACCTCTGGGCCGGCTTCTACGAAAAACTGTTCAACTTCCGCCAGATCCGCTTCTTCGACATCGAGGGCCGCGCCTCCGGCCTGTTCTCGCGTGCGCTGACCAGCCCCGACGGCAAGATCCGGATTCCGATCAACGAGGATGCCGGAGATTCCGGGCAGATCGAGGAGTATCTCAAGATCTATCGCGGTGAAGGCATCCAGCACATTGCTTGCGGCGCCCGCGACATCTACGCCACCGTCGAGGGCCTGCGCGCATCAGGCCTGCCGTTCATGCCGTCGCCGCCCGACACCTATTTCGAGCGCATCGAGTCTCGCCTGCCCAAGCATGGCGAGGACCTCGCCCGCCTGCAGAGAAACGGTATCCTGATCGATGGCGAGGGAGTCGTCGCCGGTGGTCACACCAAGGTGTTGCTGCAGATCTTCTCGGCCAATGCGATCGGGCCGATCTTCTTCGAGTTCATCCAGCGCAAGGGCGACGACGGTTTTGGCGAAGGCAACTTCAAGGCGCTGTTCGAGTCGATCGAGGAAGACCAGATCCGCCGCGGCGTGCTGAAGGTGGAGGCGGCGGAGTAGGCGAAGGAAGCAGGCCGTCATTGCGGGAAGCGGAGCGACGAAGCAATCCAGACTTCCGTCTGTCCCTGGAATGCTTGGCTTCGCTGGCAATGACGGCGTGATTGGAGGCAGTTTGCCGCCAAACTCTCAACTGTCGTCCCGGGCGCCGACCCGGGACTCATACCGCGGGGTGCGTCGATGAGGCACGGCGACAGATAATCGTCGTCTCAGCACGGCCTGTGGTTATGGGTCCCCGCGTTCGCGGGGACGACACTGAGATTGAGGCGACGGCGTAGCCAACTCATTGACCTCGGAACAGTCGAGCAGCGCTCGATCGGCGCTGCTGCAGCGATCGAGCTTTACCGCCCCGCCTGCCACGCACTCACCACAGCCCTGATCTCCGTCACCTCCGGCTCGCGGATATTCGACGGCGTCCGCGAGAACCTTGGCGCCGGCGCGGGCTGCGTCACGCCGTGCCGCTCGACGAACACGCCACGCGCGGCCATGTGCGCATGCTTCGGCGCCTCCGACATCGTCAGCACCGGTGCGAAGCAGATGTCGGTGCCCTCCATGATTGCGCACCATTCCTCGCGCGTCTTACGCTTGAACACCGCGACCAGTTTCTCCTTCAACGCCGGCCAGGCGCGCGGATCCATCTGCGCATCGAAGGCGGGATCGGAGAGGTCGGCATGCTGCCGCAGCAGCGCGTAGAACTGCGGCTCGATCGAGCCGATGGAGATGAAGTTGCCACAGGCGCATTCGTAGACGCCGTAGAAGTGCGCGCCGCCGTCGAGGAAGTTGCGCTCGCGCCCCTCGGTCCAGCGGCCCATCGCGGTGAGGTCGAAGAACATCGCGAGCAGCGAGGCCGCGCCGTCGCACATCGCGGTATCCACCACCTGCCCCTTACCGGACTTCGAGGCTTCGAGCAGTGCGGCAAGCACGCCGACGACCAGATAGAGCGCACCGCCGCCGAAATCCCCGACCAGGTTGAGCGGCGGCACCGGCCGCTCCCTGGGTCCGATCGCGGCCAGCGCGCCGGTAATCGAGATGTAGTTGATGTCGTGACCGGCCGCATGCGCCAGCGGTCCGTCCTGGCCCCAGCCGGTCATGCGGCCGTAGACGAGCCTCGGATTACGCGCGAGCACGACCTCGGGGCCGAGGCCCAACCGCTCCATCACGCCGGGCCGGAAACCCTCGATCAGCGCGTCGGCACCGGCGAGCAGATCGAGCACCTGGGGGATGACCCCCTTGTCCTTGAGATCCAGCTCGATCACCTTGCGGCCGCGGCCGGCGACCGACTTCATGGTCTTGCGCGCACCGACGCGATCGAGCGTCACCACCTCCGCGCCCATGTCGGCCAGCAGCATACAGGCGAACGGACCCGGTCCAATGCCGGCGAACTCGACGATGCGGAAGCCCGCGAGCGGTCCGGTGGCGCGGATCTCGGTCTGTGGTGCGGTCTTGTCGAGCACGTTTGTCTTGTCCCTGCGGTGCTTCGGCGCGTGATGAGGTCGATCGGACAAAGATGGTCGCCGTGACCTTCACCCTCCGCCTCCAGGGGAGGGTGGGTGTGCTTGGCTGCTGTCCGCATCAATCAAACATCATCACGCGCGATGCGTTTCCTGATCCTTTGATTGTCCCGCGTGCATCAGGCCAACGCAAGCGCGCTGTATGCCGCAAAGCAAAACGGCGCGCATCGCTGCGCGCCGCATGGAATTTGTCGTGCCGTTGCGCGGAATGATCCGCGTCGTGAGGTCAGCCCGCGGCTTGCACCGCGCGCTGCGCCATCACCTTCACCAGATTGGCACGGTAATCGGCGGAGCCGTGGATGTCGCTCAAGAGGCCTGACGCCGACACCGTGACACCGTCGATCGCCGAGGCCGACCAGTTCGACTTCAGCGCCGCCTCGATCGCCGGCACGCGCATCACGCCGCTCTGCGAAGCGCCGGTGGCCGCAACGCGGACGTCGCCGCCCTTCGTCTTTGTGACGAACACGCCAGTGAGCGCGAAACGCGACGCCGGGTGGCGCATCTTGGCGTAGCCGGCCTTTTCCGGCACCGGGAACGACACCTGGGTGATGATCTCGCCGTCCTCCAGCGCCGTCGTGAACAGGCCCTTGAAGAAATCATCCGCCGAGATCGACCGCTTGTTCGTCTTCACGGTGGCGCCGAGCGAGATCAGCGCCGCCGGGAAATCCGCCGCCGGATCGTTGTTCGCGATCGAGCCGCCAATCGTGCCGCGGGCGCGCACCGCGGGATCGCCGAGCACCGAGGTGAGATGGGCGATCGCGGGGATCGCCTTCTTCACATCGGCATTGGTCATGATGTCGTAGTAGGTGGTCGCGGCCTTGATGACGAGCGTGTCGCCCGACAACTGCACCCCGATCAGGTCCTTGATCTTGCCGATGTCGATGACATCGGACGGAGCAGCAAGGCGCTGCTTCATCACCGGGATCAAGGTGTGACCGCCGGCAAGGAACTTGGCTTCGCTGCCCTTGGCGAACAGCGCCGCCGCCTCGTCGACCGAGGAGGCACGATGATAAGTCGTCTGATACATGGTTGCTCCTCCGTTCGATCAGGCGTTGCCGTGGATCGCGTGCCAGACGCGGTCCGGCGTCGCCGGCATTTCCAGCTTGTTGTTGCCGATCGCATCCGTGATCGCGTTGATCACGGCGGCGGATGCGCCGATCGCGCCGGCCTCGCCGCAGCCCTTCACGCCGAGCGGATTACCCGGGCACAGGGTCGTGGTGTGGCTCAGCTTGAAGGACGGCACGTCGTCGGCACGCGGCATCGCGTAGTCCATGAACGATGCCGTCACCGGCTGGCCGTTGCTGTCGTAGATCGCGTGCTCGAGCAGTGCCTGGCCGATGCCCTGGACCAGACCGCCATGAACCTGGCCCTCGACGATCATCGGATTGATCAGTCGGCCGAAATCGTCCGCCGCGACGAAGTTGACGAACGACGTCTTGCCGGTGGCCTCGTCGACCTCGAGCTCGCAGATATAGGTGCCGGCCGGGAAGGTGAAGTTGGTCGGATCGTAGAAAGCAGTCTCCTTCAATCCGGGCTCCATGCCGTCCGGCAGGTTGTGCGCGGTGTAGGCAGCGAGCGCGACCATCGGCAGCGCGATCGACTTGTCGGTGCCGGTCACCTTGAACTCGCCGTTCTCGATGACGATGTCGCCTTCCGAGGCCTCCAGCGCATGCGCTGCGATCTTCTTGGCCTTGGCCTCGACCTTCTCCATCGCCTTGAGGATCGCGGTGAGGCCGACTGCGGCCGAGCGCGAGCCGTAGGTGCCCATGCCGAACTGCACCTTGTCGGTGTCGCCATGAACGATCGAGACTTGGCTGATCGGCACGCCCAGGCGCTCGGCGATCAGCTGGCAGAAGGTGGTCTCGTGGCCCTGGCCGTGGCTGTGTGATCCGGTGAGCACCTCGATGGTGCCGACCGGGTTGACGCGGATCTCGGCCGATTCCCACAGACCGACGCCGGCGCCAAGGCTGCCGACTGCCTTCGACGGCGCGATGCCGCAGGCCTCGATGTAGCAGGAGAAGCCGAGGCCGCGCAGCTTGCCCTGCGCCTTGGCGGCCGCCTTGCGCGCCGGGAAGCCGGCGTAGTCGATCGCCTTCAGCGCCGCGTCGAGCGAGGCGTTGAAGTCGCCGGTGTCGTAGGCCATGATCACGGGGGTCTGGTGCGGGAACTGGGTGATGAAGTTCTTGCGCCGCAGCTCGGCCGGATCGACCTTGAGCTGACGCGCTGCGGTCTCCATCAGCCGCTCCAGCAGGTAGCTCGCCTCAGGGCGTCCGGCGCCACGATAGGCGTCGACCGGCGTGGTGTTGGTGTAGACGCCCATCACCTCGGCATAGATCGCCGGGATGTTGTACTGGCCCGACAGCAGGGTCGCGTACAGATAGGTCGGCACCGAGGACGAGAACAGCGACATGTAGGCGCCGAAATTGGCGTGGGTCTTGACCCGCAGCCCCAGGATCTTGTTGTCGGCATCGAGCGCCATCTCGGCCTTGGAGATGTGGTCGCGGCCGTGCGCGTCGGTCAGGAACGCCTCGGTGCGATCGCCGGTCCACTTCACCGGACGGCCGACCTTCTTGGAGGCCCACAGCGCCACCATCTCCTCGGGATAGATGAAGATCTTGGAGCCGAAGCCGCCGCCGACGTCGGGCGCGATGACGCGCAGCTTGTGTTCTGGTGCGATGTTGTAGAACGCCGACAGCACCAGGCGAGCGACGTGCGGGTTCTGCGACGTCGTATAGAGCGTGAAATGCTCCTCGGCCGCATCGTACTCGGCGATCGCCGCGCGCGGCTCCATCGCGTTCGGCGCCAGCCGGTTGTTGGTCAATTCCAGGGTGACGACGTTGGCGGCCTTGGCGAAGGCGGCGTTGACCGCCCCCTCGTCGCCAATATGCCAGTCATAGACGACGTTGCCGGGGGCCTCCGGGTGAAGCTGCGGCGCGCCGGGCTTCAGCGCGGAGGGCATGTCGGCGACCGCCGGCAGCTCCTCATATTCGACCACGACGGCCTCGGCGGCGTCGCGGGCGAGGTTCTTGCTCTCGGCGATCACGACCGCCACGGCCTGGCCGACGAATCGCACGGTCTCCGGCGCCATCGCCGGCCATGCGCCCATCCTCATCGGCGAGCCGTCCTTCGAGGTGATGGCCCAGCCGCAGATCAGATTGCCGACCTTGTCGTCGACGATCTGCCTGCCCGTGAGCACCGCGACCACGCCGGGCATTGCCTCGGCGGCCGAGGAGTCGATGCTCTTGACCTTGGCGTGCGCGTGCGGGCTGCGGATGAAATGGGCAAAGGTCATGCCCAACAGCTTGACGTCGTCGACGTAACGGCCCTTGCCGGTGATGAAACGCTTGTCCTCCTTGCGGACGACGCTGGCGCCAATGCCTTCCATACCCATGCGAATCTCTCCCCTACCGGAGTTCTATTGTCCCGCCGCGGCCATCGCGCGCAGCGGTCGTGGTCTCGGTATTGCGGTAAACGGCGGCTCTCGCCGGCCTCATTCGGCAGCTTGCGCGACCTTCATCCGTCCGGCAGCGTCGAGCACGGCCTTGACGATGTTGTGATAGCCGGTGCAGCGGCAGATGTTGCCTTCCAGCTCCTCACGCACCGTGCTCTCGTCGAGCTCGCCTCCGTGGCGGTGCACAATGTCGATGGCCGACATGATCATCCCCGGCGTGCAATAACCGCATTGCAGGCCGTGATTGTCGCGGAAGGCCGCCTGCATCGGGTGCAGCTCGTCACCCTTGGCGATGCCTTCGATGGTGGTGACGTTGGCGCCGGCGGCCTGGCCGGCCAGCACGGTGCAGGATTTCACGGCACGGCCGTCGATATGGACGACGCAGGCGCCGCATTGGCTGGTGTCACAGCCGACATGGGTGCCGGTGAGGTTCAGATGATCCCGCAGGAGGTGAACGAGCAGGGTGCGATCCTCGGCCTCGACCGAGACCGCCTTGCCGTTCACCGTCAGTTTGACTGTCGACACGAGTAACCTCCCGATGAATTTTTCTTATTCTGATTAGAAACAGCGCCCTCAGGACTTTGCAACTCGAATTTTCGTCTCTGATGTCATTGCGACGTCTTGCGCGCGGCCCCGGCGATTCGGTCGCATGTGGCACGCCATGCGAGGCGGCACCGGCGCGGGTGAGCGCAGGCCGCAGGCCGATGCCGCCCATTTACCGCCCCTTAGCCATTGTGACGTAGTTTTGATCACGCTCTGGTGCGTTGCTGCCGGGCAGTTGGTTTCTGGCCAATATAAAGAATGGCGTGTCGGGGGTGGGAATGTCTGCGCAGCTTGCGCCGCAGTCGCGGCGCGCCAATTTTCTGACCCTGCGATTTCGCGGCAAGATCTTCCTGGGCTTCGCCGTGGTGCTGGCCATCTCCGCCGTCAGCATCGGCTTCTCCTATCTGGGGTTCGAGCGGGTCGCCGCGGCGGTGGCGGCCTATCGCAGCAGCGTTGCGGAAGCCGACACCACCCGCACCATCGATCGCGAGCTGGTCTCGTACCAGGCTCTCGCCCGTTACTATGCCCTGACCGGCAAAGCCGATGACGAGGCGGCGGCCACCGCTGCCCAGCAGGCGCTCCAGGCCGCGATCGACAAATCGATGGCCGCGACCGGCGCCGAGCGGCGGGCGCAGGTCGGCAAGCTGCAGGCGCAGTTTCAGGCCTTCGCCAAGACATTCTCGAGCATCGTTGCCCTGACCCGCGAGAACGCGAAGCTGGCGACCGACCAGATCGGCATCATCGGCAACAAGATCCGCTTCAAGTTCGATGATCTGGCGGACACCGCCGCGCTCGCCGGCCTGCCGTCCGTGCAGACGACGGCCAAGGACCTCACCGGCCAGTACCTGACCGTGTCCGCGCTGGTCGGGACCTACATCGCCAAGCCCGATGCCAAGACGGCCGACGGCGCCATCGCGCGCACGCGCTTCCTGGAAACCTCGCTGGTGACGATCTATGCCAATGACGAGAAGATCACCCAGCGCGTCGCCGAGCTCGGCGACCTGATCAAGCAGTACCGCGCCGCCTTCATCAAGCTGTCGGAGAACATGAAAGCGCTCGACAAGCTCGAACAGGAGATGGGCGTCGTCGGGACCGAGATCATCGCGCTGTCGAACGGGCTGAAATCCGAGGTCGCGTCCGACCAGCAGCGCATCGAGGCCGCCGCCAACACCAGCATCGCGGACATCGAGCGGCTGATCGCGATGCTGGCGATCGGCGGGCTGACGCTCGGCGCCGTGCTGGCGCTGATGCTCGGCAACGGCATTTCCAGGCCGATGATCACGATGTGCAAGGCGATGCGCGAGCTCGCCTCGGGCAATTTCGACGTCCGGCTGCCCGGCCTCGGGCGCGCCGATGAGATCGGCGAGATGGCGGCCGCCGTCGAGGAGTTCAAGGTCCAGGCGGTGGCCAAGGCCGAGCGCGACGCCGCGACGCAGGACGCCCAGAACAAGGCTGCGGGCGCCGCGCGCCGGGCCGAGCTCATCCGCTTCGCCGACGAGTTCGAGACCGCCGTCGGCTCGATCGTGTCCAACGTCTCGAGCTCGGCCGAGCACCTCGAGCAGGCGGCTTCGACCCTGACGCGCACCGCCGAGACCACGCAGTCGCTGGCGAGCCGCGTGAGCGGCACCTCCGACCAGGCCACCGGCCGCATCCACTCGGTCGCGAGCGCGACCGACGAGCTGTCGGCCTCGGTCGACGAGATCGGCCGCCAGGTCCGCGAGTCCAGCCGCATCGCGGAGTCAGCCGTGGCCCAGGCCGAGGAGACCGACGGGCGCATCGGCAAGCTGTCGCGTGCAGCGCAGGAGATCGGCGACGTCGTCAAGCTGATCACCGCGATTGCCGAGCAGACCAACCTGCTGGCGCTGAACGCGACCATCGAGGCCGCCCGCGCCGGCGATGCCGGCCGCGGGTTTGCGGTGGTGGCTTCCGAGGTCAAGTCGCTGGCGGAGCAGACCGCCAAGGCGACCGACGACATCTCCAACCACATCTCCGGCATGCAGGCAGCGACCCAGGAGTCGGTGACCGCGATCAAGCAGATCGGCGGCACGATCCGTCAGATCTCGACCATTGCCTCGTCGATCGCGACCGCGGTCGAGCAGCAGGGCGGCGCGACCCAGGAGATCGCCAGGAACGTGCAGAGCGTCGCGGCAGGCACGCAGGCCGCCGCCGCCGATATCACCCAGGTCAATCGCGGCGCGACCCAGACCGGCGAGGCCTCGGAGGAGGTGCTGCGCTCGGCCCAGTCGCTGTCCTCGGAAAGCGCCCGCCTGCGCGCGGAGCTCAACCGCTTCATGGCGAACATCCGCGCGGCGTGAGTTTTGCGGCGACAGGCTGGTCTTCACGCCGCTCGCAAATGCGTTGGCGAGCCCGCGGCCAAACCCTCCGCTGTCATCCCGGCGAACGCCGGGATCCATACCCCGCGTCAGATGTGTGGCGGGCGGTATCGATCGCGTGCCCCAATCTTGCATCACGCGGTATGGATCCCGGATCGCGCTCGCTCCGCCCGCTTGCCCGGGACGACAGCTGAAATGAGGCGCGCCTGGGCCTCACCCAGGAAACGCTGCGGCCCCCCGGGGCGGGTCGAGCGCCGAACCCCGCCCCACTTCCGGGAACCCAGCGCGCGGCGAGACGTTGGGTCGCAGCGGCAGGGTTTCATTGCCGCATTTGCTTCATCCTCTCGGTCGAGCATGCGGTGCGACCCGCGCCGTCGCATTGGGATTCCATGGCACCCCGACAGGCATCCTTTCCGCACCTCCGCGTCATCACGTCAGCGCCGCAATCCAGCGCGCCGCCGGGCGACACGGCTGGCCAGGATCGAATCATCGAAACCAACATCCCCGCCCGGCTCGACGACCTCCGCTGGAGCGCCTTTCACACCCGCGTCGTGCTGGCGCTCGGCATCACCTGGGTGCTCGATGGGCTCGAGGTGACGCTCGCCGGCGCCTTGTCGGGCGCACTCAAGCAGAGCCCGGCGCTGCATTTCTCCAATCTCGAGATCGGGCTTGCCAACAGCGCCTATCTCGCCGGCGCCGTGCTCGGCGCGCTCGGCTTCGGCTGGCTGACCGACCGCATCGGCCGCCGGAAGCTGTTCTTCATCACGCTCGCGCTCTATCTGTCCGCGACGGCCGCCACCGCCTTGTCGTGGAATGTCGCAACCTACGCGCTGTTTCGCTTCCTGACCGGCGCCGGCATCGGCGGCGAGTATACTGCGATCAACTCAACGATCCAGGAGCTGGTGCCGGCGCGCTATCGCGGCTGGACCGATCTCATGATCAACGGCAGCTTCTGGCTGGGTGCCGCGCTCGGCGCCGTCGGTGCCATCGTGCTGCTCGATCCTGATGTCGCCAGCCCGGATGTCGGCTGGCGGCTGGCCTACGGCATCGGCGCCTGTCTCGGCCTGGTCGTGCTGGTCATGCGGATGTGGATTCCGGAAAGTCCGCGCTGGCTGATGATTCACGGCCATCCCGAAGAGGCGCATCGGATCGTGGCGGAGATCGAACGCGACGTCACCGGCCACGACCGCGAGGCGCGCGCTAAGGAATTGCCGAGGATGCGGCTGCGGATGCGTAGCCACACGCCGTTACGAGAGGTCGCGCATACGCTGTTCTCGGTCTATCGTCAGCGCTCGCTGGTCGGGCTGACGCTGATGATCGCCCAGGCGTTCTTCTACAACGCGATCTTCTTCACCTTCGCGCTGGTGCTGACCGACTTCTACGGCATCAAGTCCGATCATGTCGGCTGGTACATCCTGCCCTTCGCGGCCGGCAACGTGCTCGGGCCGCTGCTGCTCGGCCGTCTGTTCGACACGCTCGGTCGCCGCGCCATGATCACCTTCACCTATGGCGTCTCCGGCGTGCTGCTCGCGCTCACCGGCTATCTGTTCTCGATCGGAGTGCTGAGCGCCGCGACACAGACCGCGGCCTGGATGGTGATCTTCTTCTTCGCGTCACCGGCGGCGAGCGCCGCCTATCTCACCGTGTCGGAAAATTTTCCGCTGGAAGTGCGCGCGCTCGCGATCGCGCTGTTCTACGCAATCGGCACCGGGATCGGCGGCGTGGCGGGACCCGCGCTGTTCGGCGCGCTGCTCGACAGCGGGGCGCGCGGCGCGGTGTTCGGCGGCTATCTGTTCGGTGCCGCGCTGATGCTGGTGGCGGCGCTCGTCGCTTGGCGCTATGCCATCGCGGCCGAGCGCAAATCGCTCGAGCAGGTGGCGCGCCCGCTCGCTGTCATGGAGTAGATGATGATGTCCGACAACTCCGATCTGATCGGTTCTCCTGCGGCGGAGCCCGCCGAGATCGTTCCGACGCCGGTGAGTCTCGTGCCGCATCTTCGCGAGGTGGCGATCCTGCTCGATATCGACGGCACCCTGCTCGATCTCGCGCCGACACCGCGCGAGGTGTGGGTCCCGCCGGGCCTTGCCGAGGCACTCAACGCGTTGCTGCAACGAACCTCCGGCGCGCTTGCGCTGGTCTCGGGCCGCTCGCTCAACGACATCGATCTCATCTTCGCGCCGGAGGTCTACCCCGCCGTCGGCGGTCATGGCGCGGAGATGCGGCTCGGCGGCGGCGGTGAGGCGGATGCGATCAAGGCGCCGCCGCTGGACAAGGAGCTGAAGCGCAGGCTCGCTGCGATCGCCAAGCTCAGCCCCGGCATTCTGCTCGAGGACAAGGGGTACTCGCTGGCGCTGCATTATCGCCTCGCGCCGCAGGCGGAGAAGGCGATCTACGAGGAGGTGTCGCGCATCCGCGCCGAGTTGCCGGAGGCGCCGATCGAGGTGCTGCCCGGAAAATGTGTGTGCGAGATCAAGCATGCCGGCTTCACCAAGGCGAGCGGCGTGCGCGAGCTGATGCGGCACGCGCCCTTCAAGGGACGCAAGCCGTTCTTCATCGGCGACGACGTCACCGACGAGACGGTGTTCGCGATCATGCCGGATTTCGCTGGCCTGTCGTTCTCGGTCGGCCGTCGGGCGCTCGGTGTCGACGGACATTTCGACGCTCCGGACGACGTGCGCGCGTTCCTGGCGCGCCTCGCCGACGGCGGAACTAATTCATCGACCTAGCGGTCCGCGCAGTGGTTCGGTATCGCCGCGTTATTAGTTCCATCCGCCATGCATTCGCATGTTGCATGCGTCGCTCTTGATTAGAAACGTTCTGACTTGATTGACGCTGTGATTACACCGCGCGAATGCCCGAATTTGGTTTCATTTGGTTGAAAGGGTGGCCTGGAACCATATTGATGAACAGCTGTTAACCGACATGACCAACAGGAGGGAGCTGTGAACCTCGTCGTGGTTTCGAATCGGGTGGCACGTGGCAAAGCCAACGAGCCAATGACCGGCGGACTTGCGGCAGCATTGCTGCCCATCGTGGAGAAATCGGGGGCAGTATGGGTGGGATCTTCGGGACGTGTGCGCGACGGCGCGCAGACGGAACCGATCGCGGAGATCGAGCAGATCGGTGAAGGCGCGCTCGCGCTGCTGGATCTGCCGGCTGCGCACTATGCCGGCTACTACGAAGGCTTCGCCAATTCGGCGCTGTGGCCGGCGCTGCATTCACGCAGCGATCTGATCAGCGTCTCGCATGATGACTATCGGTCCTATCGCGAGGTCAACGCCTTCGTGGCGCGCGCGCTGCTCCGGTTCCAGAAGCCGGACACCTTGTTCTGGATCCAGGACTATCACTTCCTGTCGCTCGGCGCGGAGTTGCGCACGCTCGGTGTCAAGAGCCCGATCGGTTTCTTCCTTCACACGCCGTGGCCCGCGCGCAGCGTCATCGACAGCGTGCCGAATCACCGCGATCTCGTCACCGCGATGCTCGCCTATGATCTGATCGGCTTCCAGACCGAGGACGATCGCGAGAACTTCACCGCCTGCATCCGCGCCGATCTCGGCTTGCAGGTGCGTGACGGCGTGGTCAGGTCGCTGCACGGCCGCACCCGTCTGGCGGTGTTCCCGATCGGCATCGATGCCGACAAGTTTGCGCAGCAGGCGGCGAAGGCGGTGGCGCATCCGGACGTGTCGCGGCTGCGCCGCAGCCTGCACGGCGAGAAGCTCGCCATCGGCGTCGATCGGCTCGACTACTCCAAGGGCCTCGTCAACCGCATCAACGCGTTCGACCGGATGTGGACGATGCACCCGAGCCTGCTGCGCGCCGTGTCGCTGCTGCAGATCGCAACGCCGTCGCGCGAATCGATCGAGGCCTATGGCAATCTGCAGAGCGAGGTCGCGCGCCTCGTCAGCGAGGTCAATGGCCGCCACGGCGAGGTCGACTGGACGCCGATCCGCTACCTCAACAAGGGCTATGGTCAGGGCGTGCTGGCCGGCCTCTATCGCAGCGCCCAGGTCGGCGTCGTCACGCCGCTGCACGACGGCATGAACCTGGTGGCGAAGGAGTATGTCGCCGCGCAGAGCCCGGTCGATCCCGGCGTGCTGGTGCTGTCGAAATTCGCCGGCGCCGCCAACGAGCTCGACGCGGCGCTGATCGTCAATCCGCATGACATCGACGGCATGGCGCGGACGATCGCGATGGCGCTGTCGATGCCGCTCAACGAGCGCCGCATGCGCTATGAGATCATGATGACGAAGCTGCGCCGCCATTCGATCCAGCAATGGTTTGCCGACTTCGTCGAGACCCTGCAGGACGGTGACTCGGCCGAGGTCGAGATCGAGCCTCTGCCTGCAGCGCCGGCGGGTTTTCTGGCCGGCCGCATGCTGTCGCCCGGCGCGCGCTATCACTGAACCGGGCGTTACACCTCGCCGCCGCACGGCGGCGAGGCTCAATGGCAGTAGGAGACGCCGTCGAGCACGGCGCAGCGCAGCTTGTTTGGCGAACTCGGATTGTCCATCGGCACCATCCCGTTGCCCTGTCCGACGAACACGCCGGGTCCCACCACCACCGATGCCTTGTTGCCGACGATGACGGACGGGTGCGGCTTCAGGCTGGACTTGGTCCCGTCCGGCCACAGGATCGCATCGCCCTGCCAGATCCCCTTGCGGCCGTCGTCGCAGGTCACGTCGACGCCCTGCTTGGTGCATTGATCGGCGCGCGCCGGGCCGGCGGCAGTCAGGCTGAATGCTGCCGCCAGCAGCACGGCGAGACGGGCAGGGGTGGATGACGGCATCGCGAGGTCCCTCGTGTGCAGCCGGACCGACGGGCTGCAAATCAGTGGTCGTGCCGGCCGGCCGGCCGGTTCATCGATCGGCCGGCGAGCGGCGGCGGCCCCCGGCCGAGCCCGCAACCAGGGCGGATTGATGATTTTTATCAGCGATTTGGGGGAAATTTGCCGCCGAGGCCCCCGCCCGGCTTGCAAAACGCCGCCGACCCCGCCAAGAGAGGGCCGCCGGAGAGATGGCCGAGTGGCTTAAGGCGCACGCTTGGAAAGCGTGTGTGCGGGAAACCGTACCGTGGGTTCGAATCCCACTCTCTCCGCCATCCCAGCGTTCGCATCTGTTCGCTCCCGTCCGCCAACCCCCTGAAAAATCGCCGTAATTTTAGCGTTTGATGCCTTCTGGCGTCCGCGCGGGTTCGCCCCAGAACGTGGGTAAACGCGCGCAGGATGTGGGTAGCATCGTGGGTAGGCTGCGCGAGGCAGAAATGGCGCATCTGGTGGGCCGGTTGACGGCGCTGAAGGTCGCGAAGGTCAAGAAGCCAGGCATGTACGCCGATGGCGCGGGCCTTTATCTGCAGGTCACAGGGGACGGCGAAAACACGTCTGCCAAATCCTGGATATTCCGCTTCACCCTTCGCGGCCGCTCCCGCGAAATGGGCCTCGGTTCGTTCTCGATCTTTGGGCTGGCCGAAGCGCGGGCAAAGGCAGCCGAGTATCGACGGCAGGTCTACGAAGGCATCGATCCGATCGAGGCGCGCCGAGCGCACCGCGTTCAGGCTGCCCTGGAGGCCGCCGCCGCGCTGACCTTCAAGGAATGTACCAAGCAGTATCTGGCGGCCCACAGCGCCGGCTGGCGCAACGCTAAGCACGCGGCGCAATGGAGCTCGACGCTGAAGACGTATGCCGAGCCGGTGATCGGTTCGCTCTCGGTGCACAGCATCGACACCGCGCTGGTGATGAAAATCATCGAGCCGTTGTGGTCGAAGAAGCCGGAAACAGCCTCGCGGCTGCGTGGTCGAATTGAAGCTGTGCTTGATTGGGCGACCGTGCGGGGCTTTCGCCAGGGTGAGAATCCAGCTCGGTGGCGCGGCCATCTCGACAAGCTGCTGCCAGCACGCACCAAGGTGCGCAAGGTCAAGCACCACGCCGCCTTGCCCTATGATGAGCTACCCGCATTCATGACCGCATTGCGGGCGCAAGACGGCGCCGCGGCGCGAGCGCTTGAGTTCTTGATACTGACGGCGGCCCGCACCGGCGAGGTGATCGGTGCGCGACCGGAAGAAATAAAGGACAAGGTCTGGACGGTGCCAGCCGGACGCATGAAAGCCTCCAAGGAACACCGCGTTCCGTTGCCTGCAGCGGCGCTGGCCATTGTCGAGAAACTGCGTAACGAACAGGGCGGGGCGCATCTGTTTCCCGGCGGCAAGCGCGACAAGCCGCTCAGCAATATGGCTATGCTGGCGCTGCTCGACCGGATGGGGCGATCGGACCTGACCGCGCACGGCTTCCGCTCGACCTTCCGAGACTGGGCCGCCGAGTGCACGAATTATCCCAGTGAAGTGGTTGAGATGGCACTCGCCCACACGATCGGCAGCAAAGTCGAGGCCGCTTACCGCCGAGGCGATCTGTTCGAGAAGCGGAAAACTTTGATGTCCGATTGGGCAGCATTTTGTGCCTCAAGCGGAGGCGCGGATCAAAAGATCATTTCGATTCGCGCCTGAACTGCCCGCTCGCTGGCTTGGCTGCGCATCTTAGCTTTCGAATGCCTCCCGAGAAGATTGCTCGCAGAGCAGATCCCTGGTGCTGACAGTTCGATATGCTGTGCAAACATTAGCCGGAACATTTTGCGCGCGGCAACCCGATGACGCTCGCCATCGGGAGCTTGAACACGTGCTCAGCGTGAGGAGCCTTTATCCGCGGAGTTCGCAATCATGGGAATCAGTTTAGTTGATGCTTGCGATCTCGATAGTTGCGCGAAGCCGTATAGATTACGAGCGACGGATCGCTTTCGCCCGACCGACATTACAAACTTGGAGTTCGCCGACATTTAGGAGAGGCGCCGTACGCGTCGTTCGGAAACGGTAACCGCACGTCGGCCATTTTGCAAATCGCTTCAATCAGGAGCCGAACCGCTCGGGCATCCCATTCCATTTGCTCAATAGGCACGTCCCAATGCTCTGACACAACGTGCGCTGCATGGCGAGCTTTTATGCCCAGGCCTACGATCGTCCGCGCCGGCGTAGCCATGATTGCCAGCTCAATGGGCGCCAGGCGAGCCAGCACCGATTCGATTTTCTGCGTTCGGCTGGCGTCGTCCGAGCGGACGTTCTCCGCGTCTGGGGGCTCTCGCTCATCAACGCGATGGGACTCTAACGCAGAAATCTCCGACAACAGCGTGATAAAGGTCGTGTCTAACTGGACAAGCGCAAAATCGGGATCAAGCTGCTCAGCTGCGGCCGTCCGATCCAGCGAAAGCTCATTCCGAGCATTCGACTCTTCCGCTCTCAGAGAGGTAGTGGGATTCATCGCCTCCCCCTTACGGTACGTTGTCCATTCGCCCCTCGACATTCATTCCAGGGGAAATTGCATGTATTGGTCATGGTGTGCGCCAGCGCTCGCGCCTGCAGCCACGCTGCATGAGACGGAGCGGCATTCCCATTGAAGCCCCCGCGAAGCGAATAGGGTGGTCCCGTAGAATACCGAATTTATCGGTATCTGAAAAGTCGTTTTATGTCTCTGGCCCCCTTGTGAGGCCGGGATGCCGAAAACGGTCACATCACCCCTGCAGAAAAAGCTTGCCGCCATGCTGGTCGAGCACAGGAAGGCTGCGGGCTTGAGACAGGTCGACCTGGCTGAAAAGATGGGTGTCTACCAGTCCTGGGTGACCCACATGGAATCTGGTCAGCGTCGGATTGATGTCGTCGAGCTTATTGAGCTGGGGAAGATCCTGGGGTTCGACCCGATCGACGTGGTTAGGAAGTTGAGCCGCAAGTAGGCCTTGCGATCCCAGTCGTGCTCTGGGACCTGATATTGTCGGACGACATCGTGCGAGAAAGAGCGTTCTTCAAGCGCGTGGCGGCGATAGGGATTTACCCGGCGGTGCTCTATTCGCTAGCGAAGCTTTGAAATGTAATTGGAGTCGGCCGGCCAATCAAAGGGATCCATCACCAGCAAGTACATCCATATGATAAGCAATGCGCCGATCATTGCGGCCGACATAATTATGGGATGCATCTAAGGTTCCTAGACCTAGTGAAATTCAAGCGGACGGCTTACGCGCTTCATCGGGGTCGCGCGGAGGGCGGCTATAGCTCCGCTTCTTAAGCGGCTGGTGAATCGCTCATAGAAGTTGACGAAGTGCGCGGCCACACGTGGCCTAGTGGCAGTACGTCACCGTGGCTCGTAGGCTACGAATCTGAGGGCCAGAAGTTCGAAACATTCTGGGCGCGCAAGCTACCCCATTCAATCTTGAAAGCGGATCGGGCATTGCTTCGCGCACCACCGCTAGCATGGAGCATGGCTCGGGACGGGGCCGCGACGGGCTTACGACCCGCGATGTGCTGATGATCGATGAGGAGGGCATGGTCGGCACGCGCCAGTTGGAGCGCACTATCCCATGCTGCCGCAGCCGGTGCAAAGGTGGTGCTGGTCGGTGATCCGCAGCAGCTGCAATCCATCGAGGCGGGTGCGGCGTTTCGGTCGATCCATGAGCGGCACGGCGGCGCCGAAATCGCCGAAGTACGTCGTCAGCGGGAGGGCTGGCAGCGCGACGTCACGCGTGATCTGGCCAATGGCAGAACCAGCAAAGCGCTCGGAGGTCACCGCTCCCACGGCATGGTGCACGAGGCCCAGATCCGCGAGCAGGCTTGCGACGATCTGCTCGACCGCTGGGATCGCGACCGGCAGGCGTCGCCCGACAAGAGCCGGATCATCCTCACCCACACCCCGAGCGGCTATGCCATTTCGCGGAACCCCGGCTAGCTGAGCAGCAAGAGTGTTACGATGAGGCGAATGAGTGCGAGCAGAAATTCGGCGATTGCAAGATAAAGATCGCGCGGGTCCGTCATGGTTTCAGTCTCCGTCCAGGCCAGCGCTTCACCGGCCTTGATGTGAGAATTGATAGTTAACCCGTGCTATCAGTCCTCCGAGGGGCGCGTCTGAGACATTAATTCCCGGCCAATGCGCTCGGCCTCGGCCCCAAGTTCGCGGGCGGCGTCGCGGATAGAGGCACCTTGGGCGCCGCTTTGCTTTGGTTGCGGAACGCGGCGTCCCTTAACCGGTAGTCGCGATACCCATTTTGGAAAACCAAACTTGGCGGGCGCCTTGCTCACGGCAGCATGCAGGCGCTTCAATCGGTTCGGAAGTGTCGTGCGGTCGGCCGCGCGCGGCGGGCGAATCATCGCAGCCCAGCGCACGAGCTGGTCGAAGGACCGCGTGCGATATTGCGGCCAGGTCATCCAGACATAGACCTGCCAGAGGATTTCCAAATCATAGGTGCTCGGCTTGACGCCCGGCGGCCGGCCGCGTTTCCTCTTCACCAATGGCGGACTCCAAGATTCGAAAAAATGGCATGCGGCTGTCCTGGCGAGGATGATATAGCTAAGCACATTGCGGCTACAACAAAGCGGATACTGAAGGGTAAGCATGGCGAAGGGAAAGAGGAAAGCAGCGTCGCTGCCGTCGCAGAATCACAGGCTCTGGCTGCTCAAATATGAGGTTGATGATGAACGTTTCCAGCAGATCTTTGGCGACTTCGCCGATCTGATCCGCCGTTCGGAGCGCGCTTGCGAAAAGGCAGCAAAGCAAGGAAATCCCGAATATGCCGAAGCGGTCTCCGACACGGAGTCCGATTATCTCGAAGAGCTTATCGGCGCATCGTTTCTTGTGCTTCAGGCTAAGATTCGAAGGGTCGATAAGGCAGCCGAACATCTGGTGACGTTCATGAAAGAACAGCATGGGCTAACGGTGAAGGGTCTCGACCACCAGAGTATCTTCGCGCTCGGCGGCAAATACCGGAAGAGCGGACACAGCCGGATCGAGCTCATTTGGGCGATCGGAAACTACTATAAGCATCGTGATGAATGGGATGCTGAGGTCTGGAAGAGCCGGCCGGCGATCGCGCAGGGCCATGATCCACACCGCCAGTCACGTCGAACGCGCCAGACAGTCGAAAAGGCCGGCATAGTGCAGCTCTCGACTGGCAATATGCGTCGAGCCTACGAATTCCTTGGGATCAAGCAATATTCGAAATGCGAAAAACTCGCCGAAAAGGTTCAGGCGTGGGCAAAGGAGGTGTATGAGCACGCAAAAAAGGAATGCAGCCGGGCACAAACCGGCTACTGAGTTTTCGCCCGCACGACCGGCACAGTTTTGAACCCGCGCGAGGCAAGGCCCGCGCGTACGCGTTCAACTGCTCCCTCGTCCGCATTAGGCCCGACCATCACCTCGACGATGCTTTGTTTGAGACGCGGCTGAGCGAGTTCGACCCGTGGCCGCTCAGGGTTGATGATGGGCAGCTTTGGGTGCTTCAGGAAGTTGCGGGCGAGAATGCGCATTTCGTTCTGGTGGCTCCACTTGGCGTCTTTGGTCGTTACGCATGCCAGAGCAGCTCGGTGTCACTGATGCCAAGAGGTCGCGGCAGAACCACATCGCCTCTTCACCGGACTTCAGCCATTTGCGTCGTTGCACCTGCTCGATCGATGCCAGTGCCGCATCGATCACCTTCGTGTGGCGAGCCCGCCCGTCCGCGTCCCTGTACGCAAGAGCGCAGCCTCAGCCAGGCTTATTGGCACGCGTGAACTCGCGCATTTCCTGCAGTTGGCGGTCGCTCTCGGCTTGCGCCCGCTTCCCGAGCTCGACAAACCTATCGAGCGTCTTGATGCTTTCGCTTGAAATATCGTCGGGCACCGCGGCATCGACGGGCGTGGGTCCAACGCCTGGCTGAAACATGGATAAAGAGGCCCAGCCGATCTCTATGTAATTCCGCAATCGTTCGTTCGGCGCCATTTTCCATGCTGCCTTGAACACCTGCAGCATCTGGTCTTTCGGTAGCGGCAGCCAGCTTTCGTCCATGAACGCGGTAGGATGTCGCTCGAGCAGTTTGCCGTACTTCCCAAGTATGTCGGCAATAGCGTCCGTCGTGAGCTCCGCTGGCTTAGCTGACTTGCCCTTGAACCAACCTAGCATGAGATCACCCGAAGTCTGAGGTTCTCACGGTCACGGTATTGTTCGAAACTTGCCCGGCGCCGTACTTTTGGCTGCCCTTCGCCTGGCAGGTATCTTCGCCGTAGTCTTGGACCGCTTCATGCGAGATATCAACGATTACGAGCTCGTTCTGCGAACCCATCGCCTTGTAGCTCGTGCCTGTCATGGTCTGCATGGATTCACCGGTATACGTGAGGGACATCGGTCTTCCCTATTTTCCGGGTGCTTGGTCGCGACCGGGTGCTTGGTCGCGATACATGAGCGCAGGCGCGTACGTGCCGACGTGCCCGCAGCTCGGGCACTTCAGGTCCGAAATGGTCCGCTGCTTTACTTCAGGTTTTTCATCAGGCGACGGCGCTTCGAGGAAAGGAATGGGCTCGTCGCATCCGGCGCATTCAACGACAAAGTACCACTGACCCGGTCTTATCTGGTTGAGCATCGGAATCGCCTCGCTGATCTTGACCGGTACGATGTGCTCAACCGTCGCTTTTGGCAATAGAACGCCGAAGTACCTGGCGCCGTCCGGCGTGATCGAGTGGTTCTTCTCGAAGATCTCGTGCTCGTAGAAGCCAAGCGTGTAACGCATGACACGAGGCTGGTGAAATGGGTCTATAGAACACGCGCCCAGCGCGCCGGACGCAAGCAAAGGCGGCTCTGGGTATTGCCAAAGTCCCGTCGACGGTGGCTGGCGGTCCGCCGCTCGGATGCTAGACTTTCTAGTTTCGGATTTCGCTGCGGAACTAAGGACAGCCGCAAGAAAATGGTACCACCAGCGACCTCATTGAACCTCGTCGAAGTCGCGCTCCGGGCGCCATCCGACTGGATCTGCGATCCAGCGGCTGATGTCAGATTCATGCCAGCCGGTCCCGTTGGTGCTGATTTTGAGCTTAGGCGGGAACGTGCCCTCGGCGATCTTGCGGTAGATGGTGGACCGGGACAGGCCTGTCCTCGCGAGGACAGTTTTCAAACGGATGATACGGTCGGGTTCGCGCATGGCCGCGCTGCATCCTGCTGGCTGTTTCTGACTGCATCTGAGACAAGACATGATCGGCGGGCCCAGATCAGCAAGCTCATTTTTGCGTTGCCGTACCTCGGCGTAGAGCCGGCAGAAAATGGGCGGAGTTAAAGTTCGGGGCCTCGGCCTCTTCCAAGGTCAATGCCGTGGGTGAAGGCCAATTCGTGGCCGAGCCGGCGGCCTGATTCGAACGAGATGCCGAGCTCCCGCTTGCGGCTGGCGAGGATGGATTCCAGTTGTGGATCACGTTCGAGGCTTCTCGCCATGTCGCCCATTGCAGAGCGGGTCGCCTTGTAGCCGGACATGTCGCCAACCTGATATTGGCGCCGGCTAGCTTGGTCGAGTTTCTGCCAGCGCTCCACGAAGCGGTCCGCGCGGCGACTCGGATCGGTGCGCAGCTCGGTCTCGAGCTGGAGTGCGCGCACGGCGCGCCCGACTTGGCCGCCGGCGGCCTCACGGGCCAGCTCGGGGTTCTGCTTGTAGGCTGACTCGGCGTCATGTGAGCCATAGGGTCGCATCTGCTCGAAGGCCTGCCGAGCGTTCTGCAGCTCTTTGACCTGCGCAGGTGTGGCCGCTCCGCCCATCTCCTGCGCTGTGACGATGGCATCGACTGCGCGGGCATGGCGGACGAGTGCCCGAGTGCGCAAGCGACGCAATTCCTCGCGCGGCTCTTCGGCCACCTGCCGTTCCGGCGCTTCGATATCGCGCCGGTCGGCTCCCGTCCGCCTCGCTTCCCTTTCCGGCGATGCCTGCTCCGGCTTGCGTCCGCCATCCGGCCGGAGGGCATCTGCAGGCGAGCGCAGGCCGTCGAATATATCGCGCAACTTCTCCGGCACGATCTTGCGCACTATCTCGACCGCGCGCTCGCGGAACGTGATCCCGCGCCGTTCGGCATAGCTCTGGATCGGATCGGCCAAGTCGTAATCCGAGGCCATATCCTTGGCGCGGTCGCGCGACAGGGCGCGGGTGAGCCGGTCCGCATTGGCAAAATCGTCGCGGCCATAATGCAGGTCCACCCCGTCACGATGCCGCGACAGTGCGACATAGCTGCTATGGGCGTCCATACCGGGCGTTGCGAGCACATGGACGCGGTCGACCGTCATGCCCTGGGCCTTGTGGATCGTGGCGGCATGGCCATGGTCAATCCGGTTGTAATCCTTGAGGTCGAAACGCACGGATCGGCCATCCTCGGTCTGCACGGTCATGGATTGCGCGCTGACCCGCTCGATGGTCCCGAGCGTGCCATTCTTCACGCCAAGCCCGCGCTCGTTCTGCAGGAACATGACGCGATCCCCGCTCGCGAAGTTTCTCGCGCCGCGCTCGACCGTCACGCGTACCTCGTCGCCGAGATTGCCCGCGGCCCGCATCCGCCCGCGCGCTGCTTCGTTCAGCGCCCGGACCTCGTCATTGGTGTGGGTGAGGATGATCCGGCTCCGGTCCGGCAAGGCCTGCCGATCACGGTCCCAGCGCTCGATCAGATCGTCGCGCGCCTGCCCGCGACTCTCGGCCTCATGCACCATGCCGTGGGAGCTGTACGCTCCGAGCGCATGGTCCACCTTGCCGGTCGCCAGATCGCGCGTGGCATCCCGCTGCCAGCCCTCCCGCTGACGGCGCACGTCGCCGATCTCTGCTCCGCCGTGACGCTCATGGATTGACCGGAATGCCGCGCCTGCCTCGATGGCCTGCAGCTGTTGCGGATCGCCGACCAGCACCACCTTCGCGCCGGCCTCGGCAGCATGAGACAGCACGCGCTCAAGCTGGCGCGTGCCGACCATGCCCGCCTCGTCGATCACCAGAATATCGCTCGGCCTGAGCAGGTCACGGCCTTGCTCCCAGCCATGCTCCAGGCTGGCGATCGTGCGCGACACAATGCCCGATCCGCTTTCGAGGTTTTCCGCCGCGATGCCGGACAGCGCCACGCCCCGGACCTCGAAGCCTGCCGCTTCCCAGGCCTCCCGCGCCACCCCCAGCATCGCGCTCTTTCCTGTCCCGGCATGGCCGACCACGACGCTAAGACCGCGCCCGTCTGTGATATGCGCGAGCGCCTCGGCCTGCCCGGACGACAGCACGAGGCCGCGCCCTTCCGCTCGCATCAAAGCGCCCTGGCGAGCTGCGTCGCGAACCCCATGGTGCTCCCGGTCCACCATCAATTCAGCGGCACGGTGCAGGCACCGTTCTGTCTCGACCATCCCGCGGGTGGTGAACCGATCCTCGCCGCGGGCGTCCTTACCGAGTTCGACCAGATCGGGCGCTCCCTGCATCGCGCCCGCCACCTGGTTGAACTGGTCGAGCCCGTCACTATGCCGGTGCGCGAACTTGGCCAAGTCCCGGCGTGTGAACGTCGATTGCTGCTGGGTGATGGCGTCCAGTCCAAGGGAGGGATCGGCGATGATCCGCGCGCCATTGTTGCGCGCGATTTCGCGGTGCATCTCCGCGCGGTCGGCCTCGCTCCCTTGACCAGCGATGCCCCGACCCTCGATGCGCTTTGCAGGCGCGCCGATCTGGCTTTGCGGCTCCAGCGCAATGCCCTGGGCTTCCAGACTGCGATGGTCGATCCGCGCGTCGATGTCGAGCTCGGCCAGCCGCTCATTGGCAAGCTCGGCCCAGCGCTTACGCCAGCGCTCAACCAGCTCGGTGCGGTTCCAGTCCCGTACCTTGTGGCCAAAACCGTTCTCGTCGACCGCGCGCATGGTCAGCATGACATGCGCATGGGGCTTGGGCATGCCGTCCTCGGCCATATCCCAATGCACATTGAGATCAGCGATCATGCCGCGACCGATGAACTCGCCCTGAACGAAGTCGCGAGCCAGCTCGATGCTCTGCGCCTCACTCAGCTCGCGCGGAAGGGCGAACTCGACCTCACGAGCTAGCTGCGCGTCTTTGCGGACCTCGGACGCTTCGACATCGTTCCAAAGCCGCTTGCGGTCGCTCCATGCCTGCGGCGCGTTCTCCGGCAGCATCACCTCGGAATGGACGACGCCGCGCTTGGCGGAAAAATCCTGATCGCGGCCAATACGCTCGTCGCGTAGCCGCGAGGCTGAGCGGTAGGCCGCCGCCGCCACCGCGCTGCTCCCGGCCTTCCGGCCAATGACCTTGACGTGAAGATGATAGATCGCCATCGCGACCAGATCACTGGCACAGCGAAGCGCACGTCGGAACGACGTATAAGCGCGCCCTCCCTCGAAAAAATCTCGGGAGGGACTATCCCGTCTCAGCTCGTCCTGACGACCTTACAGCATTGTGAGGGGTGCCAAGCTATCATTTCTCCATCGAACACATGGAGACGCTGATGCGTAAACCCAGGGACTTTGACGCGGACCTGAAGGCACTCGAAAACAAGGCGCGCGGGCTGAAAACTCGCAAGGTGCGTCAGCTCGGCGAACTGGTTATTGCCACAGGGGCTGACACGCTCACCGCTGAAGAACTCGCCGGTGCGCTGATTGTGCTGGCCGAGACGAAGGAGGCCGGAAAGAGGGAGGCATGGGCCAAACGCGGGGCCGCGTTTTTTCAAAGCCGGGCGCGGCGAAATGCGCCAACAACTGACCGCAATAGGGACGGCGCTTCTGCGCAGCCGAGCGGTACGCAACCAGCATCAGGCCGCAAGGGCGCGACATGACATGCGCACGTGGCAAGTCGAGCGCCGCAAGCGCACACGGCATCTCATCGAACTCGGTGGCCTCGTCGCCAAAGCCGGAATCGTCGATCTAACCGGCGACGACCGCGCCACGATCCTCGGCGCGCTGCTTTGGATGGCCGACAAGCTCCAAGGCGATCAAGGCGAAACGGCGCGCGAGCTATGGGCCGCAAAAGGCAAGCAAGCGTTCGAGACGTCGAGGCCTTCAAAGAAGCGTACGCGATTTCAACCGTCGTAAGAAGAGCGCGTCAGATGTTTTCGAGCTTCGGTACGGTAATTTCCTTCAGGACGACGGCGCCTCATGGCAACTCTGCGAGCAAGTGCTCGATCGAGACGAGGCCGACAAGATCCTGAGCACTGGCTGGTAAAATTGGCCTCAAACCGTGCAGCGCACCGAGGTCATGAATCCGGATGCGTGCGGCTTCCTGGCAACGTGAGCGGTGACCAGCGTCGGCGAAGTGCCCTGCATGCTTAAGGCATGGTCGCCGGACCGGAAACGAAGCGAGGCGTTCATGTTGACAAGGCTTCGAAACAGCGTGCTGAATCCGGTACCCCGCTTCGCCGCCTTGCCGTGGCGCGATTCGCCGTCAGTCAACGCGCACTGCAGGGCGTCGCCCTCGTCGGCCAGGTGAGCGTATTCCGGGCTGGAGCGAAGACTGGCGAGGACTCCGACGCCATCGTCCGCGACGACGAACTCGAAGACGCCGGCGCGTGAACCGAAGACGACGAATCCGGTCGGTGCCGCTTCGGAGTGCTCCAGGACGTTGTCGACGATCTCTCCCATGGCGCCCATGAGACGGCTGACCGCTTGCGAGGCGAACCCCGCAGCGAGCGCCGCCTTGTGAGCTTCGAGTTGGAAGGAGGTCCATCTCTTCGGCTCGGTCTGCAGCACGTCGCATCTCAGGAAGCCGGAGCCGTCGCCGTACGGAGTTGTCCATCGTTGGGAGCCGCCGACCGCCGCATGCAGGATCGCCTCGGTCCCGTTCTGGTGCAGCCACGGCGCCGAGCCCGGTGGAGGCAGGAGACCCGAACGGGCCAACTGAACCATCTCGATCAGCGGACCGAGTTCGCCGGCGGCGAATTCCGGGACGGCGCCGAGTCGCCCTCGCGCTGCGGCGAAAGCGATGCCGTCGAGCGCAGCGAATGTCAGGCTTTCGGGTTCAGGCAACTGCGACCGCCGGCGCTCGAGACGGATCGCGGCGCATCACCTTGGCGATCGCATCGCGCGAGATCTCCCAGTTGGTCTCGAACAGGTCGTCCAACTTCTGCTTGGCCGCGGTGGGGTAGGGCCACCAAGCCACGGTTGCACCCTTCACCGCATGGTACCTCATCATGGTCTTGAGAAAGGTCGTGGTCTCCAGGAATGTCACACCGGCGAAGGCCTCGCACAATTCCGGCAGGAGGTCGCTGCCGCCCCGGACGAGAAGGTGCAGCGGCCGCCCGACGGTCTTCGCCACGCTGCATAGCCAGGCTGCATGTTGGCGCCGGCGGGTGGGGCGCCCCGTCCCCGTCGTGAATTCGAAGCTGACGTGCGAGACCTCCGGATGCTCTGCGATGAACGCCGCCCACCGCTCGAAATCCCATTCCGTCCGGCCATTGACGTGCAGCGCGGCTGGCATTCCGGCCTGCAGGAATTCGCCGTGCGTCAGCGCGATGCGCTTCATGGCGTGCATGTCGTCCCATCGCGGCCTGTCCAGGAACAGGCTGTAGTTCGGGGTCGTAGCCAGGACCACGCCGCAATCCCGGGCGGCTTCAATGATGACCTTCCGCCGGGCTTGCCCGAGCTCCCACCATCGCTCCAGCGGACGGTCTCGCTGGATGGCGGTGAGCAGCAGCGGCGTGTCGGTCGAGATCTTGAAGTTGTCGCTGAGATCGGTCCGCGTGCGGTATTTCGGCAATCCCTCCCTGCGGTCGAACATGCCGTAGAGGGAGACGCTCGCGAGAGCGGGCGCGAAGTGCCGGCTACGTTTCGATCCGTGGAAGATCTCCGGAACGACGAGAGGGAGCACCGGAGCGGGGAGTAGAGGTGCCTGCGGCAGCTTCAGTTCGAAGCCGGCGATCTCTTGGACGCGAAAGGCGTAGTCGGGATTGTTGCGGCAGACACGATCGCAATTGTCCGGATCGTTGCAGCAGAAGCTGAGGCAGCTCCAGACGTTCGCCTCGATGGCCAGGCCGCCACAGAATTTTCTTTCGGCGCATCCCGCGCAGCCGAGCGAGGGCTGGTGGAGCGAGCTGTCGTGCCGAAGCTTGCGCTCGGCGATGTGCATTCGTGATTTCTTGCGGGCGGCTACTGCAGACGGGCGATGCATACGGAGATCTCCACGACGCCGGCCATCTCATGGACTTCGTCCACGACGCCCTGCGCGATGCCGCAGTTGGCCTCGATCGCCGCGACCAGCGCGGCGGGCGCGTCTTCGCTGAGAGCGAGTTCGGTGTGCCCGCGCGACACCAGGAGCCCGTTGCCCACCTTGTCGATGGTGATCTTCTCGCCCTTCTTCACCGGGCCAGACCCCAGCAGGGTCGCTTCGAAAGCCCGCGACTTCGTTGTCGGCAGACGCGTGAAAAGGTCCTGCGTGACCAGGTCGAGCCGACCCTTGTCCCAACACTTCTCGAACTGCGGAGCCGCCTTTTCCAGGAAATCCGCGCCCATAAAATCAAACCCCTTCAAAAATAGGCTTGTAGCGCTTCGATCGGCCTTGACTGATCTCTGCAACCAAACCGAGCATAGCTAAGCTCGCCAAGCGGTTATTCCAGGCCGTCGGGCTCTTGACCGGATCGGTGGCCGCGAAATCCCGCATCAATTCACCGGCGTCGGTCTCCCGACGCTGCTGCACCAGGTCGAACGTCAGGCGCTGCTTCGGATCCAGTTCTCCGATCGGGGTTGCCTCGACGACTTCGTCGCCCCGCGCGATGCAGGACATCAGGACACCGCCACGCCGGCTCAAAAGATCTTCGAGCTCTTCGCGAACGTCGGCGTTCACGTTGGCGACGACCGGATAGAAGTTGGAGCGGCGGCTGCGGATGGCGTCGCGGAAAGCCAGCACGCTTTCGCGCAGGAAGCTGGACGTCGCCACCTTGACCCACTCGAAGTTCAACAAGACGGGCGTGACTTCCGACGGCTCGCTGGCCGTTGCCTTGAGCAGGTCCGCCAACACCATGCGCCCCGTCGTCGCTCCCGACAGGACCTCGCCGTCACCCAACTGGGCCATATTCAAAATCATTTTTATCCTCACGTGTGTGATGTGAGATAACCGAGGTGCCATCACATCGCAAGGGGCCGGCCTCGAAAGAACCCGACTTATCCCCCGATCGCCGGGCTCGACTTCAATGTTCATTATATGTTCTAGTTCGGCATCACCGACCGCCCGGCCAGCTGGCGCATGCCGACCCGAAAACAGATGGAACGGATGGCCGCGGCCGCCGCCGTCGGCAGGAACGCGCCTCCAGCGCCCGCACTGGCTCCGGAGGACGATCTGCCGGCCGAATATTGGGACGCTGTGCTTCGGGACGCCGGCGCCGACGCTAGGCAGGCCGACCCCGGCATCCTGACGTGGCGGCTTGCCGACGACTCGCAGCACCTGCTGCGGGTCGGCTGCCGGCGCTGCGGGCGGACCGTCGAAATCCAGCGGGTTGACGCGGTGCGGCTGTACGGTCTGGACGCGGTCTGGCGGGACGTCGGCCAGCGCCTGCTGGACAACACTTGCACGCAGCGGACCGGGCGCCACGAGGAAGATGGTTGCTGGCCGTCCTACGACACGCCGTAGCCGACGGGACCGGCCAACGTCGATCTCGCAGCTGACGACGTCCATGCTGCAGCTCGCCCTGCGGGCTCCGGATCCGGAGACCTGACCTTGTGCAATTCCACTTCGATCGCCACCATTCAGGCGGATCCGCCGAACGGCGACCAGCGGATCCTTGGAAGACGCCGCCATGCCGAAGGGACAAGCTCCTTGTTTCAGCCGACCATCGTTTCGGATGTTGCGATCGCGACCGTCTTCGGTTTCGCAGCGGCGTTTGCAGTCTATTGGTGGTTCTCGAAATCGCGCGGCGCTTTGCGCTTCATCGACCTTGTGAGCTTTGGCATCGGCTTTCTGGCCATCAGCGCCGGCCTGTTTGCGGTCTACGGCTACAAGAGCGAAAGCACGAAAAATCACCATCACCTGACATTCAAGCTCGACGCTACGGAAGCCAGTCTCGACGCGCACTTCGACATGCTGAAGATCTGCGACCGCATACCTCACACACCCTACCGCCTCGCTCCGATCAGGATCGCCGAATGCGAGAAGCTCGACCAGCATCTCAAGACTCTGAAGGTGAACGACGACTTTCCGATGCCTCTCGTTCCGCCTGACGTGGCTTCATACACGGATCCCGTAGTGCAACGGCTGGCGCAAAACGTCGCCAAATCCGTCGCGGACGCCAACGAGGTCATCAAGGCGTACAACGAGGACGTTGCACACCACGGCAAGCTTACCTTCCTGGAGGGAATTTTCAGGGAGCTCGCGCTGCCCGTGCTCGCGTGGGCGTTCGGGCTTGGCCTCGGTCGACGAACGATCGATCTGTATCGAGACCTATCGGAGACCTCGCAGCAGCGGCTTCGAAGATTCAGCGGCTACAGCCTCGCGCGACCGGTTGCCGAATGCGCTCTTGGATACTTCTCGACCGTCATTTCGGCCCAACGAGCGCGCTTGAAGATGGCACTCAGGCCTAGCCGTCACCGACAATAGCCTCCGTTAGTCGCAGGCGCTGCGGAGCAAGTGGACAAGCTTCAACCGCGTCGATTGCGGATCCCTGCCCGTGCTGACCGCATGGACGAGCACGCTGGCCGAAGGATTCGTTCTGGCAGGAAGCGTCTCGATACTGGCGGCGAAGGAAAGCTGGCCGGGTCGTCTCCGGAGACCGCGCGACCCTTGCGCGACCCCGACATCCTCCGGTAGCAACTGGGGTCAACCATAATCTGAACGAAACCACCGGGATCGGCTCGCCGCTTCCCTAATGCAGCCAGTTCGACATGGCGGTCGCGGGGGAGGGGAAGCGTTGGCCAAGAAGCGGAATCTCTCCGATGCCGAGATCGGCATCGTAAAGGCGATGCTCCGTAAGGGGTGGCGGAACGACGTCATCCACTTTCACTTCAACAAGCCGGACCGCTTGATCAGCTCCGGACGCATCACCCAGATCAAGAAGGGGGTGTACGGGGCATCAGTCGAGGAAGCCCAGCCCGAAGAGCTCGAGGACTTCCTTGCCGCCCGGCAAGATCCGGACGCCAAGTCGCCTCCTACCCCGTCTCCGGTCGACATCCGGATTCTTCGCTCCCTGTTCGTCCGCGAAACCGGCACATGGCGGCTGGTCGGCGGCGAGACCGACCGCATCGAGTGCAAGGCAGGCTTCCGGCTTCAGCCGGAGGATCGGTTCTCGAAGGCACTCCGCGCAATCGCTGGCCTGGCGAACAACAAGGGCGGCTATCTCCTGTTCGGCGTCACCGACGCGACCTATCAGGTGGACGGACTTTCCGACGACATCTTCACGAAGTCGGACATTTCGCTCCTCAATAGAATCCTGGCGGGCGCCCTCGATCCCGTTCCTCATATCACAAAGGGCCTCATCGAGCTCGGCGGCAAGCAGGTCGGCGTGCTCTACGTGGAGAAGCACGACCATGGGCCCGTAATCGCCATCAAGAACGTTGGCCAGGACGTGAAGGAAGGTGGGATCTATTTCCGATACGTCGGCGAGACCCGCCTGATCAAGCCGGGAGAGCTGAGGCGGATCATCGCCGCGCGCGAGCAGCGGGCGGTCGCCGAGTTCAGCGCCCGCATGAACCGCGTCGCGATAGGCAAGGAAGCGACGATCGATCTAGACTCCGGCGAAGTCGCCGGCACCAGCGGCAAATTCCTCATCGACAAATCCCTGCTCCCGAGCATCCAGTTCGTGCGCGAGGGCGAATTCGACGAAAAAAAGGGGGCGCCGGCGCTCCGGCTGATCGGCGATGTCGAGCCGGTTTCGGAAGCGGAAAGGGAGCGGACGAGGATCATCCGCGAGAACGTGACCCCTGACGCGGTCGTCCGCAACTTCCTCCGGAACGAGAAGGTCGCGGAGCCGATGCAGTACATCCACTTCCAGGCACACGCCCAACGGAAGTGGTTTCCCGTGTGGTTCTACATCGACCAGACCCAGTCGACAGCCGCCGAAGTCGCGGAGGATCTGCGCAAACAGGTCGCCACCTATCCGTCGTCCCGCGATGCCCTGGTCGACCGGCTTGCGGGGAAGGACGCGGCTTTTCGGCAGTCCACCGGGAAGGCGGAAGCCCTGCGCGGAAAACTGGCGCGGGGCGACATCAAGGCTCCGACCGACATCGACGAGGACGTCGTGTTCGCAGGAGCGGTCCAAGCCCTGCCTACGATGGTGAAGACAAAGGATCTCGAGACCATAAGAGCGATCCTTCTCGACTGCCTGGATCGGGCGCAGGGCACGGACCCGCGCAGCAGCAATCGTCGCGGAGCCATCTACCGTGCCGCGTCTCGTCTCGACGAATTGCTTTACTCGAAGAAGTGACCGGCATCAGGCCGACATCTACCGCGCCCCGCCGTCGGCTTTGGGCCCGCAGCGGGCCCCCCAGGGCCGGGGGCCCCTCAAAGCGGCCCAGCCGGCCCTGCACCACCGAAAAAGCCGTGAATCGCGCGAATCTCAGGTACTCGTGCGGCCATTGTGTGCCAGTCACGCCTGACCCGAGGCCAATCTTCCGGAGCGAAATGCTGCACTCGATGGATCTGGAGGCGATGGCAGAGGCGCTGACCCGGTCGCCCGACTATCGGGTGCCGCGGCGACGATAGAGGGCGAAGCGCTGACACTTCTGCGGATACTGCACCACAAGATGATCGACATCTACGGTTGGCGCCAGCCCTTCCGCGAGCTGTTGCGATCTCTCTTCAATACCCCTGATCGGGCCCCGCCGGTAAGGTCAGCAACTGGCGTCTAAGAACGCTCACTTTGTATTGAGCATCCATCTGTCGTTGAAAAAGATCGAATAGCACCTGAACGTTCTCGGTCATGGCGGGATCATCGATCGGTGATGGAACGGTCTGGTGCTCCTGAGGCGTGCCCCAGAGCCATCTTTGAAAACGATCGAGATTTGCGTCGCCCACGAAGATCGTGGCTGCCACCCACAAACCCATCATCCAGTCGTAGAAGGCACGCGCCAGTTTCGGGTCGAGAAGACGGGAAAGGAGTTTCATCGCGATCCTCCGTCAGCCCCCAGCAAACCGCTACAATGTAACCGATTCGGCGTAGCATGATCCTGCGAATATCGGGGATCGCCGCGGTCGAAAGAACGAAAACGTGTGGGTGAGAAATGGGGTATTGTCCGATCTGCAAGACGTCGTCGAACCTCGATCAGCCGACACGCGGTGATTACACGCGCGTGGAATGCCGAAAGTGCGGGAAGTACCAGATAACGGGCTCGGGATTGGCGATGTTGGATTCTCGACTGAACGATGCCAAGAGCATCGCGCGCTTGAGCCATGCGACGCGCGTGATGTCGTCGAAGTCGGATGTCGAATGGCCCGAGATCAACTCGTTCAATCTGGACGACATGATCAAGCAGCCGCTGCCTTCGGTTGATCGGCAGATGACCAATCTCCTCGCCTGGGCTGCGACGGATCTGGACGACGACCAACTCGGGGCGGTCGAGTTGCCCGACGAGGAGGATCTCACGGCGGTTATCGGCACACTCGACGGGCAGCGCGTCGACGACCTGATCTCGCAGACAGCCAAAGCTGAATTGATCCGCCTGGTGCCCGATCATGCGATCTCGATCACGCCGGCCGGCTGGGAGCGTCTTCGACCCACGGCCAATTTGGAAGCGCGCTCGAAAGTCGCTGCGCCGGTCTCTTCGAAAACAGGTGCAACTATCAAGGCGTACTGCGGTGCTTGCCACGGCGAGAAGAATTCCTGGCTACGCGCGCAATATACGGACATGGATGGCGAAGGCGCCGGTGCTCGGAGCGAAACCTACCAGACGGTGCAATGTTGCGGGTGCGACAAGCTGTCCGTTAGACACGAGGTCTGGCGATCGGAGTGGGATGAAGCCGATTTCGATGAGCAAGGTCGCCCGACGACACGCCGCGTTACCAGTGTGACGTATCATCCGGCACAGACGATTCGGCCAAAACCGCCGTGGGCTCCAGCCCTCGGTGACGAAGTCCTCCGTGATGTTCTCGACGAGTCCTATCTTGCCCTCAATGGTGGGCTGCGGATGCTCGCGTCAGTTGGAGCTCGCACTCTGCTTGACAGGGCCGGAAATCTTCTCGTCGGCGACGTAAAGGGTGGATTTGAAGGCAAGCTTTCCGCGCTGGCGAACGCCGGGCGCATTAGTCAATCTGACAAGGAAGCGCTCGACGCGGTTGCCGATGCGGGGAACGCTTCGGCTCATCGTGGCTACGTTCCCGAGGCCGAACGTCTGAACCACATCTTCAATATCATAGAGAATTTTCTAGAGCGCGCGTTCATCCTCACGCCGGCGGCCGCCGAAATCCGTAAGGCCACTCCGCCTCGCCCCAAAAGGCATTGACGACGATCACGCGTCGGTCGGCGGATTCATGGGCGGAAACGGGTTGATACCGCGCTGGCCGCGACGAAGGATGTCTTCGACGAGGCCGATGGGAAAGACGCGGCCGAGCTGCAGTCTCTCGAGATCCTTGTTTCCGACAGAGCCGGCGTAGACGCCCGCGAGCTCGAGCTTCATTCGCTCCGCGGCTTGGCTGCTCGTGTCGCCGCCGCGAGATGTCTCCCTCTCCGAGATAAGCAAAGTTCGGTTGTAGACGGGCGAGCCGGACATGCCGGGTGTGCCGGGCGTGTCGACGAGAATCCACGGCCTTCGCTCGACGGAGGTGTCTCGGCCGCTCGCAACCATCGCACCTTTCCAGATCGCAGACCCCGCATGGGTTCCGAGTTCGAAGGGGTGTCCGATGATGACGACATCCAAGCCTGGCTCCAACGCGACCGGGGAATTAGGCGCGAAGCTTTGGGTGAGCGGCAGACGGAAGCGAGGCGTGTCGGTCAATCGAACCAGCGCCAGATCGACCCCGCGCTCGCGATCACCTTCGATCCAAGTGGGCCCATCCGTGTCGTAGAGCGCGACGTCCATATCTTGCGGCGTGGCGCCAGCCGGATCGCGGAGGGTGAACCGCAGCCGACTAGGACTGTCCGGTTTATCGCCGATTAGCGAGCCGGGGTCGTCCGGCCGCCGACCGGTCACGACATGCCAGTTCGTCACCAGCCATCGCGTCGCGTTCGGGCCAGCATATAGAAAGCCCGTCGCGAAGCCGAACGGCTCCGGCCCCTTAATCGTGCTTACGATTCCCTGTAGATAGATGCTGCAGCAAGACGCCGGGGACGTGGACATTCCGTTTCTGTAACACTGCCGCGGCGCTCGGAAAACCCATGAAGTGAGAAGGATGGACGGTATGAAAGTTATGGTGGACCACGAGATCGCCGACGCCATCGCCCGCAAGGAACTCGTGCTCGATGCGGACCCGGAGGGCTGCAAGGGAGCCTGCTACGAGCTTCGGATGGGCAACGTTTATTACGACCTGACCGAGGACGAGAAGCGCTATCCGGTGTCGGCCGGAGGGAACGTGCTTATCAAGCCGAGTCATCGGGTGGTGCTGATCACGCACGAGCGTCTTGCGCTGAATGACAAGATCTTCGCGCGCATAGTGAGCAAGGGTTCATTGTTCAGCATAGGCTTGAGCGCCGTCGCGACGTATGCCGACCCCGGCTTTCACGGCCGTATCGGCATCGTGACGCAGAATGTCAGCAACAAGTATATCGTGTTGCCGTTGCTCGAGCCCATCGCGAAAGTGGACTTCACGGTTCTCGAAACGTCGGCCTCTCATCCGTACAGGGGTCAACACGGATACGAGACCAAGATGTGGCCAGTTAAGACGGAACTGCAAAGGACACGCGAAGAATTGGCAGGTGATCCGCGGCTGCTTGCGTCGGATTCGGTCACGGATGAAGAACCCCACACGCCAGCCTCCGACTCCCTTGCCGGCCTGATCCGTCGACAGATCGATGCTGATCGCGCGCATGGCTTTCCCGTCGACTTCACCGACGACCAAGCGCGATGCAGCCAAATTACGAAGGATTTGGTAGGTTTGTTGGGCGAAGTCGGAGAATTTGCCAACCTCATAAAGAAGGTCGAACTGACCACCACGCGTCCCGGTTATAGAGGTGCAAATCTCGCGGTGGCGGAGCCCGAGCTCAGGCAGGAGCTCGCAGACGTCCAGATCTATCTGCTCCGATTGGCGCATTTGCTCCGAACGGACCTCGGGAAAGCCGTGATAGAAAAGATGCAGTTGAACGATGGTCGATACGCATATCTCAGAAAGACCTAGGCGGACGTTCTTCGTCGGCTTGAATACCGGCTTCGTACATGATGGCGCGCCGGATGAACGGATGGTCGCCTTCTACGAAGAGCGCAGTTCCGCGCTGTTATCTTGCGCGATCATCGGCAACGTCGTATTGCCGGGCGGACATCCGGTCAATGCGACGACGGCGACAATGTCTTCGGACCGTCGTTGGAAGACGTTGGCGACGTCAATCGCTGCCCAAGGGACGACGCCAGGAGTCCAACTCGCGACAGCCTGGGAAAACTACGAGGGCGCGACAAGTTTCCGGCCCAAGAACTGGGTGGAAACGATCGCCAAAAGCCGTGCTCTTGCCGCGTGGGTCAGCTCATCTCGGCTACGCCAGCTCTTCGAGGGTCTGCTCGCGGGAACGGAGATGGCGGCCGAGGCGGGCTTCAGGCATGTCCAGCTTCATGCCGCCCATGGCTACCTTTTCAGCTTGCTGATGGATCGCCGCCTTTATGATGGAGCGGCCGAGTGTCTCGAATTGGCTGGGGCTTGGTCGCAAACCTGCCGCAAGGCCGGCTTGGAAACCTCAGTGAGAATTTCACTGAAGACTGGCGATGCCGATTTCGATCGCGTCGGTGCGACGACCCATCAGGACGCGGCATGCTCCTTGCCGGTCGACATCGTCGACGTTTCTTCGGGCTTCTACAACATAGACAAGCGACTGATCTATCCGAGCACGCGTGCGATCTTGCGCGATCGTCATCGCGAGACACTCGAGCTTGCCGCGCGCCATCCCGGGACGCAATTCATCCTGTCAGGGAAAGCGTCTGGCGTGGTCGATGATCTACCGCCGAACGTCCATCTGGGCTTTTGCCGCGACCTTATCGCCAATCCAAAATTTCTCGAAGGTCGCTCTCACGGCTGCCAGAATTCGGGCAAGTGTCATTACCACTCCCGTGGAGCAAGCAGCGTCTGGTGTCCGCTCTGGGAGCCGGATTCCAAGGCTTTCAGAACTGCGTCGCCTTGACCCCAAGACGCATCGACGATGGGTTGAGGCATCAAGCCTTAGCGTCATCATACCGCCTGAGGACGATCGCGGACGTCCTGAAGCCTATCGAAGGCGTTCCGTATCGCGAGCGAAAGGTTGACGCTGACGAGCGTCACCGCGTGCGAACGACCAGTCATATATTCGTCCTCCAACGAGCACATCTTCTCCCGCGAGCGCGGATCCATGCCGAAGTCCATCGTGTCGACTTCGGTATGAATTGGAACGATGCTTGCGTCCGCCCCGCGCCCGACTATGCGAAACAAAGGGGCGGCGAGCAGGGCCTTGCCCGAGGCGGCCGAACTCGTCTTAAGAGCCAGGTCGTGAATTCGCGTGAGCACGTAAATGGCGTCAGCTATCTCGACGACGCAATCGCCGGGGACGGCGGTGTTGCGCCGATAGACTTCCGATCGATTCCTCAGAAGGTGATGGATCCAAAAATCCTGATCGATCGGAACGCCGCGGTCGGCCTTGCCCCAAGGAATCCCTCCACCCGGGTTCAGAGCTTTGCTTCGCCAAAACACGTTGAGATTTGCGGGCAGGCGGCCATGGCTGGCCCCGTATTCGTCGGTGAAGGCGGCTGCCAGCCGCGCGGAGACGAGCAGTTCGAACCCCGCAGCGTGCAGCGCGCCGACCAGCGCCGCCTGGGCCAGCGCCCCCGCATGGTAGAGTCTGCTACCGGATCGTCCGTCGGCTGCCTGTTCGTGCGCGGATGGTGCCAAACCTTCGTCGACGAGAAAACCGAAATTTCTGGGCGAGAGGCCCGCGGCGAGCGCAATCTCGCGAGAGGTAAAGATGTCATCGGCCAAAACCCGCGGTCTCGCCATTGGTAACTCCCAGTGACTGGAGATTATAACTTACAGTAACTGGTAATTTAGTCAACGCAGTTCGCGAGGAAATCTCGACGAAGGAACTGGGCCCATGACGGCGGGTCTGGCTCGCTGTGCTACACAGCGTCGAGACTCGGACGACCCCGCTGGTCGAAGTCGACGAGACGACGAGGCCGTCGACGACCGCCAGCCGAGCAAGGCGGCTTCGACTGGCGCCGCCGGCCGGCCAATCGCGCGATGCGGACAGTCGACGTCAACGATCCCGCCGCGGTCGAGCGCTCGATGGGCAAGCTGGCGCCCGCCCAACGGCCTACGAGGAGAAGCGCGCCTCGGCGCGGATCCCGCGACGCACCTGGCGGCCAAGATGCCGGCTTCGGATCTCGCCAAGGCCGTCGATTCGCTGATCCATCGCTGCAGCCTGAGGGACGCCTCGTCGTGCCGACGACCTCGGCTCTCGACCCGCTCGATCCGCAAGCCTTCTTCATCATCGTGCAGTCGCAGATCAATGGCCTGCAGGAGGATCCCGCGCCTGCTCGCGAAGCGCGGCTAAGGTGCATTGACATGAACCTCGAGGCCGAAGATCTCGCGAACAGCGCGTTTCTTCCCAACGTGCCGCCGCTCGTCGAAGAGCTCCTGCGCTAGCTCGTCACTATGCAATGGAAGGATAGCTAGCTGCCAGCAAACCTGAAGCTGCTTGCCAACCTGTCGAAGAGCCGCTTTTTGGAAAAGCAGATCGTCGGATTTTGGAGGAGCACAAGGCGGCGTTCCGGTCACCGAGCACGCCCTTATTGGCCTTGTGATCCGTCCGGCAGCTTGGCCGTGATCGTTCGCCGTTTCCCGCTACAATCCGCCGGTCAAATGTGGGTGGCGCAATGGGTAGCCGGCGCCGAGACATAAATAAGCATTTGAAATCGATTGGAAATTATAGTTGTGGGCGCGGACACTCTCTCCGCCAGTCACCCATCCCAGCCATTCCGTTCAGTTGCGAGAAGATGAAATCGCTGCGGGCCGTCAGCCCTCCGGCCTCTTCCGCACGAGCGTGCGCGGGGGCACGCCATATCGACGGCGGAAGAGGCGGCTAAAATGCGAGGGGTCGTTGAAGCCCCAGCGCAGGGCAATGTCGGTGATGCTCTCGGCTCGGCGCGCGGCTTGGAGGTCGCGGCGGCAGCGGTTGAGGCGGCGCTGGCGGATGCATTCCGAGGGCGTGGTGCCGTGCTCGGCGAACAACAATTGTACGGAGCGGACGGATAGTCCGAAGTGGGCGGCGATCTCGGCGCTGTCGAGATCGGGGTCGTGCAGCTGTGCGTCGATGTAGCTCATGATGCGCGCGAACCGCGCGGATGAGCGGCGCGGTGCAGCGTCGCGGCGCACGAGGCGCACAGCCCTGGCGACGATCTCGAGCCCGGTATCGACGGCGGCATGGGCCTCGCGGTCGTCCATCTCGGCCAGCGTGCCGGCGAAGCCCTCGAAGTAACCGGACACGGCGGCGCCGAAGCCGTGCCGGCCGGGCAGATGCAGGGGGCCGCGTCCGATCAGGTCGGGGTGAAAATTCCGGATCACGGCTTCAGGGCAGGCGATCATCATCTTGCGCAGCGGACTGAGCGTGGCGAAGGCGAGCGTCTCGCGCGTGTTCCAGACGATCACGTCGCCCGCTTCGAACAGCACCGTGCCCGTTGAGTCCTCGCCGCGCTCCCGGCCTTCGATCACGGTCATCACGACCACCAGACCGGCATCGGAAGCGCGGCGCATCCCGGCGCAGCCCTGTGCGACCTGCGCTTCGATCACGAGAGCATCGCCTAGCTGCCTCAACTGCTGACGGAGCGAGATGGCCTCGTGAATGGTCCAGCCGAGCAGTGGGTCGAGGGACGTCGTGGGCGCGGTCAGCGAGGCAAACCCTTGCACGTTCGGCATCTGCAACGCTTTCCCTTGGCCGCCCGGAGGCCCTCGCTTGCGGCGGCTGCGTCCGCCCGCGTTTCGCCGTCGTCCGGGTTCGCTTTCGCTGCCGTCCGGGACGTCGGTGCCGCGCTTGGACTAGAGCCTAGGCTGTGACCGCCGTGCAGACAAGGCGGAGAGACGAGAGCAAAGGGAGGTTGCAATGGTCGGTTCGGATCTGCGGGCTGGGTTCGAGAAGGTGGCCTTCAAGGCCGACGATGGTACGGTGCTGCGCGGCTGGCACGTGCCGCCGCAGGGGGACGCGCCGACAGCGCCCATCGTCGTGCTTCATCACGGCTTCAGCGGGCTCAAGGAAAGCTATCTCGACAAATATGCCGCCGCGTTCAGCGCAGCCGGTCTCGGCGCGCTGGTCTATGATCCCCGCAATTTTGGCGAGAGCGAAGGGCGCGTCCGGCAGGAGATCGACCCGATGCAGCAGCTGGCCGACTACCGCGATGCCATCACCTTCGCAATGACCCTGCCGCGCGTCGATCCCAGAAGGCTCGGCGCTTGGGGCTCCAGTTATGGCGGCGGTGTCGCCATCCAGGCGGCGGCGATCGATCAGCGCATCCGCTGCGTGGCAGTGCAGGTCTCGTTCCTCAGCGGCGGCGCGATCTGGAGCCACATTCCGGCGGAGACGAAGGCGCAGCTGTCGCAGCTGTTCGTAGGCGAGCGATTGGCCCGTGCCGCGGGCGAGCCGCCGATGACCATGCAGGTTGTCGCGCAGGATCCGGCGACGACGCCGTGCATCCTGGGGACATCGGACGCCTACGACTGGTGCATGGAGGCGGCGAAGATCTCGCCGCTGTGGCGCAACGAGGTTACCGTGCGCAGCCTGGAGCTCACCTTCAGCTTCGAGCCGGTCGCCTTCTTGCATCGCATCGCGCCGCGGCCCCTGATGTTGATCGCGGCCGAGGGCGACATGCTGATGCCGATCGAGGCGTCGCGGGAGGCGTTCGCGCGCGCCGGCGAGCCAAAACAGTTTGTCAGTTTGCCTTGCGGGCATTTCGCGCCCTATGTCGAGCACTTCGAACAATCATCCTCGGCTGCGCGTGACTGGTTCCGATCACACCTCCTTCAGACGCGCGAAGCTTGAGCTCCGCCGATAGGGTGGGGCGATCGCATATGAGGCGACAAGCTGTGGCGAGCGCTCGTTTCGCGGCCATCCTTCGCGATGGCCGCCTAAGGCGGCCTCTCGGGATGAGGGTCTTTTTCGCGGCCCTCATGGTGAGGAGCGCCGCTCTGCGGCGCGTTAGGCGATGCTCTTGCTTCGCCTTGAGACCCATGGGGGCTGACGATCGGCTGCTCCCGTGCGGCGCTGCTCATGCTGTTCCTGCTCGGGCCGGCGGCCGTGCGTGCAGTTGCCGGCACTGGCACGAGCACCCCGCCGGTGGCGGGGCCGCAATTCCGAAACAGCGGGGCTGATTCGGCGCGAATGCTCTAGAATTAGGATTGCAACGCGCGCCGCGCGTCACCTCCGTGCAGTGCCCCCGTCCGAAATGCCCCCCGTCATCGCCGATCCCTCCCTCCTGCGCGTCCTGATCGTGCTGGCCGTCACCCAGCTCATCGCCTGGGGCACGCTCAGCCTGCCGGCGGTGATCGGCCGGGCCATGGCGGCGGATCTGGAGATGGATCTGACCGCGATCTTCGCCAGCACCACGGTGCTGTACATGTCGATGGGGCTGTGCTCGCCGCTGCTGGCGCGGCCGTTCGTCAAGCACGGTGGCCGCCGCGTCATGATCGCGGGCACCCTGCTGGCTGCGCCGGGCTACGCGCTGCTGTCGGCCGCGCAGGGGCCGCTCTCCTACTACGCCGCATGGCTGCTGCTCGGCGTGGCCGGCAGCGCCACGCTCTCGACCGCCTCCTACATCGTGCTCAACGAGATCGCCGGCCTGCGCGCGCGCAGCGCCATCGGCGCGCTGATGCTGGTCACGGGCCTGTCGAGCAGCATCTTCTGGCCGGTCACCTCGGCACTGTCGGCGCATGTCGGCTGGCGCAGCACCTGTCTCGTCTATTCCGGCCTGCTGCTGCTGGTCTCGCTGCCGCTGTTCGTGTTCCTGCTGCCGCGGCGCGTCCAGGATCATCTGCCGCCGTCGTCCGATGCGGCGGCGTCGCTCCCCGCATCGACGCCGTCGCGCGGCACGTTCTACCTGCTGGTCGGCGCCTCCGGCCTCAACGCCTTCGTCGCGTTCGGGATGGGGGCGGTGCTGATCGAACTCCTGAAGGCCGAAGGCCTGTCGGCGGCCGAGGCGGTCGGCTTCGGCTCGATGCTGGGCGTGATCCAGATCAGCGCCCGCGCCATCGATTTTCTCGGCGGCGGCCGCTGGGACGGCATCAGCACCGCGATCGTCGCCGGACTGGCGCTGCCGGTGGCGATGCTGCTGCTGATGCTGAGCGACGGCTCGCACGCCGCGATCGGCGGCTTCATCCTGATCTACGGGCTCGGCAGCGGCGCGCTCGCCGTGGCGCGAGCCACGATGCCGCTGGTGTTCTACGACAAGGCGGCGTTCGCCAAGGCGTCCGCCCAGATCGGACTGCCGCTCAACCTGCTGTCGGCGGTGTCGGCGCCCATCCTCGTCGAGCTCTTGACCCGCTACGGCAGCAAAGCGCCGCTGGCGCTGAGCCTGGCCTGCTCGTGCGCGGCGGTGGTCATCCTGTTGTTGCTGCGGCAGCGCCGGCCGGCGCGCGCGGCGGTCTCTCCCTGAGGCGTTCGACCGAGTCGCCCGTCGGGCCGGACAATGGGCTCGCCGGGAGCGCCGGGCCGCGGGGACAGGTCGCATCCGTCCTGCGCCACAACGCGAAGTTCGGTCGTTGCTTCAACGACATCGCCGCAATCGCGCCCGCTTGCGCAAATTTTGTTCTTTCGTTTTATCGGAATTCGTGCTTCTCTCTGATTGTCCCGCCTCATCGACGAGGGGCGCTGCGCATCGTCAGGAGCGTTGGGGTGGGATGTGATGGACGGGCAGGCGCCGACTGACGAGCGGCGCCGGCACGGACGGTCAAGTCGCATGGTCCTGGCATCCCGACGCTGATGCCTGCGCGGCGTGCCATTGGCGCGTTGCCGCAAACGGGGGCAAGAACGCCGGTCCCCGGGGAGAGTGCGAAGCAGCCGTAACACCATTGCGCAGGGAAGGCCGGGCAAACCCGGCTGAACCTGTGGTTCCTGCCCCGTGCATTCCTTTCCGCACGGGGGCCGCAGGAATCAGCCGATGCCTGGTCTTCCCTGCGCCCTCGATGAGGTGAGGGCTGAGCTGCACAAAGCTCGGGCGCCTGACGCGTCGCGACGACGAAACTCCGTGGGAACTCGACACCTAACCCACTGGAACTTCGCAGGGAACCGGCCGTCCCCTTGGATGATACCTCGGATTATCGCATGTTAGTTCGAACGATCGCCACCCCAGGTCGGGTTGGTTGTTCTCTGGCTTGAGTTCGCGTGAGTGGACATGATCCGTCCAAAAACTAATTAGTTCGACAGTGTTCGGGCGGCACGGATAGCAAACCATTAATGTACGGTTGGTATCGTGCATACAGTCCACGCAACGAGAACCAGAAAATGCGACACCTGACTGTCTATCAGCGTCTCGCGGCGATCATCGCCGTGATGTCGATCGCACTGTTCGCCGTCTCCGCCATGCAGATCCTGATGCTGCGCGGAACCGTTCTCGAGGAGCGGCAGACCATGGTCCGCAACCTCGTCGAGTCCGCCGTCAAGGTGCTGAGCTATTATGACGCCGCGGCGACCGCCGGCAAGATGGCGCCGGAGCAGGCGCGGCAGCAGGCCTACGCCGCGATCGGCGCAATGCGCTGGGGCCCGTACAACGACTATCTCGGCGTCTACGGAACCGGATCGTCGGATGCCGGCGTGACCTATGTCCACGCCAACCCGAAATACATCAACGTCAACCGCTGGGACTTCAAGGATTCCACCGGCAAGCTCCTGATCCAGGACATCGTGCGCATGGCGCGCGCCGGCGGCGGCTTCGTCGAGTACAAGGTGCCGCGCGCGGGGGGGACGACCGAGCTGCCGAAGATGTCCTATGTCGGCGCCTATGGCAGCGGCGACAAGATGCTGGCGATCCAGGCCGGCGTGTATGTCGACGACGTCGATGCGGTCGTCTATCAGCGCGCGCTGTGGGCCGGCTTCGGCGCGCTCGCAGGTCTGCTGGTGGCCGCGGTCGTCGCCTTCTGGCTCGGACGCAGCGTCGTCGTTCCGCTCGACCGTACCTGCGTCGTGATGGACGAGCTGACCAAGGGCAATCTGGGCCTCGAGGTGCCGTTCACGGATCGCCGGAACGAGATCGGCCGCATGGCGCGCAGCCTGCAGATCTTCAAGGACCATCTCGCCGAGAGCGAGCGTCTCCGGGCCGAGCAGGAGCAGTCCAAGCAGCAGGCCGCCGAGGAGCGCCGCACGGTGCTGGTGCGGATCGCCGACGAGTTCGAGCGCTCGATCGGCGGCGTGATCCAGACCACCGCGACCGCCGCCGGCGAGCTGCAGACCTCGGCGCAATCGATGTCGAGCATCGTCGCCGGCACGACCGACCAGAGCGCGAAGGTGGCCGCGGCCGCCGAGCAGACCGCCAAGAACGTGCAGACGGTGTCGGCCTCCGCCGAGCAGCTGTCGTCATCGATCCAGGAGATCGCCAAGCAGGTCACGCAGTCGTCCTCGATCGCTCAGAACGCGGTCGGGCAGGCGACGCGGACGGAGGCGATGGTCGACCGGCTGGTCCACGCGTCGCAGAAGATCGGCGAGGTCATGGCGCTGATCCAGACCATCGCCGGCCAGACCAACCTGCTGGCGCTGAACGCCACCATCGAATCGGCGCGTGCCGGCGAGGCCGGCAAGGGCTTCGCGGTGGTCGCCAACGAGGTCAAGGCGCTGTCGGCGCAGACCGCCAAGGCGACCGAGGAGATCACCAGCCAGATCGAAGCCATCCGCGACGCCACCGGCTCCACCGTCAACGCCATCCGCGAGATCGGCGCGACCATCGGCCAGATGAACGAGATCACCGACGCGATCGCAGCCGCGGTCGAGGAGCAGGGTGCCGCGACCAAGGAAATTGCCCGCAGCGTCCAGCAGGCGGCGCAGGGCACCCAGGGGGTCATGCAGCACATCGTCGGCGTGCGCGAGGCGTCCGGCCAGGTCGGCGCCGCGGCGGCGCAGGTGCTGAGCGCGGCCTCCCAGCTTGGCAGCCAGTCGGATCAGCTCAAGACCCAGACCGGGCGATTCCTCGGCAACGTCCGAGCGGCGTGACGTCGGCGGCGGATGGTGACAGTTCACCCTCCGCCGATCGCCACGACACGGTCGAGCAGCGCGGCCTGGGCTGGATTGATCCGGACCCTCGCCTCGGCGAGATCGAACCAGGCGGCGCGGTCCACCTCGGGAAAGCGCCTGACGTGGCCGCTACGCGGCGGCCATTCGAGCTCGAACGCGTTGCTGGTGATGCTGTCGGCATCGAGATCGATTTCGGCGGCGAATGCCTCGACCACCTTGCCGCCGCGCTGCTTGATCTCGCCGAGCGGCACGAGCGGCGCCGTCAGCGTCGTGCCGAGCTCCTCGGCGAATTCGCGCCGCGCCACCGCCTCGGCCGCCTCGCCGGCACCGAACTCGCCCTTCGGGATCGACCAGGCGCCGAGATCCTTGTTGCGCCAGAACGGGCCGCCGGGATGCACCAGCAGCACCTCGAGTCCATCGGCGGTGCGGCGAAAGGCGAGCACGCCCGCGCTGCGCGCCGGCATGCCGCTACGCCTCGCCGGTGCGCTGGATGAGGTCACGCTCCCAGCCGAACACCGAACGGCCGTCGAGCTCTGGCGAGGCGGCGCGCTCGGTCGCGATGTAGGCATCGAGCGAGGGGCCGGTCGCGCTGCGCTCCAGCCGGCGGGCCTGGTCGTCGAGCCGCTTCAGCGCCGACAGCGCCTCGTCGCGGCCGAGCTTGGCGTTGCCGACGGCCGATTTGAGCATGCGGATGGTCTCGTCATAGACCTTGATCGGCACCGGATAGGGATGCCGGTCCTTGCCGCCATGCGCCAGCGAGAACCGCGCCGGGTCGCCGAAGCGATACGGCGCGCCGTGCACGACCTCGGCGACCATGGCGAGCGAGCGCACGGTACGGGCGCCGACGCCCGGCGTCAGCAGCAGGTCGGGGAAGTCGACCGGGCCGCGCTCGGCCGCGGCCGCAAGCGTGCCTTGGAGGCGGCGGGCGAATACGTCCTTCGGCCTGACGTCGTGATGCGCCGGCATGACGAGATGCGGCAGCAGGCCCTGCGCCGGCTCCGGCGTGCTCAGCCGTTCGAACTCGGAGACGACGCGGTCGGGGCCGAGCTCGGTGAGCAGCTCGAGCTGGGCGTCGCGCGACGGCGCGGCGCGCTTGTCGGTGAGGTTGACGATCTCGCCCTGGACGGGACCGTCGATGGCGCTGTGCGGAGCGTCGACGAAGCTCGCGAGCTGTTGCGAATGCCAGTGATAGCGCCGGGCCTGGCGGGCGTCGCCATTCATGCCCTGCTGCACGACGGTCCATTTGCCGTCGGCGGTGACGAAGAAGCCGTGCAGATAGAGGTCGAAGCCGTCCTGCACCGCGGCGCTGTCGACCTTGGCGACGAGCTTGCTGGTCCGCACCAGCTCCTCGCCGTCGAGGCCGAGCCGGTCGCCGAGCAGGCGCAGCTCGTCGGGCGTCTTGCGCGAATGCTCGCCGCGGCCGCCGCAGACGTAGATGCCGAGCTCGCCGGACAGCGGCTTCAGCCCGCGCTTCAGCGCGCCGATCACGCTCGTGGTGATGCCGGAGGAATGCCAGTCCATGCCCATGACGGCGCCGAACGACTGGAACCAGAACGGATGCGACATCCGCGCCAGGAATTCGTCGCGGCCGTAATGATGCACGATCGCCTGGGTGATGATGGCGCCGAGCGAGGCCATGCGCGTGCCGAGCCAGGCCGGGACGCGTCCGGAATGGAGCGGAAGATCGGCGCTGCCGGTGCGTCGGGCCATCGGAACCTTGCAAGCGAAGTGTGCCGTGCCAATCTAACAGATAGCGCGCCATTGCGCGATCGCCCCGATGAAAGGCGGGCCTTGGCGCTATCCGGTTTGCCCGAGATGACCGATCCAGTTGCTGAACAGCGTCTGGGCGGCGCTTTCTGCGGCGAGATCGGGCCGCAGCGTCAATCCCGGGAGCTCGGCCGCCAGCGTCGGGTCGCGCCTTTCCTTGGCCCGCCACTCGAACGCGTTGAGCACCGCCTCGCTCTCGGCGCTGAAATAGGATTTCGGCAGCCGCGGGTAGTCGTCGCGCTGCCCGGCGAGAAAGCGCGCGATGTCGCGCATGTATTCGCGCTGCAGGGAGAGCGCGTCATACTCGGGATGGCCTTGAAAGAACACGAACCGGCTCGGCGTCGAGCGCGCGAAAATGTCGACGCCGACTTCGTCCGAGCGGGTCAGGATGTCGTAGCCGCGCTCCGCCAGCAGCGGCTCGTTGACGGCGTTGAGGCGGGAGTGCGGTACCTGAAGCGGCAAATGGATGCCGTGCGTGAGCCAGTCGTCCTGGACCTTCACGCAGTCGAAGATGCCGGAGCATTTGCTCGCCAGCCGCTGCCGCTCGATGTCGTCGAGATGCAGCACGGCCGCGTGGGCCGCGAGACACGACCAGATGGTCGAGCGCGTGTTGGTTCTGGCCCAGTCGATCACGGAGGCGAGGTCCGACCAATAGGGCTCGTCGCGCAAGGCCGCGGCGACAGGCTCGGCGCCGGTCACGATCAGGCCGTCGATGCCGAGCCGATCGAGCGACCCGATGTCGGCGTAGGACTGGGCGACGTGGCTCCTGGCCGCCTGCGAGCGAGAGATGGAGGGCAGCGAGAAGCAGTGCAGGCGGATGCGGACGTGCCGCGGCGCGCACTGCCGCAGCAGGCGGCCGATCTGGAGATCAGTCGCCTTCAGGGCGCTGTCCGGCATGTTGTTGACGAGGCCGATCGAAAGCTCGATCGGGCGTCGGCCGCGGTCGTCGAATTCAGCGGGCGCGAGGGCAGGGCTCGCGATCCTGCGATGTCGGTCGAACAGCAGGGTCATCGGCTGATCGCTCTACTCCGCCGCATCCAGCTGACGCGTGCGAGGGCAGGCCTGGGCGAGCGCCTGGTCGAGATCCTCGATGATGTCGCTGACGTGCTCGATGCCGATCGACAGCCGGATCGTCTCCGGGAGGACGCCCGCCTTGCGCTGGTCGTCCGGCGGCATCTGCCGATGCGTGGTCGATGCGGGATGGCAGGCCAGCGACTTCGCATCGCCGATATTGACCAGCCGTGTGACGAGCTTCAGGGCGTCATAGAACGCCTTGCCCGCTTCCATGCCGCCCTTGATCCCGAATGTGAACAGCGACGACGCCCGACCGTCGAGATATTTCTGGACCAGGGGATAATAGCAGCTGTCGGGGAAGCCGGCGTAGTTGACCCACGCCACGCGCGGATCGTTGCGGAGGAATTCGGCGACCTTGCGTGCATTCTCGACGTGACGCTCCATGCGCAGCGCGACCGTCTCGATGCCCTGCAGCAGCAGGAAGGCATTGAACGGCGACAGCACCGCGCCCATGGTCCGCTGATAGACGCTGCGCGCGCGCTGGATATAGGCGCTGCGGCCGAAATGATCGGTGTAGACCATCCCGTGATAGGACGCGTCGGGCTGGGTGAAGGCGGGAAAGCGGTCGGCGTGATCCTTCCAGGGGAAGTTGCCGCTGTCGACCAGCATGCCGCCCAGCGTCGTGCCGTGACCGCCGAGAAACTTGGTCAGCGAATGCACCGCGATGTCGGCGCCGTAATCGAACGGCCGCAGCAGGATCGGTGTTGCGACGGTGTTGTCGACGATCAGCGGCACGCCGTTGCGATGCGCGACCTTCGCCAGCGCCTCGATGTCGCAGACATTGCCGGCGGGATTGCCGATCGTCTCGGCGAACACGGCCTTGGTGTTTTCGTCGATGAGACGCTCGATGGCGTCGGACGCATCGCTTTCGGCAAAGCGTCCGGTGATGCCCTGGCGCGGCAGGATGTGACCGAGCAGCGTGTGCGTGGTGCCGTAGAGCTGTGGCACCGAGACGATGTTGCCGCCGCCATCGGCAAGATTGACGAATGCGAAGTGAAGTGCCGCCTGCCCGGTGCCGACGGCGAGCGCGCCGACGCCACCTTCGAGCTCGGCGACGCGCTTCTCGAGCACCGCCGTGGTCGGATTGGAGATACGGCTGTAGCGATAGCCCTCGGCTTCGAGATTGAACAGCGCTGCGCCGTGATCGGCGCTGTCGAAGGCGTAGGCGGCGGTCTGATAGATCGGAACCGCGACGGCCTTGGTGGTCGCCTCCGGCTCATAGCCGGCGTGGATTGCAATCGTCTCGTTGCGCATCGGCGATCTCCCCGCTCGCTTCGATCAATGCGGCGAGCTGCTCGTATTCCGCGAGTGGTGTCGTTGTAGGAGCGCAGGCGTAAAGCGGGCAATAATTCGCGACAAGAACGACGAAATAACCCTAACGATATGTGGCCGAAGAGCTTCGAATTAGCGCGCAACAGGGACACGCAGGAGCGACCGGATCTGCTGCCCGACCAGATCCAGTGCGACCTTCGCCTGCGGCAGGATCGCACCGAGGGCGTGGAAATTGTGAACCATGCCGTCGTGACAGACATGCGCGACGGTGACGCCGGCCTCCGTGAGCCGTGCCGCATAGGCATTGCCCTCGTCGCGCATCGGATCGAACTCCGCGGTGTGGATCACGGCGGGGGGAAGCCCAGCCAGCGTCTCGCGGCACAAGGGCGATATCAGGGGATTGGCGACATCGGACTCGCCGGCCAGATAGTCGGCGAGGTCGGCCTGCCAGGTCGCCCTGTCGATCAGATAGCCGGTCCCGAACAACTCGCGCGACGGCCAGGGGTTGGAAAAATCAAGCACCGGGCAGATCAGGCATTGCAGCGCGATCCTGAGACCGGTGCTGCCGGCAGCCTGCTGACAAACCGCGGCGGCGAGCGTGGCGCCCGCGGAATCGCCGCCGATCACAATGCGATTGCCGTCGATGCCGAGCGCGGCCGCGTGATCGATGGCGAAGTGAACCGCAGCGATCGCATCCTCGATTGCTGCGGGGAACGTGTGCTCGGGAGCGAGACGGTAGTCGATCGAGAGCAGCCGGCAGCCGGCGGCGGCGGCAAGCGCGGCGGCGACCTTGTCGTGCGTGTCGATGCTGCCTGCCACGAGACCGCCGCCGTGAAAGTATACGAAGCCGGGCGGCATCCCGGTATCGTCCAGGCCTGCTGCAGGCGTATACAGGCGATAACGAAGCAGCCCGGAGGGACCGGAGAAATCGCCGTCCCGCGTGATGGCGGCGCCGCAGTCGTTGCGCGCGAACTGCATCAGTTTCGCCAGCGACTGCCGGCGTTGCCGGGGACTCGGAGGCTCCCGGCTTTCCGTCACAACGGCCGCCACCATCGAAAGCAGGCGCTGGGCGCGAGGGTCGAGCGGCATGACAGCTCCAGTTAACCAAGGCATCGGGCATTGTGCCCATCCGCAGTGAATCGATCATGAGCGGCAGGTCGCGACCGGGAAATCCTTAAAATATTCACGCCAGAAGTGCAGATACGATCGATGCCGAACGGGAGCGCCGCCATGACCCACATTGTCAAGCCTGTCAGTTACTCGCAGACCTGGACCTTCTTCGACGGCGAATGGCGCGAGGGCAATGCGCCGATCATGGGCGTCCGGACCCACGCGACGTGGCTCGCATCGACCGTGTTCGACGGGGCGCGCGCATTCGAAGGCGTGACGCCCGATCTCGATCGGCACTGCGCGCGGGTGAATCAGTCCGCGATCAATTTCCGGCTCAAACCCGTGGTGGACGTCGAGACCTGGATGGGGCTGGCGCGGGAGGGCGTCGCGCGCTTCGCAGCAAGAGCCGAGCTCTACATCCGCCCGATGTACTGGGCGCAGCACGGCGCCGGCGGTGGTGTCCTGTTCGATCCCGAGACCACCAATTGGTGCCTGTGCATCTATGAGGCGCCGATGCCGCAGCCGACGGGCAACGCCATCACGCTGTCGCCGTTCCGGCGGCCGACGGCCGAATGCGCGCCGGTCGACGCCAAGGCGGCGTGCCTCTATCCGAACAATTCGCGCGCGCTGATCGAGGCGGCCTCGCGCGGCTTCAACAATTGCCTGATGCTGGATCTGCTCGGCAACGTCGCCGAGTTCGGCAATGCCAACGTGTTCATGGTCAAGGATGGCGTTGTCTTCACGCCGGTGCCGAACGGAACCTTCCTCAACGGGATCACGCGACAGCGCGTGATCGAATTGCTGCGAGGCGACGGCGTCAGTGTGGTCGAGACGACGCTTCGATATGACGATTTTCTGAACGCCGACGAGATATTCTCATCGGGCAACTTCGCCAAGGTCGCGCCGGTGATCCGCATCGACGAGCGGACGATGCCGATCGGTCCGGTGTTCAGCCGTGCGCGCAGGCTGTACTGGGACTATGCGCACCAGGCCAGGGCGGCATAGGTCAGGACCCGTAGATCGGAAGCTCGGTGTCGCTGAGATCGCCGAGCCGCGCCGGCTGCGGCCCCTTGATGTACTTGCGGCCGCGGCGTTCGGTGTAGACGCCGTACAGCCCGGCGACCGGTCCGTTGGCGTCGACGATGACGGACACGCGGCCCCGCAGCAGCAGGAAACGGCCGACGGCGCCGGCGCAGGCGACATAGTCTGAGATGTCGCGGCAATAGATCAGCTGCATGGCGGGCAGTGCGAACCGTCCTTGCCGGATGCGCGCCTGCTGCAGCACCAGGGGAATGCTGCTCTGCTTCGACCTGACCACGATGCTGAGACAGCCATGGCGGGCGTGGCGGATCAGCAGATCCGCTTCGTCGGATGGAATGCCGTCTACAGCGCGCGCGTCTGCCGCGACCTGTTGGACTCGAGCGCCCTGGCCCGCAGCGGAGAGCACCGGAACGGAAAACAACAGGCCGTGACAATAGGCACGAAACCCCTGAGCCTCGATGATCGGCCAGGTCCGGCGAGCGGCGCTGATGTTGACGTAGGTGACCTCGGCCCGCCGCTGGGCGATCGCGGTGAGCATCGTCGCGTAGTTGCGAAACGCCGGCTCGACATACCAGCTCGAGAGATTGCACCAGATCCGGGGCTGCGCTGGTGTGCCTCGATTGCTGTAGATCAGCAGCAGGACGCCGACCGCATTGCCGCCCTGCTCGAGCAGGTAGCCGTAGCGCGGATAGCCCTCGGGCGTCGGGCGCGCGGCCTGCCGCTGCAGGCCGCTCGACCAATAGCGGCGGGGGCGCCGGGGAAAGCCGCGCGCCAAGAGATCGGCGACCGCGTCCAGATCGGAGGCTCCGATCTCGCGGCACCGGATCGGTGGCTGGAGCGCGCTCATGAGATGGTCTGCCGATCCCTCGCCGGCGGCTTGGTGGCGTCAGCCGACGGTGCTTGCCTGGCGCTCGAACTGCAGCGCTTCCCGCACGCGCGACGGCCAGCGCGCCGGATCGATGCCGTGGGTGTGGAACAGCGCGACTGCCAGGCGGTCCATGCCGAAGGCCACGCAACCGGTGTGCGCCGGCGCACCGTCGGCATCGTCGATGCCCCAGGTGGTGCCGAAATGCTCGCGATGATAGTTGAAGCTCATGCAGGCGGTCGGCTGCTCCTCAGAGCGCAACGGCACCAGCAGCTCGAATTTCAGCGCCTGCTGCTTCTGGCTGACCGCCTTCATCTGGCCGACGCGGCCGAAGAACGGGTCGCTGGCATGATCGACGCGGAACGACAGGCCGAGATCGCGCGCAATCGCCTGTGCCTTTACCATCCAGCGGTCGCGGAATGCCGAGACGTCGTCGGGCGTGCCGATACAGACATATTCGCGCATCCGGAACGACTGCAGGCGGTCGAGATGACGCGACGGCTCGCGGCGGAAGCAATCGGCTGCGACGTCGAAGCGCAGGCCGCCGACCGGCAGCGCGCCGCGGCTCGCCGCGATCGGATAGACCGGATAGCAGGCCGCGGGCGACAGCACGAGGTCGGCTGGTGACAATGAGGTGGTCCAGTCGCCGCCCTTGTCGAACCGTGCCACGGCTTCATGGATGTCCCGCTCGGTGCCGTGCAGGCCGCAGACGCAGCCGAGCAGGTTGGGGAAACTCTTCAGATAGCCCGACTTTTCGAGCTGGGCGCGGCTCATGACGGGCGGAAAGCGCATGACCTCCGTGCCGGGCTCGCGATGCCGCGTGATGAGCGTCGCGAGCCGCTCCACCACGCCTTCATACAGCGCGGTCCGCGCATAGACTCCATCCGCGCCCATGCGATGGAACAGCGCGCCGGTCAGATGATCGAGCGCGTCGGCCGGCTGGGGTGCAATCTCGGGCGACTGCGGGAGAACGGGAATCGTCATTGTGCAAATCCTGGGTGGAGGCAATGGCTGCAAGCGGCGCGATCATTCATGGAGCGAAGTCGGTACCGTGCTCATCAAGTTGGCCGTGGCAATGTTTGCGAGAATACGGTCGTTGTTGATCATGATCGGCGCCGACAGAACGTCGCGCAGGTGGCGGCCGATCGAGAACTCGCCGTCGTTGCGATAGCCCGAGAGACCGCAGGCGCGCATGGCATGCATCACGGTCTCGACGGCAAGTTCAGAGGCCTGCACCTTCAACAGCGTGATGGAGGATTGGAAGTCGAGCGAACCCAGCGCCCGCTCGTCATACTCATGGGCGACGAAGGCATCCATGTTGGTGACGATCATTGCGCGCAGCCGGGCCAGCGCCATCTTCGCCGCGGTGTAATGCGCAGCTGCCGGCGGCATCTGTCCGCCGGCGCCGCGTGCGGCCTTGCGCAGGAAGCGCTGAGCGCGCTCCACGGCAGCCGCAGCGATGCCGGCCCAGGCCGACGACCAGCACAGATGTGCGAACGGCGTCATCGTCTGGCCGTGGATGCGCTCATAGGGCTCGGTGAACATGCGGTCGGAGGGACAACTCACCTCGAGCGCGAATCCTGTTGAGCAGGTGCCGCGCATGCCCAGCGTTTCCCAGCCAAGGGTGCGCGAGATCGTGTAGTCTTCCCTGGTCAGCGCCAGCAGCACCTGATCGGAGGCGGCGGCGCCGTCGGCGCGCCGTGCAATCGTGACGAGGCCATCGGCTTCCGCGCCATAGGAGATGACCGTGGCGTCGCGCTTCAGCGAGATGCGGCCATTCTCGTGGCCGACGGCCGCAGCGCTTGCGCGGATGTTGCCGCCGTTCTGTCCCTCGGTGGTGGACGAGGCCATCAGCAGCTGCTCGGATGCGATACGGCGCATCAGGGATTCCATGTAGGCGCTGCCGCGGCCGTGACGCACGAGGCAGGCGACCTTGGTCTGGTGCATGGCGAAGATCATGGCGCTGGAGGCGCAGGCGCGGCCGAGCGCATAGCAGGCATCGGCAATGTCGTGAATCGAGGCACCGAAGCCACCGAACTCGACCGGAATCTGCATCCCGAGCAGCTTGTGCTCGCGTGACGCATCGATTGCGGCCTTGGGGAAGCGGCCGTCACGGTCGACCTCGTCGGCTTCCGCGGCGGCCCGCGCGGCAACAGCGGCGGTCCGCTGCAGGAACAGGTCGCTGCGATCGAGCAGGAGGCTCTCGCCGTCGTCGGGGATCGGGTTTCGAAGCGCGGTTCCCTGGAGAGTCATGACCGATCGATACTCCGGATTTTGTCTCGTTGAGAGATCGGCACGTGCGTCCTCGCAAGATCAGGACAGATGCACTGCGCCTTCTTTGGGCTGCACGCAGGGTATGGATTTGATTCAAATACGTCGACGAAATTCAGGGTAAACGCCGCGCCATCGACGGGTGGGGGTTAATTCCTGGTTGTTTTGGTCCGAGAATTCTGGACCAAGCCGTTAGCGTTAAGACGAGTTCAGACTTGGAACGGGATGCGGCGTAACTCTTTCGACGCCGAATTGCATTATCTCCCTGCGCGAGCGTCGATCAGATTCGACGTGCCCGAACAAGCCGCGAGTGAAGAGGTCCCCATGCCGAGTTTCGATGTCGATGTCAGTCACAGGATCGTGGCGCTCGTGCGCGATATCCTCGCGCAGAACGCCACGGCCGCCGACGTGACGGCGGATGCAAAGCTCGTCGACATCGGGCTGACGTCCATGGACATGGTCAACCTGATGCTGGCGCTTGAGGCGGAGTTCGATTTCACCATTCCGCAGGAGCTGATCACGCCGGAGAACTTCCAGTCTGTCGCCACGCTGGAGCGTCTGGTGAGCGGTCAGCTGGCGGCAGCGAAGGCCGCCTGATCCAGTTGCCACGCCCCACGGATCACCGCGTCGCTGTTTTCAATTCGTCGCAAAGCTGGCATTCTCGTCTCGGTTGGAGATGGGGACGTCATGACGAAGGCTGTGCTTGGCATTATCGGCGGCTCGGGCATCTATGATCTGCCGGGACTGGAAGATGCCCGCGAAGAGGTGATCGCGAGCCCCTGGGGTGAGCCGTCGGCGCCGGTACGCCGGGGGACGATCGCGGGCCTGCCGATCGTGTTCCTGCCGCGCCATGACAAGGGACACCGGCTGTCTCCCTCCGACATCAATTATCGCGCCAACATCGACGTGCTGAAGCGCGCTGGCGTCACCGACTTGGTGTCGCTGTCGGCCTGCGGCTCGTTCAAGGAAGAGCTCCCGCCGGGCACTTTCGTGCTGGTCGATCAGTTCGTCGATCGCACCTACAAGCGCGAGAGCTCGTTTTTCGGCAAGGGGTGCGTCGCCCACGTGTCGATGGCGCATCCGGTTTCGCCGCGGTTGCGCATTCATCTGGCGGCGGCGGCCGAGGCGGAAGGCATCGCGATCGTGCGCGGCGGCACCTATGTCTGCATGGAGGGGCCGCAATTCTCGACCTATGCCGAGAGCATGACCTACAAGGCGTCAGGCTATTCGGTGATCGGCATGACCAACATGCCGGAGGCGAAGCTCGCCCGCGAGGCCGAGATCTGTTACGCGACGGTCGCAATGGTGACCGACTTCGACTGCTGGCATCCGGATCATGACGCCGTTACCGTGCAGGACATCATTCGCGTGCTCACCACCAACGCCGACAAGGCCAAATCACTGGTCTCGCGGCTCGCCCGCGAGTTTCCGCGCGAGCACGAACCGTGCCCGATCGGCTCCGACCGTGCGCTCGACACAGCCTTGATCACTGCGCCGGAGGCGCGCGATCCCGAGCTTCTGAAGAAGCTCGATGCGGTCGCAGGCCGTATCTTGCGCGGCTGAGGGGGATCGAACATGAAGGTGGACGGCCGGCACTATCGCAGCATCTGGCTCGACTCCGACGGCTGGTCGGTCTGCGCGATCGATCAGCGCCGATTGCCGCACGAGTTCGTGGTGGCGAAGATCACGACATGCGAGGAGGCCGCTGACGCGATCCGCGGCATGCTGGTCCGCGGTGCGCCGCTCATCGGCGCTACCGCCGCGTTCGGCATGGCGCTGGCGATGCGCGACGACCGCTCCGATCCCGGCATCGACCGCGCCTACCAGATGCTGATCGCGACGCGGCCGACGGCGATCAACCTGAAATGGGCGCTCGACACGATGAGCACCATGCTGCGCCGGCTGGCGCCGTCGGAGCGTCGCGATGCGGCCTATTCCCGCGCCGTCGACATTGCCGGCGAGGACGTCACGATCAACCAGGGCATCGCCGCGCACGGCTTCGCGCTGATCGAGGCGGCCGCGGCGCGCAAGAAGCCGGGCGAAGTCGTGAACGTGCTGACCCACTGCAATGCCGGCTGGCTTGCGACCGTTGATTGGGGCACGGCGACCGCGCCGATCTATCTCGCGCACGATCGCGACATTCCGATCCATGTCTGGGTCGACGAGACCCGGCCGCGCAATCAGGGCGCCTCGCTGACTGCCTGGGAACTCGGGCATCACGGCGTGGCGCATACCGTCATCCCGGACAACACCGGCGGCCATCTCATGCAGCATGGGATGGTCGATCTCGCCATCGTCGGCACCGACCGCGTCGCCGCCAATGGCGACGTCTGCAACAAGATCGGCACCTATCTGAAGGCGCTGGCCGCGCATGACAATGGTGTGCCGTTCTATGTCGCGCTGCCGTCGCCCACGATCGACTTTGCCGTTGCCGAGGGACGGCAGATCCCGATCGAACAGCGCAGTGCGCAGGAAGTGACCGAGATGACCGGCCGCACCGCCGACGGCCGCATCGAGACCGTGCGCATCGTGCCGCCGGGATCGCCAGTCGCGAACTACGGCTTCGACGTCACCCCGGCCCGGCTGGTGAGCGGGCTGATCACCGAGCGTGGCGTGCTGCGGGCCGACGGCGCAGCACTGGCGGCGGCTTTTCCGGAGCGGGCCAAACAGACGAACTATTGAGATCAGCGTCGTTGCGAGCGCAGCGACGCAATCAAGAATCCCACGAAGCCTCCGGATTGCTTCGGCGCAAGTTCGCCGCGCAATGACGATCAGCGCAGGCTCAATCCCGTCGCCGCTTCCAGCTCCGCGATCGCCTGCGATGCGCTGACGACCTTGATCGTGGTCATGCCCATCTCGCGCGCCGGCTTCAGGTTGATGCCGAGATCGTCGAGGTAGACGCAGTCCGCGGGGCTGACTCCGAGCGTCTCGGTCATCATCTGGTAGATCCGGGGATCGGGCTTGCGCAGCCCGATCTTGGCCGATTCGATCACGTGATCGAACAGCACCATCACCTCCGCGACGTACAACGAGCGGCCGCCCTGGCTGCCGGTTGCGTTCGCCGGGAGATTGTTGGTGATGCAGCCGGTCTTGCATTCCGCCTTGATGCGTCGGAGCGCCTCGACCATGTCGGGCCGGAGATCGCCGGCGAGCAGCGGCAGCACCTCGCGCCCGCTGACCGCTGCGCCACCGAGTGCCAGCGACTCCTCGGCAAACAACCTATCAAACGTCTCGAGGTCGATTTCGGCGCGCTCGAATTTCGCCCAGGCGTTCTCGAGATGGTTGGCGGCATTGGTGTTGCGGATGATGTCGACGGGATAGCCGCGCTCCTTCTCGAACCGCGCGAATGCCTCGAACGGCGATGTCGTCATCACGCCACCGAAATCAAAGATCACCGCCTCGACCATGTCAGTCCCGTCCTCCCTCGATCCCTGGATGATCGCTAGCACGGGACGCCGCACTTGGCGACCTCGGCGGCAGCCGCTATTGCTGCCGCGATGAAGCCGTCTCACGCAATCATTGCAGCCGCCGTCCTGCTGGCGCCATCGCCAATCCTTGCCATCGTCGGCAACGCGCCGGCGCTGAATGACGGCATCGGCCGCTCCGTGGTCACGATCGTCGGCTCGCGCGGCAATTTTTGCAGCGGCGCGCTGATTGCTCCGAAGCTGGTGCTGACCGCCGGACATTGCGTGCAGCCGGGGCTCGATTACCGCATCGTGGAATACGATCGTGACCGCAAGCCGGTTCTCAAGACGGTCCGGAGGGTGGCGGTGCATCCGAGCTTCAGCGTGCAGGCCATTCTGGCGCATCGCGCCACCGCCGATGTCGCACTGCTGGAATTGGAGGCGCCCGCGGAGGCGCGCGTGCCGGTGGCGCTCGGCGTGCCGCAGCCGCCGCTTGCCGCCGGCAACGCGTTCACGGTCGCGGGGATCGGCGTCGCGATTCCCGGCGACGGCAAGAGCGGCGGCGTGGTGCGTGGGGCTGCGTTGGTTGCGACGGGCAAGCCAGGCACGTTGCAGATCCGGCTGGTCGATCCGGCGACGCAAGGCGCGCGGTCCGGACTGGGCGGATGTACCGGCGACTCCGGCGGCCCTGCGTTCGAGACGCAGCCGCGGGGTCAGGTGCTGATCGGCGTCATCTCATGGTCGACCGGACCGAATCTCGGCGCCGGCTGCGGCGGCATGACCGGCGTCACGCCGCTCACGCTATATCGCGATTGGGTCGCACAAATCGCGCGGCAATGGGGCATGCCGCTCAGCGGAAATTGAGATCGTTCAGGGCTGGGTTGAGGCTCGCCGTCGCGGGTTGACCATCGTCGTGATCGGGTTCAGCCTGTCACGCGAGGAAACACCATCAAGACCAAAGCCCAGGGACTCACATGAACGTCATCGCGCCCATCCGGGAGGCCGCGTCCTCGCACGCGACCGAACACTTCGACGTGCTGATCGTCGGCGCCGGCATCTCCGGCATCGGCAGCGCCTATCAGCTGAGCAGGCAGATGCCCGACAAGCGTTTCGTGATCCTGGAGAGCCAGGACAGCTTCGGCGGCACCTGGCGGACGCACCGCTATCCCGGCATCCGCTCCGACAGCGACCTGCATACGTTCGGCTACAGCTTCAAGCCATGGGTCGGGCCGCCGATCGCGACCGCGGAAGAGATCCTCAAATACATGGGTGACGTGATCGAGGAGAACGATCTCGGCCGGCACATTCGCTATGGCCACCGCATCGTGTCGGCGAGCTGGTCGAGCGCGACCGGTCTCTGGACGGTGCAGGCGGTGAAGGGCAGGGATCAGCAGCCCGCCACCTTTACAACGAATTTCCTCTGGATGTGCCAGGGCTACTACCGCCACTCGAAGGGCTACACGCCGGAGTGGCCGGACATGGCGGAGTTCAAGGGCCGCATCGTGCATCCGCAGGTGTGGCCCGAGGATCTCGATCTCACGGGCAAGCAGGTCGTGGTCATCGGCTCCGGTGCGACCGCCGCGACCATCCTGCCATCGATCGCGGGCCAATGCGCACACGTGACCATGCTGCAGCGCTCGCCGACCTACTTCCGCATCGGCCGCAATGCGATCGAGCTGGCCGAGGAGCTGCGGAGACTGCAGGTGAAGGAGGAATGGATCCATGAGATCGTCAGGCGCAAGATCCTGTTCGAACAGGATTGGTTCACCAAGCGCTGCCTGACCGAGCCAGACCAGGTGAAGAAGGAGCTGATCGGCCAGATCAGCGCCATCCTCGGACCCGACTACACCGCCAAGCACTTCACGCCGAGCTACCGTCCGTGGCGGCAGCGCATCGCCTTCGTACCGGACGCCGACCTGTTCGAAGGCATCAAGAGCGGAAAGGCTTCGGTCGTGACCGACGAGATCGAGCGGTTCACGCAAGACGGCATCAAGCTGAAGTCCGGCGACGAGCTCAAGGCCGACATCATCGTCACCGCGACCGGCTTCGATCTTTGCGTGCTCGGCGATATCGCATTCTCCATTAACGGCAAGCCGCTCGACTTCGCCGACACCGTGACCTATCGCGGCATGATGTTCACCGGCGTGCCGAACCTGGCCTGGGTGTTCGGCTATTTCCGCGCCAGTTGGACGTTGCGCACGGACCTCGTCGCGGATTTCGTGTGCCGCCTGCTCGCGCACATGAAGGAAAAAGGCGTGAGCAAGGTCGTGCCGGCGTTGCGCCCGGAGGATCACAACATGCCGCTGCTGCCATGGATCGACCCGGAGAACTTCAACCCCGGCTACATGATGCGCAACATGCACCTGCTGCCCAAGCGCGGCGATAAGCCGGAGTGGCAGCACAGCCAGGACTATTGGAGCGAGAAGGACCAGATCCCGGCAATCGATCTGGATGATCCGGCGTTCGTGTATGGGTGAGCTTTTGACGGCCGGTGTGCCGCTCCGAAGACGGCGTCGTCCCCGCGAAAGCGGGGATCCATAGCCACCGGCAGGTGTGTTGGGCACAACGTCAACTTTCGTCCCGCCTCAAGCAGCATCACGCGGTATCGGTCCCGGGTCGGCGCACGCCGGCGCTTCGCGCCGCAGAGCTTGCGCGGGACGGCAGTGATGGTTGGGGCACGCTGGTCGGCCCGCCTCATCCCTCCCGCCGCGTCACCCCCGTCGCGACCGCCGCGGCGGCGGTGCGGTTCTCGACGCCGAGCTTGGCGTAGATCTGCTCGAGGTGCTTGTCGACCGTGCGCGGACTCAGTCCCAGAATCTGCGCGATGTCGCGGTTGGTCTTGCCCTTGGAGAGCCATGACAGCACCTCGCCCTCGCGCGTGGTGAGACCGAACTCGCTGGAGAACTCCTTGGGCAGCTCACCGGAGGACTCCTTGGCGAGCCGCAGCAGGAACTCGTTGGGCCCGGCTCCGCCCATGTAGTAGAGGCGCAGTTCGGGATGATCCGGGATCGAAGCGGCGGCCTTTGCACCGCCCTTGCCGTTCTGCGCCTGATCCAGCCACAGCCGCAGCGCCTCCGGCAGCACGACGTCGTCGGCGGTGCCAAGACTGTCCGACAGCAGCTTCTGCGCCTGCGGCGTTGCCCACATCAGCCGTCCCTCACGGTTGACGGCAAGCAGGAAGCGGCCGGAGACATCGAGTGCGGCGCGCGCGCTCTGCGTCATCCGGGCGTTCGCGAGATGCACGCGGATGCGCGCCAGCATTTCCGAGACCGCGATGGGCTTGGTGACGTAATCGACGCCGCCGGCCTCCAATCCTTTCACGATATGCTCGGTATCGGCGAGCCCGGTCATGAAGATCACGGGGACGTTGGAGAGGCCGGCCTCGCGCTTCAGCTTGCGGCACGTTTCGAAGCCGTCCATGCCCGGCATGACCGCGTCGAGCAGGATGATGTCCGGCGTGATCTGGTCGACGATGCGCATCGCGGCCGCGCCGTCGAGCGCCACCATCACGGTCATGCCGGCGCTATCCAGCGCGTCGGTGAGCAGCCGAAGCGTTTCTGGCGAGTCGTCGACCACCAGCGCGACGTCACGCTTCCTGCTGTCAGTGCTCATAGGCATGCAAGGTCTTCAGAGTTGCCATGTACTGATCGAGATCGAAGCGGTCAACGAGCGTGCGCATATGTGCGACGAAGTCGGCATGCTCCGGATGCGCATTGCGGATCTCGTCGAGCTTGAGCTGAATGGCCCTGATGTAGCCGATCTGGCCGAGGCTCATCAACTCCTCGACATAGTTGAGCGGGGGCTTGGATCCGGTGTCCGGCCGCCAGCGTGGCGAAACCACGGGGATATCGGTCTGGTAGCTCCATTCGAGCTTCAGCAATTGACGTATCGCCTCCAGCAGCCTTGGGATGTCGATCGGCTTCATCAGGTAGCTGTCGTGAAATGGTTGCGCCAACGGCCGGCCGTGCGCTTCGAGCGCGCTCGCAGATGTCATCAGGATCCGGGCCTGATGATGACCGCTGTTGCGCAAGGTCTCGGCCACTGTCCAGCCGTCCATGCCGGGCATCGAGATGTCCAGAACGAACAGATCCGGCTGGCAATGTTGTGCAAGCGCGAGGCAGGCGGGACCGTCGGGCGCGCTCAGCAGGATGAAGCCGAGCGGCGTCAGCACCTCGCGCAGGAGGTCGCGATGCACAGGATCATCGTCGGTGATCAGAATCGTCCTGCGCGGCCCGAGATAGCCGGCCACCGGCGCCTTCACCGGTGGATGCCGTGTCGGGTTGGTGACCTCCGACAGCAGGATCTTGACCTTGAACGTGCTGCCCGCGCCGACTTTGCTCACGACCTTGATGTCGCCGCCCATGACGCCGGCGAGCAGACGGCTGATCGTCAGGCCGAGCCCCGTACCTGTCTGCGGCTGCGCAACCCCGAGCGCGCCGCGCTCGAAGGGCGCGAAGATGCGCTCCAGATCGTCAGGCTGGATGCCCGGACCGGTGTCGATCACCTCGAATTCGGCCACCGGGCTCCGATAATGCACGACGAACTGGACGCTGCCTTCCCCAGTGAATTTGATGGCATTCGACAGCAGGTTGATCAGGATCTGGCGCAGCCGCTTCTCGTCGGCATAGACGACCAGCGGCAGCACGGCAGGCCGCTTGAACACGAAGTCGACGCCCTTCGCCGCAGCTTGCAATCGGAACATGCCCACGAGCTGATCCAGGAATTCGCTGAGACGGACCTCGTCGCGCGACAGATACAGCCGCCCGGCCTCGATCTTGGAAATATCGAGAATGCCGTCGATCAGGCCGGACAGATGATCGGCGCTGCGGCGGACGACGCGGACCTGGTCCCGCGGCTTCGGCGCAAGGCTCGTGTCCTGCTCGAGCAGTTGCGCATAGCCGGAGATCGCGTTCAGCGGCGAGCGCAGCTCATGGCTGAGGCCGACGACATAGCGGCTCTTGGCGAGATTGGCCGACTCCGCCACCTCCTTGGCGCGTTGCAGCTCTGCGTCAGTGCGCTTGTGCGCCTCGATCTCCTGAATCAACAGCTGCGTCTGCCGGCGCGTCTCGGCCTCGGCGGCCCGACGGCTCTGCTGCGCCAGCACGAACAGCCAGGTCACCACGCCGATGATGATGGACAGGGCGAAGAACACCTTCCACAGCACATCGGAGATGATGCCCTTGAAGCCCGGCAGCGCTGCGGACGTCTCCAGATAGATCATGCCGAGCGTCAGCGCGACGAGCCCGGCCGATGTCAGAAATACACCGACATAATGGCCGAGCTGCGAGTTGAACTTAGCCAGCAACGACTCTGGCAGCATGCCGCTGAGCGCCGCTGCGACCTGAGCCTGGGCCCGCGCGTGCGGCTTGCACAGGTCGTGGCAGCGGGCGTCGAGCGAGCAGCACAGCGAGCAGATCGGACCGGCATAGGCCGGGCAGGAGGCGGTATCCTCCGGTTCGAAGTGATGCTCACAGATGCAGCATTGGATCCGCTCGATGTTCTGCCAGCTCCGCTTTGGCTTGCGTGCCAGATAGTATTTGCCGTCGGTCAGATAGGCGATCGTAGGCGCGGTGACGAGCGCGACGCCGAGCGCGACGAAGGTCGACAGCGCCTTTCCGGTCGGCCCGAACAGGCCATAGAAGGCGCTGATCGAGACGATCGTCGCGATCGTCATCGCGCCGACACCGACCGGGTTGATGTCGTAGAGATGGGCTCGCTTGAACTCCATCTGCGGCGGGCGCAGGCCCAGCGGCTTGTTGATCACGAGGTCGGCGACCAGCGCGCCGACCCAGGAGATCGCGATGTTGGAGTACAGCGCCAGCGTTTGCTCCAGCGCCTTGTAGACGCCGATCTCCATCAGCAGCAGCGCGACGACGACGTTGAACACCAGCCAGACCACGCGGCCGGGGTGGCTGTGGGTCAGGCGGGAGAAGAAGTTCGACCAGGCGATCGAGCCGGCATAGGCATTGGTGACGTTGATCTTGATCTGGGAGACGATCACGAAGGTGCCGGTCAACGCAAGCGCCAGGTCCGGCCGGGCCAAGACATAGCGGAACGCCTCCAGATACATGTGCGCGGGTTCGGCGGCGTGGTCGGCGGAGACTCCGTGGCTCAGCGCGAAGAAGGCGAGGAACGAGCCTGCCAGTAGCTTCAGTGCCCCGAGCACGATCCAGCCAGGTCCGGCCGACAGCAGCGCGATCCACCACGAACGCTTCGATGTGCGGCTGTCGCGCGGCAGGAAGCGCAGGAAGTCGACCTGCTCGCCGATCTGGGCGACCAGCGAGAACACGACCGCCGCCGCGGTCCCGAACAGCGCCAGATCGAGATGGCCCATGGGATCGCCGTGCTCGCCGGGAAACTGCTGCCATTCGACAAAGGAGTGCGGGCTGGCATAGGCGATTGCGGCAAAGGGCAGGATGTGCAGCACGACCCATAGCGGTTGCGTCCATAGCTGGAAGCGACTGATCAGGGTGATGCCGTAGGTGACGAGCGGGATGATGACGACGGCGCTGATGAGATAGCCGATCGGCCGGGGAATGCCGAAGCACATCTCCAGCGCCGAAGCCAGGATGACCGCCTCGATGGCGAAGAAGATGAAGGTGAACGACGCGTAGATCAGCGAGGTGACGGTCGAGCCGATATAGCCGAAGCCGGCGCCGCGGGTCAGCAGGTCGATGTCGATGCCGCATTTGGCCGCATGATAGGCGATCGGCAGGCCGCAACAGAAGATGATGACGCTGGCGACCAGGATCGCGGCGGTCGCGTTGGTGACGCCATAGTTCAGCGTAATGGTGCCGCCGATGGCCTCGAGTGCGAGGAACGAGATCGCGCCCAGCGCGGTGTTGGCGACGCGGGCGGCCGACCAGCGCCGTGCGCTCTTGGCCGTGAAACGGAGCGCATAGTCCTCCAACGTCTGGTTGGCGACCCACTGGTTGTATTGGCGCCTGACGCGGTCGATCCGCTGCCGCCCTGCCACTCTCGAACTCCTCACCCGCGAGCGCTTGTCCGCACGCTCGTCCTGCCCCTCGCAAGACTTACGCAGAGCCTACGTCGCGCTTTTGCGGTGCAGTATACGCAATCTTGCGTATCCGTGCGTTGCACAAAGCGCGCCATCCTTCGTCTGACCCAACGCGTGTCCTCGAACCAAATGAATGGGGTGCTCATGTCAGACGAAACGAAAAAGGGCCTGAAGTCGCCGCTTCGGCGCCAATTGCTGATGGGAATGGCCGCGATCCCGGCGCTGGCCATGATGCCGCGGCCGTCCTTCGGCGCCGGCCCCGCAACCTCCGCTGTCAACACCACCGGCCTTGCAGTCACGGATAGCGAAGTCACCGTCGGTATTCTGCATTCGGTCACAGGCACCATGGCGATCTCCGAGACCGGGTCAGTGCAGGCCGAGAAGCTCGCGATCGAGCAGATCAATGCCGCGGGCGGTGTGCTCGGCCGCAAGATCAAGTACATCCAGGAAGACGGCGCGTCCGACTGGCCGACCTTCGCCGAGAAGGCGAAGAAGCTGCTGGTCAACGACAAATGCGCCGCCGTGATGGGCTGCTGGACCTCTGCCTCGCGCAAGGCGGTGCTGCCGGTGTTCGAGCAGTACAACGGCATGCTGTACTACCCGACCTTCTACGAAGGCCTCGAGCAGTCCAAGAACGTCATCTACACCGGCCAGGAAGCCACCCAGCAGATCATCGCCGGCCTCGACTGGGTCAACAAGACCAAGGGCGCGAAGACCTTCTATCTGCTCGGCTCCGACTACATCTGGCCGCGCACCTCGAACAAGATCGCGCGCAAGCACATCGAGGGCCATCTGCAGGGCTGCAAGGTCGTCGGCGAGGAATACTTCCCGCTCGGCCACACCCAGTTCAATTCGGTCATCAACAAGATCAAGCTGACCAAGCCGGACGTGATCTACGCGATCATCGTCGGCGGCTCCAACGTCGCGTTCTACAAGCAGCTCAAGGCGGCCGGCATCGACATGTCGAAGCAGACGCTGCTCACCATCTCCGTGACCGAGGACGAAATCGACGGCATCGGCGGCGAGAACATCGCGGGCGCCTACGCCTGCATGAAGTACTTCCAGTCGCTCGACAATCCGAACAACAAGGCCTTCGTCGCCGAATTCAAGAAGATGTGGGGCGAGAAGACCGTCATCGGCGACGTGACGCAAGCCGCTTACCTCGGTCCGTGGCTGTGGAAGCTGACGGTGGAAAAGGCCGGCAGCTTCGACATCGACAAGGTCGCCGCCGCCTCGCCTGGCATCGAGTTCAAGGGCGCGCCGGAAGGCTACGTTCGGATCCACGAGAACCACCATCTCTGGTCCAAGACCCGCGTCGGCCGCGCCAAGGCGGATGGTCAGTATGAGCTGATCTACGAGACCGCCGACTTGGTCGAGCCCGATCCGTTTCCGAAGGGCTACCAGTGAGCTGATCTGTCGCGTCTCATAGCAACAGGCGAATGAGATCGCTGATGCTGCTGCGCGGGAAGTGCGCTCCCTCCCCCCTTGTGGGGGAGGGCTGGGGAGGGGGGGTACCCCACCCGCAGCTCGGCGCGGAGGCCCCCCTCCCTAGCCCTCCCCCACAAGGGGGGAGGGAGCGATCTTGGCTGCGGACACACTGTGCCGGCGCCGATCCATTTTGCAGCAGGGCATCACGAGAGGACGGATCATGTTCGGTGACTATTCCATCGGCGACCTCGGGGCCATCTTCGCGATGCAGGGCTTCGCGGGCCTCATCCTGTTTTCGGTCTATGTGCTGATGGCGCTGGGGCTTGCCATCATCTTCGGCCAGATGGGCGTCATCAACATGGCGCATGGCGAGTTCATGATCCTCGGCGCCTACGTCACCTGGATGACGTCGAACGCCTTCCAGCATTTCCTGCCCTCGTTGTTTCCTGGCTCCTTCTTCGTCGCGATGATCTTCGCCTTCATCGCCTCCGGATCCCTCGGCATGCTGGTCGAGTGGGCGATGATCCGCCGTCTCTACAGGCGGCCACTCGACACGCTGCTCGCCACCTGGGGTCTCAGCCTGATCCTGCAGCAGGCCTATCGTTCCGTGTTCGGCGCGCGCGAGGTCGGCGTCGAGTTGCCGGATTGGATGATGGGCTCTTGGCAGGCGACCGACGCCATCCAGATCCCAATCAACGGCATGTTCGTGATGTGCTTGACCATCCTGATCACGATCGTCGTGGCCTACGTGCTGTTCCTGTCGCGCTGGGGCAAGCAGGTGCGCGCTGTGGTGCAGAACCGCGTCATGGCGGGCGCCGTCGGCATCAACACCGAGAAAGTCGACCGCTACACCTTCGGCCTCGGCTGCGGCATCGCCGGGGTCGCCGGCTCCGCCTTCACCATGATCGGCTCGACCGGTCCGACCGCCGGACAGCTCTACATCGTCGATACGTTCCTGGTCGTCGTGTTCGGCGGCGCCGCCAGCCTGCTCGGTACCATCGCATCGGCCTTCACCATCTCCCAGGCGCAGTCGACCATGGAGTTCTTCATGTCCGGCTCGATGGCCAAGGTGCTCACGCTGTTGGCGATCGTCGCGATCCTGATGCTGCGCCCCCAGGGGCTGTTTGCCCTGAAGGTCCGCAAGTAGCCGAAACGCGCAGGGAATAGGGAATCAGAAGGCACGGTCATGATCATCAACACGCGCTTCTTCAACCGCTCCGAGCTCATCGGCTTCGCTTCGCTGCTGCTGCTGCTCGTCGTCATCCTGCCGCTGGCACTCGACATCTTCCGCCTCAACCTCGTCGCGAAGTATCTGACGTATTCCTTCGTCGCGATCGGCCTGGTGCTGTGCTGGGGCTATGGCGGCATTCTCAGCCTCGGGCAGGGCGTGTTCTTCGGCCTTGGCGGCTACTGCATGGCGATGTTCCTCAAGCTGGAAGCCTCCAGCGTCGCCAACACCAAGATCCAGTCGACGCCGGGCATTCCGGACTTCATGGATTGGAATCAGCTGACGCAGCTGCCGTTCTTCTGGAAGCCGTTCCAGAGTTTCCCGTTCGCGCTCGCCGCGATCATCCTGGTGCCGGCGATCTTCGCCTTCATCATCGGCGCTGCGATGTTCAAGCGGCGGGTCGGCGGCGTGTACTTCGCAATCATCACCCAGGCGATCGCGGCGATCATGACGATCCTGATCGTGGGACAGCAGGGTTACACCGGCGGCATCAACGGCATCACCGACCTGCGCACGCTGCACGGCTGGGACATCCGCACCGACCACGCCAAGTACATCCTCTACTTCGTCGAGGTGTTCTTCCTGTTCGCAGCGATCCTCGTCGCCCAGTTCATCCGGCTGACCAAGCTCGGCCGCATCCTGGTGGCGATGCGTGAGCAGGAGGACCGGGTCCGCTTCTCAGGCTACAGCGTCGCCAATTTCAAGATCTTTGCTTTCTGCGCGGCCGCCGTGTTCGCCGCAGTCGGCGGCGCGCTGTTCACCTTGGAAGTCGGCTTCATGTCGCCGTCCTTTGTCGGCATCGTGCCGTCGATCGAGATGGTGATCTACACCGCGGTCGGCGGCCGGCTCTCGATCTTCGGCGCGGTCTACGGCTCGCTCCTCGTCAACTTTGCCAAGACCAGCCTCTCGGAGACGTTCCCGCAGCTCTGGCTGTTTGGCCTGGGAGCGCTGTTCATCGCCGTCGTCCTCGCTTTCCCAAACGGCCTCGCCGGCATCTGGGGCGACTACGTGCAGCCGCGCATCGACAAGCTACTGGCCTCCCGCACCAAGAAATCCGGCAATGGCGGCCTCGTCGCCAACGGCGCCCCCGCAGAGTGAGGACACAGCGATGCTCATCGGTCATCAGCCCAAGGAATTCCTGCTCGCGGTCGAAGCGCTCACCGTGTCGTTCGACGGCTTCAAGGCGGTCAACGATCTCTCCTTCTATGTCGAGGAGAACGAGATCCGCGTGATCATCGGCCCGAACGGCGCAGGCAAGACCACTGTGCTCGACCTGATCTGCGGAAAGACCAAGGCGACCTCGGGCTCGATCCAGTTCCGCGGCAAGGAGCTGACGAAGCTGCGCGAGAACGAGATCGTCAAGGCCGGCGTCGGCCGCAAGTTCCAGACGCCGTCGGTGTTCGAGGATCTCACCGTGTTCGAGAATCTCGAGATCTCGTTTCCGCGCGGTCGCACCGTTTTCGGCTCGCTGACTTTCCAGCGTGACGCCGCAGTCAAGGATCGCGTCGAGGAGGTCGCCGAGATGATCTTCCTCAAGGATCGTCTCAAGACCTCGGCGGCCGTGCTCAGCCACGGTCAGAAGCAGTGGCTCGAGATCGGCATGCTGCTGATCCAGAACCCGGACCTTCTGATGCTCGACGAGCCCGTCGCCGGCATGAGCGTCAGCGAGCGCGCCAAGACCGCCGAGCTGCTGAATCGCATCATCAAGGACCGCTCGGTGCTCGTCATCGAGCACGACATGAAGTTCGTCGAGGACATTGCTCACAAGGTCACCGTGCTGCACCAGGGCCAGATCCTGTCCGAGGGCACGATGGAGCGGGTCAAGAACGACCCCAAGGTCGTCGAAGTCTATCTGGGGCACTGAGCCGATGCTCGGGAAATCGCTCGATCCACACCCTCGCTGCGCCCCCCCTCCCCCTTGCGGGGAGGGGTCGGGGGTGGGGGTCCACACGGGCAGTCTCGCCCGGAGCCCCCCCCTCCCCAACCCTCCCCCACAAGGGGGGAGGGAGCTTAGTGCCAATGCCGCTCGATCGGCCGTCTCACTCCCTCTTGCATAGGAAGATATCCGATGCTCGCAATCTCCGATCTCCATGTCGCCTATGGCCAGAGCGAGGTGCTGCATGGCCTGAACGTCAAGGTCGCGCCCAACGAGATCGTTGCGATCATGGGGCGCAACGGCATGGGCAAGACCACGCTGATGAAGTCGCTGATGGGCATCCTGCCGGCCAAGAGCGGTTCGATCGCGATGGACGGCGCCGAGCTCGCAAGCCTGAAGAGCTATGAGCGTGTCGCCAAGGGCCTCGCTTACGTGCCGCAGGGCCGCATGATCTTCTCGACCATGACGGTGAAGGAGAACATCGAGACCGGGCTCGTCGTGTCCGGCGGGTCCGAGGTGCCCGGCGACATCTACGAGCTGTTCCCGGTGCTGCTCGAGATGAAGGGACGCCGTGGCGGCAATCTCTCCGGCGGCCAGCAGCAGCAGCTCGCGATCGCGCGCGCGCTCGCCACCAAGCCGAAGGTGCTGCTGCTCGACGAGCCGACCGAGGGCATCCAGCCGTCGATCATCAAGGAGATGGCGCGCACCCTGAAGCGCATCCGCGACGAGAAGGGGTTGTCGATCGTCGTCTCCGAGCAGGTGCTGAGCTTTGCGCTCGACATCGCCGACCGCGTGCTGGTGATCGAGAACGGCGAGATCGTCCGCGACGATCCGCGCGACCAGGTCGATGCTGCGCAGGTCTCGAAATATCTGTCCGTCTAACCACTCCGTGCAAGCAAGTAACAAGGGGAGCTTCTGATGCCTGACACACTGATCAAGGTCGATCTGACCAAATCGGCCTACGAGAACGACAAGGTCCACAACCGCTGGCACCCGGACATTCCGATGGTGGAGTGGGTCAATCCGGGTGACGACTTCATCATCGAGACCTATGACTGGACCGGCGGCTTCATCAAGAACAACGACTCCGCCGACGACGTGCGCGACATCGATTTGTCGATCGTGCACTTCCTGTCGGGCCCGATCGGTGTCAAGGGCGCCGAGCCGGGCGACCTCCTGGTCGTCGACCTGCTCGATGTCGGTCCGCTGAAGGAGAGCCTGTGGGGCTTCAACGGCTTCTTCTCCAAGCAGAACGGCGGCGGCTTCCTGACCGACCATTTCCCGCTGGCGCAGAAGTCGATCTGGGACATCAAGGGCCTCTACACCTCGTCGCGCCACGTGCCCGGCGTGAACTTCGCTGGCCTCATCCATCCCGGCCTGATCGGCTGTCTGCCCGATCCGAAGCTGCTCGCGACCTGGAACGAGCGTGAGAATGCGCTGATCGCCACCAACCCGACCCGTGTGCCCGGTCTCGCCAACCCGCCGTTCGCGCCGACCGCGCATGCCGGCCAGGCCAAGGGCGACGTCAAGGCCAAGATCGGCGCCGAGGGCGCCCGCACCGTGCCGCCGCGCGAGCATGGCGGCAATTGCGACATCAAGGACCTGTCGCGCGGCTCGAAGATCTACTTCCCGGTCTACGTGCCCGGCGGCGGCCTCTCGATGGGCGACCTGCACTTCAGCCAGGGCGACGGTGAGATCACCTTCTGCGGCGCCATCGAGATGGCGGGCTGGCTGCACATCAAGGTCGACGTCATCAAGGATGGTGTGGCGAAGTACGGCATCAAGAACCCGATCTTCAAGCCGTCGCCGATCACGCCCAATTATCGCGACTACCTGATCTTCGAGGGCATCTCGGTCGATGAGACCGGCAAGCAGCACTATCTGGACGTCCACATCGCCTATCGCCAGGCGTGTCTCAACGCCATCGAGTACCTGAAGAAGTTCGGCTACTCCGGCGCCCAGGCCTATTCGATCCTCGGCACCGCGCCGGTGCAGGGCCACATCTCCGGCGTGGTCGACGTGCCCAACGCCTGCGCCACCTTGTGGCTGCCGACCGAGATCTTCGACTTCGACGTGATGCCGTCGTCGGCGGGTCCGATCAAGCACATCAAGGGCGACATCCAGATGCCGATCTCGCCGGACAAATAACGGTCTCCCTGCGCGATGGGTGCGGGACGGCAGCGTATTCGTCGCCCCGCATCCGCCGCGCGTGAGTTGATGACGATTGTTGCGCAGGAGACGAGACGATGCCGGTCTATGAATATCTCTGTGATGCATGCGGTCCGTTCACGGACATGCGTCCGATGGCGGAATGTGATGATCCGCAGGTCTGTCCGCAATGCCAGGACATGGCGCCGCGCGTGATCCTCACCGCGCCCGCCTTCGCCTGCATGCCGGCGGAGCGGCGCACGGCGCATGCCACCAACGAGCGCAGCCGTCACGCGCCGCAGACGGTGGCCGAGTACAAGGCCAAACACGGTGCAGGCTGCGGCTGCTGCGGGCCTAAGAAATCGCCGCGGCTGATGACCAAGACCAGGAGCGGCGCCAAGGGCTTTCCGACGGCGCGGCCCTGGATGATCAGCCACTGAACGAACGCGAGGGGCGGCGCGTCCGCCCCTCAGCGTGACGCCGGCACGCGGCGCGGACCCGGACCCGCCGGCTGGCCGCCGAACTTGACGGTCATCGCATTGGCGCCGTCGCTGATGTCGACCAGCGTCTTGCGGCTGTCGTCGATCACCTTGGCAGATTTGCGCTTGAAGCCGTCGACCAGCTCGCGCATCGACTTGATCTGGTCGAACAGCTGGCCGGGATTGCCGTCGGCAAATCCGGGAATGGCGCCGTCGATCTTGGTCACGAGCGTGTCGAAGCCCTTGAAGATGTCCTCGGCCTTGTCGATCGCGGAATCGAACGCCGCGGTCTTGGCCTGCAGCGAGGCGGTCTCGCTCTCGAAGCTCTGTAGCGCCTCCTTGATGGCCGGCGCATTGCTGACGACGTATTTGTCGATGTTGTGCACCGTCTCGACCATCGTCTCCTGGTCCTTGAGATCGGCCGTCAGCACCGGCACGCCGTCGCGATCGAGCGGCACCGGCGGCGCCGTCGGCGCGCCGCCGACCAGCGAGATCGCGGCGATGCCGGTCAGGCCCTGGAACTCGATGCCGGCGGTGGTGTCCTTGCGGATCGGCGCGGACTTGTCGAGCGTGATCATGGCAACGATCTTGCGCGGGCTTTCCAGATTGATCGACAGGATCTGCCCGGCCTGCACGCCGTCGAAATTCACCGGCCCGCCCTTGCGCAGGCCCGCCGCCGAGCCGCCGTCGAACACGACGCGCATCATGCTGCGCTGCTCGGCAAGGCGATGCTTCTGCTTGATCAGGACGCCGCTGATCCCGGCCGCGACGGCCGCGATCGTCAGGGTTCCCACGATGAGATTGATCGCGCGCATTCCGTGCCCACTGCTGTCTCGCTCGATTTTAGCCGCTATGTCTCCCGGTTGAAAGCTCAGCGCGCAAGGCCCGGCCGGGAGGGCGCGGCGAGGCCGGCCAGCAGCACCGCCAGGATACCGGTGAGAAAAATGCCATCGAACGTCCCGGCACCGCCGATCGAGGCCACGGGCGCGCCAAGGCTGCCGATCTTGTCGAGGTTCATCAGGTCGGCGCCGACCAGCGTGCCCATCGAGCCGCCGATATAGGCCAGCGGCGCGGCATATTCGCGCGACAGCAGGAACGCCAGGATCGCGGTCACGACAACCGGCGCGAACACCGGCACGGCGATGCCGACGCCCTGCACCGGCGTCGCCATCGCGTGGATGATCACGGCGATCACCAGCACCGCGATCGCGGCGCGCAGCCAGAGCTGGTAGCGCAGCATGAGATAGGTCGACATGATTGTCGGGATCACGGCGCCGCCGACATTCACAGCGAGCAGCGTGCCGGGCCATTGATGCACCAGCGGCACGACATATTGCATGCCGAAAAAGTCGATGATCTCGCCGGAGCGCGCGACCTGCCCGGGCAGCATGGTGATCGGAATGTTGAAATAGCTGCCGACCAGCGAGCCGAACAGCAGCAGCATCGCGGTGCCCGAGCTGACGCCGAGCTTCATGTAGGCGTAGCGCAGGATGCCGAGCTGGATCAGGACGATCAGGACGCCGAACGCCAGCACCAAGATGGCGAAGAAGGCCGGCGTGATTGGCAGATACTGGACCTGGGAATGCATGTCGGAAGCGCTTGGGTGTGAGCCTTGCTGAGCCCGTGGGATCATCCCACGGGAGCGGCAGGGTGACAAATGGGCATTCGTCGCCTGGTTCCCAAGAGCGGCCATGCTCGTGTTCATTCGCCCGCAGCGATCATTGTGGCGTGCAGCACATAACGCTCCGGCCCCTGTGTCAGGGCGTCGAATGGCCAGCAGGTCGACAGCACCAGTTCGGCGCTGTCGGTCCCTGGATCGATCCCCGAGGCATCGAAGCGCACCACACGGGCGGCGTCGGCGCGATAGCGGAACGTCTTGCCGTCACGCCTGACGATGTCGATCTCGTCGCCGATTTTGATGTCGCGCAGGAAGCGGAAATGCGTGTCGCGGTGCGCGGAGTACACCACGACGCCCGGCTCGCCCGGCTCGGCGCTGCCTTCGACATGGCCGGCACCGAAGGCTAGCGCCTGGCCGCTGGAGCCGGCCAGCGCGATGGTGGAGACGCCGAGGCGCTTCACTTCGATGCGCGCCACCGGGACGGTGTCGGCCCAGGACCACGGCTTCACCGGATGGCCTGTAGCGATGGTTTGGCCGAACGCGCGGTCGAGCAGCGCTTGCGCGAGAACGGCCTTGGCGTGGATGAAGGCGCCGTGGCCGAACAGGATGACGCCGATCAGTGCTATCGCGAGAGGGATGAGGAAGCGGGGCATTGTCTCTCCTCCCGTCATTGCGAGGAGCGAAGCGACGGAGCAATCCAGAGTCGGGTCCTGAGCCCTGGATTGCTTCGTTTCGCTCGCAATGACGTGCTCCTTAGTTGGCAACTCGCCGCCTGATCGCGACCAGCCAGATCAGTTCGAGCATCAGCACGCCCAACCCGAGCAGCATGCTCAGCTCGGCATCGGTCGCCGTCTTCGGCAGGGTGATCGTCGCGGGCGACGCTGGCACCACCGGTCGCTTCACCGCGGCGAGCTGGACGTCGCCGTCGGCCTCAGCGCGGCGCTCGTTCTGCATTGCCGGCACCCGGCCGTGCTCGCCGAACACCTTCTCGAAGTCCCAGCCGGCCGGCAGGTTGATCGGCAACTCGGCGAGCCTCAGCGGCTCGCCGTCGGGACGGCGCGGCGTCTTGTCGACGGCGACGAGGCTGGTCAGGCGCGTCACCAACTGATGCTCCAGCGCCAGCTTGAGAATGGCGCCGTCGGCTTCCTCCGGCGTCATCTGCCGCATGGTCCTGGCCACCTCGGCGTCGCCGATCTTGCGCCGCGCCCACAGCTTTGAGAGGCCCTTGCCCTCGGCGGCGCCGGACAGCGGCAACGTGATGGTCCATGGCTGGTCGCCGATGCGGCCCTTGAGCTGCAGCGATCCGGCGAGACGGTCGATCTTGGCGGCGAGCACGAGCGGCTCGTTGCGATAGACGTCCGGCAGCACGGCTGGCGTGAGATCGGCGGAGGCTTCCGAGAAGCTCGCGCTGAGCCCGGTCACGATCGGGTTCTCGAGCTTGGCGAAGAGATCGCGCATGCGCCCCTCGACCTGCTCGACCGAGCCGATATGGGTGAAGGCGCCGCGGCCAAGCTCTGAGGCGCGGGTCATCAGATAGGTGTTCGGCGCCGAGCCGATGCCGACCATGAAGATGCGCGAGCGGCCGCGCATTGCGGTAATGGTCTCGAATAGCTGCTGCTCGTTGCCGATGGCGCCATCGGTGAGGAATACCACCTGTCGCACGCGGTCGCCGTCGCTGCCATCATCGGTCAGCGCCGCGCGCATCGCCGGCACCATCTCGGTGCCGCCGCGCGCGTCCAGCGAACTCACGAAGCTGGTGGCGCTGCCGACATGCTCGGCATCGGCCGGCACCGAGGCGGGGAAGAGCACCGTCATGGTGTCGTCGAAGCGGATCACGTTGAAGCGATCGTTCGGCTGCAGCCGTCCCAGCGCATAGAGCAGGCTGGCCTTGGCCTGGCGGATCGAGGTGCCGCCCATCGAGCCGGAATTGTCGATCACGAAGATGACGTCGCGCGGCTGCGGGCGCTGCGCCGTTGCAGCCACCGCCGGCGGCGTGACGAAGGCGAGCAGATAGTCGGCGTCGCCAACCTGCTCGTGAAACAGCCCGACCGACGGCATCGTCGCAGCGGCCGGCTTCCAGGTCAGCTCGAAGTCGCGGTCGGCCGGCACCACGCCCTCGGCCAGGGTGACGACTCGCGTCTTCGCATCGAGGCTGTCGATCGTCACCTGGTGATGGTGGCTCTTGACCTCGCCGAGCGCAAAGCCGGCCTGCAGCCGCACCGCGATCCTGGTTGGATTGACCGGATCATTCTTGGCCGGATCGAGCACCTCCGGGGAGATGCGTTTGCGGTCCGGTACCGGATCGTTCGCAGCGGCGCCCCAGCCGTTGCTATCAGGGCGCAAATCGACGCTCTGCACGATCGGCGCCGGATTGTAGCGCGGCGCGACGACCAGCGGCACCCGCAGCGAGAATTCGCCGGCCGCCTGCGCCACCGGCTGCTGATATTCGATCTGCACCAGCACGGTTTCGCCGGGGCCGATATTGGCGAGCGAGTTGGTGAAGATGTTCGGCCGCTCCTGCTCGGTCAGCGCCGCGGTCTTGCCGTCGCGCTTGGCCTGCTCGTAGATCACCTTGGCCTGTTCGCGCGGCTTGATGTCGCCGACCACGACGCGGTCGCCGACGAGCATCTTCAGCGAGTCCACCGCGCTGTCCGGCGGCAGCGGATAGACATAGACCGCCTCCATCCATTGCGAACTCGTGTTCTTGAACAGTTGCGTCACGCGCGCCCGCGCCGTCGGCCCCGACACGACGATATCGACGTCGATGCCGAGCCGCGGCGCCTCGGCGTAACCGGCGTCGCTCTTGAACAGCAGCGCCCCGGAGCGGGCATCGCCCGGCCTGGTCAGCGGCGCCAGCGGCCCTTCGGCGGACCAGCCAGGGGTGACGCTGAGAAACAGCGCCGTGAAGCCGACCAGCAGCACGGCGGCGGCCTGCAGCAGCAGGAATAGCAGCATGGTCACGATCCACGACCGGACCGGATGGGTGCTGCTTCTGATATCGTGGTCCATCGTCTCGCTCATCATTGGCTCCGCAACGAACAATTTCGGCATGCCGACACTGAGCGCAGCGCGCCAGCGCCGCGAGCGGAATGGTCGGTCTTGTTCGGCCGCCGCCCGCCCGCGCATGTCCGGTGGTGGTCGAGAGCGCGGCTGATCTGTCCGGGTTTGTGCTGATTTGTCCGTCTGCTAGAAGAGGTGCGCACCACGCGGCAGGGGACAGGATGTCGATACCGGACAACAGCGAGCTTTCCGACGAACAGAGCCGGCAGGTCGCGGAGACCATCCGCGAGGAGATTGCGCGGCGCCGGATGTCGCGGCAGGCGCTGGCGGAGCAGGCCAAGCTGAGCCTCTCGACCCTGGAGAAGGCCCTCGGCGGCCGCCGCCCGTTCACGCTCGCTACCATCGTCCGGCTCGAGCAGGCGCTCGGCATGTCCCTGCGCAAGCCGCCGAGTGCACCTCTCGCCGCACCTGCCGCAAGCGGCGGCATTGCGCCCGACAGCCTCGGCTCCTATTCGCGGCGGGCTGTGGAGTGGATCGAGGGCACCTACGTCACCTTGCGGCCGTCATTCGGCGACAAGGACGCCGTCTATGCGTACCGCACCGACATCGTCTGGGACGATGCGGCGTCGTCGCTGGTGTTTCGCGAGGGCGCGCGGCTCGATGCGGCGTTCACGCAGTTCGGCGAGGTCGCCGTGCCCAACCAGTCCGGCTTCGTCTACCTCGTCACCAACCGCCACGGCCAGCACCGGCTGATCACGGTGTCGCGTCCCACCATTACCGGCGAGATGTACGGCATCATCACGACCTTGCTCGCCGGCCGCGGCTCGCTGCTGACACCGATCGCCGCGCCGATCGCGCTGCTGCCGCTGCGCAATGTCGATGAGCCGAGCTTCGGCCGGCTCGGCGCGGATGACCGGCACTACCCGCTGTATCGCGAGCACCTGCGCAAGACGGTCGAGGAGCCGTTCGCGCTGTTCGTGCAGGGCGTGCCGTGACGTGTTGGGCGCAAAACTCACCACCGTCATTGCGAGGAGCGAAGCGACGAAGCAATCCAGAGTCTCGCACTCAGCCTGGATTGCTTCGCTTCACTCGCAATGACGGAGCATGTTGGGGGGGGCGGCATCGCCTCAACGCACCCCCGTCATCCCGGCGAACGCCGTGATCCATAACCATAGGGCGTGGGTTGAGGCAGGATAGTCATGAGCATCTCGCCCCTCATGTCTGCTGCGGCGTATAGGTCCCGGATCGGCGCCGCGGCGTGCTGGCGCACGTCACGGCTTGTCCGGGACGACGGGAGGGGAGATCGGATTCACATCTCAAACAGCGCGAACGTTGCGAGCAATTCGGGTCTCAGCAACGCTCGGAAATTGTGAAAGAGGGGCACAAAGATACAGTCTCGCGGCGGGTGACGCCCGAGCTATGCGACCGGTTCGTCCCTCCTGAAAGTGCAGAGGGCGCAGGGAATGCCGGGTGAAGGCCTCACCCATGGCCCGCCTGCGAAAAGAATGCAGGCGGCAGGTACCACAGGCAAAGCCGAGCACGCCGGCATTCCCTGCGCGATGGGTTGAACGCTTATACGCAGTCTCCCTGGTGCGCCGGCTTGTTGGCCACCATGGCGACAATGCGCTTGCGCGCATTGCGCTGGACACCAGCTTCGGGGTGTCAGGACGCTGCGACTTCACGTCCGCGAGCGATCGTTCGTCCGCGCCCTCGTGAGAAGACGCTGCGATCTCTCGCGGCCACCGCATCCCCGCCTCGCGTGTCGTGACGATCGCGCGCAACGCCCCTCTGCGGTGAGGCGGGATGTCGAGAGATGATCATGGATTCGGAAAAATAGCAATAAGTTTTTGGATGGCAGAATGTTGCGTCACGGGCAGTCTGCTCCCCTCCCCCTTGCGGGGAGGGGTCGGGGGTGGGGGTCCACGAAGACCGCTCGAAGTATTGGGGTGATGAGAAGGAATTGTTCTGGGGGGTGGTTGCGGCGCCGAAATGCGCTGTGCCCTTCACGGCCTTTGGAGTGCGGAGACCCCCACCCCCAACCCCTCCCCGCAAGGGGGAGGGGAGCCGATCGTCGGCGTAGAGAGAGGGGGGCTCAAGCGATGCGGCGCGTCGTTGGACGATTCCGAGTGAGGCGCCGCAGCGACGCTGCTATCCCCCGACGTCCGCGCTGATGATGTCGCCGAACAGGTCCCATTTGCCGCCCTTGAACTGCATCATCTTGAGCTGCTCGATCGGGGCGAAATCGTTCGGGCCGGTGTTGACCTTGATGCCCGGGATCAGGGTATCCGGCGCGAAGTCCTTGAGGCTGGCGGCCTGCTTCATGACATTGTCGCGGGTGAGAGTGTCGCCGCACTGTTTCAGGGTCTGCACCATGGTCTGGGCCGCGGCATAGCCATAGGCGAGGTTGGCGTCGGAGATGTTGGCGCCCGGCATGTACTTGTCGATGAAGGCCATGAACTTCTTCATGCCCTCGTCGTCCTTCCACTGCGGGTCCGACGGATCCTTGAGATAGCCGGCGGACAGCACGCCCTCGGACGCCTCGAGGCCGGCCGGCTTCATCACCGCGCCGATCGAGATCGAGACGTCGGTCATCAGATGCATCGGCTTCCATTCCAGCTCGGCGATCTTCTTGATCGCCTGCGCCGCGAATTTCGGCGTCGAGATGTTGACGAACACGTCGGCGCCGGTGCCCTTGAGCTTGACGATGTGGGAGTCGATCGATGGCTCGGTGGTCTCGTAGCTCTCCTCGGCGACGACCATGGTCTTGGCCTTGTCGCCGAGCACCTCCTTGATGCCGAGGACGTAGTCCTTGCCGAAATCGTCATTGGCATAGAAGATCGCGATCTTCGCGTTCGGCTTCTCCTTGAGGATGTACTTGGCGAAGATCCGCGCCTCGACGCGGTAGCTCGGCTGGAAGCCCATGGTCCAGGGGAATTCCTTCGGGTCGTTCCATTTGCTGGCGCCGGTGGCCAGGAACAGCTGCGGCACCTTCTTGGCGTTGTGATATTTCTGCACGGCGGTCTGGGTCGGCGTGCCCAGCGCGTTGAACACCAGGAACACCTCGTCGCTCTCGATCAGCTTGCGCACCTGCTCGACCGTCTTCGGCGGGCTGTAGCCGTCGTCATAGGAAATGAAATTGATCCGGCGGCCGTTGATGCCGCCCTGATCGTTGATCATCTTGAAATAGGCCTCCTCGGTCTTGCCGATGATGCCGTAGGCCGAGGCCGGGCCGCTATAGGCCTCGACGTTGCCGATCCTGATCTCGGTGTCGGTGGCGCCGGTGTCGTATTTCTTTTGCGCAAGCGCGGTCTGGCTCGCCAGTACGGAAAAGGCGGCCGCGGCCGCGAATGAGAGCAGTGTCCTGGTCGTCATCGGCAACATTCCCTGGGCTTCCTCTGGTTGAATTTTCGTGATTGTCGTTCTTGTTCTTGGCTTGCGGCGATGGCGACCATGGAAGGCCGCTCACGGCAACGAGTGGGCAGATGTGTGCAATGCACTGTCTTGCGTCCAGGCGCTGGCCGTGGGAGGCCGGCCGGGCCGACCGGGCGCGCCGCAGGTGATTTTGCCGGTCAGCCACTCCACGCAAGTTGATACGGGCGTTTCCGGCGCATCTTCGGAAGCGCACGAAGCAGGATGCTCCCGGCACCGCCATGACGAAAAGCCCGTTCTACACGGCCGAGCACGAGGCCTTCCGCGACGTCATCAAGCGCTTCGTCGACAAGGAGATCGCGCCGTTCGCGAGCGCGTGGGACGAGGCCGGAGAATTTCCGCGCGCGCTGTATCTGAAGGCGGCGGAGATCGGCCTGCTTGGGCTCGGCTTCCCGGAGGAATTCGGCGGCGTGCCGGCCGACCAGTTCATGAAGATCGTGTCGTCGCAGGAACTGGCGCGTGCGGGTGCCGGCGGCATCAGCGCCAGCCTGATGAGCCATACGATCGGCGCGCCGCCGATCGCGCGCGCCGCGCAGCCGCAGGTGAGGGCGCGCGTGCTGCCGGAGATTCTGGCTGGGCGCAAGATCTCGGCGCTGGCGATCACGGAGCCGAGCGGTGGCTCAGACGTTGCCAATCTCAGGACCCGGGCCGTCCGCAACGGCGATCACTATGTCGTCAGCGGCGAGAAGACATTCATCACCTCCGGGATGCGGGCCGACTACATCACGGTCGCGGTGCGCACCGGCGGACCGGGGCCGGCGGGCGTCAGTCTGCTGCTCGTGCCGGGCGACACGCCGGGGCTGACGCGCACCAAGCTCGACAAGATGGGCTGGTGGGCGTCGGACACCGCGACCCTGCATTTCGACGGCTGCCGCGTGCCCGTCGAGAACCTGATCGGAGAGGAGGGGCAGGGCTTCAAGCTGATCATGCACAATTTCAACAGCGAGCGGATGGGCATGGCGGCGAGCTGCACGGCCTACGCCCGTGTCTGCCTCGACGATGCGATTGCCTACGCCAAGGAGCGCCAAACCTTCGGCAAGCCGCTCGCGCAGCACCAGGTCATCCGCCACAAGCTGGTCGACATGGCGCAGCGCGTGGCGGCATCGCAGGCGATGCTGGAAATGCTGGCGTGGCGGCTCGAACAGGGTGACAATCCGGTCGCCGAGATCTGCATGATGAAGAACCAGGCGACGCAGACGATGGCCTACTGCGCCTCCGAAGCCGTGCAGATCTTCGGCGGCGCCGGTTTCATGCGGGGTGTCCGCGTGGAACGGATCTATCGCGAGGTCAAGGTCAACGCCATCGGCGGCGGCACCGAGGAGATCATGAAGGACCTGGCGAGCCGGCAGATGGGATTGTGACGCGTGCCTCCCGCGCGCGTCATTCCGGGGCAGCCCGCAGGGCTGAACCCGGAATCTCGAGGTTGTTGCAACGAACGCAAAGCAATCTCTGGATTCCGGGTTCAAGGCCTGCGGCCTTGCCCCGGAATGACGAGCGTGACTCAGTCAAATGAGACCATATCGAGATTCCCGGTTCGGTCGCTCGCGATCGCTCCGGAATGACAGGGAATGAAACATGCTCTTCTCCGCCGACCACGACGAACCGCGCCGCATCCTGCAGAAGTTCATCGCCGCCGAGATCAATCCTCACGTCGACGAATGGGAGGAAGCCGGCATCTTCCCCGCGCATGAGCTGTTCAAGAAGCTCGGTGACCTCGGCTTTCTCGGCCTCAACAAGCCGGTCGAGTTCGGCGGCCAGGGGCTGGACTATTCCTACGCGCTGATGATGGCGGAAGAGCTCGGCGCCATCAATTGCGGCGCGATCCCGATGGCGATCGGCGTGCAGACCGACATGGCGACGCCGGCGCTGGCGCGGTTCGGCTCCGACGAGGTGCGCAAGGAGTTCCTGGCGCCCGCGATCTCAGGCGACTACGTCGCCTGCATCGGCGTCTCCGAGCCCGGCGCGGGCTCCGATGTCGCCTCGATCAAGACCCAGGCCCGCGGCGATGGCGACGACTACGTCATCAATGGCGGCAAGATGTGGATCACCAACGGCACCCAGGCCGATTTCATCTGCCTGCTCGCCAACACCAGCGACGGATCTGTCCATCGCAACAAGTCGCTGATCTGCGTGCCGATGAAGAGCAAGGGCGTGCAGGTCGCGCGCAAGCTCGACAAGATGGGCATGCGCTCGTCGGATACCGCGCAGATCTTCTTCGACAACGTCCGGGTGCCCAAGCGCAACCGCATCGGCGAGGAGGGGCAGGGTTTTACTTATCAGATGATGCAGTTCCAGGAGGAGCGACTGTGGGCGGGCGCCGCCTGCCTGAAGGCGCATGAGTCCATCATCAACGCGACCATCGAGTACACGCGCAACCGCAAGGCCTTCGGTCGCTCGATCCTCGACAACCAGGTCGTCCATTTCAAGCTCGCGGAAATGCAGACCGAGGTCGAGCTGCTGCGCGCGCTGACCTACCAGGCCGCGGAGGCGCTGATCGCCGGCGAGGACGTGACGCGGCTCGCGACCATGGTGAAGCTCAAGACCGGCCGGCTCGGCCGCGAGCTCACCGACGCCTGCCTGCAATATTGGGGCGGCATGGGCTTCATGAACGAGACCCCGGTCAGTCGCGCCTATCGCGATTCGCGCCTGAGCTCGATCGGTGGCGGCGCCGACGAGGTCATGTTGACCATCCTGTGCAAGATGATGGGGACTTTGCCCGGCACCGGCAAAGCCGGGAGCGCCTGATGATCACGCTGTATCATTGCGACGGCGCCCGCTCGTTTCGCCCGTTGTGGATGCTGGAAGAACTTCGACTTAACTACGAGTTGAAGATGCTGCCGTTCCCGCCGCGGGTGCTGGCGAAGGAGTATCTGGCGATCAATCCGCTCGGCACGATCCCGTTCATGATCGACGGCGAGACGAAGATGACGGAGTCCTCGGGCATCTGCCATTATCTCGGCATCAAGCACGGCCCGACGCTGCTGATGGTCGGGCCTGAGGAAAAGGACTACGGCGCGTTCCTGAACTGGATGTATTTCTCCGACGCCACGCTGACGTTCCCGCAGACGCTGGTATTGCGATACACTCAGCTCGAGCCGGAGGAGCGTCGCTCGCCGCAGGTCGCCACGGATTATGCCAAGTGGTTCCTGGGACGGCTGCGCGCCGTGGAGGCAGCGACCGCGAATGCCGAGTTCTTGTGCGGGGGTCGTTTCACCGCGGCCGACATCGTGATCGGCTATGCATTGCGTCTCGCAGACACGCTTGGGCTCGCCAAGGATTTTGGGCCGAATGTGGCTGCCTATTGGGTGCGATTGCAGCAGCGCGAGGGCTATCAGCGGGCACGCGCCGCCGAGCAGCGTGCGGGCGTGGAGCAGGGCATCGAGCCGCGGGTAAGGCCGTAGCTTTGGGCACGTCATTCCGGGGCGATGCTCACGCGCGCCTCGGAATGACGATCATCTCGGATCGGTGAGTTAACCGCGACAAAAATCGGCAATCGTCGCCGATGACAGGGGCGCGAATTGCGCTATGGTTCTTCTCCAAAGAAGCGGCCGACAGAGCCGCGCCTCAGGAGGAAGACCATGGATGTGACCCGCCGGGACTCCGGCCATCTCATGCTGATCACGCCCGAGCGCGTCTTCTACGCCGGGCTGCTCGGCCGTCCGCGCCAGCGCTGCTCGGGCGCGTGCCATATCTACGTCGCGCTCACCGGCAGCCTGCGGCTGATTCCCGATGGCGGCGAGGAGCGTTGCGGCGAGCTGCTGGTCGTGCCGCCCAACAGGCCGCACACGATCGAGAGTGATTATCGGACCGTCATCGTCGTAACGATCGAGCCGGAGAGCGTGCCGATCGGCACCTTGGATCGCTTCGCGAGCAAGGTCACCCGCGAGGCGGAGGCCTATGCCGGCCGCATCCGCGCCGCCTATGAGGAGCTGGTGCAGCGGCCGCTGAGCGGCGACGTCACCAGCGCCGTGTTCGACCGGCTGTGCTTCGGCGAGGTGCTGCCGCAGCGGACGCTCGATCCCCGCGTGGTCAAGGCGATCGGCCTGATCAGCCGCTTCTCCGGCGAGCCGGCCACGGCCGAGAGCTGCGCCGCCGCCGTCGGGCTCTCGACGTCGCGCTTCCTGCATCTGTTCAAGGAGGAGACCGACATCTCCTTCCGCTCGTTCCGCGCCTGGAAGCGCGCGCGGCATCTGCTCAACTACGCCAACCAGGACCTCAACCTGGCGCATCTCGCGCAGGACATCGGTTATCCGGATTCCACGCATTTCAGCCACTCGATCCGCCGCTTCTACGGGCTGAAGCCGCGCGCGATCTTCTCCGGCTCGCGCGATCTCGCGATCTACCGCGCCGGCGAGGTCGCCTTGACCTGACCTTTCCTGGCTGCGTGCCGCGCGAGCGCGGCGCGCAGCGGAAACTTCGACAGTTCGAGCAGGATCAGCGTGGTCAGCGCGGCTGTCGCGGTCAGGGCGAGATCGTCGGCGTGCAGCGGTCCGAACCGGAACAGCGCCGCGGCGGCGGGCAGCGTCAGGCTGGTCGCGAGCACGGCGACGACGAAGCCGATCACCAGCAGCAGCATGCGGTTCGGCCGCAGCAGCGCCTCGCGCAGCGAGCTCGAGAACGAGCGGTTGACGAAGATCAGGCTGACGATCACCGACACCAGGGTGAAGAACACCAGCGCGCGGAGCTCGTCGTCCGGCATGCCGTTGCGGTGTGCCAGCAGCAGGACGCCGCCCGTGGTGAGCATCGCCAGGATGCCCTGCAGCGCCCCCCACAGCACCAGCGGCCGCGGCAGCAATGGCTCCTGCGGATCGCGCGGCGGCCGCCGCATGATGTCGCTTTCCTCGGTCTCGGCCTCGAACACCAGCGAACAGACGGGATCGATGATCATTTCGAGAAAGGCGATGTGCACGGGTCCGAGCAGCAGCGGCAGGCCCGTGACGAGCGGCAGCAGCGCCAGCCCGGCGATCGGAAAGTGCACGGCGAGGATGAAGCTCATCGCCTTGCGCAGATTGTCGTAGATGCGCCGGCCGAGCCGGATCGCCTTGACGATCGAGCCGAAATCATCGTCGAGCAGCACGATCGCCGAGGCCTCGCGCGCGACGTCGGTGCCGCGGCCGCCCATCGCGATGCCGATATGCGCGGCCTTGAGCGACGGCGCATCATTGACGCCGTCGCCGGTCATCGCGACGATCTCGCCACAGGCCTTGAGCGCGGTGACGATGCGCAGCTTCTGCTCCGGCATGATGCGCGCGAACGCCGTCGGCGCGCGCGCCGCAAGCGCCAGGGCGTCGTCGTCGAGATCGGCAAGCTCGGGGCCCGCGATGACGCGCTCGGGATCGATCCCGGCCTGCCGCGCAATGGCGGTGGCCGTCGCGGGATAGTCGCCGGTGATCATGATGACGCGGACGCCGGCGGAGCGGCACTCGGCGACGGCATCCTTCACCTCCGGACGCAGCGGGTCGGCGAAGCCGACGAGACCGCGGAACGAGACCGCGAAGTCCTGCTGTGTGTCGGGGAGCGCCTCGCCGCTCCAGCTCGCCTGGGCGACGCCGAGCACGCGCAGGCCCTCGGCGGCGAGCGTCTCGACGCGCGCCTGCAGCGCCGCCAGCTCGCCGCCATCGACGCCGCAGAGCGATGCGATCGCTTCCGGCGCGCCCTTGGCCGCAGCGACGCCGGCGCCGTCGCGCGACCAGACGTTGGTCATCGCCAGCAGGTCGGGGCGCAGACCGTAGCGCCGCTGCAACGTGGCGCCCGCGGTGGTGTCGGCGCCGAGCGCGTGCAGCGCCTGCTCCATCGGATCATGCGACTGCGGGTCGCAGGCGAGCACGGCGGTGGCGACGAGATCGCGGAAGGGCGGTGTGATGGCGTCCGGCGTCGCCGTCGCAGGCTGCAGCGCGCCGCCGTCCGGCAGCACCAGCCGGGCCACCATCATGCGGTTCTGCGTCAGCGTGCCGGTCTTGTCGGTGCACAGCACGGTGGCGGCGCCGAGCGATTCGATCGCCGAAGCGCGCCGCGTCAGCACCCGCGCCTGCGAGATGCGCCAGGCGCCCATCGCCAGAAACACCGTCAGCACCACCGGGAATTCCTCCGGGAGCATCGACATGCCCAGCGCGATGCCGGCGAGGACTCCCTCCAGCCAGCCGCCGCGGTACACCGCATAGAGCACGACCGTGACCGCAACCACGATGGCGCCGGCGATCGCGAACGCCAGCACCAGGCGCCGGGTCTGCTGCCGCAACCGCGGCGTCTCGGTCTCCAGGGCGGTCACCGACTGGCCGATCCTGCCGATCGCCGTGTGCGGCCCGGTCGCCATCACCTCGGCAATGCCGCCGCCGCGCACCACCAGGCTGCCGGAGAACACGAAGGGCTGGTCGTCGCCGCCGGCCACGGTTGCCGCGTCCATCGCTTCGCCGGCGGCCGGCCGCTTGCGCACCGGCACGGATTCGCCTGTCAGCAACGATTCATCTGTCAGCAGATCGTCGCATTGCCGCAGCACCGCATCGGCTGCGACGCGATCACCTTCCGCCAGCACGATGAGATCGCCGCGCACCACCTCGCGGCCGGCGATGCGGATGCGCTCGCCGTCGCGGATCACCAGGGCGCGCGGGCTTGACAGGTCGCGCAGCGATTCCAGCACGCGCTCGGTCCGCGCCTCCTGCACGATGGTGATGAAGACGGAGGCCGAGGCGAACACGCCGAGCAGCATCGCTTCCGCCGCGTCGCCCAGCGCGAGATAGATGCCGGCGCCGCCCAGCAGCAGGAGAAGCATCGGTTCCTTCAGCACGTCGGCGACGAGGCGCAGGATCGAGCGCGAGCCCGGTTGCGGCAGCTCGTTGAAGCCTTCCGTCCGCAGCCGGCGCGCTGCCTCCGCCGCGCTCAAGCCATTGGGAAACATCGGCGCAGGTTGTGGGTCGATCGACATTGCACGCCCGTGAGGAGAAGCAGGAACCGCTTAGCGCCGTTTCCGGCCGCGGACTTGATGCAAAGCAATATCCGTTTGCGCCGCATGTCACCAGCGAGTCAACGCAAGCAGATCCCGGCGTGCGGCCGTCATATACGGACCCTGTCAGCACAGCGCCGCCTGCGCGCAGCCCATCGAACGAGTGCCATGAGCGACAAAGCCGTCATCACCTGCGCGCTGAACGGCGTGCTCACCGATCCCAGGCAGCACCATGTGCCGGTCACGCCCGAGGAGATGGCGCGCGAGGCGCGGCGCGCCTATGACGCGGGTGCTGCGATCATGCACATCCATCTGCGCCAGCAGGCGCCGGGCAAGGGGCATCTGCCGTCCTGGGACGTCGACGTCTCCCGCGAGATCCAGCAGGCGATCCGGGAGGCCTGTCCCGGCGTGATCATCAATCACACCTCGGGCGTGTCCGGACCGAACTATCAAGGCGCGCTCGACTGCATCCGGCAGACCCGGCCGGAGATTGCGGCCTGCAATGCCGGCTCGCTGAACTATCTGAAGGTCAAGGCCGACAACAATTGGGCCTGGCCGCCGATGATGTTCGACAACTCGGTCGAGAAGATCCAGGACTATCTCGCCGCGATGAAGGACGCGCACACGATCCCGGAATTCGAATGCTTCGATGTCGGCATCGTCCGCTGCGTCGGCATGTATCGCCAAGCCGGCATGTATGACGGCCCGCTCGAATACAACTTCGTGATGGGCGTCGCCTCCGGCATGCCGGCCGATCCCGAGCTGCTGCCGATCCTGCTCAAGCTGAAGCTGCCGGAAGCGCACTGGCAAGTCACGGCAATTGGCCGGGCGGAGATCTGGCCGCTGCACCAGCGCTGCGCCGAGCTCGGCGGCCATCTCCGCACCGGGCTGGAGGACACGTTCTATCTCGCCGACGGCACCAAGGTGACCTCGAACGGCCAGCTGATCGAGGCCATCGCGGCGTGCGCGCGGCGCGCCGGCCGCGAGATCGCAAGCCCGGCCGAGGCGCGGCAGATGTTCGGCACGGTGAACTGACGCAGGCAGACGCCGTCATTGCGAGCGCAGCGACGCAATCCAGAGTTCTGCATGACGCCCTGGATTGCTTCGTCGCCTTCTGCTCCTCGCAATGACGTGAATGGGGAGGGAACAGACCAATGACCAATCTCGACGCCACCGGCGGCGTGTCCGGTCCCGGCCGCATCGGCCGGGTTGCGATCGGCGACCTCCTGAAGCGCGCGGCGCGCCGCTTTCCCGAGCGGGTGGCGATCACCGATGGCGCCCGTCAGGTGACGTTCACCGAGCTCGAGCGCGATGCCAACCGGTTTGCGAACCATCTCGTCGCCAAGGGGCTGAAGCCGGGCGAGAAGATCTCGACCGTCTGCAACAACTCGATCGAGTTCGTCAAAGCGCTGTTCGGCATCCATCGCGCCGGTCTCGTCTGGGTGCCGATCAACACGATGCTCGGGCCCGCCGACATGGATTACATCCTCGGCCATGCCGAGGTGCGCTTCGCGCTCGTCGATGACAATCTGTTTGCGCAGCCGGAGCGGCGGGCGGCGCTGGAACAGCGCGGTGTCGAGCTGGTCGCCGTCGATCTCACCGGCACGGCGAGGACCGCGGGGCTTGCCAGCTTCACCGACCTCATCCAGGGGCATTCGGACGTCGAGCCCGAGATCGAGATCAACGATCGCGATCTCGCGATGATCATCTACACGTCGGGCACGACGTCGCGGCCGAAGGGCGCGATGCACTGTCACCTCGCCGTGGTGATGGCCGTCATGAGCAACTGCATCGAGATGCAGCTCTCGCGCGACGACGGGATCACCGGGCAGTTCCCGCTGTTCCACTGTGCCGGTCACGTGCTGCTGCTCAGCTATCTCTCGGTCGGCGGCCGCATGGCGCTGATGCGCGGCTTCGACCCGGTCGCCTGCATGGAGGCGATCGTACGCGATCGGCTGACCGTGTTCGTCGGTCTGCCGCTGATGTACCAAGCCATCCTCGATCATCCGCGGCGGAAGGAGTTCGATCTTTCGCATCTGCGCACCTGCCTCTACACCATGGCGCCGATGGGCCGGCCGCTGCTGGAGCGCGCGATCAAGGAGCTGTGTCCGAACTTCGCGCTGACCAGCGGTCAGACCGAGATGTATCCGGCGACGACGATGTCGCGGCCCGAGGTCCAGCTCGACCGCTTCGGCAACTACTGGGGCGAGTCGCTGTTCGTCAACGAGACCGCCATCATGGACGATGCCGGAAATCTGCTGCCGCCCGGCGAGATCGGCGAGCTGGTGCATCGCGGGCCCAACGTGATGTTGGGCTACTACAAGGATCCGAAATCGACCGAGGACGCCCGCAAGTTCGGCTGGCACCACACGGGCGACCTCGCGGTCATCGACAAGGGCGAGGTGCTGTTCCTCGATCGCAAGAAGGACATGATCAAGTCCGGCGGTGAGAACGTCGCCTCGGTCAAGATCGAGGAGACCCTGCTGGCGCATCCGGCGGTGCAGAATGCCGCCGTCGTCGGCCTGCCGCATCCGCAATGGGGCGAGGCCGTCTCGGCCTTCGTCAAGCTCAAGCCGGGCGCGCAGGCCAGCGAGACCGAGCTGCTCGAGCACTGCCGCAAGTCGCTTGGCGGCTTCCAGGTGCCGAAGCTGGTGCGGGTGCTCGAGGAGATGCCGATGACGGCTACCGGCAAGCTGCGCAAGGTCGAGCTGCGCCAGGCCTATGGCGAGCATTTCGCGAAGAGCGCGTGAGCCGTATCAACGACTCCCGCCGTCATTCCGGGATGGCCCGGAGGGCCAGGCCCGGAATCCATAACCACCATCGGGAGTATGGATTCCGGGCTCGCGCTCCGCGCGCCCCGGAATGACGGCCAAAAGAGAGAACCTCGTTCGTGGCAGTGATCGACAACACCATCTCTCCCGCCGGCGCGGCCTTCCAGGCCAACCGTGACGGCATGCTCGACCTGATCGCGCGGATGCGCGATCTCGAGGTGCGCACGCGCAATGCCTCGGCGGCGGCAAAGGAGCGCTTCCATCAGCGCGGCCAGTTGTTGCCGCGCGAGCGCGTCGCCTTGGTGCTCGATCCCGGCGCGCCGTTCCTGGAGCTATCGACGCTTGCCGGCTACATGTTCGATACGCCGGACCCGGCCAAGAGTGTGCCGGGCGGCGGCGTCGTCGCCGGGATCGGCTTCGTGTCCGGCGTGCGCTGCATGGTCTCGGCGAACGACGCCGGCATCGATGCCGGCGCGCTGCAGCCTTACGGCCTCGACAAGACCCTGCGCGTGCAGGAGCTGGCGCTGGAGAACAAGCTGCCGTACGTGCAACTGGTCGAGAGTGCCGGTGCCAACCTGCTGCGCTACCGCGTCGAGGATTTCGTCCGCGGCGGCAACATCTTTCGCAACTTGGCGCGGCTATCGGCGGCGGGCCTTCCGGTCGTCACCGTGACGCATGGTTCGTCGACCGCGGGCGGCGCCTATCAGACCGGATTGTCCGACTACATCGTGATGGTGCGCGGACGCACCCGTGCCTTCCTCGCCGGGCCGCCGCTGTTGAAGGCCGCGACCGGCGAGATCGCCACCGAGGAGGAGCTCGGCGGCGCCGAGATGCACACCTCGATCTCCGGGCTCGGCGACTATCTCGCCGAGGACGATCGCGACGCGCTGCGCATCGCGCGCGAGATCATGGGCAAGCTCAACTGGGACCGGCCATCGCAGGAGTCGTCGCCGGTACGGCCGCCGCGCTACGATCAGGAGGAGCTGCTCGGCATCATGCCGCTCGACCACAAGCGCCCCGTCGACATGCGCCAGGTCATTGCGCGCATCGTCGACGACAGTGACTTCGTCGAGATGGCGCCGAACTACGGGCCTGCGACGGTGTGCGGCCATGCCCGCATCGAGGGCCAGGCGATCGGCATCGTCACCAACAATGGCCCGCTCGATCCGGCGGGCGCCAACAAGGCGACGCACTTCATCCAGGCCTGCTGCCAGACGCGCACACCGATCCTGTATCTCAACAACACCACCGGCTACATGGTCGGCCGCGCCTATGAGGAGGCCGGCATGATCAAACACGGCTCCAAGATGATCCAGGCGGTGACGTCGGCGACCGTGCCGCAGATCACGATCTATTGCGGGGCCTCGTTCGGGGCGGGCAATTACGGCATGTGCGGCCGTGGATTCCACCCGCGCTTCTGCTTCTCCTGGCCCAACGCCAAGACCGCCGTGATGGGTGGTGAGCAGGCGGCGGAGACGATGGCGATCGTGACCGAAGCGGCCGCGGCGCGCCGCGGCAAGCCGGTGGAACGCGAGAAGCTCGACGCCATGAAGGCGCAGATCATCGGCGTGTTCGACAGCCAGATGGACGTGTTTGCGACTTCGGCGCGCGTGCTCGACGACGGCGTGATCGATCCGCGCGACACCCGCGCGGTGCTGTCGGAGGTGCTGGCGATCTGCCGCGAGGCGGAGGCGCGGCAGCCGCAGCGCATGCAGTTCTCGGTGTCCAGGCCATGAGCGGAGAGATGACGGGAATGCAACGCAGGCCGTTCCACAAGGTGCTGATCGCCAACCGCGGCGAGATTGGCTTGCGGATCATGCGCACCGCGCGCCGGCTCGGCTACGGCGTGGTCGCAGTCTATTCCGATGCAGATTTTGAGGCGCCGCATGTCCGGCTCGCCGATCAGGCGGTCCGCATCGGCGCGCCGCCGCCGGCACAGTCCTATCTCAACATCGCAGCGATCATCGCCGCCGCAAAGGCGACGGGCGCGGATGCCGTGCATCCCGGTTATGGCTTCCTCGCCGAGAACGAGGATTTTGCGCAAGCGTGCAAGGAGGCCGGTCTGGTGTTCATCGGGCCATCGCCCGAGGCGATCAAGGCGATGGGCAACAAGGCCGGCGCCAAGGTGATCATGAGTTGCGCCGGTGTGCCCTGCGTACCCGGCTATCAGGGGGAGGACCAGGGCGACGACGCGATGCTGCGCGAGGCGCGCCGCATTGGTTTCCCGGTAATGATCAAGGCCGTCGCCGGTGGCGGCGGCCGCGGCATGCGGCTCGTGACAGACGCCGGCGCGTTCCCCGATTTGCTGCACAGTGCGCGCTCCGAAGCGGCCGCCGCGTTTGGTGACGGCACCGTCATCCTGGAGAAGGCGATCGCCAATCCGCGCCACATCGAGATCCAGGTGTTCGGCGATCGGCACGGCAATGCCATCCATCTCGGCGAGCGCGACTGTTCGGTGCAGCGCCGGCACCAGAAGCTGATCGAGGAGGCGCCGTCGCCCGCGGTCGGACCGGAGCTGCGCGCGCGCATGGGCGCCGTGGCGGTGCAGGCGGTGAAGGCGCTCGGCTATGAGGGCGCGGGCACCCTGGAATTCCTGCTCGACGGCGACGGGCAATTCTACTTCATGGAGATGAACACGCGGTTGCAGGTCGAGCATCCCGTGACAGAGGCACTGACGGGACTCGATCTCGTCGAATGGCAATTGCGCATCGCCGCGGGCGAGCCCCTGCCGTTGCGCCAGGAGCAGATCAGCTTCTCGGGTCACGCGATCGAGGTGCGACTGTGCTCCGAGGATGCGGGGCACGACTTCATGCCGCAGTCCGGGCGGATGACGCTGTGGCAGATGCCCGGGACGATCCGGGTCGAGCATGCGCTGGAGTCCGGCGCGGACATCCCGCCCCATTACGATTCGATGATCGCCAAGCTGATCAGCCATGCTGCGACTCGTGAGGAGGCGCGTGCAAGACTGATCGCCGGATTGGAGCAGGCCATTGCCTTGGGCGTCCCGACCAACCGGGCCTTCCTCATGTCCTGCCTGCGGCATCCGGCCTTCTCCGCGGGCAAGGCGACCACCGCATTCATCGCGGCGCATCGTGACGAGCTGCGCGCGCCGGCGGTCGAAGCGGCAGACCTCGCGCTGGGTGCGTTGCTGCTCTCCGTCAGCCATCCGCTCGCGCATCCCGTCCGCGGCGGCCGCTCGCTCGCGGCAGCCTTCGCGACGCCGCTCCGGTTCGAGATCGCCGGTGAGGTGGCCGAGTGCGAGCTGCTGCGCGAGCGTGACGGAATCTATCGCGTGACGCGTGGCGATGCAGAGCATCGCTTCGAGATCGTGTCGCTCACGGATGATGCGATCCGCGTTCGTCACGCCGAGATCGTCGAGAGCGCGCGCTTCGTCCGCGACAACGATCGGCTGTTCGTCCAGCATCGCGACCAGACGCTGGCGCTGCGCGACGTGACGTTGGCGAGGCCGCAATCCTCAGCCGCTGGCGGCGGTGATGGCAGGGTTCGCGCGGCGTTGAATGGTCGTGTGGTCGCGGTGCTGGTGAAGCCGGGCGACAGCGTGGCCGTGGGACAGCCGGTGGTGACGCTCGAGGCGATGAAGATGGAGCACGTCCACACCGCCGGCATCGCCGGAACGGTGACCGCGATCGAGGTCGCCGAGGGCGACCAGGTGACGACGGGGCGGATCGTGGCGGAGATCGCGGCCTGACCGTCGGCAGGTGGGCGTGAGTTGCCTGCGTGCGTCCTTTCACGGCGCGACGTCGACGTGGAAACAGACGGTCGGAAGACGGAGACCGCCATAAGCGATTGCGCAGGCAGTTGCGGGGAGAGGTCGGCTTGTCTCGAAGATGCAACCGCTGCAGCCACGTCACGCGGAAGCTCGTCTCCCGCTGCAACAGACTTCACTGATGCAATTGCCGCTTCAGTGCAGCTACCAGCCGCGACGTCTGGAACGGCTTCGACAGCAGCGGTGCCGTGGCGAATTCTTCCGGGCATTGATCGACGGAATAGCCGGTGACTGCGACGAAGGGCACGCCGGCCGCGACCAAAGCGCGCGCGATCGGCGCCGATGTTTCCTGCCCGAGATTGACGTCGAGCACGGCGAGATCGCAGTGATTCCGCTCCAGCAGATGGAGGGCTTTGTGCACGGTCGCCGCCACGCCGACGACCGTGAATCCGGCGGCTTCGAGCTCGACCGCGAGGTCGAAGCCGATCATGGGATCGTCCTCGACGATCAGGAGATGAGTCTTCTCACTGTCGCGCATGATGACGGTCGCGGCAGAGGCGTTGCAGGGGGCACCTCAGGTGCCAGCGTAGTCCGGTCGGCAGGAACTCGACCTCGACCGTTCCATCCAGGCCGGCGCGTACCAGATCGGAAATCACCCGGCTGCCGAAGCCGGTGTGCTCCGGCGGCGCGACCTCAGGTCCGCCGCTTTCGACCCAGGTCATGTCGAAGCTGTCGTCGATGCGCGTCCAGCGGACCGCGATCCGTCCCTCGTCGTTCGACAGTGCACCATATTTGGCGGCGTTGGTGGCGAGCTCGTGGACTGCCATGCCGATCGACTGCGCGGCCTCCGGCGTCAGCTCGATCGGCGGCCCGTCGATCGCGATGCGGTCGCCGATCAAGTCGCTGAACGCCCCGAGCTGCGAGCGGACCAAGCCGCCGAGTGGAATGAAACGCCAATCGTTCTGGATCAGGAGATCCTGATTGCTCGCGATCGCCTGCAGGCGCTCCAGAAAGCGGTTGAGGTCGAGCTGGCGGCCGTGACGGGTCATCTGCCGGGCGATCGCCTGCACCAGCGACAGCAGGTTCTTGCTGCGGTGGTTCACCTCGGCCAGCAAGGTGCGCAACTGCTCCCTTGTCTGGCGCTTGTCGGTGATGTCACGCACGATCTTGGAGGCGCCGATGATGCGGCCGCTGGAGTCCCGGACCGGCGATACCGTCACCGACACGTCGATGAGCGCCCCATCCTTACGCAGGCGGATGGTCTCGAAATTGTCGATGATCGCGCCGGATAGGACGGTGGCGAGGATCCGGTCCTCCTCGGCCTGGCGCTCCTGCGGGATGATCGTGCGGATCGAGCGGTTGATCATCTCGCCTTCCGAGAAGCCGAAGATGCGTTCGGCGCTCTTGTTCCAGCTGGTGATCGTGCCGTCCAGCGTCTTGCTGACGACGCCGTCCGAGGACGAGGCGACGATGGCCGCGAGCATCGCCGCCGCACGCTCGGTCTTCTTCGACAGCGTGACATCGCGGATGACTTTGGAGATGCCGACAATCACGCCGGTGCTGCTGCGGATCGGCGAAAACGTGATGGAGACCTCGATCGGGCGTCCCTGCTTGGTCAGCCGGACGGTCTCGAAGCTCTCGATCGCTTCGCCCGCGTTGACCCTGGCGCGCAAGGCGCTCGCTTCTTCCGCCAGCTCGGGGGGGATGATCTCGGAGACGGATCTGCCGATCATTTCAGCCGCGGTGAACCCCAGCATCCGTTCGCTGGCCGCGTTCCAACTGCGGATGACGCCGTCGGCGGTGGTGCCGACAATGGCGTCGGCCGAGGACTCCACGATCGCCGCCAGATAGGCCGTATCGTCGTCGGTTACGCGTGGGGCGGGGGAGGCGCCGGGCATTCCGTGCACGTCGCAGGCTCCTTGCTAACAGGTCGGCAGAGAAGACGCCGTGCACCGGATTACCAACTTGTTTGTGTACAAATGCAAGGGCTATCTCGATCGCTGCTTGTTGTTGGTTTTTCCGGCAACGAGGACAGGACGATTTGCCGTCAGCAGACCCCCTTGGGGCCGTGCGACGTGCTCCAGCTCACGACGGCGAACACGGAGAACGCAGGCATGGGCGTTTTGTTCCAGGAGATCCTGCTAAATTGCCGCCGAACGTTCGGCGCCAGGGGTCCGCTTGCATCCGGACGCCGCCGACCGGGGGGGCGGCTCAACCCATTGGCGAATGTCGCATCAACTACTTCCTCAGGCTGAGGATGTAGCCTGCCAGGTCGGCCGCATCATTCGCACTGAGCGGATTGTTGGCCATCGTCGCGTGGGGAAGCAGGAGGAACTTGGCCAGCATCTCCTTCGTCACGTCATCCCTGGCCGCGATGGCGACGAACGGCCGGGCGCGCCGGAACTTGGTCGGCTCTGTGGCCACGGCGTGGCAGGCGGCGCACCAGCGCTCGGCGAGCTGGCGGCCGTGATCGAGATCCTCGGCGGCCGCCGGGGCGGACAACAGGACCAGCAGCAGCAGCGATGGTACGGAGGCACGTCGCACGCCCGGCTCTCCTCACAGCGGCTGGTCGTCGTCGGTCGACGGCTGGTCCTGCAGCGAGACGATGTCACCGCCGCCGAACTCGTCCTCTGGCGGCGGATAGACCCACATGTGGTCGCGCACGTTCCTGACGCCCTGGACGCTCTTGGCCGCCACGATCGCCGTGGCCCGCTCCTTCTCGTTGCGCACCGCGCCCGTGAGATGCGCGATGCCGTTGCGGACGACGACGTTGAAGCGGCAATGCTTGCAGGCGGCCTGGTCGAGTGAATCGAGGATGGCGTTGCGGATCCCGTCATCGTCAGGGGTGGGGCCTGGAACGGCAGTGGCGAGGTCGGCCACGGTTTGCAGGAAATCCGTATGGGTCACCACGCCGGCCAGCCGGTCGCCACTCATCACAGGGAGACGCTTGATGTTGCGCTTCTCCATGATCTCGGCGATCTCCGCCAGGCTGGCATCGACGCTGACCGTGACCGGAGGCTGGCTCATGATGTCGCCAACCGTACGGCCGTGGGAATGGACGAAGTCGGCGCCGATGCGGCCGCGGCCGACCAGGAGGTCGAGCCAGCGGCCTTGCCTGCGTTCGGTGCCGAGCTCGGCGCGGCGCAGGAAATCACCGTCCGTGACCATGCCGACGAGCGTGCCGGACGCGTCGACCACAGGCAGCCCGCCGATGTGGTTGCGCAGCATGATCCGCGCTGCCTCGGCCACCGGGGTTCCGGGCGTCACCGCGATCACGGATCTGGTCATGATTTGATGAGCGCGCATGTCGTCGTCTCGTGCTGCGATCGCAATTGACGGAGAATAGCTGCGCGGCACCGCGCGCGCTTGACCAGGATCAATCCGAGGTCGTGCCGCCCTACACGATCCTTGACGTCTTGTTGCCCCAATAGCGGTCGCGCAGCAGGCGCTTGTAGAGCTTGCCGGTCGGCAGCCGCGGCAGCTCCTTCTCGAAATCGATCGAGCGCGGCACCTTCTGCCGCGACAGCGACTGCCGGCAGAACGCGATCAGCTCCTCTTCCAGCTCGGGCCCAGGCATGATGCCCGACATCGGCTGGACCACCGCCTTCACCTCCTCGCCGAGATCGGGGTTGGGCACGCCGAATACGGCGGCATCGGCGACCTTCGGATGCGTGATCAGCAGGTTCTCGCATTCCTGCGGATAGATGTTCACGCCGCCGGAGATGATCATGAAGGTGGCGCGGTCGGTGAGATAGAGATAGCCGTCGGCATCGACATAGCCGACGTCGCCCACGGTGCTCATGCTGCCGTCGGCCGAACGGGCCTCCCTGGTGCGCTCGGGGTCGTTGAAGTACTCGAACGGCGATCCCGTCTTGAACCACACCGTGCCGGCCGTTCCTGTCGGGCACGGCTGCATGGTCTCATCGAGAATGTGCAGGTCGCCGAACAGCACCTTGCCGACGGTGCCGCGATGCGCGAGCCATTCCGCGCTGTCGCAGGCGGTGAAGCCGAGGCCTTCGGTGGCGCCGTAATATTCGTGGATGATCGGCCCCCACCATCTGATCATGTCCTCCTTGACCTGTGCCGGGCAGGGCGCGGCGGCATGGATCGCGACCTCGAGCGAGGAGAGATCGTAGCGCGTGCGGATCTCTTCCGGCAGTTTCAACATGCGCGAGAACATCGTCGGCACCAATTGCGTATGCGTGATGCCCCATTGCTCGACCAGTTGCAGGTAGCGCTCGGGGTCGAACGTCTCCATGATGATGGCGGTGCCGCCGACGCGGATGGTGAGGTTGACCGCGGCCTGCGGCGCGGAGTGATAGAGCGGCGCCGGCGACAGGTAGATCATGCCTTCGCGGTAGCGCCACAGTCTTTCCAGGAAGTCGAAGATCGGAAGCTGCTGAACCGGCGGCTGCTCGGGCAGCGGCCGCAGGATGCCCTTCGGCCGGCCCGTGGTGCCGGAGGAGTACAGCATCGCGGTGCCGACGCATTCGTCGGCGATCGGCGTCGCCGGCAGGCCGGCCGTGGCCTCGGCGAGGCCGACGATCCGCTCGCTCTCGCCAAGTTCGTCCCGTCGGCCATCGGCGACGATGCAGAGCTCGATGTCGGGCGCCTCCTTCAGCGCCTCGCGCGCGACGTCGAGCTTGGCGAGGGAGGTGATCAGAAGCCGCGACCGGCTGTTATTGAGGATGTAGGCCAGCTCGCCGGGCGTGAGGTAGGAGTTCACGCAGGTGAAATACAGCCCGGAGCGCTCGCCGGCGCCGCACGCCTCCAGATAGCGGCTGTTGTTCTCCATGAAGATCGAATAGTGGTCGAGCCGCTTCAGGCCGCGTTGGCGGAACAGATGCGCCAGCCGGTTGCTGCGCGCTTCCAACTCGCGATAGGTCACCGCCTCGCCGGTCGAGGCCATGATGAAGGCAGGCTGCAATGGGCGCAGCCGGGCGTGCTTGCCGGTGTACATGTGTCCTCCTGCCGATGCGCGCAGCTCGCCGCGGCGCGGCGCGCAGGCGGGAGGAAGGCGCCTGCCGCGGCACCTCGGCATGGCGACGCGATGCAGACGGTGCTGCCTCACGCGTCCAGGCGGTTTCCTTCCCTGCGCACCATCCCGGCGGGACGGCTCGTTGTTTGGACGCGAATGTAGCGGAGGAGCCTGCGTCTCTCAACATGGCTGTCAGCCGATTGGCTGAGGCGGGAAGGGATGGGCGTGGCCGGGGTTCTGGCATAACATGAGCGCGCATTCCAACGAATGACATCTCAAGACCAAGAAATGCGGGGAGAGACCATATGAAATCGGGTTTGCTGGCTTTTGCGGCCGTCGGTGCGCTGCTGGCGGCGGCGCCGGCGTCGGCGCAGGTCAAGATCGGCATCCTCAATGACCAGTCCGGCGTCTATGCCGACTACGGGGGCAAATATTCCGTCGAAGCGGCCAAGATGGCGATCGAGGATTTCGGCGGCGAGGTGCTGGGGCAGAAGGTCGAGCTGGTCACCGCCGACCATCAGAACAAGCCCGATCTCGCCTCGTCGATCGCGCGGCGCTGGTACGACACCGAGGGTGTCGACATGATCACCGAGCTGACGACCTCCTCGGTCGCGCTGGCGATCCAGGATCTGTCGAAGGAGAAGAAGAAGATCGACATCGTCGTCGGTGCCGCGACCTCGCGCATATCGGGCGATGCCTGCACGCCCTACGGCTTCCACTGGGCCTATGACACCCGCGCGCTCGCGGTCGGCACCGGCGGCGCGCTGGTCGAATCCGGCGGCGATACCTGGTTCTTCATGACCGCCGACTACGCCTTCGGCTATGCGCTGGAGAAGGACACCAGCGACATCGTGACGTCGAAGGGCGGCAAGGTGCTGGGCTCGGTGCGCATCCCGCTCAACTCGTCGGACTTCTCCTCCTTCCTGCTGCAGGCGCAGAGCTCGAAGGCCAAGATCATCGGGCTTGCCAATGCCGGCCTCGACACCACCAACTCGATCAAGCAGGCGGCCGAGTTCGGCATCGTCAAGGGCGGGCAGAAGCTCGCCGGCCTGCTGATGACCCTGTCCGAGGTGCATGGTCTCGGGCTGGAGGCGGCGCAGGGCCTGATCCTCACCGAAGGCTTCTACTGGGATCGCGACGACAAGTCCCGCGCCTTCAGCGAGCGCTTCATGAAGCGCACCGGCCGGATGCCGAGCATGATCCACGCCGGCACCTATTCCGCGACATTGTCCTATCTGAAGGCGGTGAAGGCCGCCGGAACCAAGGACTCCGACGCGGTGGCGGCCAAGCTGAAGGAGCTGCCGGTCGACGACGCCTTCGCGCAGGGCAAGGTGCTCGCCAACGGTCGCATGGTCCACGACATGTACCTGTTCGAGGTCAAAAAGCCGTCGGAATCGAAGAAGCCGTGGGACTACTACAAGCAGCTCGCCACGGTGCCCGGCGACAAGGCGTTCTTCACCGCCAAGGAGAGCGGCTGTCCGCTGACGAAGTGATCGTCACACCATCGCCGCCGTCGCGGCGAAAGCCGGGGCGACGGCGATGGGTGCAGCAATCAGCCGTGCAGCATCCGCCACAGGATGGCGATCAGCGCGCCGGCGAGGAGTACGGATGCGGCGAGCGCCTGCACGCCGAAACCGGGGCCGCGCTTCTCCGCGGCCTTCGCATAGGACACCATGTACATCGCGCGACCCGCGATCCAGACGAGGCCGATCAGGGCCGCGATCGGGTCGCTGATATAGATCGCGAACAGCCACAGCGCCGGCAGGAAGATCGGCATCCATTCAAGCGTGTTCACTTGCACGCGATAGGTGCGCTCGAAATCGAGATTGCCGGTGACGGCCGGCGCCTTGACGCCGAACCTGGCGCGCGCTTGCGCGACGCGGACCCCCATGTAGAAATACAGCATGAGCGCGAGCACGGTGACGAGTGCGGTGAAGTGATACATGCGCGGTTCCCCCCTGATGACGGCTTTTCAATATCCCGTCAGCTCGAGATAGCCCACCCCGGTGTGGCTGCCCTTGAAGCTGATCGGTCCCTCCCAATAGGGCACGCGGGTGCCCATCCAGGCCTTGGAGTTGAGCGGCGCGGTATCGATGGCGATGCCGAGCGCTGATATCTCGACGCGCCAGCCGACCGGCAGCCTGCGCTCACCGATCGCAACGATATCCTTTGGCGTCATCACGATGCCCCCGGGGCCGAGCGCGCGCGAGACGCCGTCGGCCGTGATCCAGGTGCCGGACGTGTAGTCGCCATTGCCCTGCCGCATCCGGTACAGCATCAGCTTCTCGCCGCCGGAGAAATGCAGCGCGAACCAGTCCCAGCCGCTCTGGTCGGCGGCCAGCGGCTGGCTGCTCCATTCGCGGTCGAGCCAGGCCACGCCTGTCACCTCGACCGGCGTGTCGTCGAAATTGATCTGGCCGCGGGCGCGGTAGAACGGCTGGCTGTAATAGTAAGACGCCTGGCCGCGCTCGGATTTGCGGCTGTAGCCGCCGATGCCCTGCAGCACCACCGGACGGTCGGCCTCCAGATGCAGCGCGTAGGAGAAGTCCGGCCCGGCGGCGGTCATGTCGAGCGGCGCCAGCGATCGATCGTCGGTCGCGGCGGTGCCGCGCAGCTGCCAGTCATCGATCCAGGCCTGGAACGGCTTGGCCTCGACGCCGGCCTGGCCGACGCCGGCGCGCGCGAATTTCTCGGCGGAGCGATGGCTGTCCGCGCGCGTCACCGCGGCATGCGCCATCCAGAGCTGCTGATTGTCGAACCCCTCGGCTTGCGGTCCGGGCCGCGCCGCCGAGCGGAACAGGGTCCATTGCAGGCCATAGGCCTTGCCGCTGCTATCGCTGAGGTTTGCGGTGACGTACCACCACTCGATGCGGAAATCGTCGTGCGGCCCGTGATCCGCAGGGAAGCCGAACGCTCGTCCGGGCGTCACCGGTGCAAAGCCGTCGGCGCTGTCGCTCAGGCCCGCAAAGCCCTGTGCATGTGCGAGGCGCGGCAGTGCCAGCAGGCCGAGCCCGCCGATCAGGCCGCGCCGCGTGATCGTCGTTCTAGCGCTCAATGGTGAAGGTCCTGACCAGATCGGCCGGCTGCATCCGGGCCAGCCGCAGCACCGGCAGCAACGAGGCGATCACCGCCGCGACCAGCGTGACGACCAGCAGCCGGATGAGCTGCAGCGGGAACACGTCGAACGGCAGCCGCCAGCCGAACGCTTTGACATTGACGATCGCGATCAGGCACCACGCCACGACGAGCCCGAGCGGCAGCGCGAGCAGCGCGGTCAGGCCGGCGAGCGACAGCGTCTTCAACAGCTCGACTTCGGCGAGCCGCCGCCGCGTCAGCCCGATGGCCCATAAGGGTGCGAGCTGCGGCAGCCGCGAGTTCGCCAAGGTCAGCAGGCTGGTCAGCAGCGCCATCGCGGCGACGCCGAGCGTGAAGGTGTTGAGCGCGCCGGTGACCGCGAAAGTGCGGTTGAAGATCTGCTTCGACTCCTGCTTCACGGTGGCCTGGTCGATGACGTTGCGGCCGTCCAGGCCGAATTTGTCGGTCAGCGCGCTGATCAGTCCCGGCACGTCGGCCGGCGCTGCGCGCACGGCCATGCGCGTGATGGGCGTCGCCGGGAAGCGGCGCGTCAGCGCGGCGACGTTGACCGTGACCTGGCCCTTGGGATTGCCGTAGTCGGCATAGATCCCGGCGATCGTGACGCGCCAGTCGCCGCCGGATGCGGGGAGGTCGATGCTGTCACCGACAGACAGATGGAGCCGGCGCGCCAACTGCTCGCTGACGAAGCCGGCGTCGCCGCGCACCAGCTGCTTCCAGGCGCTGTCGCCGGCCTGCAGCAGCGGCCAATGGTCGCGATAGGTGTCGTGATCGGGCAGGCCGAGAATGTCGATCGGCGCGCCCGCCAACTGCGTTGCGGCGCGTCCGCCCGGCAGCACGGCCTGGACATCGGGCCGCGCGCGCAGCCAGGTCTGGATGTCGCGCGCCTGCGCTTCATCCGCGGCGCTGATGTAGACGTCGGCGGCGAGCCGGCCATCGAGCCAGACCAGGAAGGTGCGGCTGAAGGTCTCGACCATCGTGGCGACGCCGACATTGACGGCGAGCGCCAGCAGCAGGGCCATCAGCGCCAGCGACAGGCCCGAGATCTGCTGGCGGCTGTCGGCCCAGAACCATTGCGCCAGCGCCGCGCGCGCGCCGCGCTCGCCGAGCCGCAGCACCAGCTCCAGGATCGCGGGCAGCAGCAGCGCCGCGCCGAGCATCATCGCCGCGAGCACGCCGAAGCCAGCCAGCAGCGACTGCCCGAGCCACAGCAGCAGGCCGGCGGCGACGAAGAAGGCGAGCGCGACCGCGCTCTGCAAGCGCAGCCAGCGCCGCTGCGCCTCCTGCCACGCATAGGGCTGCGCGGTGGAGAGGATCGGCAGCCGCATCGATTTGATCAGGCTGGTCGTCGCGGCTGCGAGCGCGCCGGCGATGCTGATGACGAGGCCCGCAAACCACCATTCCGGCTGCAGGCTGAGCTCGCCCGGCACCTGCGCGCCATACAGCCCGCGCAGCGATACCGCCACGTTCGGCAGCAGCGCGGCGGCGATGACGTAGCCGCACACCAGCCCGAAGAGCCCTGCCACCAAGGCAAAGGCGATGAGCTCGCCGATCAGCACGCCGTTGAGCTGGCGCGCCGACACGCCGCAGGCGCGCAAGGTGCGCAGCACCGGCAGGCGCTGCTCGAAGGCGAGGCCGATGGCGGAATTGACGATGAACAGGCCGACGACGAAGGACAGCAGGCCGAAGGCGGTGAGGTTGAGGTGGAAGCTGTCGGTCAGTCGCTCCAGGTCGGTCTCGGCCTCCGGCTGCACGAGCTGTAGCCGGCCGCCCGCGAACGACTGCAACGGCGGTCGTTGGACCGACGACTTGCCGACCAGCAGCCGCGAAATCTGGCCGGGCCTGTCGAGCAGCCGCTGTGCGTCGCTGATATCGACCACGAGCACGCCGGGCGCGAGCTGCTGCTGCGCCATCAAGGGTGGCAGCAGGGCGTCGTTGCTGAGCCGCGGCGCCGTGCCGTCTTTCAGTCCGAGATCGGCCAGCGTCTCCGGCGAGATCAGCGTGCGATGTGGCGGTGTGAGAAAGGCCTCGAGCTCGCTGCGCCCGACCATCGGCGCATTGCCGACCTCCCGGGGGATGCTGAACGGCTCGATGCCGAGCAGCCGCACCGAATGGCCGTCGATCTGCACGCGGCCCTCGAGCACCGGCGACACCGGCCAGCCGGCGCGGCGCAATTCCGCGAACACGCTCTGCGGCAGCATCTTGCCGTCGGTCGCGACCAGCATCGGCGTGCGCGCGCCGCCGAAGATCGCCGCGGCGCGATCATAGGAGCTGCGCGCCTGCTGGTTCAGCGCCTGCACGCCGCTCCACAGCGCGGTCGCCGAGATCAGCCCGATCAGCAAGGTCGCGAGCTGCATCGGATGCCGGCGCCAGTGGCTGAGCAGCACGGCGAGAATCCACAGCGCGCGCCTCATGCGATGCGCCCACCATGCAGGTGGACGCGGCGGTCGAGCATCGCCGCGAGCCGCGCGCTGTGCGTCACCATCAGGAAGCCGCAGCCGGTGCGCGCGACGAGGTCGCGCGTCAGCGCCATCACCTCGTCGGCGGTGTCCTCGTCGAGATTGCCGGTCGGTTCGTCCGCGAGCAGCAGGGCCGGCTTGACCGCCAGCGCGCGGCCGATCGCGACGCGCTGCTGCTGTCCGCCCGACAGTTGCTCCGGATAGCGCTTGAGCAGCGACTTCAGCCCGAGCCGCTCGACGAGCTCGGTGTGCCACGCCGGATCATGCCGACCGGCCAGCCGCGCCTGGAAACTGAGATTGTCCTGAACCGACAGGCTCGGCACCAGATTGAACTGCTGGAACACGAGGCCGAGCCGCTCGCGCCGGACCGCCGCGCGTGCCGAATCGTCGAGCGCCCCGACCGAAACGCCGTCGAGCAGGATGTCGCCGCTGTCGGCGGCATCGAGCCCGGCGATGAGATGCAGCAGCGTGCTCTTGCCGGAGCCGGATTCACCGGTCAGCGCGACGCGCTCGCCGGAGGAGACGTCGAGGTCGACGCCACGCAGGACGTGGATCGGCTCGCCGCCGGATCGATAGGACTTGGTGAGATGACGGACGCTGAGCACGAGCATGATCGGGGTTGTTGCGTCACAACATAACAAGGGCCAACGCGAACATCACGCGCTCGTTCTTCGTGACGCCCCCGATGTGATGCCGGCCGCGCGCAATCAGGTTGCGAGGGTATCGCGATGCAGCCCAAGAGGGCGGATTCCCGCGTTGCAGCAATAACTTAGCGCGCCAGCCGGTTGCCTGCGAAGCCGCTTCGTGGGTAGCATCGTCAAAACGCCCGGACGACAGGGGCGGATCATGACAGAATGGGGAAGGACCATGGCCGCGCCAACGACGCTGAAGGGCACATCCCGCGCAAGCGCGACGCCGAAAGGCGCCTGGAAGATCACCTTCCTGCTGTTCCTGTTCATGCTGGTGAACTTCGCCGACAAGATCGTGGTCGGGCTCGCCGGCGTGCCGATCATGACCGAGCTCAATCTGAATGCCGAGCAGTTCGGCCTGCTTGGATCATCCTTCTTCTTCCTGTTCTCGATCTCGGCGATCGTCGTCGGCTTCGTCGTCAACAAGGTGCCGACGCGCTGGGTGCTGCTGGTGCTGGCGCTGATCTGGGCGCTCGCGCAATTCCCGATGGTGGGCACTGTCGGCTTCACCACGCTGCTGATCTGCCGCATCATTCTCGGCGCCGGCGAAGGCCCCGCGGCGTCCGTCGCCGTTCACGCGGTCTACAAATGGTTCCCCGATGAGAAGCGGGCGATGCCGACCGCGATCCTGTCACAGGGATCCGCCTTCGGCGTCATCCTCGCCGTGCCCGCGCTGAACTGGATCATCGTGAATCACGGCTGGCACTATGCCTTCGGCGCACTCGGCGTGGTCGGGCTGATGTGGAGCGTGGCGTGGCTGTGGCTGGGCAAGGAAGGGCCGCTGGCGGAGGTCGAGCTCGCCGGCTTGCGCGAGCGGCGCGTTCCCTATCTGCAACTGCTGACGTCGCGGACCTTCGTCGGCTGCGTCGCCGCGACCTTCGGCGCCTATTGGGCGCTGTCGCTCGGGCTGACCTGGTTCACGCCGTTCCTGGTGAAAGGCCTCGGCTTCTCGCAGCAGCAGGCCGGCTTCATCTCGATCCTGCCCTGGATCTTCGGCGCGTGCGTGGTGCTGACCACGGGCTTTGTGTCGCAGACGCTGATGGCGCGTGGCGTCTCCACGCGCATGGCCCGTGGCGTGGTCGGCGCGACGCCGCTCGTGATCGGCGGCGGGCTGATGGCGATGATGCCGCATGTCGACGCCGCTTCGGCAAAGATCGCACTGCTCGTGGTCGGATCGGGATTGTGCGGCTCGATCTACGTCGTCTGCCCGCCGATGATCGGCGAGTTCACCCCGGTCACGCAGCGCGGCGCCGCCATGGCGATCTACGGCGCGCTCTATACGCTCGCCGGCATCGTTGCGCCCCTCGTGATGGGCAAGATGATCCAGGCCTCTGGCAGCCTGCTTGAAGGCTACATGTCCGGCTTCACCATCAATGCTGTCATCATGGTGATCTCCGGCCTGCTGGGTCTGGCGCTGCTCTGGCCCAACAGCGAGCGTGCCCGCCTGCAGGCGCAGCAGGGTGTGGCGCCGGAATTTGCGTGATACAACCCCCGCCCGGGGTCATCAGGAGGCGGCCTCGCATTCACCCGCGTGAGGTCCCGCATGATGCGCCTGTTCTCTCATATGCTGCAGTACTGGCGCGGCGTGCGATGCCTGACGATCGAGGACTTCTCGGGCGCCATCTTCCACTTCAGCAAGGTGGTCCAGCTCAACCCGCGCAACCATTACGCTTACCACAATCGCGGCGTGGCGCTCCAGGGCATGGGCAGCTACGCCAGCTCGATCGAGGATTTTGGTCTCGCGCTCAAGCTCAAGCCCAACGCGCAGACCTACGGCGCCCGCGGCGTGTCACGCAAATTCCTCGGCGACTTCGACGGCGCCATTGACGATCAGACGCGTGCTCTCGCGCTCGAGCCCAGGCTCGCGGCGGCTCATGGCGAGCTCGCGTACCTTCATCATGTGAAGGGCGATCTGGATCGCGCGATCGCCCAGAGCACGACAGCAGTCGGCCTCGCGCCCAAAGACCCGGTCATGCATCGGGGACGTGGCTATATTCAGTTCTGCTGCGGCAGGTTCGAAGCCGCGGCAGCTGACATGGAACGATCGCTCGCGCTCCAGTTCGAGCCCTATGCGGCCCTGTTTCGTTACCTGTCGCTGGCTCGGTTGCCGGGGCGCGCCAAGCCAGATCTCGCTTCTTTCGCGGCGTACTGGGCGGCGGGGCAGTGGCCCTGGCCCGTGTTCGATCTTCTCATGGAGCGTTCGACGGCGCAGCAGCTGTTGAACGCGGCGGCAACGGCTCCAGAACAGGCTGAAGCCTATTTCTACATCGGTGAGTGGCATCTCCTGCACGGCCGCAAAGACGAGGCCGGCAGGGCACTCGAGATCGCGCTGCGCTCGTTGCCACCCTGGTTCAACGAGCATCCCGCCGCGCAAGCCGAGCTTGCAAGGCTTGCCGAGACAGTCGCCGCGGCCAGTTGACGTCTCAGCTCAGCTGGCGCGCACCCCTCACCAGCCGCCCGGGCCGTGCGCCGGTGGCTTCGCTATGCCGGCGTGTCACCACGCCCGATACGATCGTCGCCTCATAGCCGTCGACCTCCTGCATCAGGCGGCGGCCGCCGACCGGCAGGTCGTAGTGCACCTTCGGCGGATGCAGATGCAGCCGGTCGTAGTCGATGACGTTCACGTCGGCCTTGTAGCCTGGCGCGAGCAGGCCGCGATCGTCGAGGCCGACGGAGAGCGCGGTCTTGCGCGACTGCGCGGCGACGACGAACGGAATGGAGAGCTTGTCACCGCGCCTGCGGTCGCGGGTCCAGTGCGTCAGCAGATAGGTCGGGAAGCTGGCGTCGCAGATGATGCCGCAATGCGCGCCGCCGTCGCTGAGGCCGGGCACGCTGCGCGGGTCGCGCAGCATCTCGTAGGTGGCATCGAGATTGCCGTCGGAATAGTTGAGGAACGGCACGTAGAGCATGCCGCGCCCGCCATCCGTGAGCATCGCGTCATAGGCCAGTTCCTCGGGACGACAGCCGCGCGCGCGGGCCTGGGCGCCGAGTGACCGCGCCGGCGGCTGCTCATAGTCCGGCGGATCGCCGAGCAGATACATCTTGTCGTAGTTCGGCTTGAAGAACAGCGGGTCGTCGGTCGCGCTGGCCTGCTCGCCTAGGATGGCCGCGCGCAGCGCCGGATCGCGCATCCGCGCGACGCGCTCATCCAGCGGCAGATGCGCGATCGCCTGGTAGCTCGGATGCGTCTGCAGCGGGTTGCGCGACAACTCCAGCCCAAGCAGCAGCCCAACCGGGCGCGCCGCGATCTGCGCCGTCACCGACAGGCCGCGCGCGGCGGCGGCGTTGATTTCGGCCAGCGTCTGCCGCCAGCGTTGCGGCGCGCGGTCGTTCTGCGTCACCGAGAACGAGATCGGGCATTTCGTCGTGTCGGCGATGCGCAGCATCATCGGCAGGTCTTCGTGGATGGTGGAGATGTCGAGCACGAATTGCAGCACGCTGCGGCCGGCGCCGTGCATGGCCTGCGCGATCGTCGTCAACTCGTCCTCGCCCGCCTTGAGCGTCGGCGTGTAGTCACCGGTCGATGTCCGATGGTTGAGCGTGCGCGAGGTCGAGAAGCCGAGCGCGCCGGCCTTGACCGCATCGCGTGCCAGCGCCGCCATGGCGCGGTTGTCGTCGGCGGTGGCCGGATCGCGGCGCGCGCCGCGCTCGCCCATGACAAAGACGCGCAGCGCTGCATGCGGCAGCTGCGCGCCGATGTCGAGATCGAATTCACGCTTGCCGAGCCACTCCATGTAATCCGGAAAGCTCTCCCATTCCCAGGGAATGCCGGCTTCGAGCACCGGTTCGGGGATGTCCTCGACGCCCTCCATCAACTGGATCAGCCGCTGATGATCGGCCGGCCGGCACGGCGCGAAGCCGACGCCGCAATTGCCCATGATCGCGGTGGTGACGCCGTTCTGCGACGACGGCGAGATGTCATGGCTCCAGGTCACCTGGCCGTCGTAATGGGTGTGGACGTCGACGAAGCCTGGTGTCACGAGTTTGCCGCGTGCGTCGATCTCCTCGCGGCCGGATGCGTTGACCTTGCCGACCTCGACGATGCAGCCGTCCGCAATCGCCACATCAGCTTCGTAGAGTTCGCCGCCCGAGCCATCGGCAATGGTTCCGCCGCGGATCACGAGATCTGGCTGCGTCATGGCGTGTCTTCCCCGGGTGTTGTTGTTGGCCGCATCATCGGCCAGGGAACGGTGATGTCAACACGCCGGAAGTGGGGGCAGCGTTGCGAGAGAAGCCACCGCCGCAGTCATGGGGACTGCGCTCATCTCCTGTGTCCGGGCGCTTTGACGATAAGCTTGATAGTTGCGACTAACAGCTACGCCTTGGCCTTCTTCGGCTCGGTGAAGAACGCGAGCACGATCGTCAGCAGCATGAACACGACGGAGGTGCCGAACACCCAGCGCGGCGCGTTCATGTCCATGATCCAGCCGAACAGCAGCGGGCTGACCACGCCGGCGAAGTTGAAGCCGGTCGACACGATGCCGAAGGCGCGGCCGGCGGCACCCGGAGGGGCGGCGTTGCGCACCAGCATGTCGCGCGACGGCGCGATCACGCCGCTCATGAAGCCCGCGACCAGCATGATCGCCGTGAGCAGCACGGTCGGCAGGTTGATGAAAGTGATCATCAGCACCAGCACGGCGTTGATCGCATAGGCGACGGCCGCGACCAGGTTGTGATGGCGGATGCGGTCGGCGAGCTGGCCGCCGGCGAGCACGCCGACGGCGCTGGCGCCGAGGAACGCGGTCAGTGCGATGTTGGCGGTCGAGAACGAGATGCCGTAGCCGTTCATGAGCGCGACAACGCCGAAGCTGGCGATGCCGGCGTTGGACAGGCTGAGCAGCATGAAGAACACGGTCAGCAGCATCAGCATCGGCGTCAGCAGGCTGGGCTGTTTGACCTTGCTGCCGTCGGCGCTGGTGTGATGCGGATGCGGCGGCACCTCGGGCACGTTGCCGACGAGCAGCAGCAGCGCGGCGAGCGGTCCGACCAGGCCGGCTGCGATCAGCGCGCCGGAGCCGCCGACGGTCGTGACCAGCGCCGCCATCACGGCGGGCGCGACGGCGCCGCCGAGATAGCCGGCGAAGGTATGCACACCGAACGCGCGGCCCATGCGCTTCTCTTCCATGTGTGCGGCCAGCAGCGCGTAGTCGGAAGGATGGTAGACCGCGTTGGCGAGGCCGAGCAGCACCGCCGAGACGACAAGGCTGGCATAGCTCAGGTAGACGCCGAGCATCGCCAGCGACAGGCCACCGAGCGTCAGGCCGATCAGCAGGATGCGGCGGGCACCGGCGCGGTCGACCAGATAGCCGACGGGCGCCTGGGTCAGGGCCGAGACGACCGCGAACACGGTGAGCGGAAAGCCGAGCTCGATGTAGCCGACGCCGAGCTTCTCCTTCAGGTAGGGAAACAGCATCGGCAGCACCAGCATGTGCAGATGGCTGACCCAGTGCGCCAGCGAGATCAGCGCCAATGTGCGCAGCGGCGAGGCGGCCCGGACCGGAGCATGTTGCGGTGCGGCGAGAACGTCAGCCATGGTCGATCCGTTGGCCCCCGGCGTCAGCGATGGAAAGGAGGGCGCGTTGCCGGCAAACCGCCGATGCTCCCGAAATCAGGGGCGCGCGCGACACAACGCCACACTATCGTAATGCGGTTCATTGTCCATGAACGCCCGCGCATGGCACCTGCGCGGGATGGCCGGCGGCCGAGGGGCGGCTTCCCTCCGCGGATGACGTTCCAGATGACGTGGGGCGGAGATGTAGGGTGGCAGCTCCAACACCGGTGTCGTCCCTGCGAACGCAGGGACCCATAACCACCGGCGGACGTTTGTTGCGCGACTCGTGCAACGGGCAGCCTGCCTCAAGTGAGATCACGCGGTATGGCCGGGTCGGCGCCCGCTGACGCTTCGCGTCAACGGGCTTGCCCAGGACGACAGCGAGAGAGCGTGACCTCCTACGGCACCACCGGCCCGCCGGCCTTTTTCCACGCGTCCAACCCGCCTTCAATATGCGCCGTATTCGCCAGCCCCGCCGCCTGCGCCGTCTGCACGGCCATTGCCGAGCGCTCGCCATAGGCGCAGAAGAACACAATGCGGCGGCCGGTGGCGGCGGCGACCTCGCGCAACATGCCGCCCGGCTTGAGATTGTCCTCGATCGCAGGATAGGGCGCGTGCAGTGCGCCGGACAGCGTGCCATGCTTGGCGCGCTCCGCGGCCTCGCGCAAATCGACCAGCAGCACGTCGGGGCGTCCCAGGCACTCGATCGCCTCGCGTGCCGACAGCGACAGGCCCCGCTTCGCCAACTCCTCCTGATGCAGCCCGACGCGCATGTTGGCGGGCACCGCGACATCCATCATCTTCGGGTTCGGCAACTTCAGATTTGCCATCAGCGCAACGTAGTCGTCGACCGACTTGACCTGCAGGCGCGGATTGTAGCGGCGCTCCTCGCCGATCGTGGAGACGGTGTCGCCCTTGTAGTCGTGTGCGGGATAGACCAGCGTGTCGTCGGGCAGCCGCAGCAGCTTGTTGAAGATGGAGTCGTACTGCTGTCGCGCATCGCCGTTCTGGAAATCGGTGCGGCCGGTCCCTCGGATCAGCAGCGTGTCGCCGGTGAAGACGCGGTCGCCCAGCGAGAAACTATAGGAATCGTCGGTGTGCCCGGGCGTGTACATCACGTCCAGGCTGATGCCCTCGATGGCAATCCGGTCGCCCTCGCTGACGCGCATCGCCACCACGTCGGCCTTGGTCTGCTCGCCCATGATGGTGACGCAATGGGTGCGGTCGCGCAAAGCGCCGAGGCCGGTGACGTGATCCGCATGCAGGTGGGTGTCGACGGCCTTCACCAGGCGCAAATCGAGCTCGCGCAAAAGCTGGCAGTAGCGCTCGACCTTCTCCAGCACCGGATCGATGATGACGGCCTCGCCGCCGCTGCGGCTGGCGAGGATGTAGCTGTAGGTGCCGGAGACGCTGTCGAACAATTGGCGGAAGATCATCAGCGCCTCCTTCCGATCTGGATCATCGTGGCATTAGCACGACCGGCCCGATGTCACCAATGCGGCGAACGCTCGGCAGGTCGGATTGCATCGCGCAATCCGCGGTCACGATTGCGATGCAAATCCGGGATTGCCGTCGACACCCGAGAGCGTGACCTTGTTCGTTCCGACCAGCACCAGTTGGCCGTTGCGCAGGTGGTTGGCCACCACGTCCCACACCGGCTTGCCGTCCTGCGCGTTCATCGAGGCCCAGCCGGCGACCTTGTAGCTCTTGCGGGCGTCCAGCGGCCGGCCATCGTCGAGCGTGAGATCGGAGATGCGGCGGCCGATCGGCTCGGCGGGCGCGCAGCGGTAGGATAGCCCTCCGGTTCGCACCATGTCGCCGCCCTGCTGCAGATAGGGGTCGGCGTTGAACAGGTTGTCGCAGACGTCCTCGAGCACGTCCTTGATCTCTGCGCCGGACATCCGCTGCACATAGGTCTCGGGATAGGTGATGGCGGTCTGCGCCAGCACGTCCTCGAGCAGGATGGACTGGTTCGCGAGCAAGGTCGGGCCCCAGCGGAATCCGGGCGACAGCGCGATCTCGGCATCGAGCTCGCGGCGCAGCGCCGCGCAGATCAGGTCGTCGGTCGCGCCTTCGAAATTGCCGCGCCGGTAAAGCAGCCGGTCGGACGTCGCGAGCTTCTCGCTCCAGGCCGCGACCTGCGGCTGCTGCGTCTGATCGATCAGCGCCTGCATCGCCGGGTCCGGCTTCAGCAGCTCCGAGTAGACGGGCAGCAGCCGGTAGCGCGCATCGGCGACGCGGCCCTTGCCGACGTCGAGATCGAGCACGGCGAGGAATTTGCCGTTGGAGCCGGCATTGGTGACGAGCGTTGCGCCCTTGGAATTGCTGACCGCGACCGGCTGCGGAACCGCGTCATGGGTATGGCCGCCGAGGATGACGTCGATGCCGGTGACGCGGCTCGCCAGCTTGAGGTCGACATCCATGCCGTTATGCGACAGCAGGATCACGGCATCGACCTTGTCGGCGCCGCGGAGGCCATCGACCAGCTTCTGCAGCTCCTCCTCGCGGATGCCGAACGTCCAGTCCGGCGTGAAGCGGCGCGGATGCGCGATCGGCACGTAGGGAAAGGCCTGGCCGATCACGGCAATGCGGGCGCCGCCGATCTCCTTGATGGTGGCCGGCTTGAACACGCGGCCGGAGCCGGGATCGAACGCCTTGGCGTCGTTGAACGCCGCCTCCTCCGTCAGGAACACGTTCTGCGCCAGGAATTCGCCCTTGAAGCGGGCGAGGTTGGTGCGCAGCGCCTCCTCGCCATAGGTGAACTCCCAATGCCCGGTCATGGCGTCGATGCCGAGCAGGTTGGCGGCGCTCACCATGTCGGCGCCGCGCATCGCATTGGCGAGCCCGGTGCCCTGCCAGAGGTCGCCGCCATCGAGCAGCACCGAGCGATGGTCGCCGGCATCGGCGCGCAGCTTGTCGACCAGGGTCTTCAGATGCGCGAATCCACCCATCCGGCCGAAGCGGACGGCGTACTTCTCGAACTCGAACGAGGTGAACGCATAGGCCTCGGCGCTGTCGGGCCGGATGCCGTAGCGGTCGAGGAAGGCGCGCTCGACCAGATGCGGCGGCCGTCCCCACATTTCGCCGATGCCGAGATTGACGCTGGGCTCGCGGAACAACAGCGGCCGCAACTGCGCGTGCGTGTCCGTGATGTGCAGGATGCGCGCGTTGCCGAACTTCTCGATGTCGTAAAGGCTGACGGTGTCAGCGGCGCGGGCGCTGCGCAGCAACGCCGGCGCGGCGAGCGTGGCGACAACTGATGCCTTCAGAAAGTCCCGGCGCCGAATCATGGCTCGCGTCCTAGATCATGATGCGATTCCACGGAATCGCATCATGATCCATCCCTTTGTTTGAGCATGATCTCCGCACAAACGCCTTCGGCGTTCGTCGCGAGGGAAAACCGGTTGCCACTTCTCCGGATCATGCTCTAGCGGATCTCCATGTCCTTCCAGCGCTGCTTCTCGCTGGTGGCCTGGACGACCGAGGCCTTGGCGAGCGCCTCGGCCTCCTGCGCCGACTTCAGCGCAGAATCGAAATTGCCGGAATCCGCTGCCTTCTTCGCAGCGGTGAGTGCGGCCTGGGTCACGGTCCATTGGTTGCGCAGACGTCCGGCTTCCTTGTTGGCGCTCTCGGCCGCCGCGACAGCCGCGAGATAGTCGGCCTCCGACGCGGCCCGCGCGGAGCCGGCGCCGACCGCTGATACCATCATGGCGAACACGATCTTTTTCATGACGCTTGCTGTCGTGACGTTTTTCATGGCCGCGCTCCAGGTCCTGAAACTGGCAGGCCGTTCGACACGTAGGACAGGTAATATTCGAGGTTGCGGTATTCGTCCGATTGCGGCTCCAGCGGCACGGCGCGTGTCTGGCTGTTGCAGGTGACGAAGCGCCGGCTGATCGTGCCCATGCCGCTCCATTCCGAGCGGTAGATCGGCATCGCGTTGAGGATGCCGAGCGCCGGCGCCAGGATCTCGGCGCGGATCCGCTCCCCCGGGCTCTGCACGTGGCAGCTCGCGCAGGAGAAGTTCAACTGGCCGCGGCGGGTGTAGAAATACTCCTTGCCCTTTTCGAAGGCCTCGAGCGCACGCGGGTCGTCGGGGATCTTGATGTCGAAGCGCTTGCCGCGCGACGTGTACGCCATGTAGGCGGTCAGCGATGCCATCTCGTCCTTGACGTAGGAGTAGGGCTGCTCGCCATTGGCCTCGCGGCAGCGGTTCAGCGCCAGCTCGAGGGTGATGACCTTGCCTTCCTTGTCGTCGAAATAGGGATAGTTCTGGCGGATGCCGATGCCGCCGTTCGGGAAGCAGTCGGCATAGGTCTTGCCGTTCTTGAACGGCTTGGCGAACATCTCCTTGCCGGCATCGAGCGCGAACTCGTAGGGCGGAAACTGCTCCTTCTCCTCCCATTGCTTGCGCATGTCGGCGTTCATCGAATACGGCCCGTTGACGAAATCGTCGAACGCCACCTTCGGAAACTTCTTGACGAAGTAATCCTGGAACGCCTTGGCGTCGGCGGCCGGGTTCGGCTTGTCCGCGGCCGCGACGCCGGAGGCGCCGAGAGCGAGCGCGGCCGCCACGGTCAGCGCGAGGCGCGGCGCCCTCATTGGATCGTCGCCGTCAGGCTGTCGGTCGCGCCCTTGCTGTCGACCCAGCTCACCTTGAGCTCGTCGCCCTTGGCCGCGCCCTTGAAGGCGAACTTGACATAGGGGTCCTTCGACACCGCGGTGCCCCAATCGGCCAGGAACACCGTCTTGTCCTTGTGCACGAAGGTGACCTGCTGGATGTAGTGCGCCGGGATCACTTCGCCCTTGGCGTCCTTGACCAGGCCCGTATCCATCGGGTGCTGAATCAGTGTCTGGACCTCGGCGACGTCGCCATTCAGGACGGCGCGGACGCGGATGCTCGATGCCATGATGATCTCCTGACCTTAGCCGCCGCAGCCGCCGACGGTGACCTTGACCTCCTTGGTCGCGCTGTAGAGCTTGCCGCCGGATTCGACGAGCGCGATCACGTTGGAGGTCTTGGCCATCTTGAGCCGGTTCGCCACCGCGGGCACGGTGCCCTCGGGGATGTGGTACGACGCCGCCAGCGCGAACGGATTCTCGCTGACGATGAAGGCGATCGAGGTCACGTTCGGCAGCGACGTCGTCACCGCGATCGGCACCACGCCGCCGTTCTCGGCGATCTCCGGCGCGTCGAGCTTGATCTTGTCGGACGCCTCGTGGTCGCGGCCGTACAGCGCCTTGACCGCGTCGCCCGCATTCTTCTGCTTGAAGGCGTCTTCCGGATATTTGTTGTCATTGGTCGCGGCAAACACGGGGGTCGCGTGCAGCACGGCGTTGCCGAGGCCGATCAGCGCGACGAGGCCGGCGCCCTTCAGGAACAGGCGGCGGTGGGCCAACGGGCCGAACGAGGCAGTCATGGCGGTCTCCAAACGGAATCAGAGGGTCTGCAGGAAGTCGACGATGGCGCTGATTTCCTGCTCGGTCAGGATGCGGTTGCGGCCGAACGGCGGCATCACCGTCAGCGGATTGCGCCTGGTCTCGTCGTTGAGAATCGCGATCAGCTCGGCGCGGTCGTATCTCGCCTTGAGGTTCTCCAGCTTCGGGCCGATCGAGCCCGGCAGGTCGCCGCCCTTGATCTCGTGGCAGGTCAGGCAGTTGCCCTTGCCGCGGTCGAAGGCGAGCTTCTGGCCGTCGACGGCACCGGACTGGGCGTGAGCGGCCATGGACATGGCGAGCGAGAGCCCCATCGCCAGGGCGGTACGCAGGACAGGTGTGATCAAGGTGGAGTTCCGACGTCTCGGTGATCTCGGCAATATAGGCGCTGCAAAGCATAAAGACCATCGGCTGACAATGCAGCTATGGTGGCCGCCGCAACGCGGTTAACGAGGGCCGTCCATGGGGCGGCCGGGAGAATGGTCATGGCGGAATATGTCGTGGAGTTCGGCCGGGACGGTCGGCCGGTGGAACCGGACGGACGGCTGGACGCGGCCGCGTTCCACCGCAACCACCAGCCGATCTGGGCGGTGCTGGAACGGCTGCTGGCGGGCAAGACCGGCGACGTGCTGGAGGCCGGCAGCGGCACCGGCCAGCACGTCGTGCATTTCGCCTCGCAGCGCCCGGACCTGACGTGGTGGCCGAGCGATCTCAACGCCAACCACCTCGCCAGCATTGCGGCTTGGCGCAGCCATGCCGGGTTGTCCAACATCCGTGATGCCCAGCGCATCGACCTGTCAGATCCCGGCTGGCCGGCGGCGTTCCGCGCCGCGGGCGGGCCGTCGCAGCTCGCCGCGATCTTCTGCGCCAACGTGATTCACATCGCGCCGTGGTCGGTGGCGGAGGGATTGTTCGCCGGCGCCGGGCAGGCGCTGTCGGCGGACGGCGCACTGGTGCTCTACGGCCCGTTCAAGCGCGACGGCAAGCACACGGCGGTCAGCAATGCCGTGTTCGATACGTCGCTGCGCGAGCGCAATCCGGACTGGGGCGTGCGCGACATCACCGACCTCGAGGCGCTCGCCGCGCGCCACGGGCTCGCCTTGCGCGAGACGATGGAAATGCCCGCCAACAACATGATCCTGGTGTTCGGTCGGACTTCGTAGGTTTGCGACGGCGCCTCGCCGATCTTCGTCATTGCGAGCGAAGCGAAGCAATCCAGGGTCGCGTTGGGACTCTGGATTGCTTCGTCGCTTCGCTCCTCGCAATGACGGAAGATGGGCCGCTCACTTCGCCTCCAGCCCGACATGCCGCGCCAGAAACCGCGTGCCCAGCGTGATGAAGCTGGCGCGCTCACGGTTGTCGGTGCCGTAGCCATGGCCGCCGGCGGCGGGTTCGTAGAACCAGGCGTCGTAGCCCATGGCCTGCAGCTTGGCGGTCATCTTGCGCGCGTGGCCGGGATGGACGCGGTCGTCGCGCCGCGTGGTCGCGATCAGGATCGGCGGATAGGGCTGGCCGGGCGTTGCGGTGTGATAGGCCGAGTAGGTCGACAACCAGCTCCAATCCTGGTCGCTGTCGGGATCGCCATATTCGGCGATCCAGCTCGCGCCGGCGAGCAGCTTGGTGTAGCGGCGCATGTCGATCAGCGGGATGGTGCAGAACAAGGCGCCGAAGTGCTCGGGGTAGCGCACCAGCATGTTGGTGATCAGGATGCCGCCATTGGAGCCGCCTTGCGCCGCGATGCGCTTCGGCACCGTCACGCCGCGGCGGACGAGGTCGGCGGCGACCGCGGCGAAATCATCATGCGCGAGCCGCTTGCCCGCATAGCGGCCGGCGTCGTGCCAGGCGGTGCCGAACTCGCCGCCGCCGCGGATGTTGGCCTCCACGAGCGTGCCGCCACGCTCGAGCCACAGCTTGCCCAGCGCCGCATTGTAGGCCGGACGGAGCGTGTGACCGAAGCCGCCATAGGCGCTCATATGCACCGGCGCGTCGCCTGTCAGCTCGGCCGGCCCGGTCTGGGTGTAGGGAATACGCTCGCCGTCCACCGAGATCGCCTCGTGTCGCGTGACGACGTGCCCCTCGGCGCTGAAGGTGCGAGGCGCCTGCTTCAGCACGATCGGCGCGGCCAAGCCCTCGATCAGTAGCAGCGACGGCGGCGTCAGCGGATCCTGGATGTTGGCGAGCAGGTCGCCGTTGCTTTCGGCCTCGTCGGTGTCGAGACGCCAGACGTCCACCGTCGCGATCTCCGGCAGGCCGGGAAGCCGCTCGCAGCTCCACTCCGCCGGTGACGGCGTCCACACCTCGAACCTTGCCCTGAGCTCGTCGAGGATCGACAGCACCAGCCGGTCGCCGGCCCAGGACAGGCCCTGCAGCGCGCGTCGCGGCGCGGGCTCGAACACGCGGGTGAAATCGCGGCGCCCGGCAAGGAATGCCGAGAGCTGGAGACCGAGCACCACATCTGCGGGATGGGTGACCTCGCCGACGGTCCAGGGCTGGCGCAGCTTGATGGCCATCCAGTCGCCATGCGCTGACATCCAGCAGTCGGTCGGCAGGTCGAGCCTGGTCCGCGCCCCGCCGCGGTCACCGAGCCATAGATATTGGTTGAAGAAGTCGATGCCCTCGGCAAACCACACCCGCGCCGGCGCGACGCTGCGATCGACACCGACATGCACCCATGTCGACTGGCTGCCTTCGGCGGCGAAGATCACCTCCGCCTGCTCGACCGGCTGGCCGCGCCGCCAGCGCCGCACCGCCCGCGCGTAGCCCGACGGCGTCGCCATGCCGGCGCCGAACGCGCTCGCCAGCAGCAGGGTGTCGGCATCGAGCCAGGCGGCGCCGCCCTTGGCCTCCGAGAGCGTGAAGCCGCCCGTCACGAAGCGCTTCGTCGCGAGGTCGAACTCGCGCAGCACCACGGCGTCGCTGCCGCCCCGCGACAGGCTCAGGATGGCGCGCTCATGCGCCGGCGGCAGGCTCGAGACCCCGTTCAGCGCCCAGTCCTCGCCTTCGTCGGCCGCGAGTCGGTCGATGTCGAGCAGGTCCTCCCATTGCGGTTGCGCCTTGCGGAACTCCGCGATCGTCGTGCGCCGCCACAAGCCGCGCGGATGCGCCGCGTCCTTCCATTGATTGTACAGCAGCCCGCCGCGGCGGCTGACGAACGGGATGTTGTCCGGCCGATCCAGGATGGCGGCCAGCGTGTCGCGGTCGCGTTCGAAGGCCGCATCGCCGAACGCGGCGAGCGTGCGCTGGTTCTGCGCCGCGACGAAGGCGAGTGCGCGCTCGCCGTCGATCTCCTCGAGCCACAGATACGGATCGTCATCGGGCGCCGCGATGGTCGGACGATCGTCGATTGACATGGCTCAAGCTCCGCGGGCGCCGTTGACGCGAGAATACCGCCAGCTTGATTAGCCGGGCCCATCGGGAGTGTCGAATCACGCTCGGTGGCGCGTTCGCTGCCGCATGGCTTGTCTCCGTTCGCGCCCGTTGCCTCGGGCGCGCGCTTCCCGCAATAGTGCGGCTGAACCAGCAAGGCGGGAGCGTGCGCGCCACGCCTCCGGATACCTGAGATGATCGATCTGACCGTGAGCGAAGACACCTCCGATGATGCCCGCGCTCGCCGTAACGTGGCGCGGCTCGCGGCCGCCCAGGCGCTGACCGGCGCCAACTCGGCCGTGATCTTCGCCACCGGCGCGATCGTCGGTGTCACCATTGCCCCGAACATCGGGCTCGCGACGGTGCCGATCTCGATGTACGTCGTTGGCCTCGCCGCCGGCACCTTGCCGACCGGCGCGATCTCGCGCCGCTATGGCCGCCGGGCGGCCTTCCTGATCGGTACCGGCTGCGGCGCCGTCACCGGCGTGCTCGGCTGCCTCGCGATTCTGCGCGGCTCGTTCGCACTGTTCTGCCTGGCGACGTTCCTCGGCGGCGTCTATGGCGCCGTCGCGCAATCCTATCGCTTCGCGGCGGCCGATGGCGCCAGCGCGACGTTCCGGCCCAAGGCGGTGTCGTGGGTGATGGCGGGCGGCATCTTCGCCGGTCTGCTCGGTCCACAGCTCGTGCAATGGACCATGGACGTCTGGCAACCCTATCTGTTCGCGTTCAGCTATCTGGTCCAGGCGGCGGTCGCGCTGGTCGCGATGGGGATCGTCGCCGGCGTCGATCTGCCGAAGCCTGAAGCTGCCGATCTCCATGGCGGCCGGCCGCTGTCCGAGATCGTGCGCCAGCCGCGCTTCATCGCAGCTGCCCTGTGTGGCACCATCGCCTATCCGGTGATGAACCTGGTGATGACCTCGGCACCTTTGGCGATGCAGATGTGCGGGCTCACCGTGTCGGATTCCAATTTCGGCCTGCAATGGCACATCGTCGCGATGTACGGCCCGAGCTTCTTCACGGGATCGCTGATCGCGCGCTTTGGTGCGCCTGCCATCGTCGCGGTGGGCCTGGGGCTTGAAGCGGTCGCGGCCGTCATCGGCCTGTCGGGCCTGACCGCGATGCACTTCTGGGCCACCCTGGTCATGCTCGGCGTCGGCTGGAATTTCGGCTTCGTCGGCGCCTCCGCGCTGGTGCTGGAGACACATACATCCGCCGAGCGCAACAAGGTGCAGGCGTTCAACGATTTCCTGATCTTCGGCCTGATGGCGCTGGGCTCGTTCTCCTCGGGCCAACTGCTCGCCAATTTCGGCTGGTCGGCGGTGAACCTCGTGGTGTTCCCGCCGGTGCTGCTGGGATTGTGCGTGCTTGCACTGGTGTGGTCGTCGAAGCGGCGCGAGGCAGCGGCGGGCTGACTAAAACGGGCGTAGTAGTAACGAGGTCGTGCCGCACCCACGGTGCGCTCCCCTCCCCCTTGCGGGGAGGGGGCGGGGGTGGGGGTCCACGAACCGTGCTCTCTCAGATTACAAGGATCAAAGTCTCTCGCTCGGCCGAGCGGTGGATGCCCAGCCTTGAGAGCCGATAGCAGTGCAGATTGATAAGGTCGCACCTCACTTCGCGCAGCGCCCGGAGACCCCCACCCCCGACCCCTCCCCGCAAGGGGGAGGGGAGTGCACCGGCATCGTGGCGACAGCGGCGCATCGCAGCTCACGCGCTTCTCACTTCAACTCCGACACCTCGCCCTCCGGCAGGTCGAACTCGAACGCGTTCAGCGTCATCGACACCATCGTGTAGTAGCCGCACAGGCCGATGATCTCGACCAGGCCGCGTTCGCCGAGCAGCGCGATCGCTTCCTTGTAGAGCGCATCCGTCAGTCCATGGCCCTCATGCAGCGACTTGGCGACGTCGTAGATCATCTGTGCCTTGGGATCGGAGAATTCCGGCGTGCGACGGTCGCGGATGTCCTCGATGATCTTGATGTCGAGCCCGCCGGCCAGCGCCAGACGCTTATGCGCGTACCATTCGTAATGCGCGGTCCAATGCCGCGCCGTCACCAGGATCGCGATCTCCGAGAGTGCTGCCGGAAACACCGTGTCGTAGCGCAGGAAGGCGCCGAGCCGCGTCGCGTGCCGCGCCATCTCCGGGCTGTTCAGCCAGGCCATCATCGGCGGCGGCGGCGAGCCGCGCTTGCTGGCGATCGACTCGTCATAGGTCTGGCGCTGGTCGGCGCTCATTTCGCCAGGCGAAAGAAGTTTCAGGCGCATGTTCGTTTCCTCGTATTTCACGCGGTGGCATCATGACCATAGAACGCCTAGCAAGGCGAGGGCGCCCGCGGCGACATCGATGTTGAATTCCCTGACGGGCTGAGGTTAGGTCGTTTCAAAGACAGCAATCATGGAAACGCGTGAGGACTTGGCATGGCCGATCTCGACACATTCCGCCGCGAAACCAGGGCCTGGCTGGAGGCCAATTGCCCGCCGGAAATGCGCCGGCCGATGACCTCCGAGGAGGACACGTTCTGGGGCGGCCGCAATGCAAAATTCTCCTCTGAGCCGCAGCGCGTCTGGTTCGAGCGCATGCGCGACAAGGGCTGGACCGTACCGCACTGGCCCAGGGAATATGGCGGCGGCGGTCTCGACGGCGAGGAGGCCAAGATCGTGCGCCAGGAGATGGCGGCGATCGGGGCGCGCGCGCCGATCACCTCGTTCGGCATCTCAATGCTCGGGCCGGCGCTGCTGAAATACGGCACGGACGACCAGAAGCGCGAGCACCTGCCGAAGATCACCGCCGGTCTAATCCGCTGGTGCCAGGGCTATTCCGAGCCGAACGCCGGCTCCGATCTCGCCTCCTTGCAGACGCGGGCCGAAAGCGACGGCGACGACTACATCATCAACGGCCAGAAGATCTGGACCTCCTATGCCAACTACGCCGACTGGATCTTCTGCCTGGTGCGCACCGATCCGGCGGCGAAGAAGCATGACGGCATCAGCTTCATCCTGTTCGACATGACGTCGAAGGGCGTGTCGACCAAGCCGATCCTCCTGATCTCCGGCCGCTCGCCATTCTGCGAGACCTTCTTCGACAATGTCCGCGTGCCCAAGGCGAACGTGCTGGGTACCGTCAACCGTGGTTGGGACGTTGCGAAGTACCTGCTGCAGCACGAGCGCGCGATGATTTCCGGCATGGGCGAGCGCGGCGGCAGCCGGCCGCTCGGCCAGGTCGCGGCGGATTCCGTCGGCAGCGATGCGCAGGGGCGGCTCGACGACGCGCTCTTACGTGCGGACATCGCGACCTTCGACGTCGACGAGGCCGCGCTTGCCGCCGCCGCCGAGCGCATGGTCGATCTCGCCAAGGCGGGACAGGGGCATCCGGCGTTCTCGTCGGCGATGAAGTACTACGGCACCGAGCTCAACAAGCGTCGCCACGAGCTGCTGATGGCGGCCGGCGGCATCGACGCGCTCGAATGGGAGAGTGAGCGCTCCCACGAAGGCGCGCGTCCCCGCGCCTGGCTGCGCACCAAGGCCAACTCGATCGAAGGCGGCACCTCCGAGGTCATGCTCGGCATCGTCGCCAAGCGCATCCTCGATCTGCCGGGGGCGTAGTTCGCACCCACGCCGTCATTCCGGGGCGCCGCGACGCGGCGAGCCCGGAATCCATAACCACGATCGTGAGTATGGATTCCGGGCCTGGCCCTTCGGGCCATCCCGGAATGACAAGACCAAAATTGATTGCCATCGTTGCAACGGGATCTCCCATGCCTCTCCTCCTCACCGAAGAACAATCCATGCTGCGCGACAGCGCGCGCGGCCTCATCAGCGATCACGCACCGATCGCGCACCTACGCAAGCTGCGCGATGATCGCGACGCGACCGGCTTCTCGCGCCAGCTCTGGGCCACCTTCGCCGAGATGGGCTTTGCCGGACTGCTCGTGCCGGAGGAGCACGGCGGCTCCGGCCTCGGCGCGGTCGAAGCCGGCGTCGTGATGGAGGAAATCGGCCGCACCTTGATGCCGTCGCCGTTTCTGGCGACGTCGGTGCTGTCAGCCTCGGCGCTCGCCCGCGCCGGCTCGGCAGCGCAGAAGTCCGAGTATCTGCCGAAGATCGCCAGCGGCGCGCTGCTCGCCGCGCTGGCGCTCGACGAAGGCGCCAAGCATCGTCCTTTGCACACAGCCCTGCAGGCCGTGCGCTCCGGCAACGGCTTCAAACTGAACGGCGCCAAGGCGATGGTGGTCGACGGCCATGTCGCTGATCTCCTGCTCGTCGTCGCGCGCAGTGCGGGCGCGCCTGGCGATCGCGATGGCCTCACGCTGTTCCTGGTCGATCCCAAGGCCAAGGGCGTGGCGATCGAACGCACCATCATGGTCGACGCGCACAACGCCGCGCGGGTCACGCTCGACAACGTCGAGGTCACCGCGGATCACGTGCTCGGCGAGGTCGATGGTGGCGCTGCCACGCTCAGCGCCGTACTCGATCTCGGCCGGGGCGCGGTTGCCTCAGAGATGGTGGGACTGAGCGAGGAGGTGTTCGGCCGCACCGTTGCCTATCTCAAGGAACGCAAGCAGTTTGGCAAGGCCATCGGCGAATTCCAGGCGCTGCAGCACCGTGCCGCGCAGCTCTATATCGAGATCGAGATCACCCGCGCCGCGGTGCTGAAGGCGCTGCAGACGCTCGACGCCGATTCCGCCGGCGCGACGGCCGCCGTGGCCGTCGCCAAGGCCCGCGCGGGCGCGACCGCGACCCGCGCGGTGCAGGAGGGCGTGCAGATGCATGGCGGCATGGGCATGACCGACCAGTTCGACATCGGCTTCTTCATGAAGCGCGCCCGCGTCTGTGAGGAGCTGCTCGGCGATGCGAACTATCACGCAGCGCAGCTGGCTCAGCTCAGGGGGTACTAAGCAAGGCCGCTTGTCGGCACCCGCCGACTCCACACGCTCAGCAGTCATCGTCCGCGAAGGTGGACGATCCAGTACACCGAGAGAGTTGTGATTGACCGAGAAGCCGCAGTGTACTGGGTACCCCGCCTTCGCGGGGTGACTATCGACGGCAACAGCAGACTTCGCAGAAAAAGAGCGCGCCATCACCGATGGCGCGCTCTCATTCGATCAATGATGCATCGCGGTCTTGGCCGGTGGCAGCAGCACCTTGTCGATGACGTGGATGACGCCGTTCGAGGCCATGACGTCGGCCTGCACCACATGCGCGTCGTTGACCTGCACGCCGAAGAAGGTGCCGTCGACGGCCACCGGCTGGCCTTGCGCCGTCTTCACGCTCAGCTTCTTGCCGGCGACGTCGCCGGCCTTCACCGCGCCGGGGATCACGTGATACTTCAGGATCGCGGCGAGCTTGCCCTTGTTCTTCGGCTTGAGCAGATCCTCGACGGTGCCCGGCGGCAGCGCGGCGAACGCCGCGTCGGTCGGTGCGAATACGGTGAAGGGACCCTTGCTCTTCAGCACCGGCACGACACCTGCGGCCTTGGCGGCGGCGACGAGCGTCTTGAACTGACCGGCGCCGACGGCGGTGTCGACGATATCGGCGGCACGTGCCGCGACTGCTGACATGGAGAGCGCGCCCAGCATCAACGCGCCGGCCACGAACGAACGGAATCCCAGCGTCATTCGAGTTTTTCCCTGTGAACTGAACTGATGAGTTGGCTGATGCGCAAAGGGATTTCGGTCCCCCTTGTTCTCCCTGTTGTGCAGGGGCGCATCACCCGACCGGATTGGTCAGGCTCGTTACGATCGCTGCGATTGGCTGGATTTGAGAATGAATTCACGAACTCGTGAGCGGCTCCCCGAGCCTCCCGGGCAGATCGCGCGAGAGCCATGAAACCGCGGGACTAATTGCTTTGCGGGAGCATCCGCAGTGCCCGTCGGGCCATTTTGTCGCAACCCGACGGGCGTTGTCTCGTCGGGCAAATCAGCCGCACATTCCCCGCCGTCACGGCCCGCAAGAGGGACGCTTCGCGATCGTTACGAAACGTGGGCCAGTGACGCGATGGACGCATCGGATCGCAGCGCGAGTGATCGCGCCGACGAACGATGGCGATGCGGACGTGAAAGCGCGTGGTCCTGGCGCCCCGATGCTGGCGTCAAGTCGACGGGGGATGATCCCGGGCGGCGACGGTGGCTAACAAGCCGGACACCGAGGAGAGCGCGCCATAAGCGTTAACACCATCGCGCAGGGAAGGCCGGGTTGTCCCGGCTGAGCCTGTGGTTCTGCCGCCTGCATTTTTTTAAGCAGGCGGACCGCAGGTGCCAGTCGGCACCTGGCCTTCCCTGCGCCCTCGATTTTCGGAGGGTGGAGAATTTGGCAAAGCTCGGGCGCGGAAGACGTCGCGGGGATGATGATGTTTGTTCTGCTCTAAGCACCGGAAAATCAGCCCTCGCGGTGCATATGAATGCGCCTCTCCCCTTGTGGGAGAGGGCTACACAGAAGCCAACTCCAAGCTTGCTCGGGTAAGGGCCTGGTGCGGCAAATGCAGGTCTGAGTTCGTGGCAACCCCTCACCCGGTTTCGATGCTGCGCATCGAAACCACCCTCTCCCACAAGGAGAGAGGGTGCACCGTTCGTGTCGCGAGAGGTGTGAGACCCGTCGAAGCGAAGCCGACAATTCCGACCGGCGTCCTACCTGATCGGCGGCGCGTACTGGACGCCGCCGGCGTTCCACAGCTGGTTCATGCCGCGCGGGATCTTCAGCTTCGACTCGCTGCCGACGTTGCGCTCATAGACCTCGCCGTAATTGCCGACGTGGCGGATGATTCGCGCCGCCCAGTCCTTCGTCAGCCCGAGATCCTCGCCGTAGCTGCCCTCGTTGCCGACCAGCCGCATCACGTCCGGCTTCTTCGACTTCAGCGCCTCGTCGATGTTCTTGGAGGTGACGCCGAGTTCCTCGGCGTTGATCATCGCGTACAGCGTCCACTTCACGATCATCATCCAGTCGTCGTCGCGCTGGCGCACCACGGGCGCGAGCGGCTCCTTGGAGATCAGGTCGGGCAGGATGTCGTGATCGCCGGGCTTCGACAGCGTCAGGCGCAGCGCGTAGAGCTGCGAGACGTCGGCGGTGAAGGTGTCGCACTTGCCACTGTCATACGCCTTGATGACGTCGTCGAGCTTGGGAAACTTCACCTCCTCGTACTTCATGTTGTTGGTGCGGAAATAGTCGCCGAGGTTGAGCGCGTTGGTGGTGGAATCCTGCACGCAGACCTTGCTGCCGTTGAGGTCGAGCGCGGTCTCCAGCTTGCGCGACCGCGGCACCATGAAGCCCTGGCCGTCGTAATAGGCGACCGCCGGGAAATACAGGTCGTAGTTCTGCTCGCGCGCCATCGACCAGGTGGTGTTGCGCGACAGGATGTCGACCTTGCGGCTCTGCAGCTCCTTGAAGCGCTCGTTGGCGTCGAGCGGCACGAACTTCGCCTTCTTCGGATCGTCGAAGATCGCGGCCGCGACGGCGCGGCAGAAGTCGACGTCGAAACCGCTCCAATTGCCCTTGTCGTCGGGAATCGAGAAGCCGGGCAGCCCGGCATTGACGCCGCACAACACCTCGCCGCGGCGGATGGTCCGCTTCAAGGTGCGGGTGTCGTACATCTCATAGGTGACGGCGAGCGCCGCGACGAGGACGGCGACGGCGAGCCCGATCAGCAGGCCGCCTCGGAAAGTGCGCATGGTGAATCTCTTTCAGAAAATGTCAGGACAAAGCGATGGCTGAATGTCCGGCGGCGGGCGCCGGCGTCACAGTTCCGGCTTCTGCCGCACCACGACCTTGGTGCCGACCGGCACGCGGTCGAACAGGTCGGCGACATCGGCATTCACCAGCCGGAAGCAGCCGGAGGAAATCTTGCTGCCGATCGTCCAGGGCTGGTTGGTGCCGTGGATGCGGTACACGGTGGTGCCCAGATACATCGCGCGCGCGCCCAAGGGATTGCCGGGGCCGCCGGCCATGAAGCGCGGCAGATAGGGCTGGCGCTGGATCATCTCCGGCGGCGGCGTCCAATCCGGCCACTCGGCCTTCTTGGTGATCGACAGCAGCCCCTGCCACTGGAAGCCGTCACGGCCGACGCCGATGCCGTAGCGGATGGCACGTCCGCCTGGCTGCACCAGATAGAGGTGGCGTTCGGCGGTGGACACGATGATGGTGCCCGGCGGCTCGGTGGTGCGGAAATAGACCACCTGCTTGCGCCATTCGGGATCGAGCTCGTAGCCGTCATCGGCGACGAGACCGGGCTGATCGCCGGGGTCCTCGGACTGGGCAAAACTATGCGATGTGGACAGCGCCAGCGCGATGATGGCGCTGGCCGCACAAAGCAGGCGACGGAAACTCGGCATTCAAAGCTCTCCTCAACGGACCCCTGCGAAGCTTGCCCGATCAAATCCACCCGTCAAATTTCAGGAGCATATTCGCAGCAAAGTCAAGGTGAGCGCAGGGCGCACCCGTTGTCATCCGAGCTTCATCCAGAGCCGCAGCAGGAAGGCCACCGCGCCGACGGTCGCCACGCCGGCGAGCCAGAGCGCAACGAACCAGGCGAGGCGCTTCGCGAGGGACGCGGGCTCGGGAGCGCGCATCAGTGATAGCCGCTGTCGTGCCCGACCTTGCCGCGAAACACCCAATAGGCCCAGCCGGTGTAGCCGAGGATCAGCGGCACCAGCACCAGCACGCCGGGCAGCATGATCAGTTGGCTGCGTTCGGGTGCTGCCGCCTGCCAGATCGTGATGCTCTGCGGCACGACGTAGGGATACATGCTGATGCCGAGGCCCGCGTAGGAGAGGAAGAACAGCGCGAGTGCGAGAAAGAACGGCCAGCTATCGTGCCTCTGGGCGAGGTTCTTCATCATCAGCACGGTGACGCCGACGACGGCGAGCGGCACCGGCGCGGTGAGAATGATCGCCGGCCACCTGAACCAGCGGTCCGAATATTGGATCGTGAGCAGCGGCGTCCACAGACTGACGGCGGCAATGGCGAGCAGCATCGCGAACAGCAGGACCCAGCTGATGCGATAGGCCTTGTCGCGCAGGTCCCCCTCTGTCTTCAGGATCAGCCAGGTTGCGCCGAGCAGCGCGTAGCCGACCACGAGCGAGACGCCGGTGAGGAGGCTGAACGGCGTCAGCCAGTCCCACCAGCCGCCAGCATAGTGCCGGCCCTCGACATGCACGCCCTGCAGGATGGCGCCGAGCGCGATGCCCTGCGCGAGCGCCGCGACCCATGACCCGCCGGCAAAGGCGATGTCCCACAGATTGCGTGTGGCGCGGGTGCGCCAGCGGAATTCGAAGGCGACGCCGCGGAAGATCAGGCCGACCAGCATCGCGATCAGCGGCGCATACAGCGCCGGCATCAGGATGGAATAAGCGAGCGGGAACGCGGCCATCAGGCCACCGCCGCCGAGCACCAGCCAGGTCTCGTTGCCGTCCCACACCGGCGCCACGGTGTTGGTGATGACGTCGCGGTCCTGCTTGCCTGGAAACAGCGGGAAGAGGATGCCGAGGCCGAGATCGAAGCCGTCCATCACGACGTAGATGAACACGGCGAGCGCGATGATGAAGGCCCAGAGGGTGGCGAGATCGATGGCGACGCTCATGATCCGACTACTCCCTGCACGACGCCGGCGGCCGGCGTGATGCCGGCGGTGCGGACCGGCTGCTCGCTGCTCGGGCCCGGCTCGCCGGGATGCGGCGGCTCGGCCATCAGACGCAGGATGTACAGCACGCCGGCGGCGAAGATGATGAAATACACGATGATGAAGGCGATCAGCGAGGCACCCACGGCCGGGGCCGCGAGCGGCGAAACGGAATCGGTGGTGCGCAGCAGCCCGTATACGGTGAACGGCTGCCGGCCGGTCTCGGTGGTGATCCAGCCGGCCATGACGGCCATGAATCCCGCAGGTCCCATCGCAATCGCGAAGCGGTGCAGGCCGCGATTGATGTACAGCCGCCCGCGCCAGCGCTCCCACAGGCTGAACAGGCCGAGCGCCAGCATCAGCAGGCCCAGGCCGACCATGATGCGGAACGACCAGAAGGTGATCGGCACCGGCGGCCAGTCCTGCCGCGGCACGGTGTCGAGGCCGGCCATCGGTGCGTCGATCTGGTGCTTGAGGATCAGCGAGCCGAACTTGGGGATCCCGAGTGCCCACTTCAGCTCGCCCTTCTCCTGGTCGGGCCAGCCGAACAGGTACAGCGGCGCGCCGTCCTTGTGGCTCTCGAAATGGCCTTCCATGGCCATGATCTTCACCGGCTGGTGTTCGAGCGTGTTGAGGCCGTGCTGATCGCCGACCAGGATCTGCAGCGGCGCCACCAGCGCCGCCATCCACATCGCCATCGAGAACATCACGCGCGGGCCCGGCAGATGCGGATTGCGCAGCAGATGCCAGGCGCCGACTGCGCCGACCACCAGCGAGGTGGTGAGATACGCTGCCAGCACCATGTGCACGAGGCGGTAGGGGAACGACGGATTGAAGATGACTGCGAGCCAGTCGACCGAGACGAACTGGCCGTCGGCGTTGACGGCATAGCCCGCCGGCGTCTGCATCCAGGAATTGGCCGAGAGAATCCAGAATGCCGAGATCAGCGTGCCCACGGCGACCATCAAGGTGGCCAGGAAATGCAGCTTCGGGCCGACGCGCTTCAGGCCGAACAGCATGACGCCGAGAAAGCCGGCCTCGAGGAAGAACGCCGTCAGCACCTCATAGGCCATCAGTGGTCCGATCACCGGTCCGACCTTGTCGGAATAGACCGACCAGTTGGTGCCGAACTGGTAGGACATCACGATGCCGGAGACGACACCCATGGCAAACGCGATGGCGAAGATCTTGAGCCAGTAATTGAAGACGTTGAGATAGACGTCGCGGCCGGTCCACAGCCACAGCGCCTCGAGCACGGCGAGGTAGGACGCGAGCCCGATCGAGAAGGCGGGGAAGATGATGTGGAAGGTGACCGTGAAGGCGAACTGCGCGCGCGCCAGCTCAACCGCATCCAAACCGAACATCAGCACCGTCCGTCATTGCCGTGGGGCTTGTAGCACCGCCCCATGACGGAAGATTGCACCGGCAACGCGCGATATCAAATGGTCAAATCGCCCTATTGGCGAGGTGAGCGGTCCCAAACGACGAAGACCCGGCGGGGGCATCCGCCGGGTCTTCGGAGCAACCTTGGAAGGTGGAGGTATCCTTGAATTTGCTCGCTCCAAACCGAGATCAGCTGGGGGACTGAGGCTCGGCTGATGGATAACGTTCTAGCGGCCGAAATTTTCCAGGTGATTTCGCCGATTGTTTCAATTGTTTCGTTCGGCGATTTTCGTGCGTCGTCTTTGGAACCCGCCGGGGCGGCAGCCCCGACGAGAATGAAGCTTGGTCAGGCGGCGAGGCTGTGGACGCCGGCACCGCGCAGCAGCTCGGCCAGGTGCTTGCGGGCATAGAACATGCGCGTCTTCACCGTGCTCTGCGGAATGCCGATGATCTGCCCGACCTCCTCCACCGACTTCTCATGGTAGTAGATCAGGGTGATGATCTCGCGATGCGCCGGCGACAGCTTGGCGACGCAGGCGCGCAGGATGGCGCTGGTGGTGGAGCGCTCGAGCGAGGTCTCCGGCGTGTCGGAGTCGTCGGCGATCTCGCGCACCTCGTCCTGGTCGATGTCCTCGAAGCGGCGCTGGCGCAGCGCGGTCAGCGCCTTGAAGCGGGCGATCGACAGCAGCCAGGTCGAGACCTGCGAGCGGCCCTCGAACTGCTTGGCGGTGCGCCAGACGTCCAGGAACACCTGGCTGACGAGGTCCTCGGCGATCGTGGTGTCGCGGACGATGCGCAGGATGAAGCGATAGACCCGCACATTGTGACGCGCATAAAGCGTGTGCATCGCGGTGCGATCGCCATCGGCAATGCTCTCCAGGAGCATGTCGTCCGTGGTCGCCTGGGCGGCGATGATGCCCTGGCTGGCTGCGGAATTGATGGCAACGACGTTCTGCATGGCACTCTCCCGTTCCGCCGCCCCCTTGCGGCGTTTCGACGGGATGGATTGTTAAGGAGTGCCCGTTTCGGGACGTCTGCACGAAAACAGGAAAATGGTTTCGTGCGCCTGCGGAAATGTTTCGTCGCGCCGCACATCGCGAAACAGTCGTGGCGGAATTGTGCCCAATTCCAAAAAGCGGAACGGAATGCGGGTACAGAGGCTGCTTTCGCCGCCGCCGGCCGGCTGTCCTCAGGCCTTCTCGCCGGCCGGGGAGAACAGGTAGCCGCCGCCGCGAATGGTCCGGATCACGGCCGGTTTGGTCGGATCGGGCTCGATTTTGCGACGGATGCGCATGATTCTAAGATCCACGGCGCGATCGAACGCCTCCGCATCGCGGGCATTGGCGAGCTCCAGCAGCCGCTCGCGCGACAGCACCCGCTTCGGGTTGGCGGCGAACACTTTGAGCAGGCCGAACTCGGACGCCGTCAGCGGGTGCTCGTTGCCTTCGTCATCGCGCAGCGCCTGGGCATCGAGATCCAGCCATTTGGTGCCGAACCGCACCAATTGCGGGTCCTTGGCCTGGGCCGGAGCGGTCTCCGTGACGGCCGCCGCAGCCTTGGCCGGTCCGCTGCGGCGCAGCACGGAGCGGATCCGGGCCATCAATTCGCGCAATTCGCACGGCTTGGCGACGTAATCGTCGGCGCCAAGCTCAAGCCCGACCACGCGGTCGATCGGGCTGGCGGTGGCCGTCAGCATGATCACCGGGATGTTGGTGCGGCCCTTGAGATCGCGAATGATCGACAGGCCGTCTTCTTCGGGCATGTTGAGGTCGAGCACGACGAGATCTGCGGGGCCGGTCTCGATGGCGCTGCGCAGGCTCTTGCCGCCGTCGCACAGCGTCACGCTGAAGCCGTGCATCTTGAGGTAATCACCCACCATTTCGCGGGCAGGGGCCTCGTCGTCGACGATGATGATGTGCTGGCTCTGACTCATGACAATTCGGCCGCCGGCAGTGTGATGGTGAAGGTCGATCCGGATCCCGGCCCTTCGCTCCTGGCCGTCACCTCGCCACCATGCATGTCGACGATGCGTTTGACAATCGACAGGCCGAGCCCGGTCGAGCTCTCGCCCGCGGTCGGTTTGGCCGACAGCCGCTGGAACCGCCCGAACAGGCGGCCGAGATCCTCCGGCGAGAGGCCAGCGCCCTGGTCGGTGACGGCGATGATGGTGTTGTCGCCGTCATCGGCGGCGTTCACGGTGATCCTGCCGCCGATCGGGCTGTACTTGATCGCGTTGCTCAAGAGATTGTCGATCGCCTCGCGGATCCGGTCGATGTCGCACATGGTCGACAGCAGCGTCGGCGCCGAGACCTCGATGACCTGCTGCTTGTTGAGGGCGAGCGGCTGGTTGGCCTCGACCACCTCGTGGATCAGGGCCGTGATGTCGACCGGCTCGCGGCGGATGGTGATGTCGAAGGCGTCGGCCATCGCATCCGAGATCAGATGGTCGACCATCGACGTCAGCCGCTTGGCGGCATCGCGGATATGTCCGACCTGGCTGGTGATGCCCTCTGCGGAGGCGCCGGTCGCGATCAATTCGGTCAGCATTTCCGTGCGGCCGAGGATGACGCCCAGCGGATTCTTCAGGTCATGGGCAACGGTGCCGAGAATCTCGTTCTTGAAGCCGTTGGCGCGCTGCAGCCGCAGCCATTGCGCCGACAGCCGCCGGTTGGCCTGCATCAGCGCGCGGGTGCGCTGGGCGACGCGGTCCTCGAGCTGGGTGTTGGCCTCATGCAGCTGCTGATACAGGATCACGTTGTCGAAGGCGATCGACAGCCGGCTGGAGAAGATCTCGACCAGCGAACGGTCGGTCTCGGACAGCGGCCGCTCCGCCTGCAGCAGCACCACGACTTCGCGCCCCGAGCCGGTGCGGACATAGAGCACGGTGCGGTGGTCTGCGAATTCGTTGCTGCGCTGCCTGAAGGCGGCCTCGACCATGTCGCGCAGATCCGGATCGAGCGAGCGCGAGGTGACGGCGCCGGAGAAGCGGCTGTAGCAGCCGGAGCCGGCCAGCACCGAAAAATCGTCGGTCTGGCTGCCGTCGTCGCGCAGCACCAGGATCCCCGCGCAATCCACGTTCAGCAGCGACGCGATCTGGGTCAGCACGCCCTCGGCCAGCCGCTGCATCGACTTGAAATCATACAGCGTCGAGGCGGCGTCGATGATGATCTCGAGGCCGCGCCGGGTCTGCACCATGCGCTCGAGCTGCTGGTAGCTGCGCAGCGCCGCCGTCAGCGAGGTGAACAGCTTGTCGGCGGTGAGCTCGGTCTTGGCCTTGTAATCGTTGATGTCGTACTGGACGATGACGCGCCGCTCCGGCGCCTGGCCCGGCTGCCCGGTCCGCAGGATGATGCGGACGGTCTCGTTCTTGATCTCGTTGCGGATGTATTCGACGAGCTCGAGCCCGGCGACGTCGGTCTCCATGATGACGTCGAGCAGCACGGCCGCGATGTCGGTGTGCTCCCGCATCAGCGCGCGGCCTTCGGCCGCCGAATAGGCGGACAGGATTTCGAGCCCCTGGCCGTTCAGGCTGTAATCCGACAGCGCAAAGCGGGTGCCCTCGTGCACGGCATGGTCGTCGTCGATGACGGCGATCTTCCATTTCCGGGCCGAACCGTCGTCCTCGTCGAAACCGGTATCCTCGATCAGTTGGAGGACATCGTCCTGTTCGGCCATTGCGTCGTTCCGTCACCCATTGCTGTCTCGGCGCCGCCCTTGGCGACCCGCGGCATGATAATCCGAAAGGTGGTGCCTTGTCCCTCGCGGGATTCCAGCATCATGCGGCCACCGAGCTGCTGCGTCACCAGATTGTAGACGATATGCAGCCCGAGCCCCGTTCCCCCTTCGTTGCGGCGTGTCGTGAAGAACGGATCGAAGGCCTGGCGCTGCACGTCGGGGGGCATGCCGGCCCCGTTATCGGCGAAAATGATCTCGATGTCATCCGTGCCGCGCGGCCGCGCCGTGATCGAGATGGTGCCCGCGCGGCCGTCGGCAAAGGCGTGGTTGACGGCGTTGAGGAACAGGTTGGTGAGAATCTGACCGTAGAACCCGGGATAGCCGTCGATGAAAAGCCCCTCGGGGACATCGACCGCCAGCGTGATCGGCGCGCGCTTGAGCACCGGCTTGAGGCTGGTGATGATCTGATCGGTCGCCTCGCTCAGGACAAAGGCCCGTCGCTCCGCATGGGAGCGGTCGACCGCGACCTGCTTGAACGACTGGATCAACTCGCCGGCGCGCTGCAGGTTGGCGACCAGTTGCTCGGACGCATCGCGCGACGAACGCACGAACTCCTCCAGTTGCGACCGGCGCAGGCCGCCTTCGGGCGACCGCAGCGCCGCCTCGAACATCTCGACGCGGCGTGCGAAGCTGGAGGCCACCGTCAGGCTGATGCCGATCGGGTTGTTCACCTCGTGGGCGACGCCGGCGACCAGCCCGCCCAGCGCCGCCAGCCGCTCGGCATCGATGAGATTCCGTTGCGCGGCATTGAGCTCGAGCAGCGCGCTCTCGGCCTTTTCCTTCGCGGTGCGCAACTCGTCCTCGGTCTTGCGCTTGGCGATCGCGTTCTCGCGGAAGGTCTCGACGGCGCGGGCCATCGCGCCGACCTCGTCGCGCGCCTCGGTGCCCTGGACCTCGCGGTCGTAGTCGCCCAGCATGATTGCGCGCATCGAGGCCATGATCTGCTGCAGCGGCAGCCGGATCGACAAGGCGATCAGCACGCCCGCGGACAGGATGACTCCCAGGAAGATCACCGCGATCGAGAGGACGCGGCGGGAGATGTCCTTCAACGTCCGATCGAACGTCGCCTGCGCCTTCTGCTCGTGCTGGCGCATCTTCACCGACAGGCCGTCGATGGCGCCGATGGTTTCGGCCTGGCTGGCATCGATGGTGTTGCGCAGCAGTTCGGTGCGGTTGGTGAGCTGATCGGTGAGCTTGGAGAATCCCGCGCGCAGCGCCGCGGTCCGGGCCGACAGCCGCTGCAGCGCCAGCCGCTGCAGATCATTGTCCGCAAGGCTCGACATCACCGGAATGGTCTTCTCGATCGTCTCCGTGTTGCGGCGCGCGTCCTCGGCGGAGGCGGGCGCGAGCGACAGGTAGTAGGAATTGGCCGCGACCAGCATGGCGGTGAAGGCCTCGCGCGACTTGCCGAGCGAGGGCCAGATCTGCGCGTCGCGATGGCCGGTCGCGCCTTCGATCACCGAATAGAGCCCGGCGATGTCGCGGGCGGGGCCGAGAACCTCTTCCTCATAGGTCTTGGAGATCGTCGCCTGCAGACTTCGCAGCTCGCCGAAGCCGTCCAGGAAACGCACGGTGACGCGCTCCAGCTCCTCGACCGACCCCGACAGCATCGGGTCGGTCGAGGCGCGCGTCGTCAGCGTCCCGAGCACGGCCTCGCGCAGCAGCAGGATCTCGGCGAACAGCTCCGGGCTCGGCTGATTGATGTAGCGATGAATGAGGTTCTGCAGCCGGCTCGTCTCGCTTTCGAGCAGGGCCAGCACCTTGTCGGATTCCCGGACCTGGCGAACGTCGTCCCAGGCCGTGCCCAGCACCGTCGCGCCGTTCCAGATCAGCGCCGCCAGCACGATCACGACAGCCGAGTTGAGCGCGGCGATCGAGAGGATGCGCCAGCGGATCGGAACCGCCCGCAGCGCGCGAACGATCCGTGCCCGCCCCAGGACCGCCAGACCGAGCGGCCGCGCGACGGATTTCCGCTGCTCGGATCGCGCCACGATCGCTACCTCGGGCCGGGCGTGCGGAGCCTGCCTGCGTCCGCTCTGCCGCGCGCAGCCGGGCCTGTATGCTGCGGCGCAGCCAGTCGCGCCGCCGAGCATGATGGGCGTGAAAGGGACGAGCGGTACCGCGCGCCCGCCTCAGCGCGCATCAGCACCGGCGTGACGTCCACTCTCGAGATCGACGAAAGATGGGCGCGGTACACAGGCAACACTTTTCCCCCTGATGATGAGGTCGGCCCGGACATGAAAAGGTTCAATGCACTCCCGAACAGGTGCTATAAGGCCATTCTGACGTCAAAGCGATACACGTCAATGGTTTGCTGATAGTTTGTTGCAGCCTTGGGTTGCTGGACCTGATTTTTCGGTCCGATTGCGATCTCAGCCCGAGCCTATTCATTCATCGAATTGGAGTTGCCTCCTGGTGACGGTCCTTCTGCGTTCTGTTTCGTTTGCAATCCTGCTCTGGACGGTTGTTGGCGCAAGCACGGCCAAGGCCGCGACCGAGATCGTGTGGTGGCATGCGATGTCGGGCGAGCTTGGTAGGCAGGTCGACAGGCTGGCGGCCGACTTCAACGCGTCGCAGTCCGACTACCGCATCGTGCCGAGCTACAAGGGCAGCTATACGGAGACCGTGACGGCGGCCATCTTCGCGTTCCGCTCGCGCAGCCAGCCGGCGATCGTGCAGGTCAATGAGATCGCGACCGCGACGATGACGGCGGCCAAGGGCGCGATCTATCCCGTTTACGAATTGATGCGCGACGAGCAGGAGAGCTTTTCGCCGTCGGCCTATCTGCCCGCGATCGCCGGCACCTATGCCGACGCCGACGGCAACATGCTGTCGTTTCCGTTCAACGCCTCCACGCCCATCCTCTACTACAACAAGGATCAGTTTCGCGCGGCCGGGCTCGATCCGGGCGTGGCGCCGAAGACCTGGTCCGAGCTCGGCAAGGCTGCCCGGCGGCTGCGCGACAACGGTGTCGCCTGCGGCTTCACGACGTCGTGGCCGGCCTGGATCAACGTGGAGAATTTCTCGGCCTTCCACAATCTGCCGATCGCCACGCGGGCCAACGGCTTTGCCGGACTGGACGCCGTGCTGACGTTCAACAATCCGCAGGTCACGCGGCACATCGCCCAGCTCGCGGAATGGCAGAAGAGCAAGGTGTTCGACTATGGCGGCCGCGGTCAGGCTGCCGAGCCGCGTTTCCAGAAGGGCGAGTGCGGCATCTTCATCGGCTCCTCGGCAACGCGCGCCGACATCAAGGCGAATTCGAAGTTCGAGGTCGGCTACGGCATGATGCCGTACTGGCCTGACGTTGCGGCCGCGCCGCAGAATTCGATCATCGGCGGCGCGACGTTGTGGGTGCTCCGCGACCGTCCTGCGGCCGAGTACAAGGGCGTGGCCAAGTTCTTCGCCTATCTGTCGCGGCCCGATGTTCAGGCCGCTTGGCACCAGAATACGGGCTATTTGCCGATCACGCAGGCGGCCTTCGATCTGACGCGCGCGCAGGGCTTCTACGACCGCAATCCAGGAGCCGCGATCTCGATCGAGCAGGTGACGCTCAACCCACCCACGGAGAATTCGCGCGGACTGCGGCTCGGCTCGTTCGTGCTGATCCGTGATGCCATCGAGGACGAGATGGAGCAGGCCTTCAGCGGCCGCAAACCGGCGCAGGCGGCGCTCGATGCCGCCGTCGACCGCGGCAACCGTCTGCTGCGCCAGTTCGAGCGCGCGAGCCCGGATCGCTGAAAATGACGTTGCCACCGGTCGCCGATGGCGCGCAGCTCCGGCGCCTCCGTGCCGACGTGACGCGCTGGCTGCCGGCTGCACGCGATATTGCGCGCGGCCATGGCTACGACGACGCGCGGCTGGTGCCGTTCGCGGCGGGCACCAATCTGGTCCTCGCGCTGAACGACGGACTGATCCTGAAGGTCTTCCCGCCGTTTCATCGCCGCAAGTTTCAGTCCGAGCGGGCGGCCTTGCGCGTGCTCGCCGGTGGCGTCGGCGACGTCCGTACCCCCGACCTGCGACACGAGGGGGAGCGCGACGGCTGGTGCTATCTGATCATGACCAGGCTCGGCGGCATGCCTGCTTCGGATGTGTGGCGGCAACTCCCGGAGTGGGACAAGCAGCTCTTGCTCAGGCAGGTCGGTCGTCTGATCGCCGCCGTGCAGCGGGTCCCGCCTGGCGAGCTGCTGGCGCTCGGTCCGCGCTGGTCGGATTTCTTGCGGATGCAGATGGTCGGATGTCATGCACGCCATCAGCGGCTCGGCTTGCCGCCGACGCTTCTCGCCGGGCTGGACGATCTCCTGCGCGAGGCCTCAGCACTGCTGCCGCAGGATCCGCCGCCGGTCATCCTGACCGGTGAATACATTCCGGAGAACTTACTCGTCACGCGCAGCGGTGATGGCTGGCAGCTGAGCGGGCTGTTCGACTTCGGCGACGTCATGACCGGTTTTGGCGAGTATGATCTGCTCGGGCCGAGCGCCTTCATGGCAGCGGGTCATCCCGGGCGCGTGCGTGCCTTGTTCGACGGCTACGGATTTGCGCTGGAGGACATCGACCGGCAGCTGAAGCGACGGCTGCTGGTCCTGCTGTTGCTGCACCAGTACAGCGATCCGCTCCGCCACATCTGCATTCCGGATTGGCCGGCCAAGGTCCGCGACTTCGACGAGCTGCAGGCGCTGATCTGGCCGGAGTGATCCTAACCGGGGCGGCGGTCCAACAGGCGTTGCGTAAATCTGTCGCAGACTAACTGAGGTGATTATAAACTCAGCAAATATGCAGCTTTGTATGCAATTGGGGGCGCTGAGCTGTGCCGCTCGGTCAAGGCTCCTCGATATTTCAATAGCTTAGCTTTCAGCCGGGCTTGGCACGAAGCTTGCGACCACTGTTCCCGACAGTCGTTATCCTCGGGGGCATTTGATGAAGCGTCGCGATTTTCTGAAATCCGTGTCCGGTCTGGCTGCAGGGGCGGCGCTGCCAATGGCGCCGGCCATCATGTCTTCCGCCATGGCCGACGCGCGGTCCGAGACGCTGCTGATCGTGTCCGAAGGCGGTCCCAACAACCTCGACATCCACGGCGTCGGCACCAACGTGCCGGGCTACGAGGTGTCCTGGAACTGCTATGACCGCCTGATCAGCCACGAGATGAAGAGCGGCCCGGGCGGGGTGCCGTACTACGACCGCGACAAGTTCAAGCCCGAACTCGCCGAGGACATGACCATCGGCGACATGTCCGCCACCTTCAAGCTGCGCAAGAACGCCAAATTCCACGACGGCACGCCGGTCACGGCCAAGGACGTGAAGTGGTCGCTCGATCGCGCCGTCAGCGTCGGTGGCTTCCCGACCTTCCAGATGAGCGCCGGCTCGCTGACCAAGACCGAGCAGTTCGTCATCGTCGATGACCACACCGTGCGCGTCGACTTTCTGAAGAAGGACCGCCTGACGATCCCCGATCTCGCCGTCATTGTCCCCTGCGTGGTCAACTCGGAGCTCGTGAAGAAGAACGCGACCGACAAAGACCCATGGGGGCTCGAATATACCAAGCAGCAGACCGCGGGTTCCGGCGCCTACAAGGTGACGAAGTGGACCGCCGGTACCGAAGTGATCATGGAGCGCAACGACGACTGGGCGTGCGGTCCGCTGCCGAAGATCAAGCGTGTGATCTGGCGCATGGTGCCGCAGGCCGGCAACCGGCGCGCGCTGCTCGAGCGCGGGGATGCCGACATCTCCTATGAGCTGCCGAACAAGGACTTCCAGGAGATGAAGTCGAACGGCAAGCATACCGTGATCTCGCTGCCGATCTCGAACGGCATCCAGTATATCGGCATGAACGTGACCAAGCCGCCGTTCGACAATCCCAAGGTCCGGCAGGCGCTCGCCTATGCAATGCCCTATCAGAAGATCATCGATGCCGTGATGTTCGGCCTTGCCAATCCGATGTTCGGCGCGCCGGCGGATAAGGCGACCGAGGTGGCGTGGCCGCAGCCGACCAAGTACTTCACCGACATGGAGAAGGCAAAAGCGCTGCTGGCGGAAGCCGGCTACCCCAACGGCTTCGAAACCACGATCTCCTTCGACCTCAATTTCGCACAGGTCAACGAGCCCTTGTGCGTGTTGGTGCAGGAGAGCCTCGCCCAGCTCGGCATCAAGACCACCATCAACAAGGTGCCTGGCGCCAACTGGCGCACCGAGCTGAACAAGAAGGAGATGCCGCTCTTCACCAACATCTTCTCGGGCTGGCTCGATTACCCCGAATACTTCTTCTACTGGTGCTATCACGGCAACAATTCCGTGTTCAACACGATGAGCTACAAGTCGCCCGAGATGGACAAGCTCATCAACGGCGCGCGTGACGCCGCCGCGGCCGGGGACAAGGCGACGTACGATGCCGACGTGAAGGGCTTCGTCGATCTCGCCTTCGCCGAGGTGCCACGCATTCCGCTGTATCAGCCGTTCGTCAACGTCGCGATGCAGAAGAACATCTCCGGCTATCAGTACTGGTTCCACCGTAGGCTCGACTATCGGGCTCTGGTGAAGGGGTGAGACAGTGATGGGGGGATGTCATATGGGCCGAGCTCTCTCATTCCCTCCCCCCTTGTGGGGCAGGGGAATCGCATATGATTTTTCGGCCTCTATTGCATTGTTCCGCAAGAGAGATTCTGAAGACGACTCCATTG
>NZ_JBNPUW010000013.1:0-201534 GCF_051168375.1 Bradyrhizobium sp. HKCCYLRH1034 | reverse complement strand
CGGTTGTCGAGACCCTGGGCGGTGAAGAAGTTGGTCGGATTGTCGAGCGCCGAGTTGACCTTCTTGCCCGTGGAGAGGTTGTTCTGCGTGGTGGCGAGGAGCTGAGCCGTCGACTGGAGCGAGAGCAGGTTCTGGCGAACCGACGCAGAGAGTACGATACCTGACATTGTCATTCCCTTCTGGATGAACATGAGTAGACATCGCCGCACCGTTCTGTCGGCGATGGCGCAGACTGGTCCGCGGAATCCTACCCGTTCGTTAAATTGACTTCGGAGCAGCCTCCGCCGCCGCCGTTAATCCTAATTGGCCGCTAATCAGTTCGATCAAATGCGTGCAGGCCGCCGCGATTCACGGTAAAATGGCGCACGGATCCGCGTCTGACGGTCGGCGCGCGCCGATACGCGGTGCGACCGTTAAGGCAGCGCTAACTATGAGCTTGCGGAAGAGCGGCCGGTTACGCGGGGGCGCGGTCCGCGTGCGGGAGGACGATCTCGACGCTGGCGGTCCGGCCGCGCGGCTCCTGGAGCTCCAGACGTCCGTTCGAGCGCCTGACGAAATCCTCGACCAGCCGGATCTCCGAGAACACGGGATCGGCTGGACCGGCCTCCGCCGCACTCACCGACGCCGTCAACACGATCTGCACGTCGGAGGAGATGCCGCCGGCGCCCGAGGCGTCCGCACTCATGCGCCTGGCCTGGATGTCGATGCGGCCGCCGTGCTCCAGTCGATGTCGGGCCCCGATCGCAAGACACAGCAATGCCGCCATCAACTGGCCCGGATCAGCGAAGACGGCCGGCACGTCCGCGCCCACCGACGTCGTCACCTCGACCTCGGTGCCCAATGTCGGACGAAGCAGGCGAGCGACGTCGACCAGGAGCTCGTTCAACTCCACCGCACATGGCTGCGGCGGCCGCCCCCTTGCGAACGACAGAAGCTGCGACGTCAATCGAGCGCCCCGGGTCGCGGCCTCGTCGATCAGACGCGCGACGGCCGCCAGTTCAGGCTTGTCCTCGACCGCTTCGGCGAGAATGTCGATGGTCCCCGTGATCACGGTGAGAATGTTGTTGAAGTCGTGCAGCAGGCCACCGGCAACCTGACCCACGATGGCCATCCCTGGGTGGATGTCCGGCGTCGCTGCAGCCGGAATGTCTGCGCCCGGACTCGGCAGCGACTGATTGGACCGCTGGTAGGTGGAAGAGGCCATGAATCCTGCAATACCTGTTGGGGGGGAGGACGGCGGGGCTATCGGGACGCAAACGCACGGACGCCGCTGCAATGTTCAGCTTCGTCTTGATGCTCAGCCTTGGCGCTCAGTCTCACCGCTGACCATCGATGGCGCTCCGGTTGGATGCAGCATCAGTTGGACTCCTGCTCCTGCCAAGACGACAACCTCGTCACCGCCAGCCGCAGGACACCGGCCGATGCCTCCACTGGCGACGAGAGTTGCATCCGACAGAAAAAGATCCGTCAACGAATCAGCGCGCTTATTAGCGATTTTGGCCTCAAGATGTCCGCTGTCAATTGCGGCGCTTGCTACGTGGCGTCCGTGTCCGGCGGAGCTGCGGCGGCCGGAGCAACGAGACGTTCGCCGCAGGCGTGCTGCGCTGCTTTCAGGAGCCGAGGCGGAGGCCGGATGCGTGCCGACTGTATACAACCGCGCGCGATCAGATCAGCACATCGCACACACGTTGATGGCCCAAATCCGCAACGCGCATTCGCGCCTGTCTGCACGACAACGCACACAGCAGGAACGAATGGCCTTTACTGGGAATATTACCCGTGATTCTTCTTGTCAGCGGATGGGACGCAGTTCTATGGAACCATGAGGGCATTGAGATCTGCGAGGCTCCGATACTGCAATGCAGGAGATGGCTTTGGACCCCAGCTTGCGTTCTCCGAACGGTTTCCTGTCGTCGTTGACCGACGATGATTTCGAGCTGATCCGACCCTATCTGCGGACCGTGGATCTGGTGCAAGACTCCATTCTCGCCGAGGTCGGCGAAAAGCTTTCGCGCATCTACTTTCCTCATCGCGGCGTGATCTCGCTGGTCGTGAACCTCGCGCGCGGAGAGCGCGTTCAGGTGGCGATGATCGGTCGCGATAGCTTCTTCGGAAGCATGTCCCTGCTCGCGGGCGGCGATCCGGTGGTGCTGAACAGCGCGGTGGTCCTCGTTCCCGGTGCTGCATCGGTCGTCGACATCGACAGGGTACGGGCAGCCGCCGAACAGAGCCCCTCGTTTCGCGCGCTGATGTTGCGCCACGCACTCGCCATCTACGTGCAGAGTCAGCAGACCGCCGGTTGCAACGCCGCCCACACCGTCGAGTCGCGTCTCGCCCGTTGCCTGCTGCAGACGCATGACCTTTCAGGCGGCAACAAGCTCTACATCACCCAGGAGTCCCTGGCGCAGATGATCGGCGCCCGACGCAACAGCGTTTCGCTGGTGGCGAGCACGCTGCAGCAGGCGGACTTCATCCACTATAGCCGCGGCCATATCGAGATCATCGATCTGGAGGGGCTGAAGAAGACGGCGTGTGAGTGCTACGGCGCCGTGAAGGCCCACTACGAGAACCTGGTCCGGCCGCGCAGCCTGCCGTAAGCAGGCGTCGTTCCGGCCGTCGCGCGCCGGCGCCTCGCCGAACGCCCTTGCCTCCGTACAACTACGGCCCATTGTATGATCCCCATCACCGATGCGGACGGAATTAACGCGCTGTTCAACGGGCGCTGATAATTGTCGACGTGCTGACGAGCGCGAGTTCCAAGAAGCGTCGAATAATCTTCGTGCTGATATATCTCGCCCGTGTTCGGCTTTTGACCAGACGCGCGGAGTAATGACATGGCCTTTGATCTGTCGATGCCGATCCTGGTGGTCGATGACTACGCCACTATGATCCGGATCATCCGCAACCTGCTGAAGCAGCTCGGATTCGAGAACGTCGACGACGCCAGCGACGGATCGGCCGCGCTCTCCAAGATGCAGGCGAAGAAGTATGGCCTCGTGATCTCCGACTGGAACATGGAGCCGATGACCGGCTACGACCTGCTGCGCGAGGTGCGCGCCAGCCCGGAACTGTCGAAGACGCCGTTCATCATGATCACGGCCGAGTCGAAGACCGAGAACGTCATCGCCGCCAAGAAGGCCGGCGTGAGCAACTACATCGTCAAGCCGTTCAATGCTGCGACGCTCAAGACCAAGATGGAAGCCGTGTTCGGCCCGGCCGAATAGCCGAACTCCCCGGGAATGCCCTGCGCGGCGGCCGGACCGGTGTTCGGCCGCTTTCTCTTTGGCGGACGAACACCGCGCGGTTGACGACGGCAGGACGCATACATCGCCGCACGCTCCCCGTAGTCGTACGGAAACCAAAATTTACGAGGGGGTCAGAGCCGGCCGGTAGACACGATCCTGCTTGCCGATGACCGTGTCAGGGTGGCAACGGGACAGGGAATTCATGCGCAACGAACTCCTCGTGATCGAAGATGCCGCCGTGCATGTTTCAATCTTGCGAAAGATTGCAGCACAGGCCGGCTTCAACGCGACGGACGTGAGCTCGGTCGACGCAGCCTCGATCGTCCTGCAGAAGAGGAGCTTGGACTGCATCATGCCGGACCTCTCGCTGGGCAACCGCTCCGGCACCGAGGTTCTCGAGCTCAATATAGATTCCCCCTTCTCGAAGCCGATCGACCTGATGCGGCCCCGGCAAACTCTGAAGCAGATCGCGCAGCAGACCGATCGCCGGCGGCTGGTCCGAGCGGCGGGCTGGTAGCAGGCGATGAGCAAAAAGAAGCGCTTTCTGGGAGCGCCTGCAGCGATCGCGCTGATCCTCATCTGCGTCATTGCCGGCAGCAACCTCTTCTTCCTCACCAATCTGCGCGAGAACGCGCTTCAGCACGCCGAGGAAGATCTCAGCCGCCATAGCCTCACGCTTGCCGAGAACGCCGACCGTTCGGTGAAGTCCGTCGACCTCGTGCTCACGAGCGTGCGCGACTACCTGGTGCGCGGCGGCGCCATCGACGCTGCGGCGTATCGCAAGGTCGCGTCAGACCATCAGACCCACCTCCTGCTCAAGGAAAAGATCGCGGGACTGCCGCAGATCGATGCGGTGACGCTGATCGACGCGCAAGGCAGGCTCCTGAACTTCTCGCGCTACTGGCCGATCCCGGACGTCAACATCGCCGACCGCGACTACTTCAAGGCGCTGAAGGCCGACCCTGCACCGCACACGTTCCTCAGCACGCCGGTTCAGAATCGCGGCGACGGCACCTGGAACATCTATTTTGCCCGCCGGCTCGACGATTCCAATGGCGAGTTCATGGGCATGATGCTCGGCGCCATGTCGGTGCCCTATCTGGAGAACTTCTTCGGCTCCACCGCGCAGGGTCTCGATGCCGCGGTGTCGCTGATCCGCGAGGACGGGACGCTGCTCGCGCATTTTCCGCCCACGAGCGAGATCGGCAGGCGGACCTCCGGCTTCGGTCAGCGCGCGCTGTCGGCCGGCGGCGTGCTGCGCGAGCCCTCCGCACGAACCGGCGAGATGCGCCTGCGGGCGGCAAAGATGCTGCCCAATTATCCCGCGATGATCGTGGCGTCGGTATTCGAGCACGACGTCCTGAAGGCCTGGCGCGACATGGCGACGCTTCTGGTCATCGTGTCGCTGGTGAGCGCGATGGCCGTGCTCGCGGCCGCGGTCCTGATCTCCCGCTGGTGGGAACGCCACGAGCACCTGATCGAGGCCGCCGAGGCCGCGAATGCGGCGAAGTCCACCTTCGTCGCGATGATGAGCCACGAGATCCGCACGCCGATGAACGCGGTGCTCGGCCTCGCCACGACGCTGCTGGAAACCAATCTCGATCCCGAGCAGCGCCGTTCGGTGGTGGCGATCCACAATGCCGGCGACAACCTGCTCGAGATCCTCAACGACATTCTCGACTTCTCCAAGCTCGAATCCGGCCAGCTCTCGCTCGAGGACATCGCGTTCTCCGCCGAGGCCCTGGTCCACAACACGCTCAGCATCATCGGGCCGCGGGCTTCCGCCAAGGACCTGAAGCTGAGGAGCGTCGGCGACCCAGCCGTGCCGCCGGCGCTGGTCGGCGACGCCGGCCGCATTCGCCAGATCCTGCTCAACCTGGTGTCCAACGCAGTCAAGTTCACCTCGTCCGGCGAAGTGGTCGTCACGACGCGCTGCATCGAGAAGGATGACGAGAAGGCGACCGTGGAATGGACGGTGACCGACACCGGCATCGGCATTGCCGCCGACAAGATCGGCTCGCTGTTCGCGAACTTCGTCCAGGCCGACAATTCGATCAGCCGCCGGTTCGGGGGCTCCGGACTCGGACTCGCGATCTGCAAGCGACTGATCGAGCAGATGGGGGGTGATATCAGGGTCACCTCGACGCTGGGCAGAGGGTCCACCTTCTCGTTCCGCCTGACGCTGCCGATTGCCGAGACCATCGCGGTGCCAGAGCAGAACGACGACGGCATCTACGCCTCGCTGCAGAACCGGATCGCGGCGTTCGGCCGGCCGCTGCGCGTCCTCGTGGTGGACGACAATCCGACCAACCGCCTGGTCGCGACCAAGATGCTCAAGGATTTCGACATCCAAACCGACACGGCCTGCGACGGCGCCGAGGCCGTCACCGCCGCCAGCCGCTTCAACTACGACCTCATCCTGATGGACGTCCGCATGCCGGAGATGGACGGCTTCCAGGCGACCCGGACCATTCGCGCGCGAGGCGAGCGCCGCTCCAACGTGCCGATCATCGCCTTCACGGCGAACGCCTTCATGGAGGATATCCGAGCCTGCCGGGAAGCCGGGATGAACGATTTCGTCGTCAAGCCCGCCCGCAAGAAGGCGCTCGTGGAGGCCATCCTGCGCGTGCTGCCCCTGCCCGTTCAGGTGCCGGAAACCGCGGCATCAGACGCCCCGCTGGTGCCGGCTCAGGCGGATGCCGCGACCGCCGACATTGGCGCCGACACCGAAATTGCTCCCGAAGCTGCGCTGGACCGCGAAGCCTACGCCGAGCTGGTCGGCGAGATCGGAGACGAGGCGGCGCAGGAGATCCGCGACGTGTTCTTCAGCGAGACGGATGCGCGGCTGAAGCAGCTCCGCCAGCTGACGCTCGACGGCGAGCGCATCAAGATCGGCCGCGAGGCGCATTCGCTGAAGAGCGCAGCCGGAACCTTCGGGTACCGCCGGCTTGCAACCTACGCGCTGGCGCTGGAGAAGAGCGCACCACGCCTGTCCGCCAAGGAGTATGCCGAACTGCTCGACAGCATCGAGGCCGCCTACGCCGCCGCCCGCGCCCAGGAGCTGCAATATTGAAGCGTGAGGCCGCAGGCCTCCCTGGCGCATGCCGATCTGCGCGACGTCCCCGCACGGTGCACCGCGGCGACGAGGACGGGCTCCGACGATCGAGATGGCAAACGAGACGTTCACGAACGCGGATTCGCCGAACCTGACCTTCATAATCCCTTACAATGGGTTGACGCCGTACTTCTACGGCTCACGATTTTCACAATCAACTAATCATGAGCTGCGAGACTCGGGGTCACATAGGAGATGTGTCCCATGTTTACTTTTGAAACCGCCGACCAGAAGGAAGTCAGGCGTTTCCGAATTGCGCAGTTCAACGGCCGGACCGCGACCGTGAAATCCGGCGGATCGACGATCACCGGCCACGTCCGTTCAGTCATGGAAAAGGAAGCGAGCGTACCGCCGCGCTGGACCATTACGATCGTGCCGACGCCGCCCAAGGCGCAAGCGCCGCTGCGCCCGACCTCCCGGGTTCGTCCCTTCGCCGAGGATTATTTCTGACAGCACGGACATCCGCGTCCGCAATCAGCGCGTTCGACCGAGCCGGTCGACGCCGATTGTCGTTGTCTGCATCGCAGGGCCCACCTCGAAGGCACGAGCGCGGCATTCGCACTCGTCCGCCGTCATCCGATCTGGTTGAGGAGTGCTGCGCGGACGAGTTCGGCGGTATTGCGCGCGCCAACCTTGCGCATGGCTTCGGCGCGATGGCTCTCGAAGGTGCGGGGGCTGATGCCCATGCGCAAGGCGCCCTCCTTGTTCGAGTGCCCCTCACTGATCAGCTTGAGGACCTCGTATTCGCGCGGGGTGAGCGACTTGCTGGCCCGGCCGGTTGGCCGCGCGGGCACCGCGCCCTCCTCGTGAGCCGGCACAGCCCGCGACAGCGGTCCGAACTGCCCGTGCGCGCCGGACATCTGGTTGACCAGGGCGCAGATCCGCTCGGTCTGCAGCAACGCGTTGTCGACGACGAGCTGGACATGCCGGCGCTCGCCGGGCGTCCTGGCAATCTCGTCGCTGCGCTGCTTGATTTCCTCCATGTAGAGCATCAGGGCGGTGAGCGAACCGTTCAGCTGACGCGCCAAAGCGAGCCTGCCCTGGTCGTCGTGACGTCCCATCGCAAGCGGCGCAGACATGCCGGAACGGGTCGCCAGGAGATCCGGGTCGTTAACCTCTTGGCTGCCCGGAGCAGGTGCGGCGTGAGCGTCGGAAAGGCTGTTGTTCAGCTGTGCCATGCCTCATTGTGACGCGACGGCAACTTTAACATGGTTAATTATGCCGTCCGTAGCAATACGGGATTGTTCCGGCAACTCGTGCAACCGCCGATCATTTCCCCAAAAAGTTGCAAGCTGCAATGGTTAAGCCGGGGCGTGAGGCCACCCTTCAGGAGACATCCGCGGCGCGTGCGGCGGCGGCTGTCCACGATGCCGTGCATTGCTACGATTGTTTACTGACATTAATTTCGCACCAACTGTTTCGTGCTTCCATGCGTTCCGTGCCCGTCCGCGGAGACGAGCGACCTTGACATATAGCTGACAGCCTGACGCCAATGGGACCGGTCGACCGGATCTGGGAATTCCTGCAGCGGTTGTCACCGCTGACACGAAGCTGTCTGCTCAGCGAGCTCGAACGGCTGGAGCTGAGCGGCGTCGACATGCCGGGATCCGCCGACCTCCAGGCCCGGCTGCGCGCCGAGATCCGCAACAACAATGGCGGCGGCGGCCACCGCACCATCAATCCTTCGCGCTACTTCTTCATGCCGGTCGAGCAGCTTCTCATCGACGGTTCGCCGGAGCATGCCAATGAGGGTCGCATTGCCCGCGGCTCCCTCACGCCGATCTGGGAATGGATCTCGCGCGATCTGCTGCCGACCATGGCGCGCGACTATAATGCACAGATGAAGGACCTGATCGCGGCCGACAAGCAGCGCGAGATCCGCCAGGCGGCGAGCGCGTTCCAGACCAAGGTGACGAAGTCGCTGGAAGGCACGTTGGCGCGCGCCGAGGGCATCGAGCAGGTCCGCAGCAAGCTGAAGGCCTATACGGCCTCGCCGTCGGTGTTCGACGATGTCGTCAAGCTGATGAAGGCGCTGCGCGCCCGCGAGGAACTTGCAAAGTTCGCCGATTCGCTGCCGGACCGGATCGCGGAGTTCGACGATCCGCAGGTGAAGAAGATGGTGCTGCTGCTCGATGCGCTGCGCAAGAAGCAGCCGGAAGCCGTGCCCTTTGCGTTGACGCTCGTCGCCAAGCGCCTGAAGGAGCCGTGGCAGGTGATGCGGCTGGCGACGAAGGCGGCGCGCTCGAAGAACATTGCCGACGTCATCGCGGCGCCCTACGCGATGACCGTGCCGATGGTGCTCGACCAGTTGGAGGACAAGCGGCTCGCGCTCCGGATCGCGTTGAAGAACAACCGCGTCGTGACCGCCAAGGAAATCCTGACCAGCATCTATGACATCGAGTATGCGATCCAGGTCCGCATCGATCGCATCGAGGACTCGGACTGGGGTACGCGCCTGAGCACCATCATGGCCAATACCGACAGAATGGTGCAGGCCGAGGTCAAGCGCTTCCCCGAAGAGGTCGGACACGTGCTCGGCTCGAACAGGCTTCGCAGCCATCGCTCGTTCGGCGGCCGCCTCACCTATTTCGCCTGGAAGGGCCGCGACGCGATCAAGACGGTACTGCGGTCGGCAACCGGTTGACGGCGGCGCGTCGAGACGGCCTTCCGGCCGTCCTATCCCTGGGCCATGCGTTCGCGCGCCGACTTGAAGCCTGCCACGAAGCGCGCCAGCGTGTCCGAGGTCTTGCCGCGCGGCAGCATCACTTCGATCAGCGAGAAGCGTCCGCGCCGATGCACCGCGCGCTCCAGCGCGGCGACGAGCTCGCTGCGGGTGGCGACGCGCTCGCCGGTGCCGCCGATGGAATTGGCGATGTCGGCATAGTGCCAGTCGTCGAGATCGTTGAACCGCGATTCCGGCTGGAACACGCGCAGCATCTCCCAGCTGCAATTGTTGAACAGCACGACGATCGGATCGAGCCCGTAGCGGCGGCAGTTGCCGAGCTCCCATCCGGTCATCTGGAACGCGCCGTCGCCGACCAGGATCAGCGGACGAAGTCCGGTCGCGGCCACGCCGATGCCCGCCGGCACGCCGAAGCCCATCCCCGCGTAGTAGCCCGGCGCGGCCAGCGCGGTATTGTCGATCTCCATCGCGGTGAACAGGCAGTCGCCGATATCGGAGGTCATCGGCATCCGGCCGTGGCGGTCGAACATGTCGTTGACCGCGGTCGCGATGTCCGAAGGCGCAATCGGCGCGCCATCGGCAGCGAGGCCGCGCGGATAGGCCGAGCGCTGCCGCGGCAGGCCGGGAGCTGCGGCCCGCGGTGCCGCGCGCTCGTCGAGCGCATCGATCAGATCGCCGAGCGGCATGTCGCGATAGGCGTGATGGCCGATCTGGACCTCACGGCTGGCGGCCAGGATCATGCGGCGCGGGTCTGGCGCCCGGTTCGACAACGCGAAATTGGTATCCGACAGGATGACGCCCAGCATCAACACGAGATCGGCATTCTCGACCAGCTCCGTGATCGCCGGATTGCCCGCGGCGCCGAGATAGGTGCCGGCGACGACATCGTCGGCCCTGTCGAGCAGGCCGCGGCCCATGAAGGTCGTCACCAGCGGGAGACCCAGCTTGCGCGCCAGCGCGGCGATCCTGTCCTCGACACCGTAGCGGCGGATTTCGACGTCGACGACGATCACGGGACGCTCTGCCTGCGCGATGCGGGCGAGGATCTCCTCGACGCATTCGTCGAGCGCCTCGCGGCTGGCCCGCCGCGGCGGCAGCGGCACCACCGGCTCGACCTCGGCATCGACCATGTCGCGCGGAAATTCGAGATACACCGGCAGCGACATCTCCTTCGCGCTGCGCAGCACGCGCGCAATCTGGGCCGGGGCGGTGGCCGGATCGCTCAGCACCGCCTGATCGCAGGTGATCTCCTTGAACACCGCGAGCTGCGTGTCGACGGTACGGGCCTGGTGGTGCAGCAGAAAGCCGGAGACGCGCTCACGCGCGCCAGGCGCGCCCGCGATCACCACGACGGGCGAGCGTTCGGCATAGGCGCCGGCGACTGCGTTCACGACGTTGAAGGCGCCGGCGCCGTAGGTGACGACGGCGACGCCGAGGCCGCCATGATAGCGCGCGGCCGCATCCGCGGCGAAGCCGACCGCCGGCTCATGGCTCAGCGTGACGCTCGGCAGGATGTTGCTCTCCTCGATGACCTTGAACAGCGGCAGCACGAAGTCGCCGGGAATGCCGAAGATCTCGCGGGCGCCATGGTCCTTCAGGGCGGCGAGCAGCGCATGGGCAAGAGCAGGCATCCGGATCCCCTGAGCGTGGCGTAAGGTTCAGCCGGTGCTACACGATGAGGGGCGGACTGCCAACCGGCGGCCGTTCGATCTGCGAGCCGCGCCGTCTGGATCGCCCCGTCCAAACATCATGCTCGAGCGGCAAGGCCGGAGCTCACCCGCGCCACATCAGTTTGCCGTCAGCACCAGGGCGTGGGCGGATGGTGCGCCGCCATGCGGGACGGCCAGCGTAACCGTGAACAGGATGGCGACGACCATGATCATGCAGAGCTTCATCATGACCGTCCTGCGATCGGTGATCGGCAGGAACAGGAAGAACAGCAGCATCGCCGCCAGCGCGAGTTCGAAAACGTAAGACATGGATGACCTCCTCCGTTGCCAGGAGGATGGCGCATGCCGGAAGCCCAGACTGTGCGTGCCGTCACACCGGTCCCATAGACCACGCGAGCGAGTATCCCGGCCGCCGCAGCGGGACCATGCAACCCAATCGATTGCCACCTCTCAGCCGTCGAACAGCGCGGCTTCGGTGAAGGCGAGATCGCCGAGATGCGGCGGATGCGGACCTTTGGCATATTTGCGTCCGCGCTTGTCCGAGTACCAGCCGGCCAGCCCTGCGATGGGCCCATTGGCATCGAGCCGCACCAGCAGGCCGCCGCGCCGCAGCAGCAGCCAGCCGATGTTGCCGGCCAGCCGCACGAGGTCAGCGACATCCCGGCAATACAGCAGGCGATACACCGGCAGCGCATTCATCACCCGGTGCTTCTGAAACACGAACGGATACGCCGCATCGGCCTCGCGCGCGACGAGACTGAGACACCCCCATTGCGCATGCTGCCGCAACAGATCCGCCTCATCGGGAGAGAGCCCGTGCACATCGTCCTCGGAGAATTCTTCGATACGGACATCCGAGCGCGGTCGCGACAGGGCCAGCGCGGCGTAGACCTGTCCCTTGCAGTAGACCGAAAAGCCCTGAGCCTCGACCTGTGGCCAAGTGTGCGGGGCCGGCGTGATGTTGAAATAGGTCACCGTCTTGTCGCGCGTCGCCGCGCGCACCAGCATCGAGCTGAAGGCACGGAACGCCGGCTCGACATACCAGCTCGAGACATTGGCCCTGACGATCGGCTCACCGCCGATGTGGAGCTCGGAGAACAGCAGCAGGATCACGCCGACAGGCACCCCGGCTTGGTCGAGACAATAGCCGAATGCCGGATAACCGGCCGGCCGCGGGCGCGCCGCGTGGCGTTCGAGTCCGCGCAACCAATAGGCCTCGCTGCGAAAGGCGAATCCGCGCGTCAGCAGTGCGGCGACCGCCGGCAGATCCGCCGCGCCGATCTCTCGGATGCGAACGCCGGTCACGGCCTGCGCGGGAGCCGGCCTGTCATTTGCAATCTCAGCCTTTTTGATTGGCTGCATTCCAGCATCACCCGAGAGAGATCCGGCGCGCCACCCATGGCGCGGCGGGATCGTCATGACGGCAATTATCGTAAAAAGCTTTGGCGGCAGTGAACCACGTCGTGCTGGCCTTACTTTTCAGTTAATGGAACATGCGAGCCACACCCGACAGGCTTCGATCAGCGCCGACATGATCTTCGCGATCCGAGCCGCCGCTCACGGCCGCGGCACGCGAAACATGTAGGTTTCATCGGCATTGAGGCCGTCGACGAAGAAACGTCCGGGCTTTGCCTCGATCCGGCGCCGCAGCCCATCCCAGCCCCAGACCTCGAGGCTGCGCGTCCCTGCGGGCAGCTCGAGCTCGACCGCGCGGCCCGGCCGCTCGGTCCAGCCGGCAATGTTCTGCCACACGATCAAATCGGCATCCGATCCGCGCAGCGTGTACAGCGCCAGCCGCCGGTCGATGGACACGATCCTCATGTGACCGGCGAGCTGCAGCACCGTCTTCACCACGAGGCTGCGCGCCTCCGGGGTCCAGGGATCCTTGCCCGTCGCCATCGCATAGGCCAGGCCGTCGACATCGGGTGTGTCGCCGAGATTCCAAGGAAACGCCAGCATGGACACCGGCATGCTGCCATCCTTGCCAACCACCGCAAGCTGGTCCCACATCGCATTGAGAAACAATCTCGCCGCGTCCGTATCGCTGTCCCACGCGCCGGCGCGCGCGACGTTGAACTCGGTTGCGTAGAAGTTGATGTCGCGGCTCAGCCCCATCGCCTGCTTGATACGGTCGAAGCAGGTCTGCACCGAGAACTCGCGGCCGCGGGTCATCGGATACCATTTATCATTGTAGTAGGTATGCAGGTCGATGCCGTCGAGACGGCCGTCCTCGAGCAGATCGGCGATCGCCGGACCGTAGCCGCGCAACGTCGCATCGCCATGCGAGTTGCAGGTGGCAAAGCCGCCGGGAACGACCCGCAGCTTGGGGGCGACGCTGTGAACACCGTCGGCAAGCCCGGCCAGCGCGTCGTGATAGTCCTGGCGCGGGATCGTGGCCTGCACATCGGGCTCGTTGATGGCGGTGAAGACGGTAGCACCCCAATCGGGAATACCGTTTTCGCGGCCCCATTCGCCGCCGGGGCGGAAACGTCTCGCCATCGCCTGCCCAGCCGCGAACCAGTCCTGATAGGACCCGATCGGCTGCGGCGGAGTCAGGCTCTGATAGCTGCCTTCATACTCCAGCAGGATCAGCGGCATGATACCGTTCTTGTGCGCCTCCAGCATCGCGGCATCGAAATCGTGCGGCGTCGGTACCCGCGCCAACGTCCGCCAGCCGTAGGAATCCATTCGGCCCATCCTGGCACCGACACCGTGCAGTGCCTGATAGATCTGCGCGCTCTTGCCGGCCAGATGCGTGACCAAATTGCCGCCGCCGATGCGCTCGTCGATCCGCAGCGCCGAGGCGTTCGTTTCGATGGCGTGGACAGCGCTCGGCCATGGCGACGTGACAAACGTTAACAGGGCTGTGCTAATGACCAGCAGATTGGAACGAAGTCGCAATGTCTGATCCCTTAGATTTCCGTTATGACGTTTGAGATCGTCCAGGTCGTTCAAGAGATAAGCAATGCCGGCGGCGTGGAAACCGTCGCTATCGAGCTGGCGCGCGTTTTCGGCCGGAATGGTTTATCGAACATCGTGCTCGCGAGCACCGTCGCGGACAATCTCGAACACACCATCAGAGTCGAGCGCGTTGCGCCATGGCTGGCGCGGATTCCGACTCGCGGACTGTTCCGGCACATCGGCCGCGCCATTGTCGTGCCGCTGTTCACGCTGGCCGCGACACGGGCGCTGGCGCGTCACCCCGACGCCGTCGTCATCAGCCACGGCGACAGCCTCAAGGGTGACGTGCTGATCGTGCATGCCGTCAATGCGCAGAGCCTCGCCGAGAAACGCGCCGCCGGCAGCTGGCGCTGGATGCTCAACCCGATGCATCTGTGGGTCGCGCTGCGCGACCGGTTCATGATCGGAGGCCTGCGGTATCGGGCGTTCGTGGCGGTGTCCTCCCGCGTCACCGCGGAGCTGCAGCGCTTCTTCCGCGTGCCGGCCGCCCGCATCCACGTCATCTCCAACGGCATTGATCTCGCGCGCTTCAAGCGCGACGCCGTCGGCGGCCAGGCGATCCGGCGTGAGTTCGGCATCCCGGAGAACGCGCGCCTGCTGCTGTTCGTCGGCCACGAATTCAACCGCAAGGGACTGGCGCATGCGATCGGCGCGCTCGATCGGCTCGGCAACGACGTCTGGCTGCTGGTCGTCGGCTCGGACAATCCCGCGCCCTACCGCAGACTGACGCGCAACGCCCAGCAACGACTGATCTTCGCCGGCCCACGCTCGGACCTGCCGGCGCTGTACTCGGCGGCCGATGCCTTCGTGCTCCCCACGAGCTACGAGACCTTCTCGCTGGTCTGCATGGAGGCCATGGCCTGCGGGGTGCCGGTGTTCGCAACGCCGGTCGGCGGCATCGAGGACTATCTGCGCGACGGCGTGAACGGCTTCCGCATTTCAGCAGACGCCGACGACATCGCGGCCAAGCTCGCGGCGGTCTTCGCCGACCCCGCACTGATGCGCCGGCTGCAGGACGGCGCCCAGGCCACCGCGCAGATCTATGGCTGGGACCAGATCGGGCTGCAATACATCGAACTGCTCAAGCAGATCGATGCCGCCAAGCGCCAGTCCGGCCGCGCAGCGATGGCGCTGCCGGTGAAGGCCTAGCTAATTCGTCTGCAGCCGCTGTGGGCGGGCGAGGCCGGATGCGGTTCTCGACTGCGCCGCACGGCATGCCGTTTCAATCGCCGCTGCGACCGCATCATAGGTGAAGCGCCGGAGCACGTTCGCGCGGGCCGCCTCACTGCGAACGGCGAGCTCCGCCCGCCGGCCGCTGAGCTCATCGATGAGCCGACACAGGCTGCCGGAATCCTGCTCCGGCACGATCCAGCCGCCGTCGCCAACGACATCCGGAATCGCTCCGCAGGTCGATCCGATCACCGGGATGGCGCAGGCCTGGGCCTCGATGATCACGCGGCCGAACTGCTCGCGCACCGCGTCCGTGGTTCGCGTCAGCAGTAGCAATGCGTCGAGGCCGCGCAGAAAAGCCGCGACCGCAGCGGGTGAAGCCCAGCCCTGGATGGTGACGCGCCCGCCCAAACCAAGTTCGGCCACGCGCCGGCGCAGATGCGGCTCGTGCGGACCTTCGCCCATGATGCTCAGCGTCGCCACCGACTTGCTGCGCGCGAGCGCTTCGAGCGCATCGTCGAGGCCCTTCTCGACCACCAGCCGGCCGACATAGCCGAGCCGCAGCGGCGAGCCGGCCGTCGCATTCGATCGATCACCCGCCGGCATGAAGGTCGCGAGATCGACACCATAGCCGATCGGCGTCACCGGACCCGTGTAGCCGCACGCCCTCACGACCTCAGTCGCATCGGGACTGCGCGACAGGATGTGGGCGGTGCGGCCGAGGACGAATTTGCGGATCGCCTCGAATGGTGGCGGCAGCCGTTTCAGGATGTTCTGGTCGACCTCGAGCACGAGCGCCGCACGGCCGCGCAGCATCTGCGCCTGCAGCGCGACGATGCTCCAGGGCTCTTCCCAAAGGTGAATCACGTCGGGATCGAGCTCGCGCAGCAGGCGGCGCAGCGCCGGATAGAAGTGCAGGTACCATTTCATCGGACCCGCGTCCGGGAGTCGGATCGGGAGCCGATGGATGGGAAAGGCTTCGTTGGAGTGAGCCGCGGTGATGGTGCGGCCGAATTCCTTCCACACCTCGGGCGTCACGAGATGCAGATCGACGTCGGGCCGGGACGCGAGATGGCGGTAGCGCAGCCGGCCGGCCTCGCTGCTGGTGGCCGGATGCGCAATCGAGACGATTCGCAAGCGCCCCCTGCTAGACACGGCCCATCACCTTCGCTGCAGTCCCGCTGAAGCCCGTGAGATGCAGCTCCATCGCCGCAAGCGTACGATGCGCGCCATTCATGGTGTTGCGCGGAATCGAGAACGCATCCTGCCCTGCTTTGACAAGGCCCTTGCGCGTGGTCGCGGCACTGGCGAATCCGGCCTGCCGCGCCAGCGCAAAGTCCCGCGGTCCGCAATCGGCCGCGCGCCCGTAAGGAAATGCGAAGTGCCGGACGTCGATGCCGAGCCGCTCGTTCAATCGCAGCCGCGCGCCGGCCAGCTCGCGAAGGGCGTCTTCGGAAGACAGCGACGAGATGCGCGCATGCGAGACGGTGTGGGCTCCGATCTCGATGAGCGGATCCCCCGCCAGCACTTCCAGCATCTCCCAGGAGATCGCATGTTTCCAATGCATCGCCTCGATGTCGATGGCGTTGGCGGCACAGAACGCGGCGTAACGATCCGCCGCCTGCGGGCCATCCCAGCGCGAGGCGATCTGCGCGAACACCGCGCGGCGCTGCTCGGCGCTCGACAGCGCGATCCGCTCATCGTCGACCCTGACATGGTTCCTGTGCAGCAGCGCATCCTCCAGGCCGGCGGCCCATAGCGGCAAGGTGCCTTCGGGAATGCCGGTCGTCACGAACAGCGTCACCGGCACCTTGTGCCTGCGGAACACCGGCACAAGCAGATCGAACGTATCGCGGTAGCAGTCGTCGATCGAGAAGTTGACGTAGCGGCCGGACGGCTCGGCGCTTGCCGTCCGGCGCAGCGCCTCGCTGATCGTCACGACGTCCCAACCCTGGTCGAGGACATAGCCGAGGAAGCGATCGAGAAAGTCGGCATCGACGTAGAAGTCGCGATTGGGCAGACGCTCCCACTGCTCTGCCGGCGCGGTGCGATGGAACGTCAAACAGCAGCCGCGCGGGCCGAGCACACGATCGACCGCCTTGGCGACGGGAAGGACGAAGGCACCGGATGCCATCATCGCCTTGGCGGCAGCGAGGGCCAGCAGGGTCAACTCAGCTCTCCCTTCATCCTGAACGTACGACGAACATGACGGAGCGCCGTGCCCACCACGGCCGGCAGCAGGATGCCGATCGCGAAGGCCAGGCAGAGCAGATACGCCAATCCGCCGGCGAACAGGCGCGGCAGCAGGCCCGGCACGGAGGTCTGAATCATCAGGCCGAGCACGACCATCAATGCGGTCGGCAGCAGGGCCAGGCCGATCACGAGCAGGAGCTTTCGCGCATCGCCGAGCACGAACACCACGCCCGACAGTAGCACGAGGCTGCGGATCGCTTCGCCAACGCCGAGCAACTGCATGCCGGCCGCCGGCGACGGATCGAACAGCGGCATCAGCAGGTTGAAGCCCATGTTGGCGAGATAGGCCGAGACGATGATGACCGCAGCGACGCCGTTGCGCCCCGCGCCATTGAGCAGACGGATCAGGATCCAGCCGAGGGTCGCGGCCCAGACGCCGCAGGCGATGCCCTTGAGCGCATGCGAGGTCAGCAGCAGGGCCTCGTCGCCGAACGCGCCGCGGAAATAGATCAGGCGGACGATGTCGGTCGAGAAGACCAGAAGGAACGCCGAGGCCGGCAAGGTCAGCGCGAGCAGCGGCCGCAGCAGCGCCTCGGTCTGCGCACGCGGATCGCGTGGGGCATGCTGCGACAGCACCGCCATGCCGAGCGGTTGGCTGATCAGCAGCAGCGCGCTCTCGGTCAGCGAGCGCGCGTAGTCCAGCGACGCGACGGCGCCGGTCGTCAGCCGCGATGCCGTGAAGCGCTCGATCCAGACATTGCCCTGCTCGGCCAACGGCAACGCCAGCAGGACGCGCAGCCGGCGGAAGAATTCGATACCCTTGTCGATCACCATGCCGGCGGTCAGGCCGGCGACGCTCAGCGCGCCCTCGCGCCACAGCGTGAACAGACCCCAGGCGGCGAGGCCATTGAAGGCGACGGTGAAGGCGCAGGCGAGCATGTAGGCGTCGCCGGTCAGCACCAGCAGGCCGATGCCGCCGATCACCGCGACGTTGAGCAGGCTGGCACGGACATTGGTCAGCCGCGTGCGGCCGAGCGCGATCTCGCCGGCGGCAAGCACATTGAGCACCGCCGACGCCGGCATGCCGAACGCCATCATGCGCACGAAGTGCAAGGTCAGCTCGCGCCCCTCCGCCGAGAAGCCGCCGACGACGGCGTTCACCCAGAGCTCACCGAGCAGCAGGATGATCGCGGTCACCAGGCTCGAGACGACGGCAATGACGATCGTCAGCGCACCGAGGCTGCGCGCGGCATCCGGCCGCTGCAGCGCCTCGCGATGCATCGGGATCATGATCGCGGGCACGCTCTCGTTCTGCAGGAACGCAAGCGGGATGAGCACGGCCGCCATGGCGGCCCGGAAGCCGTCGGCGATGAGCGAGGCGCCGAGCACGTGCGCCATCAACACCTCGCGGCCGAAGCCGAGCATCTTGCTCGCCAGCGCACCGCTGATCAGCAGCGCACTGAAGCGCTTGAGCGAAGGACCGGAGGCGCTCATGCGGCATCCTCCGACACGGCCGGCGGCCCTTTCCATCGCGCAGGGACTTGTCCGTCCTCGAGCAGTTTCGACCACGACGGCACCGGCGCGAGAATGGCGAACGGCGGGCCGCAATCCACGACGAGATCGACCATACGCCGCTCGGAGGCCGGGGCAGGTGTGACGATCGTGCTCACACCGCCGCTCCCGCACCGACATTGCGGATCAGCAGCCCGATCGAGTCCAGCATGCGTGCAAGACTGTAATGGGTGCGCGCGCGGCGCGACGCGTAGTCGAGCTGGGGCGCGAGGAACTCGGGTTCAGCCAGCACCGCGTCCAGAGCCTCGGACAGCGCACGCGCATCACCAGGCGGCACGAGCAGGCCGGCCCGGCCATGTTCGAGGATGTCCGGCGCAGCGCCAGCGTCAGTGGCGATCACCGGCACGCCGGCGAGCATCGCTTCGACCAGGGTGCGGCCGAACGGCTCGGGATCGATCGACGGATGCACCATCGCGTCCACCGCCTGCATCAGCAGCGGCACGTCGCTGCGATGCCCAAGGAAGTGAACGCGATCGCCGAGGCAAAGCTCCGTGACCAGCCGTCTCAGCTCAGCCGCGTAGCCCTGCTCGCCGAACAACGCGTCGCCAACGATGATACCGTGCACGCTCGGCAATTCGGCCAGCGCCTCGATCAGAACGTGCTGCCCCTTCCACCGCGCGAGCCGGCTGAACACGCCGACCAGCGGTCCCGACGGCAGGCCGAGCCGTTGCCTCAGCTCCTCGCGCGACACGGGCACGGGTTCGACGGCGAGACCATTGGGCACGACCTCGACGAGCGAGCGTCGACCTCCGGCCTCGATGAAGGCGGCTGCGGCAGCTTCGGAGGGGACGACGACCTTCGCCGCGAAGCGGTTGGCGAGGAAGATCTGCATGCGACGCTGCAGCGCGCCGAAATGAGCCGGGCTGATGATGTCGTGCAGATGCCAGATCAACGGCCGCCGTGCCGCGATGTTGGCGATGGCCGACAGGACAAAGGCCTTCTGCGAATTGGCATAGAGGACGTCATGCTTGCGTGCGACATGCGCGAGTTCCGCGGTGATCGCCGCGAGTCTGCCGAACAGCGGCAGCGCCTCGAGCCACGAACTGTCGCGTCTGAACTGCCCCAGGCCGCGGCCCCAGCGCGACGTGACGACCGACATCCCGCGCTCAGCCAGCACCTGGCCGAGCGGGCCCGGCTCGAACAGGAACACCGATGACTCCTTGCGGCCCTGGACGACATCGAGCAGGATCAGCTCGGCGCCGCCGATCTGCCCGGTGTGATCGACGAACAGGACACGCTCGGTCGACATCACCCGGCTCCGGCGTAGGCTGCCACGGGCGCGGTCTGGGCCACAGGCGCGCTGCGGTGCTCGACGTCGGTCATGGTGACGACGATGCCGACATCGCGGGCTCCGAGTGTCCTGCTCCTGTTCACCGTCGCGACCGCCGGCTCGATCAACGACCGGTCACTGCGCACGCAGACGATCGCCCAGTCCGTACCGGCAAGGAAGTCGTTCCGTTGCGACGGCAATGGTGTGTCGACGATCACGGCATCATAGCCATCGAGACCGGTGAGGAGACGGTCGAGGCTGATCGCGTCGAGAATGTCGCCGACCGGACCGGTCGCCTCACCAACCGGCAGCACGTCGAGCGAGGGATGCGCGGTGGGCAGAACCATGTCCCGGAGCGGCGTCCCGCGCTCGAGCGCGCCGAGCCATCCGGGGCTTGCCGGCAGCGCCATGATCTCTGCAAAGGCGGGATGCGAGACGTCGCACTCGACGACCAGCACGCGCCAGCCTGCGGCCGCGAGGTGCTCTGCCAGCGCACAGGTCGTGGTCGTCTTGCCATCTGCTGCATCGGGAGAGGTCACGACGATGCGCTGCGATCGGGCGGACCGCTTCAAACCGAGTTCGTGGACGAGATCATGCAGCGTGTGCTGAAAATCAGTGTCCTCGGAGGCGAGGCGCAAGACGCGCGGGATCGCCAGCGGTTGGTGGCCTTGCAGGATCGCGCCGAGCGCCGACATCTCACGCAGGCTCTTCAGGCGCGGCAGGCAGGCCAGGATCGAAACGTCGGCGACGCTCGGGAGATGGGACCTTCGTTCGGGCGCTGCCGGTGGCGTCGCCGCTTGCGGTGCGGTCACACGCTCGGCCAATTCAGGGACGATGGCCGGAGCTTCGTCGACAGCGGGCGCCTCGACCTGCTCGGCCGGCGCTTCGGGAGTGACGCGCAAGGGCGGGCTGATCAGGCGCGCGCCGAGCTTGTCGGCGAGCAGCGCAGCGCCGACACCGAAGATCAACGCGAGCGTCATGCCGGCGGCGAGGAACGGGATCTTCTTCGGGAAGAACGGCTTGCTCGGCAGCTCGGCGAGGCTGACGAGACGCGTGCTGCCGCGCAGGACGCGCCGTTCGGTCTCGAGCTCGCTCGCCTTCTTGTAGAGCTCGGCATATTGCTGCCGCTTGATCTCGGTGTCGCGCACCATGCTCTCGATGGAGGCCTCGTCCAGCGTGGCCGAGCCGGCCTCCGCCTTCGCCGTCTCCATCTGCTTCTTCAGCGAGTTCACCAGCGCGGTGTTGGCATCGTACGTCTTCTGCGCGCTCGCCGCGATGCTCTGCATCTCGGCGATCAGCCGCTGCTGGATGATCGCCTGCTCGCGCGTCAGCGCCAGGATCGAGGGGTGCTTCGGCCCGAGCACACCGGCCGCACTGGCAAGCTGCGCGCTCACGGTCGTCAGTTGCTGCTTGAGGTCGGCGATGGTGCGGCTCTGCAGCACCGACGGGGCGTCGGTCGGCCCGCGCTCCTGCTCCGACTTGATCTCCTGCAGCCGCGCCGCGGCGTCGGCGCGCGCGGCCTCCGCCTGCGACAGCTGCTGGCCGATGCTGGTCAGCCGCTCCGAGGAAATCGGCGCATTGGCGCCACGCATCAGGCCCTTGGTGCGCCGGAACTTCTGGATCTTGTCGTCGGCCTCGCGCAGTTGCTGGTCGAGCTGCTTCAATTCCTTCCAGAGCCAGGAGCTCGCGACCTCGCGGCTGTTGGCGCCTTCGGTGCGCTGGTCCTCGAGAAAGGTCTGCGTCAACGCGTTGGCGAGCGTCTTCGCAACCTCGGGACTGCTCGACTGATAGGAGATGTTGATGACGCGCGAACGGCCGGCCGAGGCGATGCTGAAGCGGCCGTCGACATGATCGATGAACGCGCCCGGATCGGTCTTGAGGCGCTGGCACGCATCGGCCGAACCCATGAGACGGCCGCGCTCGCATTCGCCGACCACGGCGTCGACCACGCCGGGCGACGACATGATCTGACGCAGCAGGCGCGGCGAGCGGATCACCAGGAGCTGGCTTTCCATGTCGGCGGGATCGCCGATCTTCTGCGCCCACGCCGCCGAGGTGTTGGCACCCGGCTCCTGCTCGGCGATGATCACGGAAGCGGTGGCGAGATAGCGCACCGGCAGTAGCACGAGCGCGGCCACGGCAAGCGCGAGAACGGCGCCAGCCACGATGGCGAACACGCCGCGGCGGCGCCAGATCCGGGCGACGGCGTCAATGCCGGACAAGGCCTCGCCGAGAGCCGCCTGCCTCATGATCTGCACCCGTACCACATCCAATATTACGCAATCAGCCGCGTCGCGCGGCCCTGATGTCCCGCACGGAAACTGTCGATCTCCTCGTTGACCGCCGCGACGAACTGGCTGCGGAAACGCTCGGCCGAGAAGAAGCCGGCGCGCTGGCGGCAGTCGAGCCGCGAGATCGATTTCTCCTTGGCCACGAACGATCGCACGCAGGCCGCGATCGCCTCGGGCTCGGGCGAGCCGAAGAACATGCCGGTCGGCCGCGGCCCCGTGGTGAGGATCGACTCGCGTGCACCGCCGCGGCCGAGCGCCAGCACCGGTGCGCCTTCGGACTGCGCCTCGACCGGGATGATGCCGAAATCCTCTTCCGCCGCGAACACGAAGGCGCGGGCGGTGGTCATGAGGTCACGCAGCTGCTTGTCGGGCACGAAGCCGGCGAACTTGACGTTCGGCCCCGCGATCGACTTCAGCCGCGCGGCTTCCGGACCGTCACCGGCCACGACCAGCTCGAGGTCCGGCATGGTGTTGAAGGCGCGCACGATCGGCTCGATGCGCTTGTAGGGCACGAGCCGGCTCGCGGCGAGGAAGTGGTTGCCGACCGGCAGGATCGCATCGCGCTGCGCGATCGTCACCGGCGGATAGATCACCTTGGCATCGCGGCCGTAGATCTTCTTGATGCGGCGGGCGACGAACTGCGAATTGGTGAAGATGGCGTCGGGACCGTGCGCGGTGCGCGCATCCCAGATCCGCATCTTGTGCAACAAGGCGCGAGCGATCAGGCCCTTGACGCCGGTGGCGTAGCCGCTCTCCTGCAGATACTGGTGCTGCAGATCCCAGGCATAGCGCATCGGCGAATGCACATAGGCGATGTGGAGCTGCTCCGGCCCGGTCAGAACGCCCTTCGCCACCGCGCAGCTGGAGGAGATCACCAGGTCGTAGCTCGACAGATCGAGCTGCTCGATCGCGAGCGGCATCAGCGGCAGATAGGAGCGGTGATACTTCCGCAAGAGCGGCATCTTCTGCAGGAAGCTGGTGTGCGACTTCTCGAATCCCAGCTTGGCGCGGTCCTCGGGACGCAGCAGGTCGAACAGCGTGAAGACGTCGGCGCCGGGATAGCAGCGCAGGATCTCCTGAAGGACCTTCTCGGCGCCGCCAAGAACGTAAAGCCAATCGTGGACGATCGCGACGCGCACCGCACTCTCCCAATTCCCGGGGTATTTAATAAAACCCTTAAGGGAGGCGTTCACGCGCACAAACCCAATCCTAAACTTCTAGTTAATCGCCCTTGTCGTCCGACCCGTCGAATCCGCTGCTATCAGGTAAGGATCGATTAAGGATATGCCAGCCGCATTGCGTCTCATGCCGCGACATGGTGTGCCGGACCAGAACGCGAAACGAGGCCATGGTCCCGCTTCGGCACACTCCGCACCATAGGCCGCCTTGCTTAACAGGCCCTTGCGGATCGCAACGCCCGCGCGAATGCAGCCAAGCATGGCGACGGCCGCGACGACGCGCCGCGGCCTGATCGTTAGCGCATTCCGCCGCACGCGAACGTGATCGCGCGCCGCCTCAGCCGGCGATGGCGAGCTGCTCGATCGCGTATCCGTGGCGGATGGCGCGGTTCAGCACGGGATCGACCAGCTCGAAGTCGAAGCGGTCGGCGGGGCGGATGCCGCCCCTGGCGGCAAAGGTGCCGCCGAACATCGCGGTGCCCTCGGGCAGGCCGGCCTCGCCGTAGCGGCGCGCGATCAGGTCGAAAGGCGCCAGCATGCCGCTCAGCGCGCCCTCCTGGTACAGCACGCGCTCGCCGCCAATGGTCGCGAACGCGCGCAGCGTCAGCCGGTCCCAATGCGCGGCGACGTCGTCGACCAGCCACAGCTCGGGGGCCACCGGCTTGTCGCACATCTGCTTGGACACGGTGATGTTGTAGGTCTCGACCTTGCGGTCGGTATGATCGGAGCCGACGCCGACCAGCAGCCTTCCGCCCGCTTGCACCAGCACGAACTCGACCTCGCCGGAGGAGTCGCCGCCGCTGACCTCGATGCTGTCCGACGTCGTCAGGCGGCTGGCCGCGACCTCGTAATAGATCGGCGTCGTCGCGGGCCTGGCAATGCCGAGCTCTTCCAGTTCGGCGATGTGCTTGTCGCGGGCGACCGGATCGCGCCCGGTCCAGCCGGCGATGACGAGGCGGCTCAGCGTGATCCGCTGCCGCGTCGCCGCACCATCCGCGTGAACCAGGAAATCGATCGTCGCACCGCTCATCGTCTCATTGCCTCTTGCTGACCAGCCCGCCGCTTAGCCGTCCGGCCGCACGCTGGCAAGGCGCCCGGCCGTTCACTCCTGCTCGGCCTTCTCCGCTTCGTGATCCTCCTTGAGATGCCGCTTGCGGATCTGGTGGGTCGTGAACCAGATCAGCGCGATCGCGACCGGCACGAAGGCGGCGGTAGCCAGCGTCGGCTCGACCGGCAAGCCGGTGTCATGCGCGCCCTTGGCGAGATAGCCGAACAGGCTGACGACGTAATAGCCGATCGCGGCCACCGACAGCCCCTCGACCGTGCTCTGCAGGCGCAGCTGCAGCTTGGTGCGCTCGTTCATCGAGCGCAGGAGATCGCGGTTCTGCTGCTCCAGCTCGACATTGACGCGGGTGCGCAGCAAATCGGCGGCGCGCGCCAGCTTGAGCGACAGGTTCGACTGCCGTCCCTCCAGCGCGTTGCAGGTGCGCATCGCCGGCGCGGTGCGCCGCGCCAGGAACGACGACCAGCTCGAATACGGCGCGACCGGCTCGCCCTCGATCACCGCCAGACGGGCCTGCACCAGGTCGTAATAGGCGCGGCTGGCGCCGAACCGGAACAGGCTGCCGGTGGCGCCGCGCTCCAGCAGCGCCTCGAGCTCGGTCAGCTCGCGCAGCAGGTGGTTGTTGAGCTTGAACGACTGCGCGCCCTGCATCTCCGCCAGCACCTCGACCAGCCGCCGCTCGATGCGGTCGACGTCCGGCGCCAGCGCCAGCGCCGCCGGCAGGCCGAGCAGCGCCAAAGTGCGGTAGGTCTCGAGCTCCAGCACGCGCTGCACCAGCGCCCCGAGCCGCTCCGGGGTCGGGCCGTCGGCGCAGACCAGGATGCGGGTGAAGCCGTCGTCGTCGAGACGGAAGTCGGAGGCGACCGCGCCGGCGCTGCCCTTGATCGTCACGATGGCTAGGCTGCTCTTGTCGAAGATCTCCTCCGCGCGCGCCACCGGATCGGCCGCATTCTCGACCTCGAGCTTGACCGCGACCAGCAGCTCGCCGGCCTGCGGCAGCGCCGCGATCAGCGCCTGCAGCTCGGGCGCAATGGCCCCGAAGCGGCGCGGGCCTGAGTCCGCGGGCGGGCTCCAGATCCAGGTGAGGGTGGCGAATTCCGAATGCTGCTCGAAGCGCAGCCTGACAGGGCCGAGATCGACCTGGTGATGCTTGACGCCCGGCTCCGGCGGCGGCGCACCGCGCTGCGCGCAAAACGCGGCGAGGCTGGCGCGGTCGGTCGTGGCGCTGTCGCCTTTCGCCATGAAGGCGAAGCGGATCACCAGCACCGGCTGCGTCAGCGGCGTGAACGGCCGCGCATGCACCTCGTTCAGCACGCTCTCGCGCAGGGCATGCGGCGTGAAGGCGGACTTGTCGAGCGACGTCATCGGGAGAGTCCGCGCGTGAGAGCGACACCTGACGCAGACGATCGCGCTGCGCCTGAATTGATCACCCCCGTCATGCCGTGCATCCCCCTGACTTCCATTGTCGTCCGGCCGGCCAACGCGCCGGCAGCGTGTGACACCAGTGTAGCGCAATTCGATGACGGCGCCACGGCTGCGGCGACATTGTGCGCGCTGGCGGCTCTCTCAGCGCCACGGCAAGTCGATCATGATGCACGCAGACACACCAACACCTCCCGCGGCGCGATCGCGCCCGAGATTGCTCTCATCAAAACCCTCCGGAAATGCCGAGGGCGCAGGGAAGGCCGGACCTCGACTGAGGCCCGTGGCCCCCGTGCGGAAAAATTGCACGGGGCAGGAACCACAGGTTCAGCCGGACAGACCCGGCCCTCCCTGCGCGATGGGTTTAACGTCTGCTCCGAGCTCTCCCCGGGGACCGGCTTGTTTGCCCCCGTCGCCTGATGACACGTCATGTCATCCAGACTTGGCGCCAGCATCGGGGCGCCAGGACCACACGGCTTGAACGTCCGCGAGCTGCCAATCGTCCAGCGCATCAGCACCTGACAACACTCGCGGCCACCGCTCCCCGCCTCAACGTATCGTGACGACGCGTACGCCCCTCTGCATGAGGACGGGATGCAGGGAGTAGAGCATGATTTCGGAAAAATAGCAAGGAAGAATTTTGACGAGATGGGCTGGCCGAGGATGATGCGGGGCGACCGCATTTCGGGAAGATCGTGCCTGTCTCTTTCCTCATCGTCATGGCCGAGCTCGTCCCGGCCATCCTCGTCGTTCGTCGGGGAGAGACGTGGATGCCCGGAACAAGCCCGGCATGACGGGCAACCGATCTGCGCGCTTCAGCGTCGCAACGACCCATTTCGTTGCGAGCAATGGCGCCGATATAGTTGGGCTTGACCAAGCCACGCCAATTGCCGATCGGCACTGCACGATCAACCGCAGCGCCCCGCATGCCAGACGCCGCCGGAGGTTGGCTCTGATACGTGAATGCGTGCCAGGTGAAAGCCCCGGGTTCCGCAGCCCCGATCCGCGACCCATGCAATTGTCACGGTGGGCGTGGTAGATCATAACAGATTGGCCCTTTGCCATCGCTCGATGGTCCCTCGCCCATCAGATCCCATTTGCATCAAAGCCCTCACAGGACTCCCATGACAACCCTCTCCTCGATCGTTGCGCGCGGTGTCGCGCTGGTTGGCAATGCGGCGCTGCAGTGGCGCAAATTGCAGGGGGAGACGCCGCAGCCGGCCTGGGGCGCGCAGCCGCAGATTCCCCTGGCGAAGCCGCAGGGCCTGCTGCCGACCTTGAAGATGCCGACGGCGCGCGGCTGGCGCGACGGCGAAAAGCCGGTGGCGGCGGCGGGGCTGAAGGTGAATGCGTTCGCCACCGGGCTCGATCATCCGCGCTGGATCTATGTGATGCCGGACAAGTCGGTGCTGATCGCCGAGGCGACGCAGATTCCGAGCCCGGTGCGCAACATGTTCGGCTATGCGATGCAGGCGACGATGCGCCGCGCCGCAGCGCTGGGCGTCAGCGCCAACCGCATCACAAGGCTGGTCGATGCCGACGGCGACGGAAAGGCCGAGCGCCGCAACGCCTTCATGGAGAATCTCAGCCAGCCGTTCGGCATGGCGCTGGTCCGCGACACCTTCTATGTCGGCAACACCGACGGCATCGTCGCCTTCCCGTACAGCGCGGGCGCCGAGCGCATCACCGCGCAGGGCAAGCGTCTCACCACGTTCAAGCCGGGCGGACACTGGACGCGCAGCCTGCTGGTCAGCCCCGACGGCAGCAAGGTCTATGCCGGCGTCGGCTCGCTCACCAACATCGCCGAACTTGGCTTCGAGGTCGAGGAGGGCCGCGCCTGCATCTATGAGCTGGACATCGCAAGCGGCGCGAGCCGCATCTTCGCATCAGGCCTGCGCAATGCGGTGGGGCTGGCGTTCGAGCCGTCGACAAAGGTGCTGTGGACCGTCGTCAACGAGCGCGACGGGCTCGGCGACGAGACGCCGCCGGATTACCTCACCTCGGTGCGCGAGGGCGGCTTCTATGGCTGGCCCTATTGCTACTGGGGCAGGACGGTCGACGACCGCGTGCCGCAGGATCCGGCCCTGGTCGCGACCGCGCTGACGCCGGACTACGCGCTCGGCGGCCACACCGCCTCGCTCGGCCTGTGCTGGCTGCCCGCGGGCACCCTGCCCGGCTTCCCCCAGGGCATGGTGATCGGCCAGCACGGCTCGTGGAACCGCAGCAAGCTGTCCGGCTACAAGGTCGTGTTCATTCCGTTCGAGAACGGCCGGCCGTCGGGCCCGGCGCGCGAAATCCTCTCCGGCTTCCTGGCGCCGGACGAGAGCTTCTCCTATGGCCGGCCGGTCGGCGTGACGCTCGGCCCGGACGGCTCGCTGCTGGTGGCCGACGACGTCGGCAACTGCATCTGGCGCGTGACGGGCGCGTGAGGCAGCAGGCTGCGACGATCGAGGCGGCGCGCGGCCTCGATCGTGCCTGCAACTGTCATCTTCAATCGTGGCCGTAGTACTGGCGGTTGCAGTAGCGGCGGCCGGCTTCGTGCTTGGCCGCGCGCTGGGCCGGGGTGGCGTTTGCCGGCATCAGGAAGTTGCCGCTCGCGAACAGTTGCAGGCAGTTGATGTAGTTCTTGTTTCCCAGCCATTCCCAGCCGGCAGACGCCGGCGATGTCGATGCGGATGCGAGCAGGCCCGCGCCGGCGACGATGGCGGCGGCGAAAAGACGAATGCTGGAAGTCATGACCTTGTCCCTCGTTGCTTGCGGCTGCCCCTGCAGCCCATGCGAGGATCATGACGGTCAGGGCGCGCTGCTTCCGTGATGATCCGCACAGAGAGGGGTGATGCCGCATGAACGGCGCCGCGGCGCTCGGCCGCGGAACAAGCATCACGCCCGCGACGTTGTCCGGCACAGCGACAGGAGAGTTTCATGGCCGACAACGTCAATCCCGAGCAGAAGCAGCCGGGCGAGCATCACGAAGGCAAGTTCCACTACAATCCAGGCAACCAGGCCGGCAAGACGGTCGAGGTCGGCAAGCCGGAGAACGAGCAGGTCAACAACAAGGACCGCATCGAGAACCGCGAGAAACCGCAGTCGCGGTGAGGCGGACACCATTTTAGTTTTTCGTCATGCCCGGGCTTGACCCGGGCATCCATCTTCTGAAGCACCGAGGAGATGGATGGCCGGGTCAAGCCCGGCCATGACGGCGGAGAGAGGGCGGCCCGCCCTACTCCTCCAGCAGAAACGCCAGCGCCTCGTCGCACGGCGCTTCCACCTTCAGCGACAAGAGGTCATCCGCGCGGGTGCGGCCGAGATTGACGGCGGCGATGGGGATGTTGCGGTCCGCGGCGGCGCGGACGAAGCGGAAGCCGGAATAGACCATCAGCGAGGTGCCGACGACGAGCATGGCGTCGGCCTGCTCGACATGCTCGCGCGCGGTGGCGACGACCTCGCGCGGGACGGTTTCGCCGAAGAACACGACGTCGGGCTTGAGGATGCCGCCGCAGGCGCGACAGGCCGGCACATTGAAGTCCGCGAAATCGACGCCGTCGAGATCGGCATCGCCATCGGGCGCGGCGGCCGCATCATGCGCCAGCCAGCGCGGATTGGCGCCGGCCAGTTCGTCCTGAAAGTCGGCCCGCGACAGCACGGCGCCGCATCCCAGGCAGCGGACGCGATCGAGCCGGCCGTGCAGATCGATGACGTTGCTGGTCCCGGCGGCCTGGTGCAGCCGGTCGACATTCTGCGTCACCAGCAGCGAGCTCTTGCCCTGCGCCTCCAGCCGCGCCAGCGCATGATGCGCGCCGTTCGGCTGGGCGCGGCCGAACCGCCGCCAGCCGACCATGCTGCGCGCCCAATAGCGGCGGCGCGTATCGTCGCTGCCGACGAAGGCCTGATAGGTCACCGGCGGCGTGCGCTTCCACTGCCCGTCGGTGTCGCGATAGTCGGGAATGCCGGAGTTGGTGCTGCAGCCGGCGCCGGTGAGCACGACGATGCGGTGGTGATTATCGAGAAAGGATTTCAGCGCGGTGGGATCGGCCATGGCGCAGATGTAGTCGCCGGAACCGGCCTGCGCCAGTCCGCCACACCCCGGCCGGATCGCATGAACCATTGCGCGCGCCCGGTCTTATCCCGGCGGAAGGACCTGCCATGACACCACGCAACGGGCATGATCGCGGATTGTGGCCGCTCGACGCGGACGAACGGGATGGCGAGCCAATCGATGACGAGCGCGACCTCGCGACCGGCGAGGGCGGCACCATCGAGGTGCCGCTGACCGACGAGGACATCGCCAACGACGATTGACCGCGCTCAGGATTCCGGCGGCACCGTCGCCAGCCAGTGCCGGGCGATGTCGGCGCGCGGCGCGATCCACGCCGCGCCGTTGCCTGTGATGTGATTGAGGATGCGGTCGAGCGCGCCGATCCGGCCGGGGCGGCCGATCATGCGCAGATGCAGCCCGATCGACAGCATCTTCGGCGCCGTCGCGCCCTCGCGCACCAGCCAGTCGAAGGCGTCGATGACGTAGTCGGCGAAGTCCGCGCCGCGGAAGCGCGAGCCGTTGAAGAACTGCATGTCGTTGCTGTCGAAGGCGTAGGGCAGCACCAGATGCGGGCGGCCGGCGACGGCGACATAATACGGCAGGTCGTCATTGTAGGCGTCGCTGTCGTAGAGGAAGCCGCCTTGCTCAACCAGTAGCCGCCGCGTGTTGGGCGAGCTCGCCGATCGCGTGTGCCATCCCAGCGGCGGCCTGCCGGTGACGCGCTGGATCGTCTCCACCGTGCGCGCGATCACGCGGCGCTCCTCGGTCTCGCCCATACCGGCGTGGCTCTGCCAGCGCCAGCCGTGCGCAGAGACCTCATGGTCGCGCGCCACGGCATCGCGGGCGAGCTCCGGCGAGCGCTCCACCGCGCGGCCGCAGGCGCTGACGGTGACCTTGACGTTGTGGGCGTCGAACAGGTCCATGATGCGCCACCACGCCGCCCGCGTGCCGTATTCGAAATGGCTGTCGATGCAGGGGTCGGGGCCGTCGAGCCGGTGCACGACCTCGTAGATCGCCTCGTTGCTCGTATCGCCGTCGCACACCGAGAATTCCGAGCCCTCCTCGAAATTCACCACCAGCGACACCGCGACGCGTGCGTCGTGGGGCCAACGCGGATGCGGCGGCCTGCCGGCATAGCCCCTGAGATCGCGGCGGAAGGCAGGCTGTGAGGTCATCGTGTCAATCCGCGGTTCCGGCCATGCGGTGCAGGCCGACCAGGCGATCGCTGATCAGCAGCAGCACCAGGGTGCCGGCAAGAATGAGGGTGGAGAGCGCGGCCAACGTCGGATCGGGCGCCTCCTCGATATATTGCAGCATGCGGATCGGCAGCGTCTTGGAGCGGACGTCGGTGAGGAAGATCGAGACCGGATAATTGTCGAACGAGGCCAGCAGGCTGAACAGACCTGCGATCAGGAAGGACGGCGCCAGCGCCGGCACCATCACCCTGATCACGCTGCCGGCATAGGTGCAGCCGAGCGTGCGCGCCGCCTCGATCAAGGTGAAGTCGAAGCGGGAGAGCCCGGCGATCATGGTGCGCGCGACGTAAGGCAGCGTGACCACGAGATGCGCCACCAGCAGCGCGCTCCAGGTCGCGGTGAAGCCGACCATGCGGAAATATTGCAGCAGCGCGATGCCGAGCACGAGGCCGGGCATCATCAGGGGCGACACCAGCAGCGTGCCCAGCGCGGTGGCGCCGGGCAGCCTGCCGCGCGCGATGGCGATGGCGGCGAGCGTGCCGGCGACCAGCGACAGCGCGGTCGACAGCACGGCGATCTGCAGCGACAGCGACAGCGACGGCCAGAAGCCGTCGAGCCGGCCGATGCGGCCATACCAGCGCAGCGATGCGCCCGACAGCGGCAGGTCGAACACCGGCGTCGGCGAGAAGCTGGCCGCGGCGATCACGACCAGCGGCAGCAGCAGGAACAATGCGAGCCCGATCGCGAGCACCCAGCAGACGATGATGGCAAGCCGCGACATCATTTGGGCTCCCGCGACAGCGTCGCGCTGAGCGCGACGACGATGACGGCGATCGCCAGCAGCACCACGCCCGCGGCGGCGCCGAAGCCGGGCTCGCGCGCCAACAGATAGGCCTTGGCGATGGTGGTGGCGAGCGTCGGATATTTCTCGCCGATGAGCAGCGTCGGCACCACATAGGCCGACACCGACAGCGAGAACACCAGCGCCACGCCGGCGATGATGCCGGGCAGGGTCAGCGGCAGGATGACACGGAAGAACACGACGAACGGCGAGGCGCCGAGCGTCGCCGCGGCTTCCGCATAGCGGCCGTCGAGCTGCGCCACGACCGCGTAGATCGGCAGCACCATGAACGGCAGGAAGATGTTCACGGCGCCTACGATCAGCGCGGTCTGGGTGAAGATCATGCGAATCGGATCCTCGATGATCCCCAGCGCGATCAGCACCGTGTTGATGAGGCCGTCGCTGCGCAGCAGGATGGTCCAGGCGAAAGCCTTGACGATGACGGAGGCGGCGAGCGGCAGGAACAAGGTCGCCAGCAGGATCGAGCGCAGTGGTCCGCGCGCACGCGCCAGCGCGAACGCCGCGGGATAGGAGATGAGGAAGGCGATCAGGGTCGTCAGCAGGCCGAGCCGCAGCGAGTTCCAGATGATTCCGAGATAATAGGGCGTGCCGAGCAACCGGACGTAATGCGCCGAGGTGACGCCGCCCTTGGGGTCGAGCACGCTGACGCCGAGGAGCAGGGCCAGCGGCAGCACGAACACCAGCGCGATGATCAGCAGCGATGGCGCGACGAAGCCGAAGGCGGCGAGCCTTTCGCGATCCGGCGCGGGCTTGACGATCGGTGCTGATAGCACGGCGTCGGTCATGGTCAGGTCTCGGCGGCGAAGGCGAAGGTTTCGGCGACGGGCCAGGCGAAGCGGACCTCGTCATGCACGCGCGGCAGCTCGGCCTCGCGGCCCGAGAGCTCGGCGAGCAGGCTCGCGCCAGCGCCGGCATCGACGTCCACCAGGGTCCGCGAGCCCTGGAACACGACCGACCGAACTCGGCCGGCCGCGGAGTTGGCACCGTCACCAGCGCCCAGCCGCAACTGCTCCGGCCGCGTCGCCACGATCACCGAGGCGCCCGGCTGGAACGCGCCGCGCGCCGACAGGCGGCCGACCGGCGTCACCACCTCCACGGTGCCGTCCTGCGCGCCGACCACCTGGCCGGCGATGCGCGTCGACAGCCCGACGAAGTTGAGCGCGAACAGGCTGGCCGGCCGGGCATACAGCTCGCGCGGCGCGGCGAGCTGCTCGATGCGGCCCTTGTTCATGACCGCGACCCGGTCCGACATCGTCAGCGCCTCGTCCTGGTCATGAGTGACGAAGATCGCGGTCGCCTTGACCTCCTGCAGCAGGCGGCGCAGCTCGACCTGCATCTCCTCGCGCAGCTTGCGATCGAGGGCCGACAGCGCCTCGTCGAACAGCAGCACGTCCGGCTCGACCGCGATCGCCCGCGCCAGCGCGACGCGCTGCTGCTGGCCGCCCGACAGCGCCGAGATGCGGCGGCCGCCGAGATGGCTGAGCTTGACCAGCGCGAGCGCGCGCTCGACCGCGCGGTCGGTCTCGGCCTTGGGCGTGCCGCGCACCTTCAGTCCGAAGGCGACGTTGCCGGCGACGGTGAGATGCGGAAACAGCGCATAGCTCTGGAACACGACGCCGACATTGCGCCGGTGCGGCGGCACATGGGTGACGTCGCGCCCGGCGAGCGCGATCGTCCCGGTGTCGGGCGGCGCGAGGCCGGCGATCGCACGCAGCAAGGTGGTCTTGCCGCAGCCGGATGGGCCGAGCAGGGTCACCAGCTCGCCGCGGCGGATCGTGAGATCGACGCGATCGAGCACGGTCGCCGCGCCAAACCGCTTCGAGACCCCGCTGATGACGAGATGCGGAGCGGCGCTCATGTCATCTCCTTGCTCCAGCGATCGACCCAGCCGGCGCGGTTCTTCGCGATGAAGGCCCAGTCGGGCGCGAACAATGTCGCGGGATCGGGATAACCGGCCGGCAGCGGCGTGGCCTGATTGGTCGGCGCGATGAACGCCGTCTTGGCGAGGATGCTCTGCGCCTCCGGGCTGAGATAGAAGTCGATCGCGGCGTCGGCGAGGTCGCCGGCCGGCGCGCCGCTCACCTTGGCGATGCCCGACGGCATCGAGAAGCCGCCATCCCTCGGGATTGCGAGATCGACCGGCGAGCCGTCCGCTTTCCGGATCAGCGTGTAGGCCGAGAACTGGCCGCCGATCATCCAGGCCTCGCCCTGCTCCAGCAGATTGATGGCCTGCGGTGCGTTGGTATAGACGTTCAGCAGATTGGCCTTCAGGCTCTTGATCTTCTTGAAGCCGGCGTCGATTTCGTACTGCGCCTCCTTGTAGGGCTTGCCGGTCTCGAGATGCGCGGCGGCGAGCAGCGTCCAGAACCCTTCGGTGTTGGACAGCGACGGCACGACGATCTTGGAGTCGTATTTCGCGTCCCACAGCTCGGCCCAACTGACGGGCGGCGTCTTCATGCGCCTGGTGGAATAGGCGATGCCCACCCACGGCTTCTGGTAATTGGCCCACATGCCGTCCTGGTGCACGGCGTCGTCGACCAGCTTGCCGAGATTGGGAATCGCCGACGCCGACATCTTGGTGATCAGCCCTTCGGCCGCGGCCGGCAGCATCACCGGGTCGTCCATGATCACCACCGAGATCTTCGGGCTCGCCTTGTCGGCCTGCATCTTCTGCAGATTGGTCAGCGAGTTGGTGCCCTCATAGAGCACCTTGCAGTCGAGCTTCTTCTCCAGCACCGGAAACAGGTCGGAGTTGAAATATTTGGCGGCGCCGGCCGGGCCGCCGATCACGATCTCTTTCGGGGCGGCGCGCACCAGGGCTGGCGCGGCGAGCGTGGCGGCGAAGGCCGCACTGGTCTTCAGAAGGCTGCGTCGGGAGAAGGGGTGCATGACGAGGATCCCGTGTGAGCTGTCGCGTGGCGTGTCACCCGCGATCAGCAAGCGCCGTGCCAAATGTGCACATTCTTGATTCATCAATGAGATCAGCGTTCCGGGCTATGTCTCGATCCGCAGCGCGCCCGGCCGCGGACAGAATGTGCACATTTTTTGGAGGTGACGTGCCGCGCCTTTGGGCCTAGCTAAAACCTCATGGCGATGCGAGCGCAGCGAATCGGGAAGGCCAATCCCGCCGAGGACGAGGCGGTGTACCAGGCCATCCTGCGCGCGCTGCTGGAGGGCAAGCTCAAGGCCGGCACCAAGCTCGCCGAGACGCCGCTGGCTGACATCTTCGGCGTGTCGCGCGAGCGCATCCGAAAAGTTCTGCACCGGCTCGGCGCCGAGCGGCGGCTGGAGATGATCCCGAACCGTGGCGCGCGGGTGCCGCGGCCGACGCTCGATGATATCAGACGGGTCTATGAGGCACATCGCGTACTCGAGGCCGGCGTGCTCAGCCAGCTGGTGCTGCGGGTCGATGATCTCCTGCTCGCGCGGCTCGATGCGCATCTGGCCGAGGAGCGCGCCGCCGCACAGCGCGGCGATCGCGCGACCTCGGTGCGGCTGTCTGGCGCCTTCCACGTCCATCTCGTCGACTCCATCGGCAATCCCGAGCTGTCGCGCATGCTCGCCGATCTGCTCAGCCGCTCCTCGGTGATGGTGTCGGTATACGAGCCGGCGGCGCAGTCGATCTGCGCGGTCGACGAGCACGGCGCGATCGTCGACGCGCTGCGCGACCGCGACCTGCTGCGCGCGATCGCGGTGTCGCGAGAGCACTTCCTGCATGTCGAGGGCCGGCTGCGGCTCGACGACGATGCGGCGACGCCGTCTCAGGATCTCGCCGCCGTGTTCGCCGGACGGCGGCCGCTGCGCGGCAAGCTGCGGTCGGCTTAGTCGGACCGGCCACGTTACTTCGTCGTCAGCGCCGTCACCGGATGCCAATGATGATCCGCCCGCGTGCCTGCCAGGGGCCTGCAGCGCGTGATCATGACCTCGGCGGCGCGATCGCCGGGCTTGAGCGCGAGGACTGCTTCAAACGCCGCGATGGCTGCCTCGAAGTGCTGCGCGCGATAGTCCTGAAGTCCGCACGCGTAGTGTGCGATCCAGCGCACGTCCTGCGCGGCGACATTCTCCGCAAGCCCGACCAGCTCGTGGACGCGCAGGCCCTCTTCGCGGCCATAGACGGCGATGCGGTCGATCTCGCGGGTGAGAAACGCATCGCCCGCCAGCCGCGCGGTGCCCTCGCCGATCAGGATATCGGTGCCGTAGCTCTTGTTGGCGCCCTCCAGCCGGCTCGCGACGTTCACGGCATCGCCGATCACCGTATAGTTGAGACGCACCTCGGAGCCGATGTTGCCGACCAGCATGGGGCCGGAGTTGATGCCGATGCGGATGGCGAGCGGCCGGCCGTCATCGTCGCACAGGCCGCTGGCCTCCACCGCGTCTCGGCACGCCAGCGCGGCGCGGCAGCACAGAACCGCATGATCCGGCTGCGCGGCCGGCGCGCCCCAGAACGCCATCACCGCATCGCCGATGAACTTGTCGATGGTGCCGCCGTGGTCGACGATGACGGTCGAGATCAGGTCGAGATAGCGCGACAGCAGCGGCACGACACGGTCGCCCATGCGCTCCGACAACCCGGTGAAGCCGGCGATGTCGATGAACATCACGCTGAGCTCCTGGACATGGCCGCCCGGCCTGGCGTCGACGCCCTGCCGCAGCAATTGCCGGACGAGATCAGCGGGAATGAACTTGCCGAATGACGACAGCCCGCCGGCCATGTCATGAATGGCGCCGGACAGGCTCGCGATCTCGCGAAGCCGCGAGGGATGACGTCGCACCTGCTCGAGCGCGAAGGCCTCGACGTGACGCAGTTCGGCCACCACACGCCCGAGCGGGGCGGCGATGACGGCACGCGCCAGCGCGGCGGAGGCCAGCGCCGCGAGCACGGCGCCGATGCCGAGACCGATGATCACGCGCCGCAGCGCCGCGTCGACCGGACCGAGAAACTCCGCTTCCGGAATCACCGTGACCAGCGACCAGCCGGGAAACGGCAGCGCCGTGCGCGCGACCTCGAAGGCGCCGTCGCCCGATAGCACGCGCCCGCGCCAGGCCTCGTCGCCTTCGCGCGAGGACCGCATCGCCTGCTGCGCGATCGGCAGCAACGGCTGGCGGCCCTGCCCGGCATTGACCTCGTCGGCGGTCTCGTCGGGCGCCGCGACCACGCCGCCATCAAGCGCCAGGATGAAGGCGCTGCCGGTGCGGCCGACCTGAAGCTGGGCGAGAAAGCGCGAGATGCGCGCGTGCTCGATGATGATGGCGAGCACGCCCTGCCGCTCCTGATAGACATCGATCGGGCCGGCCAGCGCGATCGCCGGGCGGTCTCCGCTCGGATGATGATCGACGCTGAACCAGCGCGGTTCGTCCGCAGCGAGGCTCTCCTTGAACCAGGGCTGGTCGACGACCTTGAAACGGGTCGGCTCGAAGCGGCGTGCCGCGAACTCGATGTCGCCGGGCACGACGTCGTATTCATCGACACGGCGCTGGCCGGGATGATCGGTCAGGGAGATCTCCATCATCTCCAGGCGCCGGTCGCCGAGCTTGTGGGCGGCGAAGAACGAGCCGTCCGGCCAGCCGAACGCCGCCGATGAGATCGTCGCCTGCGACTGCAGCTGCGACAGGAACACGAATTCGCGCTTGTCCGCCTCGCGGGTGTCGAGCACGTTCTGCAGGAACAGCGTGCGGATGGCGGTGTGCGCGGCGCGCGCCTCGCTGACGATCGCGCTCACCTCCTTGCGCACGGCGCTCGCGATCTGCGCGTTGATGGTGCTCGCGAGCTGACGGCTGATCGCCTCCGAGGTGCGCCACCACAACAGACTCGAGGCAAGGGCCGTCAGCAGGATCGCGGTCAGCACCAGGGCCGACACGGCGAAGCGGATGCTGACGGTCAGCCGCTCGTCGGCGGCGCCTCGGCGCGGCACTCGGCTCTTGGCGCTCGCCGTCATCGCAGGTGGATCTCCGATCGGACCGATCGGCGCGCGGGGCGGCACGCGAGCGGGAGCCGCCAGACTGCGCTCCGATGGCGTGAGCCGCCAATGCCGGCCGGCTAAGTCGATGATGCCTGCAAAGCATTGGCACTTCGAGTCGGCTTGCGCTCGACTAGGGCAGCTCCCAAGCACGCAATACCGCTCACAGGGTCGTGAGCGGAGTCGCCGCGTAACATTGTCGTGGCGGCGGGCGAAGGAGAGATGCGCGTCGCCAAGCGAGCGACGCAGAACACGAGAGGAATCGTCATGTCCGCCAAGAGAACCGTCACCACGCTGGCGCTCGCCGGCGCCGTCAGCACCGCGCTCGCAAGCCTCGCAATGGCCGGGCCACTGACCAAGGCCGAAGCGGAAGCCGCAATGGCCGCCAAGAAGGAGAAATGCTTCGGCGTTGCCCTGAAGGGCCAGAACGATTGCGCCGCCGGTCCCGGCACGACCTGCCAGGGTACCTCAACGATCGACTTCCAGGGCAACGCGTGGAAATTCGTCCAGGGCGGCACCTGCACCAGCATCGACGTCCCCGGCGGCCGCAAGGGCTCGCTCAAGCCGATCTGATCGCTCTCGTTCACCCCAAGCGGAAAGCGGAGACGCAGCATGCGCACCGATGCCCCCCCTGCACCGGGCCCCACCATGCCGCTTCGCTTTCCGCCACCTCTCGGCGGCGTCGCCGGGACCAGCTTCAAGCCGTCGCACCTGGCCGCCATCCTGGCCGAGGCGCCGCGGCCCGGCTTCTTCGAGGTCCATGCCGAGAACTACATGGGCGCCGGCGGTCCGCCACACCATCAGCTCGAGGCGATCCGCAGGGATCATCCGCTGTCGATCCACGGCGTCTGCATGTCGATCGGCGGCCCGCAGCCGCTCGATCGCGACCACCTCGCGCGCTTCCGCAAGCTCGTCGCCCGCTATCAGCCGAGCCTCGTCTCCGAGCATCTTGCATGGTCGACGCACGATACGACGTTCTTCAACGACCTGCTGCCATTGCCCTACACGGCCGCCACGCTGGCACGGGTCTGCGACCATATCGATGAGGTGCAGAGCGCGATCCGCCGGCCGATCCTGCTGGAAAATCCGTCGACCTACGTCGCCTTTCACGACTCGACGATGAGCGAGACCGACTTCATCCGCGCCATCGTCCGCCGCACCGGCTGCGGGCTCCTGCTCGACCTCAACAACGTGTTCGTCTCCGCGATCAATCATGGCTTCTCGCCACAGGACTATCTGGCCGACGTTCCGCTCGCCGCTGTCGGCGAGATCCATCTCGCCGGTCACGCCGTGCAGGCCGACGATGAAGGCGAGCCGCTGCTGATCGACAGCCATGACGGCCCCGTCGCCTATGATGTGTGGGCCCTGTTCGCCAGCGTGATCGCGCGCAACGGTCCGATGCCGACGCTGATCGAATGGGACAGCAACATTCCGGATTGGCCGGTGCTGAAGGCAGAGGCCGCGGCCGCGCAGGCGATTCTCGATGACCACGCACCCGACTGCTCGCAAGAGGTGCGCGATGCCGCAGCCTGAGCATATGTCCGACTATGCCGCTCAGTTCGCCGCGGCGCTGCTGACGCCGGATCGCGCGACGCCTGTCGCCGTCAGGGGTCCGCTGGCCAAGGCGGCCGGGCGCCGGTTCAACGTCTACCGCAACAACGTCACGGTCAGCCTGATCGAGTCGCTCGTCGCGATCTATCCGGCGGTGCAGCGCATCACCGGTCCCGACTTCTTCCGCGCGATGGCGCGGGCGCATGTACGCGAAACGCCGCCGACGTCGCCGCTGCTCGTCGACTATGGACGCGACTTCCCCGCTTTCATCGCAGCTTACGAGCACGCTCGGACGATGCCGTTCCTGACGGACGTCGCACAGATCGAGCGGGCCTGGCTCGACGCCTATCACGCGGCAGACGCCGCGCCGCTCGACGGCGCCACGCTGGCGACGGTGCCGCCCGAGCGGTTGCCCGAGCTGCGCTTCGCCGTTCATCCCGCCACCCGCATCGTGCGCTCGGATTTCGCGGCGGTGACGATCTTCTCGGCCAATCGCGGCGATGCGCCGGTGCCGCGCATCGACGGCTCGGTCCCGGAGGACGCGCTGATCACGCGGCCCGCGTTCGACGTCGCCGTGCGCCACCTGCCGCGGGGCGGCGCGATCTTCGCAAGCCTGCTGATCACGCGGCAGCCGCTCGGCGTGGCCGCGGAAGCCGCGTTCGAGGCAGCGCCGGAGTTCGATCTCGCCACCAACATTGCCGGCCTGATCGAGGCCGGCGCCTTCACGGACATCAGTTTCGAGGACGCATGATGACGACGGACCACTCCATGGCGCCGACCGCGACACTGTCGCTGCCTTCCCTCGTCGGCCAGACCGTTCGGCTGCTGCAGAGCGCGACCCCGCTCACCCTAGTCCAGCTCGTCACTCGCATTGCGCTGGCGGTGCCGTTCTGGCGCTCGGGCATTCTCAAATGGGACGGCTTTCTCAGGCTGAGCGACACCGCCGTGACGCTGTTCAGCGACGAGTTCATGCTGCATCTGCCTGGCGGGCCATACCACTTTCCCATGCCGACGGTGATGGCGTTCCTGTCGGGCTGCGGCGAGGTCACCTTCCCCGTCCTGCTCATTCTCGGCCTCGGTACCCGCTTCGCGGCACTCGGCCTGCTGTTCATGACATGCATCGTCGAGCTCACGGTGCCCGACGGCTGGCCGATCCATCTGACCTGGGCCGCGATGGCGCTGGGCCTCATTGCCCATGGCGGTGGAAAGATCTCGCTCGATCACATCCTCGGCGGGCTGTTCGGCGGCGCGCACCAGGGCAGCACGAGCCGTGGCATGTAGTAGCCGCGCCACTCGCAGACCTCCTCGGGCCCCTTGCGCTTGAGCGCCATCTTGACCGGCTCGGCCTGGCTGATGCCGACATGGAGCGCGAGCAGCACCGCGCCGATCGGATAGGCGAAGCGGGAAAAGCGCAGGTCCGACAGACGATCGAGCAGGACCATGCCGGCGATGATGATCAGGGGATCGGTGAAGACGAAGTACTCGACCTTCAGCCCGCGGCGGACGCCGAGCGTGTCGATACCGATGGCCGCCAGCATCAGGAGGACGGCTTGGATGGCCGCCTGCCGCTCACCGCGGCGCCAGGCCATGACAATGCCGGGGATGATCAGCCAGGTCAGGAACACGGCGGGGCGGGCCGACGATTGCAGCACGAAGGTGTAGCGCCGGATGACCCCGAGGACGCCGGACAGCAACAGGCCGATCGCACCGCCCAGGCTGCCGGCGGCCTCGGGCGCGTCGACATAGGTGATCATCTTCTCGAGCGGATTGAGCACGACCACGACATCGTTGATGTCGTAGCTCAACTTCAGTGCCAGCAGGCCGAGGCTTGCGCCGGCCACCACCGCCAGCAGCGCCGCGACGGTCTCGGCCGCGCTCACGCGCCACAACCATGCGAAGGCGGCCATGCAGACCGCGACCACGCCGAGCAGCGCGAACTGGTAGAGGCCGAAGCGGCCGAGCAGCATCGGCTTGAGGCCGGCAGCCGTCGCATTGACGGGGTCGAAGCCGGCGGCGACCAGCGGCCAGGCGGCGATCGCGGCGACGATCGCCGCCACGGCTGCGACCATGACGGCCGCCCACGCGCGCGAGCTTTGCCAGAACGCCACGCTTGCGCTCGTCGCCGTCCCGAACGGCAACACCAGCACGGGAATGGTGGCGATCAGCAGGATCGCATGCACCTTGTTCTCCAGACCGAGCATGCAGAGCAGCGCGGCGAGTCCGACGGCGAGCGGCCGCGTCAGGCTGGCGCGGCGCGCGACCGCGATCAGGATCATCAGCGCGAGGATGCAGAACGACGCCGCGATCATCTCGCTGCGCAGGATGCGCAGATGCATCTGCACGCCGCCGGAGAAGGCGAAGGCGGTGACGGCGAGCATGGCGATGCGCCAATCCGACACCAGCCGGCGCGCGGCCCAAGCAAAGGCGAGGATGATGCCGGCGGCCGTCAGCAGCGCGGCGACGCGTCCGGCATGGACGGCGCCGGTCATCGCGACATCGAAGGCGGCGCGATCGGCGGGGATCGCCGACAATGTCCAGGCGTCGAGCAGGCCGAGCCGATGCAGCAGCGCGAACCAGGTCTCGACCGAGAGGATGGTGAGATAGGCCGGGTGATCGAAGAAGGCCTGTGCGCCGCCATCGTTCATGGCGAGCGCATTGTAGATCACCATGAAGTCCATGTCGGCATTGCGCCAATAGACGGTGAAATAGCCGGCGGTCAGGAACGACACGAGCGACAGCAGCAGCGCGACCGCGACCCCGCCGCGCCAGCCGAAGCGCGTCAGGCGGTCGAGGGCGTCGGGAAAGGGAGCCGATGCTTTCGGTACCGCTTTCTCCGTCATGCGCAGGCTTGTCCCACGCATCCATGTCGGCCCTCATCGACGAAAGAAGACGTCGATGGCCGGGTCAGGCCCGGCCATGACGATGTGGGAAGATGGGCAACCGATCCACGCACCGCTTGGTCAGGCTCGACGGCGTAGACAGCGGCCATCTCAGATCGCCTTGATCTTGAAGAACGCGAACACGACCATCTTCAGCAGCATCCAGCCGTGGCGGAAGCGGGAGATCTGGGTTTCGCCATAGCTGCGCGCGGCGTAGCGGATCGGCAGGTCGATCGATTTCAGGTTCAGCTTGGAGGCGCCGAAGATCAGGTCGAAATCGCCGAACGGATCGAAATCGCCGAAATAGGCCTTGCCGGCCTTGAGCCTGACATAGTCGCTGCGGCGGAGCACCTTGGTGCCGCAGAGCGTATCGGTGTAGCGCTGGTTCAGGAGCCACGAGAACAGATAGGAGAAGGTCTTGTTGGCGATGAGGTTGAGGAACCGCATCGCGCCCTCGTCCATCGGATAGACCAGGCGCGAGCCGTTGATGAACTCGCCCTTGCCGGAACGCAGCGCCTCGAAGAATTTCGGCAGTTGCTCCGGCGGCATGGTGAGGTCGGCATCGAGGATCATCAGCACGTCGCCGCGCGCGGCGTCGAACGCGGTGAACACCGCGTCGGCCTTGCCCTTGCCGGGCTGTCGCATCAGCTTGATGTCGTGATCGGGGAATGCCGCGCGCACCCGCTCCATCTCCTCATAGGTACCGTCCTGGCTGTGGCCCTCGACGAAGATGATCTCGACGTCGTTGCAGAACGCCGCGATGCGCCGGACCGCCGGCTCGATGTTGCCGCGCTCGTTGCGCGCGGGGATGACGACGGTGGCCGAGCGGACGTCGTCGCTCACGCAGCGCAGCGAACGCGACACCAGATAGTGCCGCAGCGCCAGCGCGCGCAGGCCCGGCAGCACGCTGAGAAAGCGGTTGGCGAAACGGCCGAAGCCGTAGAGCCGCAGCGGCGAGAGCACGCGCTGCTCTGATTTGACGGGGTCGAAATCGGCCAGGTGCGCCAGGCTGCGCAGGTCGGCTGGCGACAGCACGTTCTGCTCCGGCTGCGGCATCCGCAGGCCCAGTGCTTCCGCAGCCTTCAGCAGCGGATACCAGAGGTGCGAGAAGTAGCCGATGACGAGTCGCGTCTCGCGCGTGCACAGCGGGTGCAATTGCTCGATGAACTGCTGGCAGTCGTCGAGCGAACCGATGGTGTCGAGCACCAGAATGACATCGAACGGGCCGGTGGCGGCGGCGAGCGTGGCCGGATCCTCCGCGTCGCCCAGAATGAAGGTCAGCTCAGGATGCCGGCTGCGGGCGATCTTGATCTGCTTTTCGCTGAAGTCGATGCCGACGCCGTAGGACGGCGCGAGCGATGCCAGGGTATCGCCGAGGCCGCAGCCGATCTCGAGCACGCGGCTGCCCGGCGGGATCAGGAAGCGCAGATAGCACTCGTCCTCGCTGTGAAAGAACGCCGCCTTGTCGCGCCAGCCGGCGCGCGCATCGGCGAAATCGTTGGCATGGTCGAGGATGGCCGCCTTGCGCGGTGACAGCGCCTTCGTTGCCGACGACGGGGTTGCGGCAACCTGCGACCGCTCGCATTCGTCCTGCCGGACCTGCTCGTCCAACTCCGCCACCTGATACCACCCCTGTTAGGAACTACGTCCTTCTAGGCCAGCCCGGTTGGGCGGAGTCAAGGCGGCGGCAGAGAAGTCCTCCGCTCTGTCGGCATCGTGGCCCCCTCGCTCTGACGCGCGACGGAAACGAGCAGACATCGGCCAGCCACAATGAAGCCGCCGCGATCGTTCGCGCCGCATGCGTCCGATCTTTGCATCTCATTCGCGCTCGCAACTAAGCCGGCGCGGGAAGACCGGCGACGCTGGACCGTCGTTGCCAGATTGGCGCCGGCACCAACGGCTTGAGTGCCGCGCGCCTGCCTTCGCGGGGCACGGATGCACCTGACGAGCCCGCCGTCGCGGCTCCCCCCTCCTATCAACACAGCGACGCACCGCGATCGAGAAATGCCGCTGCGCTCACCGCCCGCAGCAGAACTTGTATTTCTTGCCGCTAGCGCACGGGCATGGATCATTGCGGCCGACCTTCGCGGTGGCAGCCGCACGCTTCGGCTCCGTGACGATGGCTCGCGCGTCACCCTCGACGAAGCGCCAGGCACCGTCGGCGTCGCGGCGGAACTGCGAGACCTCGTGGTGCTCGATGGTCTTGCCGGCCTCGCGATAGCTGGCGACGAAGCTGACGACGCCGTCGGCGTCGCCGGGCTGGCCGCGGACCGACGAGACGATGCGCAGGCCGAGCCATGTCGCGCGTGTCGCCCAATCCTTCGCGGCTACCGCATCGAACGCACCGCGCCGGTCGGCGGCGAGCGTCGCTTCGACATAGCCAATGTCGCCGCGCGTATAGGCCGTATAGCGCGACCGCATCAGCGCCTCGGCGGTCGGCGGCTGATCGTCACCATCGAGATAGGGACCGCAGCAGCGATCATAGGGAAGACCTGATCCGCACGGACATTGCATGAGACGACGACAGAGCTCCTTTTCCGAGATCCCACCATAGCCCGTTGACCAGCGCGCGGCACCCTGCGTTCGCGCATCGAACAAAGAGCTCGTCACCTCCGGTTGTGACCGCAAAGACGCAGTTCTCCGTTGCCGGCGAGCTGACATCCCGACGACGGCCTAGCGTGGTTTCGAAACCGGCGAATCCGTGTTAACCATTGGTTAAGAACAAGGGTGTTGGGCGCACGGCTGACCGGCCCGGCCCCGCGCGGACCAGAACCTTCCGGGCGCCGCCTCATTACGTGGCGCTTGTGACCGCAAGCCCTCCGCATCATCGGCGGATCAGGGCGCGTGAGACGCCAACGATTTCTTCGCGCGACGCCAGCCCGGCCGCAAGAACGAAGGCCCGCTTCGAGGCGGGCCGCTGCCCGATTCCCGATCAGACGTGCACCCGATGCCGGCGCGATCGGCGCTGCGTGCAAACGCAGCGTCGCGCCCATCACCACCGATTGGAGCAGCCCCGATGGCTGATGAGTCCGTAGTCGCATCCATCATTCCCTGGCAGCAGCCGAAGACGGCCAAGCCGCGTCCGAAGCGGGCCAAGGTCGTCAAGCCACGCCCGCGGCCCCGAGCCGACAAGGCCGAGAAGGCCAAGATGGCGGCGCTCGACGACGAGATGCTCGCGTCCGAGACGCTGATCATGCCGGATTTCCTGGACTACGTGAACGAGCCGGCGAAAGCTCCGGCCGTTGCCGAGGCGTCCCGCACGGGGGCGGCTGCCAGCGCGGCGGCCGCGGCGATCCCGGCCGCAGCGCCGCCGGCCACGATACCGCCGCGCGAAGCGTCGGCCGCGACCGAAGGCGAGGTCGTGCCGGCCGCCGCGCCGATCACGCCGGCAAAGCCCGCGCGCGCTGGCATCACCGCCTCGTCGGTCCTGCTGCAGCTGGCCGCACTGGCGCTGGCCGCGGTCGGCATGGCCATGAACGGCTGGTTCGCACACTCGCTCGGCTCGAACAGCACCGCGGGCTACATGTTTCTGGCGGTCGGCGTCACCGCCGACCTCGTCGCGCTGGTGATGCCGACCTGCGCCGCACGGCTGTGGCAGGCGCGCCACCGCGCCTCGGCACTGACCGGCTGGACGGTGTGGCTGATGACCTTCGTGTTCGCGGTCACCGCCGGCATCGGCTTCGCCTCCACCAACATCAGCGACGTCACCTTGGCGCGCGCCTCGCGCGTGACGCCCGCGGTGCAGGCCGCGCAGACGGCGCTCGCGGATGCAATGACCGCGCGCGACCGCGAGTGCAAGGGCGGCGTCGGCAAGTTCTGTCGGGAGCGCGAGGCTGCGGTCGCCGAGCGTCGCCTGGCGCTGGACGCGGCGATGTCCACGGTCAGCCAGACCGCCGATCCGCAGACCGAGGCCGCGATCAAGCTGGTGGCGTGGGTGTCGCGCGGCGTGGTGAAGCCCTCCGCCGACGACTTCGTCATGCTCCGCCTGATCCTGCTGGCGCTCCTGCCGCAGATCGGCGGCGTCCTGCTGATGGTCGGGCGGAGGGTATGAGAGTTCTTGTCGCCGCCGGCGATTGTTTCGCCGGGGTCGGCTCAGCGCCTGCTGCGGCCGCGTGAACGCTGCGGACGATGCGCGGCGCGCCACGCGCTCTCGAGCACGCCGCGCAGGCGAGCGGCGTCGACATCGGCGAGTGACACGGTGGTCCAGCCCTGATCACCCCATTTGTTCGGGACCCGGCGAAACACGCCGGGCTGCAGGCCGGCATGGTGCTCCTGCTCGTCGGGCGTGAGCAGGACGTTGGCGGATGCGCCATCGGCGGCGAGGGTCGCGAAGGTCCGGTGCAGCTTGAACGCGGTGCGATCGAAGTGAGGCGCCGCGGTCGTTCCGGCGAACGACAGGGCGAGAGCACGAAATTCGTCACCGGTCATCTCGACGCGCCTCGTGTGATCGTATTCGAACGATAGGACTAGCACCGGCCATGGCGGTCCGCCATACGGCGGACGTCGCGCCCTGCACGCAAACGTGAAGCCCCGGCATCCCGGGGCCTTGATGCAGGTCAAAACTATACGACCTCGTTTCTATATGGCTTGTCGCAGGATGGATCAGAGGAGAGCAGCCATGCCGGCACAGAGCACGATGCAGGTCTACCTGAACTGGGCCAGGGAGCGCCTCCACGAGATGGATGCCGCGCTGGAGTCGCTGGGGGTCAAGGCAGCCGAGGTCGAAGCAGCATCCAAGGTGAAGACCGAGGAGATCATGGCGGACTTGAAGAAGCGCCGCAGCGACCTCGAAGCCCTGCTCAAGACGCAGGCAGCGGCCGGCGAAGCCGCGATGGCCAGCGCGAAGACCGAGCTGGACGCGCACTGGGCCGGATTCGAGGCGCAGATGAAGGCCTATTTCGACGCCGCCGGCAAGCAGGCCGCCCAGCAGCAGGCGACCTTCAAGGACATCGCCGCCGCGCAGGCGACGGCATGGCGGGAGTCGGCTGACAGGTTTCGCGAGGCGGCGACCAAGGTGACGACGGTCGGCACGACCGATCTGGACGCCGTGCTGAAGCAGCTCAAATCCGACGCGGCAGAGGCCGGTGCCCATCTCGAGAAGCTGAAACAGACAGGCAGCGAATCCTGGTCGGTGCTCAGCGCCGCCCTGAGCGAATCCCGCAAGGCGTTCGATCAGGCCAATCAGGCAGCTTGGAATGCGTTGAAGGGGCCGGGCGGGAAGAGCTGAGGGCGGTACGGCCAGAACGCCGCGATCCATCATGGGGCGGCGTCGCGAAACGCGACGCGCCCCGCAGTCAACGGATGGACGAAATGTGACGGGGTCGAGGGAAGCCGCAGCACCGCCCCCAGGGCAAGCCTACCAGCGCGAGCGGACAGCGCCGCTCGGACTCACTCCCTGATCGAGTCACTGCCCTGCGCGCGGCCGAGATATTGTTTGGGAAGTGGTACTGCTCCGCCGGACTATCGCCGTAGATCGAATCAGTCCGATGCATGAAGACGCAGTAGCTCATGCAGGCAGCTTAACTGAGCGACTCGGATGGAAGCAAATGTCGCAGCCAGCCGAGATCGCCGTGTCGCTGTACTTAGGAGTACGACGCTGGACGTCGATGCACGGCGCCTGCAACCGGCTTGGGCCGTGCTTGAAGGGCCCATAGCCGACGTCGAACCAGGCGTCCGTCAGCCTCGCTTCGAACTACCTGGCGGTGGCGCGCCGCTCACGCCCGGACTGATCGCGAGCGTGGTGCCGGCGGCACCTCCCGCTTCATAGGCCGCCGTCGACACCATCCGGCTCGTGCTGCGCGCCGACCGCAGCTTCAGATCGAGCTTGTCGAACTCGGCATCGACCACCGAGGTCTTGAGCACGACCAGGCCGCGGCCGCTGCTCTGGTTGACCTGATCCCGGGCTGCCTTCATCGCCACCAGGCGGTCGGCGATCGACACCACCATGCCGAGGGCGAAGGAGGCATTGGCGAGATGCCGGTCCTGGTGCCGGAACCGGCGGTACTCGGCCGAGGTCTTGTAGCGGCCGAGTTCGGCTCGCACGGCGTTGTCGATCAGTTCCGCCAGGTAGTGCGCAACCTCGACATCCGCGGGGAGACCGAAGAACACATAGCTCGCTTCGCCGGCCGGATTCTTCTCGCGCCAGACCCGGCAATCGCAGAAATGCGCGATCGCGCCGATGCAGTCATCGAGCGGAATGCGCTTCTTGCGATGGGTCTCATAGACCTTGCGCTCGCACGCCGACGCCCGCAGCTCGAGGTCGGACAGCGACAGGTCGTGGCGATCGAGCAGTTCGGCGACCTTGGCGGCCGCGGACAGCGCCTCGTCCTCGGTGCAGCCATTGGCGATGGTCTTGGCGCGCAGCGCCTGAATGCGGGATTTCAGCTTGTCGAGCGCAACAGGATCGGAAGCGGCAGGATCGAACGTCTGGCTCACCGCTCAAGGCCCATGACAAGCCCCGCCGGGAGGTGGCCGAGGGAGGAACTGGCGGAGAGGGAGGGATTCGAACCCCCGATAGGCTTGCACCTATGCCGCATTTCGAGTGCGGTGCATTCAACCACTCTGCCACCTCTCCAGGCGCAAATCAGGGGCGAGCCCCCGGGTCGGGCGTCGTTCTAGGGCACGATGCGGGGGGTGACAAGGCAGCCGGTCGAAATTTTCCCGGGGCTCGCGCATGCGCGCGCCATTGCGGTCCGCTCGGGGAAGCGGATCGCACGCGGCGGCTGAACGGCTACACCGCTCGGCCCCGCGCTCCGAAGGCCCAGACTGACGCGGGCCTTCGAACCCGTTGGTCTGCGCCGCGCTCGTCAGCGGAACAGGTCGAAATGGTAGTTCAAGCCGACCCGCACGGAGTGAATCTTGGCCGCTCGCCAGTCCGGCAGGTCGTCGTGCTTGAGGTCGGTGTAGAGGTATTCGAGCTTGGCCGACCATTTCGGCAGGAACGCCCATTCGGCGCCGCCGCCCGCGGTCCAGCCCATCTTCATCTTGTGGGTCGGCCCGTCCTTCAACTCGCCCGCCGCAAGACCCGCCGTACCATACAGCCACAGGCGCTGGTCGAGCACCGCGACGCCGGCGCGCGCGCGGCCGGAGGTGAGCCAGGGCATGCTGACGGCCGGATTGACGAGGTCGGCCTTGCGCGAGAGGCCGGTGAATTCGAGATCGTTCTCGATGCCGACCACGAACATGGGCGAGATCTGGTAGTTGTAGCCGGCCTGCAGGCCGCCGATCACGCCGGACAGCTTACCGCCATTGGCGCCGGCGGCGTTCGTGAAGGAGTCGTTTCCGGTGAAGGCGCCGCCGACATTGGCGCCGGCATAGAAGCCGGTCCAGGATAACGGTGCTGGTGCGGCGGCATAGGCCGGCGCCTTGTAGGTGGTCGCCGCCAGGTCGGCTGCCTCTGCCCCGCCGAGGCCCAGCGTCGCCGCCGCCACCGCAGCCATCCAGCCTCTCGCCCGTCTGATCATCATGTCCTCACACTCCACCCGGCGCGAGATTGCGCCGTCAAATCCCACCCCATTTGGGATGTCCATTAATAAACCGACTAGACGGTTTGTAAATGGACTTGATTTATACCGACGACGATTTTCTCCTGCCGTTGCGGACGCGGCGGCTGGCGACGGAGGCCAGGAGACAAAGGTGGGACCGCCGTACGCTGACACATACCGGCGGTCCCGTGTCGCTACATCTTGGGGAAACCGACGGAAGAGACGGGGGTCAATCCGGCCGGCCTGAGCGACGCCGGCGACCCTGGGCCATCTGCGCGTGCATCGCAATGCGAACCGTTCCTTAACCTAACCAGTCAAGGTTACCGGGTTCCAGCCATCCGACTGGTTGTACGGCGGTTTTCCGCACGTCCGGGAGCGCGAAGACGCCCTGCTGCAGCGCAGCATGCCCCCCCCCCCTCCGGACCGCCGAGAGACACGGTGCGGCCGCGCCAATGCTCAATCCTTCTTCTTCTTGGCCGCCTTCTTGTCGTCGGCCTTGTCCTCCTTGGCCTTGTCGTCCCTGTCTCTGCGGCCGTTCTCCTTGCGGCGGTTGGTAAAGCGGGCATTGCCCAGGCCGGTGCCGATGGTCAGCACGCCCCAGCGCTCGAACTCCTGCATGAACGGCACCTCGGAGAGGCCCTGCACGACGCCGTCATTGTGCATCAGCACCGCGGTGTCGTGATCACCGATCATCGGGATCGCCTCGACCAGGCTGGCCGGCAGGTTGAACTTGCTGCTCTCCCAATTGCCCGGCAGGTTCTGTGCGCCCTTCTCGATCGAGCCGTCCTCGTTGATGACGCCGGGACAAGCGATGCCGATGAAGGGCGCCAGCCGCAGGCCCTCGGCGTCCGCCTCCTCGATCAGCTCCTTCAGCATCTTGGCGAGCCGCTTGACCGCACCTTCCCGCGTGGGTTCGTCATCGGCATGGCGCCAGAGATCGGACTTCCACACCGACGCTTTCGACAGGTCCGGGGCCTTCTTGCGCGCGGTCTCGACCACGCCGCAGCGGATGTTGGTGCCGCCGATATCGACCGCCAGGATGCTGTCATGGGCCTCGAAGATCCAAGACGGCGCCAGATGCAGTGCGCCGATCAAGCCGGCATCGTCGGGATGGTAGCGGATCGGCTCCAGCTCGACGCCAAAACCCTCGTCCTTGAGGATGATCTCGGTGCGCGCGATCGCGAGCTCGCCGAGGCGAGAGTCGCGAAAGCCGCCGCCGACCACGATGCATTCGGTCTTGGCCCAGGCCTTGGTGCGCAGGAAGCGCCGGGTGACGTGGGCGAGCTCCTGGGCGAATTCCTCGATCGCGGAGTGCACCACGGCCGAGGCCTCGGTGTCGTCGCCGACCAGGATGGCGTCCAGCGCCTTCTTGCTGATGGTCTCGCTGTCCTCGTCGCCGAACGGATCCTTGCCGGATTTGCGCAACGGCTTGCGCCAGCGCTCCAGGATCTTGCGAAAGGCGCCCTTGGAGGCGCGGTCGCCGAGGAAGCCGTCCTCGTCCTTGAGCTCGATGTTGAAGCTGTCGATCTCGACCGTCGGCAGCCGCGCGGCGCCGTGGCGGGCGATGCCCGTGGTGGTCATGACGTCGTCGGCCATGCGATCCTGCCCTGTTGTGCATTGGGCCCGGACAACGGCGGAGGGAACAGTTGGTTGCGGGTCCGGTGCGCCGGGTCGAGCGAATAGCGGCCGGGGGTCGGCGGGGCCCGGGCATCCCGTCCGAGCGGCAACCGGCCATTCACCTTGACTCGCCGGCTCACGCCGCTATAAGCGCCCGATCGACCGGCGCGGGCGTTCCTGCGCCGTTTGTCGTTGTGCCCTTTCTCGAGGCCCCAAAGCCTCGGGCGCGACTTCCGGCTCCAATCGGGCCGGACCACATGAACCATAACGACTGAACAAGAAGCCGACCCGGGGCCATCGCGCTCTGAGGCCGGGATCGAACACGAAGGATGAGAACGATGTTCGCAGTCATCAAGACCGGCGGCAAGCAATACCGCGTCGCCCCGGATGATGTGCTCGAGATTGGCAAGATCGACGGTGAGCCCGGAACGATCGTGCAGCTGAACGAGGTGCTGGTGGTCGGCGGTGATACGCCGGTGCTGGGCATCCCCGCGGTGGCCGGCGCGTCCGTGGCCGTCGAGGTGCTGGACCACAAGCGCGGCCCCAAAGTGATCGCGTTCAAGAAGCGCCGCCGCAAGAATTCGCGCCGCAAGCGCGGCTACCGGGACGAGCTGACCTTGATCCGCGTCTCGGAGATCCTGACCGACAACGCCAAGCCGACCAAGGGCCCGCGCCCGAAGAAGGTCAAGGCGGAAGCCCCGGCGGCCGACGCCGCCGAGTAAGCGTGCCGGCGCGCGTCTCGCGCGCCGCACCGGCTTGAACCTCATCGCGCGTGGATTTTTCGTCCGCGCAGGTTGCAAATGTGAATGATCCCTTAGCGGAATCGCGCTAAAGGTGATCGCAAGAGATCGGAGACGAGCGATGGCTCATAAAAAGGCAGGCGGTTCATCCCGCAACGGACGCGACTCCAAGGGCAAGCGCCTCGGCATCAAGGCGTTCGGCGGCGAGCGCGTGATTCCCGGCAACATCATTGCGCGTCAGCGCGGCACCACCTGGCATCCCGGCCTCAACGTCGGCATGGGCACGGACCACACGATCTTCGCGAAAATCGAGGGCGTCGTCGAGTTCCATGACCGTGCCAACCGCACGTTCATCTCGGTACGTCCGGTACTCGCCGAGGCTGCTGAGTAGAATACGGTGGAACAATTCGCGTCCGCCGGGTCCTGACAAACCGGCGGAGCGCCAGATGGCTCCAGGGGAGGCGGGACAACCGGCCTCCCCTTTTCATTTTCGCTGATCAGTTGATCCCGAAGCGTCGATGGAGCCCGACATGCTGCAGGACATCACCACTCCCACCTTGCGCGAGGCGAGACCTTGCGTGCTCGAAACCTCCCGGCTGACGCTGCGTGCGCCGGTGCTCGCGGACGTGACAGCCATCGCCCGGCTCGCCGACGACCGTGTTATCGCCGAGAATACCCGCCGCCTGCCGCATCCCTATTCGGAGGTCGATGCCGCTCGCTTCGTTCGCGCGCTGGAACAGACGGGTGAGACCGCCTTCCTGATCGAGCATCTGGACACGCCGATCGGCATGGTCGGGATCAATCGAGCAGCAACGGGCCGTGCCGAGCTCGGCTACTGGCTGGGCGTTGCGCATTGGGGCCGCGGCTTCGGCACCGAAGCCGCGCGCGCCGCGATCGACCATTTCTTCGAGACGAGCGAGGACAATTTGCTGATCGGGCACGCCCGCGTCAGCAACCCAGCCTCGCGCAACATCCTGGAAAAGTGCGGCTTCCAATGGACCGGCGTCGAGCTGCACCGCTTCGAGGTGATCGGCTCGTCCGCCCCGGTCGACGCCTTCCGCCTGACCCGCGGCGTCTGGTCCTCGCTGAAGGCCTGGGCCAATGCGGGGCGGCGGAGTTAGGCCGGGCCACCCACCCCGCCTCACGTGTCGCTTCGCTCCGCGTGAGGCGACCCTCCCCCTCCAGGGGAGGGTCGCATCTCAGGCCGGCGGATTCACCGCACCCTGGCCCTGCCCCAGGCTGCGCTCGCGCAGATAGATGTACAGCCCAGCGCCGATGATGATGGTGGCGCCGATGATGGTGGCGGGATGCGGCACGTCGCCGAACACGACGAAGCCGAACAGCACGGCCCAGACGATCATCGTGTACTGATAGGGCACGACCACCGAGGCCGGCGCCAGCTTGAGCGAGCGGTTGACGCAGAACAGCGCGGTCACCGAGATGAGGCCGGCGGCGGCGAACAGCACCAGGCTGCCGGGCGTCGGCGTCACCCAGCCGAACGAGGACATCGCGGCGCCGAGCAGGAAGGTCCCGACGAACTGCGACGACGCCATCACGATGTCGGGCGTCGCGCGCAGGCTGCGCGTGATCAGCATCAGCACTGCGAACGACAGACTGCCGCCGAGCGCGATCAAGGCCGGTAGGCTGAAGGTCTGCGCCGAGGGCCGCAGCGCGATCAGCACGCCGCAGAAGCCGATCAGGATCGCGGTCCAGCGCCGCCAGCCGACATGCTCGCGCAGCACCAGCGCCGACAGCGCCGTGACGAAGATGGGCCCGGCGAGATAGTAGGTGATGACGTCGGCGAGCGGCAGATAGACGGTGGCGAGGAAGAACGCCGCGACCTCGAGCGTCGACAGGATCACGCGCACGAGCTGCAGCCAGGGGCGCTCGAGCTGCAGGAACGCGGCGCGGTTGCGCCAGATGAACGGTGCGAGCAAGAGCAGCGCCGCACAGGCGCGCAGCCACAGGAGTTGGCCGACGGCATGGGTCGACACCAGGAACTTGCCGAGGGCGTCGCCGAACGAGAACATCGCAATCGACAGCAGCATCAGGCCGATGCCGGCCAGCCGCGCCGAGCGCTCGTCGTTGGCGGTGGAGATTCGGGACAGCACGCTCATGATGGGGCTGCCTTATCAGGCACGCCGCCGCGGCTCCAGCCCTTCCGCATGGCGCGTCATGCAGCCCTGCTGCAACCCCTGCGCACGCCTTGTCCACGCGCTGCGCAGCGCGGCTTTACCGCTCGAAATTAAGGCTTCGGGTCGAATTAAACCCATTCCGCGGTTGCCGTGGGGACCCGCCTCGCCTACGTAGGGCGCATCATGAAATTCCTCGATGAAGCCAAGGTCTATGTGCGCTCCGGCGACGGCGGCAACGGTTGCGTTGCGTTCCGGCGCGAGAAATTCATCGAGTTCGGTGGGCCGAACGGCGGCAATGGCGGCCGCGGCGGCGACGTGATCATCGAGGCCGTCGACGGCCTCAACACCCTGATCGACTACCGCTACCAGCAGCATTTCAAGGCCCAGAAGGGCGAGAACGGCATGGGCAAGGACCGCCATGGCGCCGGCGGCAAGTCCGTGGTGCTCAAGGTTCCCGTCGGCACCCAGATCTTCGACGAGGATCGCGAGACGCTGATCCACGACTTTACCGCGGTGGGCGAGCGCTTCGTGCTGGCCGAGGGCGGCAATGGCGGCTTCGGCAACGCCCATTTCAAGTCGCCGACCAACCGGGCGCCGCGCAACGCCAATCCCGGCCAGCCCGGCGAGGAGCGCTGGATCTGGCTGCGCATGAAGCTGATCGCCGATGCCGGCCTGGTCGGCCTGCCCAATGCCGGCAAGTCGACCTTCCTGTCCAAGGTCTCCGCCGCCAAGCCGAAGATCGCCGACTATCCGTTCACCACGCTGCATCCGCAGCTCGGCGTCGTGAACGCCGACGGCCGCGAGTTCGTGCTGGCCGACATTCCCGGCCTGATCGAGGGCGCGCATGAGGGCGCCGGCCTCGGCGACCGTTTCCTCGGCCATGTCGAGCGCTGCCGCGTGCTGCTGCACCTGGTCGACGCCACCTGCGAGCATGCCGGCAAGGCCTACAAGACGGTGCGGCACGAGCTCGAAGCCTATGGCGGCGAGCTGACCGACAAGGTCGAGATCGTCGCGCTGAACAAGATCGACGCGGTCGACCCGGACGAGCTGAAGAAGCAGAGGGACCGGCTGAAGCGCGCCGCCAAGAAGACGCCGCTGCTGATTTCCGGCGCCACCGGCGAGGGCGTCAAGGAAGCTTTGCGCAAGCTCGCCGACGTGGTCGGCGAACAGCCTGTGTCCCTCAAGGCCAAGAGCACGACCGAGAGCGCCGCGACCGAGGAGCCGTGGGCGGCCCCAACGTCACCGCAGGGTTGAACTGAAGCCAACCTTGCCTCGCAGGCCCTCGCTTGCGACACTCGCCGCCATCCATCAACACTTGAGCCCCGTCCCGTGCGGACCGCGTGTCAGCCACGCACCTCTCATCACGATGCGAGGGCTCGAACCGACCCCGTTCACGCCATGGCACCCCGTCTCGAAAATTTTCGCCGCATCGTCGTCAAGGTCGGCTCGTCGCTGCTGGTCGATTCCGAGGCCGGCGAGGTCCGCGCCTCCTGGCTCGCCGCGCTGGCGGCCGACATCGCCCGGCTCCACAGCCGCGGCTGCGAGCTGCTGGTCGTATCCTCGGGCTCGATCGCGCTCGGCCGGAGCCGATTGAAGCTGCCGCGCGGACCGCTGAAGCTGGAGGAGAGCCAGGCGGCCGCCGCGGTCGGCCAGATCGCGCTGGCGCGGACCTGGTCGGAGGTGCTCGGCGCTCATGGCGTCAGTGCCGGCCAGATCCTGGTGACGCTGCAGGACACCGAGGAGCGCCGGCGCTATCTCAACGCCCGTTCGACCATCGCCAAGCTCCTGGAATGGCGCGCGGTGCCGGTCATCAATGAGAACGACACGGTCGCGACCGCCGAGATCCGCTATGGCGACAATGATCGCCTCGCCGCCCGTGTCGCGACCATGGCGAGCGCCGATCTGCTGGTGCTGCTGTCCGATATCGACGGCCTCTACACCGCGCCGCCCGCGCAGGATCCGAATGCGCGGCTGATCCCCGTGGTCGAGAGCGTCACCGCCGACATCGAGGCCATGGCCGGCAGCGCGGCTTCCGAGTTTTCGCGCGGCGGCATGCGCACGAAGATCGAAGCCGCCAAGATCGCCACCACTGGCGGCACCCACATGCTGATCGCCTCCGGCAAGATCGAGCACCCGCTGGCCGCGATCGCCAATGGCGGCCGTTGCACCTGGTTCCTGACGCCGGCAAACCCCGTCACCGCGCGCAAACGCTGGATCGCGGGTTCGCTGGAGCCGAAGGGCACGCTGACGATCGACGCCGGCGCCGTGACCGCGCTGCGGGCGGGCAAAAGCCTCTTGCCGGCCGGCGTCATCCGTGTCGATGGCCAGTTCGCCCGCGGCGATGCCGTGGTGGTGCGCGGCCCCGACACCCATGAGATCGGCCGCGGCCTCGTCGCCTATGACGCCGACGATGCCGAGCGGATCAAGGGCCGTTCGTCGCCGGACGTGGCCGTCATCCTCGGCATCTCCGGCCGCGCCGAGATGATCCATCGCGACGATCTGGTGATCGGCCCGGCAGGTGCCGGTCCGGTCTGAGACCGCGGCACCAGCGTTCGCAAACGGCCGAATTCCGTGCTACTGGAGAGCCTTAATTCAAGGTTGAAACGCCCATGACCGCGCCTTTGAAAGCCATCGACGGCAGCGCCGATCTGCCTGCGCTGATGAACGACCTCGCCAGCCGCGCCCGTGCCGCGGCGCGCGTGCTGGCGCTGGCACCGGCCGCGCAGAAGAACCGGGCGCTGGAGGCGATGGAGCGGCTGATCCGGGCCCGCGCGGACACGATCATCGCCGCCAATGCCGAGGACGTCGTCGAGGCCAAGGCCGCCGGCATCACTTCCTCCTTCCTCGATCGCCTGACCTTGACCCCGGCCCGCGTCGCCGCGATGGCCGACGGCATCGCCGCTGTGCGCGAGGTCGCCGATCCCATCGGCATCGTCACCGAGAGCTGGCAGCGGCCGAACGGCATGACCATCGAGCGCGTGCGGGTGCCGCTCGGCGTGATCGGCGTGATCTTCGAGAGCCGCCCCAACGTGGCGGCCGATGCCGGCGTGCTGTGCCTGAAGTCCGGCAATGCCGTGATCCTGCGCGGCGGCTCGGACTCGTTCCGCTCCTGCCGCGCCATCCACGAATGCCTCGTCGAAGGCCTGCGCGAGGCGGGCCTGCCAGACGCTGCGATCACGCTGGTGCCGACGCGCGATCGTGCCGCCGTGGGCCTGCTGCTGTCCGGCCTGAACGGCGGCGTCGACGTCATCGTGCCGCGCGGCGGCAAGAGCCTCGTCGCCCGCGTCGAGGCCGAGGCACGTGTGCCGGTGTTCGCGCATCTCGAAGGCGTCAACCACGTCTATGTCGACGGCGCCGCCGACCTGGAGATGGCCAAGTCGATCGTGCTGAACGCCAAGATGCGTCGCACCGGCGTCTGCGGCGCGGCGGAGACGCTGCTGGTCGATCGCGCGGCCGCCGACAAGATCAAGCCGCTGGTCGACATGCTAATTGGCGCCGGCTGCGAGGTGCGGGGCGATGAGGTCGTGTGCGCGGCCGATGCGCGGGTGAAGCCGGCCAGCAACGAGGACTGGGACACCGAATATCTCGACGCGATCATCGCCGCGAAGGTCGTCGACGGCGTGGAGGGCGCGATCGCCCACATCCACGCGCACGGCTCACACCACACCGACGCGATCGTCACCGATGACAATGCGGCCGCCGACAAGTTCCTCAACGAGGTCGACTCGGCGATCGTGCTGCACAACGCCTCGACCCAGTTCGCCGACGGCGGCGAGTTCGGTTTTGGCGCCGAGATCGGCATCGCCACGGGCAAGTTCCATGCGCGCGGCCCCGTCGGCGTCGAGCAGCTCACCAGCTTCAAATATCGCATCCACGGCACCGGGCAGACGCGGCCATGACGGCCGCATCCTGTGGTTGAGTTGCACGAGCAGCAGGCGGGGGCAGCCGTGACCGACGCCACAGCCATGCGCCTTGCGATCCGCCAGGCGCTGCCGCCCCACAGTGATAGCATGCGCATCGGCCTGCTCGGCGGCTCGTTCAATCCGCCGCACCAGGCGCACCGCGCGATCAGCCTGTTCGCGCTGAAGCGGCTGCAGCTGGACCGTGTCTGGTGGCTGGTGACACCGGGCAATCCGCTCAAGAACAATGGCGGGCTGCATGCGCTGGCCGAACGCGCCGAGGCGGCGCGCAAGGTGGCCGCCGATCCGCGCATCGAGATCAGCTGTCTCGAATCCGTCATCGGCACCCGCTACACTGCCGACACGATCGATTATCTGCGCCGGCGTGCATCGCGCTTGCGCTTCGTGTGGATCATGGGCGCCGACAATCTCGCGCAGTTCCATCGCTGGCAGAAGTGGCGGCACATCGCGGCCCAGGTTCCGATGGCCGTGGTCGATCGTCCGCCCCGCAGCTTCCGCGCCCTGAACGCGCCCGCCGCACGCGCCCTGGCGCGGTATCGCATTCCCGAAGCGCAAGCCAGCCGTCTGGCCGACCGCGCCGCTCCAGCCTGGGTCTACCTCACCGGCCTCAAGCTCAGCCTGTCGTCGACGGGCCTGAGGAACCCGGACGGCAGTTGGAAGTCGTTCTGAAAGGCCGCGCGTTCGCCATCGCGCGCGGCATCGGATATGCATGGAACTTGCCGTCTCCGCTACGGTCCGAAGCGGGGACGGCCTGGACGCTGTCGGGCCGGACGACCGGGGTACTGGATTGTTGAAACCCTTAACCCCACATGCCTAATATGGTCAGCAGGCCGGGTTGGATTCGGCCTGCGATACAGTGAAAGGAATGGTCCCTGACCACATCTGTATTGTCCCAGTCGGCCTTACCGAAGACGAAGGCAACGACTACCAAGTCGGCGACTGCCAAGTCAGCGCGTAAGACGTCGACCCAAGATGCGGCCTTGCAGGCGCAACCCGACGCCGACAAGACCCTGCGCACGATCCTCTCCCGCCTCGAAGATATGAAGGCGGAGGAGACGGTCACGATCGATCTTCACGGCAAATCGGCGTATTCCGACTACATGGTCATTACTACGGGCCGCTCGAACCGGCACGTCGGATCGATCGCGGAAAACGTCGCCAAGGGCCTGAAGGAAGCCGGCACCAAGAAACTCCACATCGAGGGCCTGCCCAATTGCGATTGGGTGCTGATCGATTCCGGCGACGTGATCGTGCACGTGTTTCGACCCGAGGTTCGCGAGTTCTACAATCTCGAGCGATTGTGGACTCAAGGGCCGAACCCGGCCAAGGCGGTCTAGGCGGTCCCACGCCGCGGCGGATGCGAATCGTGCGGCGCACGTGCTAGTCGGTGCGCATGCGCCTGATCGTGGTCGCCATCGGCCGGTTGAAGCAGGGTCCCGAGCGGGAGCTCGCGGAGCGCTACCGCGAGCGTTTCGACGACATCGGCCGCAAGCTCGGCTTTCGCGGCCTCGACATCCATGAAATCCCGGAAAGCCGCGCGCGCGATGCGGCGACGCGCATGACCGAGGAGGCCTCCGCGATATCGGCGGCGATCCCCGACAAGTCCGTGCTCGTCTGTCTCGACGAGCGTGGCCGGAACGTCGACAGTACAACTTTTGCGGGTTATCTTGGGCGCTGGCGGGACGAAGGCATTCCGGCTGCCGTCTTCGCAATCGGCGGCGCCGACGGACTTTCGCCCGATTTGCGGCGCAGAGCCAAGCTCGGGGTTGCGTTTGGCGCCGCCACCTGGCCGCACCAGATCGTCCGCGTCCTGCTGCTCGAGCAGATTTACCGTACTGCTACGATCCTTGCCGGTCACCCCTATCACCGCGCTTGAACAAGGGACGATGGGAGCACAATAAGGACCTCGATGTTCGCTGCGCGGCCCCTCTCCTGCTTCCCAAGACCTGTCCGCAGCGGCCGGTCCTGCCGCGCGTCGCTCATCGCGCTCGTCGTGGTGGTCTTTTCCGGATGTCCGGCGCTGGCGCAGAGCGGACTCCGGCCATCCATCCCCGGCACCGCGTCAGCGACGCCAGCCACCCCGGAGCAGTTGAAGCAGCGCGAACAGGAGCTCGAGGCCGCCCGCGCGGCCCAGAAGGCCGCCGCCGAGGCCCAGGAGCGGCTGAAGGCCGACATCGCCGCGCTCGGCGAGGATCGCGGCAAGCTCAATCAGCAGCTGATCGACGTGGCGGCGCAGGTGCGCAGCGTCGAAGTGCGGGTTGGCGAGGCCGAAACGCGGCTGCGTGGGCTCGACGGCCGCGAGCAGGATCTGCGGACGTCGCTGGAAGCGCGGCGCTCGGAGATCATCGAGGTTCTGGCCGCACTGCAGCGTGCCGGACGCCGTACCCCGCCGGCCCTGCTGGTCCGTCCGGAGGACGCGCTGCAGTCATTGCGCACGGCGATGCTGCTGGGTTCGGTGATCCCCGAGATGCGCAGCCGAGCGGAGAAGCTCTCGACCGATCTCGGCGAGCTCGTCGCCATCCGCAAGACGATCGCCAGCGAACGCGACAAGCTCGCCGGCGACCGCGACAGGCTACGCACCGATCAGACCCGTCTCGCCGCCCTGGTGGAGGAACGCCAGCGCAAGCAGAGCTCGGCCGAGAAGGACATGGAAGCCGAAAGCGCGCGCGCCGCCGTGCTGGCCCAGCAGATCGACTCGCTGCAGGGACTGATCACGACGATGGAGCTGGACCTCAAGAGCGCGGCCAAGGCTGCCTCGACGGCGAGCCTGCAGGGGGTGCCGGTCAACAGCAAGCCGGACGCGAATGCGCTGCGCAACCCGGGCCGCAAGGCGCCCGCGATCGCGTTCGCCTCGACCAAGGGCATGCTGACGTTTCCTGTCAACGGCACCAAGATCCGCGAATTTGGCGCATCGGACGGTGCGGGCGGCTCGGATAAAGGCATTTCTTTGGCAACCCGGCCGGGGGCTCAGGTCACAACCCCGTGTGATGGCTGGGTTGTGTATGCGGGTCCCTTCCGTAGCTACGGACAACTCTTGATCCTCAACGCCGGTGGCGGGTATCATGTCCTGATCGCCGGGATGGAGCGCATTTCCGTCAACATCGGGCAGTTTGTTCAGACGGGAGAGCCGGTCGCGATCATGGGTAACAGCTCCCAGGTTGCCTCCATTCTCGCTACCAACGCGAGTCAACCAGTGCTCTATGTCGAGTTCCGTAAGGACGGCACTCCAATCGATCCAGGCCCATGGTGGGCCGCAAATGAAGGCGAAAAGGTACGCGGATGATGCGTAAGACTTCGGTAATTCTCCTGAGCGCGGCCACCGGTGCGGCATTGACCCTGTTCGTCTCGCAACCGCGCGCGGTGTTGATGGGATCGACGGCGCGCGCCGCGACCGCCGATACCTATCGCCAGCTCAACCTGTTCGGCGACGTCTTCGAGCGGGTGCGCAGCGATTATGTCGAGAAGCCCGACGATTCGAAGCTGGTCGAGTCCGCGATCAGCGGCATGCTCTCGGGCCTCGATCCGCATTCGAGCTACATGGATGCGAAGAGCTTCCGCGACATGCAGGTGCAGACCCGCGGCGAGTTCGGCGGCCTCGGCATCGAGGTGACGATGGAAGACGGCCTGATCAAGGTGGTGTCGCCGATCGACGATACGCCGGCCTCGAAGGCGGGCATCCAGGCCAACGACATCATCACCAATCTCGACGACGAAGCCGTGCAGGGCCTGACCCTCAACCAGGCGGTCGAGAAGATGCGCGGCCCGGTCGGCACCAAGATCAAGCTGAAGGTCGTGCGCAAGGGCGCTGACAATCCGCTCGACGTGACATTGACCCGCGACAACATCCGCGTCCGCTCGGTGCGCTCGCGCACCGAGAGCGACGACATCGCCTATATCCGCATCACCACCTTCAACGAGCAGACCACCGAGGGCCTGAAGAAGAGCATCTCCGACCTGCAGAACCAGATCGGAGACAAGCTGAAGGGCTACATCATCGACCTGCGCAACAACCCGGGCGGCCTGCTCGAGGAGGCGGTCACCGTCTCCGACGCGTTCCTGGAGCGCGGCGAGATCGTCTCGACCCGCGGCCGCAATGCCGAGGAGACGCAGCGCCGCGCGGCACATGCCGGCGACCTCACGAAGGGCAAGCCGGTCATCGTGCTGATTAATGGCGGCTCGGCGTCGGCGTCGGAGATCGTGGCCGGCGCGCTGCAGGACCACAAGCGCGCGACGCTGGTCGGCACCCGCTCGTTCGGCAAGGGCTCGGTGCAGACCATCATCCCGCTCGGCGCCGGCAACGGCGCGCTGCGGCTGACCACCGCGCGCTACTACACGCCGTCGGGCAAGTCGATCCAGGCCAAGGGCATCGTGCCCGACATCGAGGTGCTGCAGGACGTGCCGGATGAGCTGAAGTCGCGCACCGACACCAAGGGCGAGGCGTCGCTGCGCGGCCATCTGAAGAACGACGGCGACGAGAAGACCGGCTCGCAGTCCTACGTGCCGCCGGACACCAAGGACGACAAGGCGCTCAAAATGGCCGCCGACCTGCTCCACGGCATCAAGAACAGCGCCAACACCCCGGCGCCGACCGAGAAGGCCGCGGCCGACAAGCCGGCCAAGGCGGCAAACTGAGGTCGCCAACTGAGCGGCAGCCGACCGACGCGAATCAGCTTTGAAGGGCGGCCTCCGGGCCGCCCTTCCTTTTTGGACGGCTTCTTGGTTTGCCGCTCCGCCGATCTACGGGCTTGCGGACACCGGCCCTGCGTCCGAATCCCCGCCGTGGTATCGTCGACCCGATTGATTCGGGAATTTCGATGACAGAGACGGCCGACGAGCTGAGCGCCCCGCTCGGGCAGACGGAAAAGCGTCGCAGGTGCCGCATTCGGCTTCCCTTCACGGCCCTGCAGGCCCTCGCGATGCTGCTGGGGCTGTTCCTGGTCGTGTTTGCCGGCTTTGCGATGTTCAACGACAATCCGCTCGGTGGCGAGCCGATCGCCCGCGTCGCGATCAACGAGGGCGCAAAGCCCACCGACGACAAGGCCGCCGCCAAGCCGGATGGCAAGCCAGATGCAAAGGCCGACCACGGCGCGGCCCCCGCGGCCAAGCAGGAGGCCGGCGAGCGCAAGACGGTCACCATCATCGACGGCTCCAGCGGCGCCCGCCAGGAGGTCGCGATCGGTGCCGGTGGCGAGACGGCAGAGCCTGGATCGGCCGCGCCCGCGAGCCAGATGCCCGGCGTGGACCCGCGGCTGCTGGAGAAGTCGCGCTACGGCATGATCCCGGTGATGGCCGACGGGCTGAAGCCATTCACTGCCTATGCGGCCGAGGCCGACCGCGCCAAGGCGGCGCGCATGCCGGCCGTCGCGATCGTGATCGGCGGTCTCGGCGTCGGCGCCGCCAAGACGGCGGACGCGATCATGAAGCTGCCGCCGGCGGTCACCCTGGCCTTCACGCCCTATGGCTCCGATCCGACCAAGCTCGCCGAGCGCGCCCGGGCGCAGCGCCACGAGATCCTGCTGCAGGTCCCGATGGAGCCCTACGACTATCCCGACAACGATCCGGGTCCGCAGACGCTGCTCGCAACACTCGGACCGGACCAGAACATCGACCGGCTGTTCTGGCACATGAGCCGGCTGCAGGGTTACGTCGGCATCGGCAACTTCATGGGTGCGCGCTTCGTCGCAACGGAAGCGGCGATGCAGCCGATCGTGAACGAGGCCGCCAAGCGCGGTCTGGCCCTGTTCGACGATGGCGCAGCCCCGCGCAGCGTGGCAGCCTCGCTGGCCACGGGGCTCGCGATGCCGTTCGCGAAGGGCGACGTCGCCATCGACGCGGTGCCGACCCCGGTCGAGATCGACAATGCGCTCGCCAAGCTCGAAAGCCTGGCCAAGGAACGTGGCGTCGCCGTCGGGACCGCCTCGGCGCTGCCGGCCTCGATCGACCGCATCGGCACCTGGATCAAGGGGCTCGACCGCAAGGGCATTCTGCTGGTGCCATTGACAACCGCGATGCTGAAATCAAAATCGAACTGAACGAACGTGCGCCGGCCCGACTGGCGACGTGACAGCGGGAGGACTGCGCAGCGAGGCGCAGGGGTCCCCGCAGGAAGGCCGAGACCGGAATGACGCGCTACGAGGACCTGCCTTACCGCACCTGCGTCGGCATCATGCTGATCAATTCGGAGGGGCTGGTTTTCATCGGTCGCCGCGCCGGCGGAATCGAGCATGTCGACGACACCCATGTCTGGCAGATGCCGCAGGGCGGCGTCGATCCCGGCGAGGATGCCTGGGAGGCGGCCAAGCGCGAGCTGTATGAAGAGACCAGCGTGCGCTCCGTCGAGAAGCTGGCCGAGGTCGGCGACTGGCTGACCTACGATATTCCGCGCACGGTCGCAGGCCGTGCCTGGAAGGGGCGCTATCGCGGCCAGCGCCAGAAATGGTTCGCGCTGCGCTTCACCGGGGCCGATGCCGAGATCGATGTCGAGCGCCCCGGCGGCGGCCACCACAAGGCGGAATTCGTCAGCTGGCGCTGGGAGCCGATGAAGAACCTGCCGGGGCTGATCGTGCCGTTCAAGCGGCCGGTCTATGAGCGCGTGGTCAAGGAATTCGCTCCGCTCGCAGGCGATTGAATCGCGATCCCCGCCCTCGACGCGGTACCCGACATCCGCTAGTCCGCTTCTGCGCAGGAGCTGCAGGGAATCTCTGCAGATGCGTCGCGACGATGCCGTCATGATGCACTGCCATGCGAACGACAGCTCATGGATTCGAGGATGACCGAGACCAGACCCTATCGTCCGAATGTCGGTATCGCGCTGCTCAACGCCGAAGGGCTCGTCTTCCTTGGACGCCGCTTTCGCGACGACGGGCCGGAGATCGTGCTGCCCGGGCTCGAATGGCAGATGCCGCAGGGCGGCGTCGACCCCGGCGAGGATCTTCAGGCGGCAGCGCGGCGCGAGCTGTGGGAGGAGACCGGCATTCGCGACGCCGACATCCTCGGCGAGACCGACTGGCTGACTTACGAATTTCCGCCATTCGAGGATCCGAACCACCGGCTCGCGCGCTTTCGCGGCCAGCGTCAGAAATGGTTCGCGATGCGCTTCACCGGGCGCGACGCCGACATCGATCCGGTGACGCCGCGCAACGGCCAGCCGGCCGAGTTCGACGCCTGGCGCTGGGACCGCCTGGCGCGCGTCCCGGAGCTGGTGGTGCCGTTTCGTCGCGAGGTCTATCGCGCGGTGGCGCAGGCTTTTGCGCATCTCGCCAACGTTGGCGACTGATCTACGTCGGAGCGCGGGGCTCTTCGTCATTCAAGGGCCGACGCTCCGCGCGCCTCGGAAAGGCGATGTCGCGAGAGTTCGCCGGCCTAATTGTCCTCGACCGTGAACGGCCCGATCGCAATCACCCGGCAGTCGTTGTCGCGCGTGGCGCAGTCGGCCAGCGCGCCGCCGATCGCCGTCTCCTCACGGTCGCCATTGAGGCCGAAGCCGGGGTGGCCGGCCGTTCCGACCGCGACTGCATTCCAGCCCGACGTCGCGGCCTCGAGACGTCGCGCCACCTCCTCGCGCGCCTCCGGGGCGATCGCCTGATGGATGGCCGCGCGGAAGAAGCCGGTGGCTTTCATCACCGTCGGTATCGGCACCACGAAGGCATCGTCGAGCGCAACGATGATGCAGGCGGTGCCCGCCTGGGCACCGCAGGCTTCCAGATTGCGGCGAACCACATCGTCGACGAGGTCGCCGCCGACGCTGTAGAAGAACTGCCCGCCGGGCCCGAGCGCGATGGCCTTGGTCCGACGCGCCGTGCCGTAGTTCGCTTCGAGCCGGGCCCGGCCTGTATCGCGCACCAGCGGCATCTCTGCCGCGCTGAAGGCGCGCTCGGTCATCGGGTCGTGGCGCACCCAGGGCTGCGGCGGCAACGGCGGCTTGCTGTGCACGTAGACGACATTGTCGCCGACCGCATAGAGCTCGCATTTGCGCGGTCCGTTCGCATTTTCCGCGCGCTGCTGGCACTGCTCCAGCGCAGCCGATTTCGCCGCGTCGTCGCTCGCCTGTCCGGTGACATAGGCGCTGACGCCGTTGATCGTGGTCGCGAACGCCTTGTGATCCGGTGCCGACACGTAGTCGCGCGCCAGCGCAATGCGGGTCCGCTCGCTCACGAACGGCACGGCTTCAGGTGCAAACTTCTCGGCGGCGACTGAGGATGAAGGCGAGGGCGACTGTTGCGGCTGCGGCGAGTCGGCCGGCTGCCTGGCGACGGATGACTGCGTCGGCGCGGGGGATGGAGATGAAGACGGGACCGAGGACGGCGAAGCCGGCGTGGCCGACAGCCGGGCCAGCGCTTCCGCCGCCGCCTTGGCGGCATCGCGCTGCGCGGGGTGCGGATCGCGATAATCCAGATAGAGTTCGGTCCCGACCCCGACGGCTCCGAGCGCAACCACGGCGGCCGCAATTCGCCAGATCAGGCGGAGCCCGCCGCCGCTGGCGACTTTCTTTTCTTCCGGCGGCGCGTAGGTGCCGTCCTCGCGGCGCATCGCCACGCGATAGGCGTGCACCGGGGTCGGGATGTTCTTGACCTCCCGCGCGCCCATGTCGGCGAACTGCACCGACAGCTTGTTGGCGACCTGCTCATGAACGGCGCGCGAGATGCAGATGCCGCCGACGTCGGCGAGGCCCTCAAGGCGTGCTGCGATGTTGACGCCGTCGCCGAGCAGATCGCCGTCGCGCTCGACGACGTCGCCGATGGTGATGCCGATGCGGTAGCTCATCTGCCGGCTCGGCGGATAGGCCATGTTGCGCGTGCGCAGGCTCTCCTGGATGTCGATCGCGCAACGCACCGCTTCGACCGCGCTGGGGAATTCCGCGAGCACCGCATCGCCAGCGGTGTTGAAGATGCGGCCGCCGGCTCGCGCGATGAAGTCGTCAACGACCTCGCGATAGGCCGCCAGTCGCCGTAGCGTCTCTTCTTCATCCTCCGCGACGAGGCGCGAATAGCCAGCGATATCGGCGGCGAAAATCGCCGCGATCTTGCGTTTCAAGACGATCTGTCCTGCCATGTCACCGCGCCCGCTGGATTGGCCGGGAGCATGCCGTCAGATCGGTGAGCATGCAACCGGCCTCCCTTGAAGTAGTCATCGACCGGCGCACGACGTTCGAGCCCCAAACGAAAATGGCCGGGCAGAGCCCGGCCATGAACGTTCATTCATACGTCGTGCGGTGGGATCAATGCAGCGCAGTCGTATTGAGCTGCTGCTGGATCGTCTTGAAGTGATCGAGCCGCTCGATCGCGCGATCGAGCTCGTTGCCCTGCTTCTCGTTCAGCTTGGATTCCATGCCGGCGATCTCGGCCGCGAAAGCGGTCTGGTCGAGCTCCTTCAGCGACGTGGCGACGTCGGCGAGAACCGTCAGACCCTTGTCCGAGATCTCGGCAAGGCCGCCGAGCACGATGATCTTCTGCTGCGATCCGCCTGATGTCACCGTCAGGATACCCGGCCGCAGCGTCGCCACGAACGGCGCATGCCCGGCGAGCACGCCGAAATCACCCTCCTGGCCGGGAACGTCGACCTGGTCGACCTCGCCCGAGAAGGCGATCTTTTCCGGCGAGACGAGATCGAAATGGAAAGTAGCCATTGGGAAACCTGCGAATAGCGAATAGCGAATGGCGAGTAGTGAAGGAGGAAGCAGCGAACAGCTCGTCTATTCGCTGCTCCCTATTCGCCCTTAGGCTGCCTCAGCGGCCAGCTTCTTGCCCTTCTCGACCGCCTCGTCGATGTTGCCGACCATGTAGAAGGCGGCCTCCGGCAGGTGGTCGTACTTGCCTTCACACAGGCCCTTGAAGCCCTTGATGGTGTCGGCGAGGTCGACGAACTTGCCCGGCGATCCCGTGAAGATTTCGGCGACGTGGAACGGCTGCGACAGGAAGCGCTCGATCTTGCGGGCGCGGGCCACGGTCAGCTTGTCCTCTTCCGACAGCTCGTCCATGCCCAGGATGGCGATGATATCCTGCAGCGACTTGTAGCGCTGCAGAATCTGCTGGACCTGACGCGCGGTCTGATAGTGCTCCTCGCCGACGACCAGCGGGGAGAGCATGCGCGAGGTCGAGTCGAGCGGGTCCACCGCCGGGTAGATGCCCTTTTCCGAGATCGCGCGGTTGAGCACGGTGGTGGCGTCCAAATGCGCGAACGAGGTCGCCGGCGCCGGGTCGGTCAAGTCGTCGGCCGGCACGTAGATGGCCTGCACCGAGGTGATCGAGCCCTTGTTGGTGGTGGTGATGCGCTCCTGCAGCGCGCCCATGTCGGTGGCGAGCGTCGGCTGATAACCCACCGCCGAGGGGATGCGGCCGAGCAGCGCCGACACTTCCGAGCCGGCCTGGGTGAACCGGAAGATGTTGTCGACGAAGAACAGCACGTCCTGGCCCTGGTCGCGGAAGTGCTCGGCGACGGTGAGGCCGGTCAGGCCGACGCGGGCGCGGGCGCCGGGCGGCTCGTTCATCTGGCCGAACACCAGCGCGCACTTCGACTTGACGCTCGGATCGGGATTGTGCGGATCGGCGTTGACCTTGGATTCGATGAACTCGTGATAGAGGTCGTTGCCTTCACGGGTACGCTCGCCGACGCCGGCGAACACCGAATAACCACCGTGCGCCTTGGCGACGTTGTTGATGAGCTCCTGGATCAGCACGGTCTTGCCGACGCCGGCGCCGCCGAACAGACCGATCTTGCCGCCCTTGGCGTAGGGAGCCAAGAGGTCGACGACCTTGATGCCGGTGACGAGAATCTCGGCTTCGGTCGACTGGTCGGTGTAGCTCGGCGCGTCCGCGTGGATCGGACGCAGGCCCTCGGCCTCGACCGGACCGGCCTCGTCGATCGGCTCGCCGATCACGTTCATGATGCGGCCGAGCGTGCCGACGCCCACCGGCACCTGGATCGGCGAACCGGTGTCGGTCACCTCCTGGCCGCGGACCAGACCTTCGGTGGTGTCCATCGCGATGGTGCGCACGGTGGATTCGCCGAGATGCTGGGCCACTTCGAGCACCAGGCGGTTGCCGGCGTTCTTGGTTTCGAGCGAATTGAGAATGGCCGGCAGGTGACCTTCGAACTGCACGTCGACGACGGCGCCGATGACCTGGGTGATGCGACCGATCTGGTTGGCTGCGGTAGCCATTGAGTGTCTCTCCTTACGATCCGTATACGAAACCACGGTCGGCTCGACCGGGATATGTTCCTGGGTTGCGCTTCAACGGGCGCTGCGCGATCCGGCTAGACCGCCTCGGCGCCCGAAATGATTTCGATCAGTTCCTTGGTGATCATCGCCTGACGCGTGCGGTTGTAGATCAGCGTCTGCTTGCGGATCATCTCGCCGGCGTTGCGCGTGGCGTTGTCCATGGCCGACATCTGCGCACCGTAGAACGAGGCGTTGTTTTCGAGCAGTGCGCGGAAGATCTGCACCGCGAGATTGCGCGGCAGCAGTCCAGCCAGGATCTCGTCCTCTTCCGGCTCGTATTCGTAAGGCGCCAGCGGCGCCGCATTGGCCGGGCGCGCTTCGACCACCAGCGGAATGATCTGCTGAGCGGTCGGGATCTGCGCGATTACCGAGCGGAAGCGCGAGTAGAACAGGGTGCAGACGTCGAATTCGCCGGCCTCGAAGCGGGCAATCACCTTCTTGGCGATCTCGTCGGCATTGGCGAAGCCGATCTGGCGCACGGAGCGCAGGTCCATGTGCTCGACGATCTGCTTGTCGAACTGGCGGCGAAGCTGCTCATAACCCTTGCGGCCAACGCAGAAGAACTTCACCTCCTTGCCCTGGTTCATCAGGGCGAGCGCACGCTCGCGCGCCAGGCGGACGATCGAGGAGTTGAACGCGCCGGACAGGCCGCGCTCGCCGGTGCAGACCAGCAGCAGGTGCACCTGATCGCGACCGGTGCCCGCCAACAGCTTCGGGCCGCCGGCGGAGGCGATGGTGGCGCTCGCGATGTTGGAGATCACGGCGTCCATCTTCTCGGCATAGGGACGCGCCGCTTCGGCCGCCTGCTGCGCGCGGCGCAGCTTGGAGGCGGCGACCATCTGCATGGCCTTGGTGATCTTCTGCGTCGCCTTGGTCGAGGCGATGCGGACCCGCATGTCTTTCAGTGACGCCATTGTTCGTCTAGCTCACCCCGGCGGCCGATCCGTTGAAGACCCGACCGCTCAACCCTGAGATTGGTCATGCCCGGCCTGGCGCCGGGCATGAGATGTCACGTTGTCCCACCCCGAAGGGCGTGGATCGCCGGCCGGAGCCGGCCACGACCTCGCGATCAGGCGAAGGTCTTGGCGAAGCCCTCGACGACCGCCTTCAGCTTGGCGGCGCTGTCGTCGGACAGATCCTTGCTGTCGCGGATCGCGTTGAGCAGGTCGGCATTCTTGCCGCGCAGCAGCGACAGCAGGCCGTCCTCGAAGGCGCGCACCTTGTTGAGCGGCAGCGGATCGAGATAGCCGTTGGTGCCGGCCCAGATCACGCAGACCTGCTCTTCCATCTTCAGCGGCGAGAACTGCGGCTGCTTCAGGAGCTCGGTCAGGCGCGCGCCGCGGTTGAGCAGGCGCTGGGTCGAGGCGTCCAAGTCGGAGCCGAACTGCGCGAAGGCCGCCATCTCGCGGTACTGCGCCAGCTCGCCCTTGATCTTGCCGGCGACCTTCTTCATCGCCTTGGTCTGGGCCGAGGAGCCGACGCGCGACACCGACAGACCGACGTTCACGGCGGGACGGATGCCCTGGAAGAACAGATCGGTCTCCAGGAAGATCTGGCCGTCGGTGATCGAAATGACGTTGGTCGGAATGTAGGCCGACACGTCGTTGGCCTGGGTCTCGATGACGGGCAACGCGGTCAGCGACCCCAGACCATGGTCCTTGCTGAGCTTGGCGGCGCGCTCGAGCAGGCGGGAGTGCAGATAGAACACGTCGCCCGGATAGGCCTCGCGGCCCGGCGGACGGCGCAGCAGCAGCGACATCTGGCGATAGGCGACGGCCTGCTTCGACAGATCGTCATAGATGATGACGGCGTGCATGCCGTTGTCGCGGAAGTACTCGCCCATGGTGCAGCCGGTGAACGGGGCCAGATATTGCATCGGGGCCGGATCGGACGCGGTGGCGGCGATGACGATCGAATACTCCAGCGCGCCCTGCTCTTCGAGCACCTTCACGAACTGAGCGACGGTGGAGCGCTTCTGGCCGATCGCGACATAGACGCAGTACAGCTTCTGGCTCTCGGGAGCGCCAGCGACGTTCAGCGGCTTCTGGTTCAGGATGGTGTCGAGCGCGATCGCGGTCTTGCCGGTCTGACGGTCACCGATGATCAGCTCGCGCTGGCCACGGCCGACCGGGATCAGGGCGTCGATCGCCTTGAGGCCGGTCGACATCGGCTCGTTCACCGACTTGCGCGGAATGATGCCGGGGGCCTTGACGTCGACGCGCTTGCGCTCGGTGGCCTGGATCGGGCCCTTGCCGTCGATCGGATTGCCGAGCGCGTCAACGACGCGGCCGAGCAGACCCTTGCCGACCGGAGCGTCGACGATGGCGCGGGTGCGCTTGACGGTCTGGCCTTCCTTGATCTCGCGGTCGGCGCCGAAGATGACGACGCCGACATTGTCGGTCTCGAGGTTCAGCGCCATGCCGCGGGTGCCGTTCTCGAACTCGACCATCTCGCCGGCCTGGACGTTGTCGAGACCGTAGACGCGGGCGATACCGTCACCGACGGACAGCACCTGTCCGACTTCGGTGACTTCGGCTTCCTGCCCGAAATTCTTGATCTGGTCCTTGAGGATCGCGGAAATTTCCGCGGCGCGGATGTCCATCAGCCTGCCTCTTTCATCGCGTGCTTGATCGAGTTGAGTTTGGTGCGAAGCGAACTATCGATCATGCGGCTGCCGAGCTTGACGACGAGCCCGCCGATAATCGCTGGATCGACTTTCACGTTGAGCGCGACGTCCTTGCCGGTCACCGTCTTCAGTGAGGCCTTCAAGGCGTCGAGATTCTTGTCGGAGAGCGGCTCGGCGACGACGACGTCGGCCGTGGCCTCTCCCTTGTATTTGGCGACCAGCGCGTTGAAGGCGCGGATCACGTCGGTCACCGCGAACAGGCGGCGGTTGGCGGTCAGCACGCGCAGCACGTTGGCGGCGACACCGGCGATGCCGGCCTTGTCGAGCACGGCATTCAGCGCCTTGAGCTGCACGTCCGCACCGAACACCGGACTGCGGACGAGGCGCTTGAGATCGGCGCTCTCATCGAGGAGGGCATTGAACCTGTCGAGATCGGCCTTGACCGCATCGACGGACTTTTCGTCACGGGCCAGTTCAAACAGGGCCGTCGCGTAACGACCGGACACACCGGATACGGAGGGATCTTCAGCAGCCACAGACGTGCTCTTTTTATATGCGCCCAACCCACAAGAGGGACACCGGCGCGCCGCTGCGGCGCAAACCAGCTAAGCCCTTGGAATTCAAGCAGGACTTTGATTTTCGATCGCCGCGAGAGCAGCTTGATCACGAAAAGCGGCGCTTTGCTAACATAGCGTACGCGCAGCCGCAACAAGCGGCGGCCCGCTATTCGGCACCTTGTTGCCGCGCCGCGGTCGGAGCCTACACGCGGTCCAACGGACTCGCTGATGGCCGCCCGCGCGCGCCCCGCCCCCGATACCAGTCACTCAGCGCAAGGTTCCAGCTGTTGCTGCATGGCCGCCATGCTGGTTTGGCCTTGACTCCCGTCGGCGGTGCCCGGCGGCCGCCGACCGGCCCGCACCGACATTACTTGCTGACATCTTGGCATCCTAAGTGAGAACTTAACTCAACAGTATTTCGAAGTATTCGATCGTTAATCAAGCGTTAACGCGGTGGATTACGGAATTTTCCGTGATGAGTAGACCGCGACGCAAGATGTTTCGATCAGAGCGGAACAATTTCTACTGCCCCACTCACGCCTCATTGCCCCACCAAACGGCGCGCGCCTCAACACCTGACGGGGGTCCACTGGCCGCAGAACGCGGCAATACTGTTCGAGGGACATAGATGCTGAAACTGAAGAACCTCTCGGCTGGCAAGATCGCCGGCTCGCGCACCGCGCTCGCTGTTGCCGTGACGCTGATCGTCGGCGGCAGCGCCACCGAAGCCTCGGCCCGGTCCAGGCACCACCATCACCACGCTCGCCACCACCATCATCACATGGCGCGCCATGCTGCTCAGCCCGCGGCCGACTCGTTTTCGAACGGATGGTCGTCCAACGGCTCCTCGTGGATGAACTCCAACGCAGCGGTCACGCCGTCGTCCGGCACCGGCCGCACTTTCTCCGGCATGGCGTCGTACTACGGCAACGAGTCCGGCAGCCGCACCGCCTCCGGCCAGCGCATGAACGCCAACGCGATGACCTGCGCTCACCGCTCGCTGCCGTTCGGCACCAAGCTGCGCGTGACCCATGGCGGCAACAGCGTCATCGTCACCGTCAACGACCGCGGCCCGTTCATCCGCGGCCGGGTGCTCGACCTGTCGACCGGCGCAGCCCGCGCCATCGGCCTGACCCGCGCCGGCGTCGGCCGCGTCACCGCCGAAGTCGTGTCGTAAGATACCCGATCTTTCCGCGCGTCATTGCGAGGAGCGAAGCGACGAAGCAATCCAGAATCCCAACCCGGCCCTGGATTGCTTCGCTGCGCTCGCAATGACGGTGGAGAGAGCGCTACAAGAAGCTCTGCGGGTCGACGTCGACCTCGAGCTTGAGATTGCCCTTGGGCTTCTCGGCATGCGCCAGCCAGTGGCGCAGATAATCCGACAGGTCGAAATTGCGCGCCGACTTGAGCAGCAGCCGGAAGCGGTAGCGGCCCTTGATCACCGCGAGCGGCGCCTCAGCCGGGCCGAGCAGCAGCACGCCCTCCTCACGCGGCGCTGACGCGACCAGCCGGCGGGCGAAGCCTTCGGCAGTAGGCCGATCCCCCGCCGAGATGATCAGGCTCGCCAGCCTGCCGAACGGCGGATAGCCGGTGCGCTCGCGCGCGTCGATCTCGCTGGTGTAGAACGCCTCGCGGTCGCAGGCGACCAGCGCCTTCATGACGGGGTGCTCGGGCTGGTGGGTCTGCAGATAGCCGCGACCCCGCCCCTGCTCGCGGCCGGCGCGGCCGATCACCTGGTTCAAGAGCTGCCAGGTGCGCTCGGCGGCGCGCGGATCGCCATTGCCGAGGCCGAGATCGGCATCGACCACCCCGACCAGATTGAGCCGCGGAAAGTTGTGGCCCTTGGCGACGAGCTGGGTGCCGATGATGAGGTCGACGCGGCCTTCGGCGATCTCGGTCAGCTCGGCGCGCATGGTTTCGATCGAGGTGATCAGGTCGCTCGACAGCACCATGCTGCGCGCCTCAGGAAACAGCGCCGCCGCCTCCTCCTGCAGCCGCTCCACGCCGGGCCCCACCGCGACCAGCGATTCCTCGGCCGCGCAATGCGGGCAGGTCGGCGGCCGCGGCATCGAGAACCCGCAATGGTGACAGACCAGCCGCTGACGGAAACGATGATCGACCAGCCACGCGTCGCAGATGGTGCAGGCGAAGCGATGGCCGCAGGCGCGGCACAGGGTCAGCGGCGCATAGCCGCGGCGGTTCAGGAACAGCAGCGCCTGCTCGCCGCGCTCGATCGCGGTGCGGATCTCACCCGCCAGCCGCGGCGAGATGTAGCGGCCGCGCGGCGGCGGCTCGCGCCGGAGATCAATGGCCTCGATATGCGGCATGTGCTGGCCGCCGAACCGCGACGGCAGCGCGACGCGCTGATAGCGGCCCTTGCGGGCATTGACCTCGGTCTCGACCGAGGGGGTGGCCGAGGCCAGCACCACCGGAAATTTGGCGATGTGGCCGCGCACCACCGCCATGTCGCGGGCGTGGTAATGCGCGCCCTCGTCCTGCTTGTAGGCCTGATCGTGCTCCTCATCGACGACGATCAGGCCGAGATCGGCATAGGGCAGGAACAACGCCGAGCGGGCGCCGACCACGACCGGCGCCTCGCCGGCGGCGATCGCCGCCCAGTTGCGCTGGCGCGTGCGCGGGGTCAGCTCGGAATGCCATTCCAGCGGCCGCACGCCGAAGCGGCGCGAGAAGCGGTCGAGGAACTGGCCGGTGAGCGAAATCTCAGGCATCAGGATCAGCGACTGCCGGCCGCGGCGGACGGTCTCGGCGACCGCCTCGAAATAGACTTCGGTCTTGCCGGAGCCGGTGACGCCGTCGAGCAGCGCGACCTGGAAGCCGCCATCGGCGGCCAGCGCCCGCATCGCCGCGACGCCGGCCAGCTGCGCGTCGAAGAACTCGGGCTGCGCGAACGACGGATCGGGCGCCGGCGGCGGCAGCGCACGCGGCATCGCCTCGACCGTGAGGGTCCTCTCGTCGACCAGGCCGTCGATCACGCTGCTGGAGACGCCGATCTCGCGGACGAGGTCGGACTTTCCATGCAGCAGACCGTCTGACACCGCCTCGATGACCCGCCGCCGCGCCGGCGTCAGCCGCTTGGGCGGCTCGCCGACCAGGCGGACGCCGAGCCGGACACGCTCCGGGCCAAGATGCTCGCCCATGCGCAGGCACATCCGCAGCACCATGCCACGCGGCGACAGCGTGTAATTCGCGACCCAGTCGACCAGCGAGCGCAGCTCCGGCTTGAGGGGCGGCACCTCGAGCTTCTCGCTGACGTCCTTGAGCCGGTTGTGCAGCCGCGGATCCGGCTTGGCATTCTCCGCCCACACCACCGCCAGTACCTCGCGCGGCCCGAGCGGCACGCCGACGATATCGCCCGGCTTCAGATCCATGCCGCGCGGCACGCGGTAGGAATAGGTGTGGTCGAGCGCGACCGGAACCAGCACGTCGACCACGCCGGTCGTGCTGGCTGCACCTGGAAAGAGGTCGGTCGCGCGGTCCATGAGGGCGGAGATAGCCTTGCTCTGGCTGAAGCGAAAGCCGTCCGGCAAAGTTAGCGAACGGTAAAGGACGACAGTGCGATATACATGACTCGACGAGATGAGATCGAGCTGTTCCCGCGAGCGCCATTGCACTCCCTCTTCCCGCTCTTGCGGGGAGAGGCGCAAACCGAGTTCGCGGCGATCGACAACGCTTCACAGCGACCCATCCGTGGGCACGGACGCCATGGCAAAGCAAACAGAGCCGACTCACGCGGACACGGACGAAGAGTCTGAGGCCACCGCCCTCCTCGGCGCCGACGAGGGCGTCGTCCAGGCCATGATGCAGTGGCTGGCGCATCTGCGTAGCGAGCGCCGGCTATCTCCGAAGACCGTGGAGGCTTATGCCCGCGACCTCCGGCAGTGCCTGCAATTCCTCTGCATCCATTGGGGCGAGCCGGTGACGCTGGTGCGCTTCGCGGGGCTGGAGGCCGCCGACATCCGCGCTTTCATGGCGATGCGCCGCGCCGACGACATCGCCGGACGTTCCCTGATGCGATCCTTGGCGGGCCTGCGCTCGTTCGGGCGCTTTCTGGAGCGCGAGGGCAAGGGCAAGGTCGGCGCCCTCTCAGGAATCCGCGCGCCAAAGATCGCCAAGAGCCTGCCGAAGCCGCTCCCGATGGACGCCGCCAAGCGCCTCGCCGATGCCGACGAGCGCGCCGGCGAGACCCGCGAGACCTGGGTGCTGGCACGCGACGCCGCGGTGATGGCGCTGCTGTATGGCTCCGGCCTGCGCATCTCCGAGGCGCTCGGGCTGAAACGCCGCGAAGTGCCGCGCCCCGGCGAAGGCGACGTGCTGGTCGTGACCGGCAAGGGCAACAAGACCCGGATGGTGCCGGTGCTGCAGAACGTGCTGCAGCTGATCGACGAGTATGCCAGGCTTTGCCCGTACCCGCTGCCTGCGGAGGGGCCGATGTTTCTCGGCGCCAAGGGCGGTCCGTTGAGCCCGCGCATCATCCAGCTCGCGATGGAGCGGCTGCGCGGCGCGCTGGGCCTGCCGGACAGCGCCACGCCGCACGCGCTGCGCCATTCCTTCGCGACGCACCTGTTGTCGCGCGGCGGCGACCTGCGCGCGATCCAGGAGCTGCTCGGCCACGCCTCGCTGTCGACGACGCAGATCTATACCGGCATCGATTCGGAGCGCCTGCTGCAGGTCTACGCGTCAGCGCATCCGCGACGGTGACATTTTTCGTTCATATCGTTTCGCTTGCGCTGTCCCCCCGGTTCCGGCAATCGTCTTGGCAGCTTGATCCGGAGGGGAACAGATGAGCGCACATGAGAGCATGGAGCATGCGGAGCATGCCGAGCATGCGTCCGGCGAAAACAAGAAGATCGCGCTGCTGATCGCCGTCATCGCCCTGTTCCTGGCCCTGTCCGAAACGCTCGGCAAGGGCGCGCAGACCGAATCCATCAGCAAGAACGTCGAGGCCTCGAATCTCTGGGCCTTCTTCCAGGCCAAGACCGTTCGCCGCACCGTGGTGCAGACCGCCGCCGAGCAGGGCAAACTGAGCTTGCCGGCGCTGCCTGACGAGGCGGCCAAGGCGGCGTTGCAGAAGCAGATCGACGATTGGCAGAAGAATGCTGCGCGCTATCGCTCCGAGCCCGAGACCGGCGAAGGCAGCGAGCAGTTGGCGGAGCGCGCCAAGCATGCCGAGCATGAGCGCGACGAGGCGACGGCGAAGTACCACCACTATGAGCTGGCGTCGGCTGCCTTCCAGATCGGCATCGTGCTGGCGTCGGCGACGATCATCACGGGAATGATCGTTCTGGCCTGGGCCTCCGGAGGGCTCGCGCTGATCGGTATTGCCATGACGCTGCTCGGCCTGTTCCAGCCGCATCTCTTGCATCTGCACTGAGGTCAGCGACAGCAACTGGCTTGCGACGTCGCGACCACCACTACCGCGCCTGCTGCACGCTCCTGCGGAAGCGCATGATCACGCGCAGCACGCGCGATGACCAGCCATCGGCATTGCCGTGGATGATCTCGCGGATGCGCTGCTTGATAGGATCGACCAGCGCCGCGGCTTTCCTGCGCAGCGCGAGCACGGCCTCGTAGAGCCACGCGAACCAGGACATCTGCAGCAGCTTGCTGCGCGTCACATCGAAGATGAAGGCGGTGACGCCGACACCGACGATCTTGCCGAACACGATCGTGGCCAGCGCAAACTTCCACTGCTGGTGCATCAAAAGCCACATGCCGATCAGCTTGAGCGGAAACAGCAGCACGACCGGCACGACGAAGACGATCAGGGTCAGCGCCGGCGACAGGGTCTCGATGCGCGCGGCCAGCCAGTGCTTGAAGCTACGCAGCGGTATCGCGGCGACGATGCGCGCCACGATCGGCTCGAGATGGTCCCACAGCCAGGCTTCGATCAGGAAGATGATCGCAAGCAGAACCCAGAACGGCTGAAGCAGGCGGCGCAGCATCGGACTCCATCTCCGCCAGGCCTCGCGGGTTGAGGCCGCTATGACGATACGACCTCGCGCCTTGCCGTTCGGTTCAGCGTCATAAGCGGGCGTTTTGTCGCACCCACCGAAGGCGCCTCCGGGCGTCCATCACATATGGATGGCCCGCTTACCCACCGCAAGCGCGGCTTCCTTCACGGCCTCCGACCGTGTCGGATGCGCGTGGCAGGTGCGCGCGAGATCCTCGGCAGAGCCACCGAACTCCATCAATACGGCGGCCTCGTGAATGATTTCCCCGGCCTCGCGGCCGATGATATGGGCGCCGAGCACGCGATCCGTCTTCGCATCGGCTAGGATCTTCACGAAACCGTCAGTGGTCTGGTTGACCTTGGAACGGCCATTCGCGGTAAACGGAAACTTCCCGACGGTATAGGCGACGCCGGCCTGCTTCAGCTCGTCCTCGGTCTTGCCGACGGAGGCCACTTCGGGCGTCGTGTAGACCACGCCTGGAATGACGTCGTAGTTCACGTGCCCGGCCTGGCCCGCGAGGATCTCGGCCACCGCGACGCCCTCGTCCTCCGCCTTGTGCGCGAGCATCGGCCCTGCAACGACGTCGCCGATGGCGTAGACGCCGGGCACGCTGGTCGCGAAATGATGGTCGATCTGGACGCGGCCGCGGTTGTCGAGCGCGACGCCCGCTTCCTGCAGCCCGAGTCCCTCGGTGTAGGGCACGCGGCCGATCGCCACGAGCACCACGTCGGCTTCGATCTTCTCGGCAGCGCCGCCGGCCGCCGGCTCGATCATGGCCGAGAGCGTCGTGCCAGAGGTGTCGACACCGGTCACCTTGGCACCGAGCTTGAACGCAAAGCCCTGCTTCTCGAGGATTCGTTGGAACTGCTTGGCGATCTCGCCATCCATGCCGGGCAGGATGCGATCGAGGAATTCGACCACGGTGACCTTGGCGCCGAGGCGGCGCCACACCGAGCCGAGTTCGAGCCCGATCACGCCGGCGCCGACCACCAAGAGCGTCGAAGGCACCTTGTCCAGCGACAGAGCTCCGGTCGAGGACACGATGCGCTTCTCATCGATCTCGATGCCCTTGAGCCGCGCGATGTCCGAGCCCGTCGCGATCACGATGTTCTTGGTCTCGACGGTCTGCACGGCGCCGTCATTGCCGGTGACCTGCAGCTTGCCGGTGCCGAGGATCTTGCCCTTGCCCACGAGCACGTCGATCTTGTTCTTCTTCATCAGGAACTCGACGCCCTTGACGTTGCCGTCAATACCCTGCTGCTTGAAGTTCATCATCGCCGGCAGATCGATCTCGGGCTGGGGCACCTTGATGCCCATCTTGGCGAAGGAGTGCCCGGCTTCCTCGAACAGCTCCGAGGCGTGCAGCAGCGCCTTCGACGGCATGCAGCCGACATTGAGACAGGTGCCGCCGAGGGTGGCGTTCTTCTCGACCACGGCCACCTTCATGCCGAGCTGTGCTGCGCGGATGGCGCAAACATAACCACCGGGTCCGGTGCCGATGACGACGAGATCGTAGGATGCCATGATCGAATGTTCCGTAAGCTTGCAAGTCAGAGATAGCGACGGTCGTCAGCGTCCGCCCGACACGTCGAGAATGGCCGAAGTGACATAGGAAGCCTCGTCCGACAGCAGCCAGACGATGGCATTGGCGATTTCCTCCGCGGTGCCGACGCGCTTCATCGGCACCAGCGGGGCGAGACGATGGGCGCGATCGGGCTCGCCGCCGGAGGCGTGGATATCAGTGTCGATCAGCCCTGGGCGAATGGCGGCGACGCGGATGCCTTCATTGGCGACCTCATGACCGAGGCCGACAGTGAAGGAATCGATCGCGCCCTTCGACGCCGCATAATCGACGTAGGTATTCGGCGAGCCGAGCTTGGCGGCGACCGACGACAGGTTGATGATCACGCCGCCCTGTCCGCCATGCCGCGTCGACATGCGCTTCACCGCCTCACGTGCGCACAGGATGCTGCCGGTGACGTTGACCGCCATCAAACGCTCGATGCGCTCCGCGCTCATCTCGTCGACGCGCGTGGTCGGACCGACGATGCCGGCATTGTTGATGAGCGCGCCGAGCGTGCCGAACTTGTCCGCCGCCTTGAACAGAGCGAGGATGTCGTGCTCGCGGCCGACGTCGCATTTGACTGCGATGGCCTTGCCGTTCTTGGCCTCGATCGCGGCCACCGTGCTCTGCGCGGCGGCCTCGTTGGAGGCGTAGCCGACCACGATCTTGAAGCCGCGCGATGCGGCGGCGATGGCGGTGGCGCGGCCGATGCCGCGGCTGCCGCCGGTGATCACTGCAACCCTGTCGGTCATGATGGCCCCCGTTAGGTCTGAGGCGCGCTCATGAAGCGCGCCTCATGTCTTCAAGTCGTCGCGTGCCCTCAGAGATCCAGCACGAGCCGTGCCGGATCCTCCAGGCTTTCCTTGACGCGCACCAGGAACGTCACGGCTTCCTTGCCGTCGATGACGCGGTGATCGTAGGACAGCGCCAGATACATCATCGGGCGGACTTCGATCTTGCCGCCGACCACCACCGGGCGCTCCTGGATCTTGTGCATGCCGAGGATGCCGGACTGCGGCGCGTTCAGGATCGGGGTCGACATCAGCGAGCCGTAGATGCCGCCATTGGTGATGGTGAAGGTGCCGCCCTGCATCTCGTCGATCTTGAGCTGGCCGTCACGGGCGCGGCGGCCGAAATCGGCGATGCCCTTCTCGATGTCGGCGATCGACTTGTGGTCGCAGTCGCGCACGACGGGCACGACCAAGCCCTTGTCGGTGCCGACGGCGACGCCGATGTGATAGTAGTTCTTGTAGATCAGGTCGGTGCCGTCGATCTCGGCGTTGACCGCCGGGATGTCCTTGAGCGCCTGCACCACGGCCTTGGTGAAGAAGCCCATGAAGCCGAGCTTGGAGCCGTGCTTCTTCTCGAACACGTCCTTGTACTGGCTGCGCAGCGCCATGACGTTGGTCATGTCGACCTCGTTGAAGGTCGTCAGCATCGCCGCGGTGTTCTGCACGTCCTTGAGGCGGCGCGCGATGGTCTGGCGCAGCCGCGTCATCTTCACGCGCTCCTCGCGCGCGGCGTCGTCGGCCGGCGACGGCGCACGCACCTGGACCGAGGCGGCGGGCTGATTGACCGGGGTCGGCGCGGACGCTGCGCGCTCGATGGCGGCCAGCATGTCGCCCTTGGTGACGCGGCCGTCCTTGCCGGAGCCCGGCACGGTGGTCGCATCGACGCCGCTCTCGGCCGAGAGCTTGCGAACCGACGGCGCCTGCGGGGTATCGGCGGGCAGCGCCTTGGCAGGGGCGGGAGCCGCAGCCGGCGGCGCAGCGGCAGCCGGCTTCGCCGGAGCCGGAGCAGCAGCGGCGGGCTTGGCAGCCACGGCGCCATCCGTGATCTGGCCGAGCAGCGCGCCGACGGCGACCGTCTCACCATCCTTGGCGATGATCTCGCCCAAGGTGCCGGCCGAAGGCGCGGGCACCTCGATCGTGACCTTGTCGGTCTCGAGCTCGACGAGGGGCTCGTCGACCGCCACGGCGTCGCCTGCCTTCTTGAACCAGCGGCCGATGGTGGCTTCGGTGACGGATTCACCCAGCGTCGGAACGCGAATTTCAGTCATGGTCTTTATCCTCAATAACCCGTGCGGTCATAAAGCCGGTCCGCCATCGCCTTGCGGCGAGCAAGCGATGCGGGACGGACGATCAACGCGATGTACTTGCGCCCCGCAGATTGCGGGGCGCGTCAAAAAAGGCAGGTTCAGTTCAGGGCTTCGTCGAGCAGCGCCTTCAGCTGGGCGAGATGCTTGGACATCAGGCCCGTGGCGGTCGCGGCCGACGCAGCACGGCCGGCATAGCGCGGACGCTTGCTCTTGCCGCCGGTCTGGTTCAGCACCCACTCGAGATACGGCTCGATGAAGTGCCACGCGCCCATGTTGCGCGGCTCTTCCTGACACCACACGACTTCTGCGTTCTTGAAGCGGCCGAGCTCGGCGACCAGCGCCTTGAGTGGCACCGGATAGAGCTGCTCGACGCGCATCAGGTAGACGTCGTTGAGCCCGCGCTTCTCGCGCTCGTCGTAGAGATCGTAATATACCTTGCCCGAGCACAGCACGATGCGGCGGATCTGGTCGTCCGGCACCAGCTTGGTCTTGTCGTCCGCCTGCATCTGGGCGTCATCGTACAGGATGCGATGGAACGTGGTGCCCTTGGCGAGCTCCTCGAGCCGCGACACCGCGCGCTTGTGGCGCAGCAGCGATTTCGGCGTCATCACGATCAGCGGCTTGCGGATCTCGCGATGCAGCTGCCGGCGCAGCACGTGGAAGTAGTTTGCCGGCGTGGTCGGATAGACCACCTGCATGTTGTCCTCGGCGCACATCTGCAGATAGCGCTCGAGGCGTGCCGAGGAATGCTCGGGGCCCTGGCCCTCATAGCCGTGCGGCAGCAGGCAGACCAGGCCGGACATGCGCAACCATTTGCGCTCGCCCGACGAGATGAACTGGTCGAACAACACCTGAGCGCCGTTGGCGAAGTCGCCGAACTGCGCCTCCCACAGGGTCAGCGCGGTCGGCTCTGCGAGCGAATAGCCGTATTCGAAGCCGAGCACGGCTTCTTCGGACAGCAGCGAGTTGATGACCTCGAAGTGGCCCTGCTCCGGCGCCAGATGGTTGAACGGCGTGTAGCGGCTCTCGTCCTCCTGGTCGATCAGGACCGAATGGCGCTGCGAGAAGGTGCCGCGCTCGCTGTCCTGGCCGGAGAGACGAACCTTGTGGCCTTCGAGCAGCAGCGAGCAGTACGCCAGCGCCTCGCCGGTCGCCCAGTCGAGCCCGATGCCGCTCTCGATCGCCTTGGCACGGTTCTCGAGGAAACGCTGGATCGTCCGATGCAGGCGGAAGCCGTCCGGTACCTTGGTGATCTTGCGGCCGATCTCCTTGAGGCGGTCGATCTCGACGCCGGTGACGCCGCGGCGCGCCTCCTCCTCCTGGTCGGCGGACTTGAAACCCGCCCACTTGCCGTCGAGCCAGTCGGCCTTGTTCGGACGATAGCTCGTGCCGGCCTCGAACTCGGCGTCGAGACGGGCGCGCCAGTCGGCCTTGGCCTTGTCGACCTCGCCCTCGGTCATCACGCCTTCGGCGACCAGCCGCTTGGAGTAGATCTCCAAGGTCGACGGATGGCCGGCGATCTTCTTGTACATCACCGGCTGGGTGAAAGCCGGCTCGTCACCTTCGTTGTGGCCATGCCTGCGGTAGCAGAACATGTCGATGACGACCGGCTTGTGGAACTTCTGCCGGAACTCGGTCGCGACCTTGGCCGCGAACACCACCGCTTCAGGATCGTCACCGTTCACGTGGAAGATCGGCGCATCGATCATCTTGGCGACGTCGGACGGATAGGGCGACGAGCGCGAATAGCGCGGATAGGTCGTGAAGCCGATCTGGTTGTTGACGATGAAATGAATCGAGCCACCGGTCCGGTAGCCTTTCAGATCCGACAGCGCGAAGCACTCCGCCACCACGCCCTGGCCGGCGAACGCAGCGTCGCCATGCATCAAGAGCGGCAGCACCGAGATGCGCATGTCGGGCGGATCGCCGTGCTGGTCCTGCTTGGCGCGGACCTTGCCGAGCACCACGGGGTCGACGATCTCGAGATGCGAGGGGTTGGCGGTCAGCGACAGGTGGATGCGATTGCCGTCGAACTCGCGGTCCGAGGAGGCGCCGAGGTGGTACTTGACGTCGCCGGAGCCTTCGACCGCGTCGGGATTGGCCGAGCCGCCCTTGAACTCGTGGAACAGCGCGCGATGCGGCTTGCCCATGACCTGGGTCAGCACGTTGAGGCGGCCGCGATGCGGCATGCCCAGCACGATCTCCTTCACGCCGAGATTGCCGCCGCGCTTGATGATCTGCTCCAGCGCCGGGATCAGCGACTCGCCGCCGTCGAGACCGAAGCGCTTGGTGCCGGTGAACTTGACGTCGCAGAACTTCTCGAAGCCTTCGGATTCGATCAGCTTCTGCAGAATCGCGCGACGGCCCTCACGGGTGAACGAGATCTCCTTGTCCGGCCCCTCGATGCGCTCCTGGATCCAGGCCTTCTGCGCCGCGTTCGTAATGTGCATGAACTCGACGCCAAGCGTCTGGCAATAGGTGCGCTCGCAGATCGCGACGATCTCGCGCAAGCTGCCGTATTCGAGGCCGAGCACGTGATCGAGGAAGATCTTGCGGTCGTAGTCGGCCTCGGTGAAACCGTAGGAACGCGGGTCCAGCTCCTCGCGGTTGCGCGGCGCCTCGATGCCGAGCGGATCGAGCTTGGCGTGGAAGTGGCCGCGCATGCGGTAGGCGCGGATCAGCATCAACGCGCGGACGGAGTCGCGGGTGGCCTGGTTGACGTCGGCCGCCGACAATTCGACGCCCTTGGCCTGAGCCTTCTGCGCAATCTTCTCGCCGACCTTCTTCTCGACGACGGCCCAGTTGCCGTCCAGCGCCGAGGTCAATTCGTCCCGGGGGGAGACCGGCCAGTTGCTGCGCGCCCAGGAGGGGCCCGACGCATTCTTCTGCACGTCGGCCGGCGCATCCTTCAGGCTCTTGAAGAACTCCTGCCATTCCGGGTCGACCGAAGCGGGATCCTTCTCGTAGCGGGCGTAGATCTCATCGATGTAGGTGGCATTGGTGCCCTGCAGAAAAGACGACAGGGCGAAGGCGGCGTTCGCATCTTGGCGAGACATGGTGGCGTCCTGGTAATTTCGATGCGCCCAATCAAAACGGCGCAATGCCTGACCCGCGGGGGACGCGGATCAGGCTCGGGTTAGGACCGTTTACCTTATTTATTGTAAATATTCGCGCCGAAAAGCACTAAGTCCTGAATCAGGATTTCAACTTTTCGACAAGCGTCTTTCCGAGCCGCGCAGGCGACGGCGACACGGCAATACCAGCCGCTTCCATCGCGGCCGTCTTCGAGCCGGCATCGCCCTTGCCGCCGGAGATGATCGCGCCGGCATGACCCATGCGACGGCCGGGAGGCGCGGTGACGCCGGCGATGAATCCCACCATCGGTTTCTTGCGACCGCGCTTGGCTTCGTCCTTGATGAACTGCGCCGCGTCCTCCTCGGCCGAGCCGCCGATCTCACCGATCATGATGATCGAGGTGGTCTTGGGGTCAGCCAGGAACATCTCGAGCATGTCGATGAACTCAGTGCCCTTGACCGGATCACCGCCGATGCCGACCGCCGTGGTCTGGCCGAGACCTTCCGAGGTGGTCTGGAACACCGCCTCGTAGGTCAGCGTGCCGGAGCGCGACACGATGCCGACCGAACCGGGCTTGAAGATGTTGGCCGGCATGATGCCGATCTTGCACTCGCCGGCGGTCATGACGCCCGGGCAGTTCGGCCCGATCAGGCGCGACTTGGAGCCCTGCAGCGAGCGCTTGACGCGGACCATGTCCAGCACCGGGATGCCCTCGGTGATGCACACGATCAGCGGGACCTCGGCGTCGATCGCCTCGCAGATCGCGTCGGCGGCGCCCGGCGGCGGGACGTAGATCACCGAGGCGTCGGCCCCGGTGGCCTCGCGGGCCTCCTTGACGGTGTCGAACACGGGCAGGCCGAGGTGGGTCGAGCCGCCTTTGCCCGGCGACGTGCCGCCGACCATCTTGGTGCCGTAGGCGATCGCCGCCTCGGAGTGGAAGGTGCCGTTCTTGCCAGTGAAGCCCTGGCAGATGACCTTGGTGTTCTTGTCGATGAGGATGGACATCGTGCTTTCTCTAAAAGCGTTGCGGTGAGGAATGAGCGAGCGCCTGGACCGGCGCTCAGCCTCCCTTGACGGCCTTGACGATCTTCTGCGCGGCGTCGTCGAGATTGTCGGCGGGCAGCACGTTCAGACCGGACTCGCTGATGATCTTCTTGCCGAGATCGACATTGGTGCCTTCGAGGCGCACCACGAGCGGCACCTTCAGGCCGACTTCCTTGACCGCGGCCACGACGCCCTCGGCGATGACATCGCACTTCATGATGCCGCCGAAGATGTTGACCAGGATGCCCTTCACGTTCGGGTCGGCGGTGATGATCTTGAACGCCGCCGCGACCTTCTCCTTGCTGGCGCCGCCGCCGACGTCGAGGAAGTTGGCGGGCTCCATGCCGTAGAGCTTGATGATGTCCATCGTCGCCATGGCGAGGCCGGCGCCGTTGACCATGCAGCCGATGGTGCCGTCGAGCGCAACGTAGTTGAGGTCGTATTTGGAGGCCTCGATCTCCTTGGCATCTTCCTCGGTCTCGTCACGCAGCGCGACGACTTCCGGGTGCTTGAACAGCGCGTTGGAGTCGAACGACACCTTGGCGTCGAGCACGCGCAGCTGGCCCTGCTTGGTGACGACCAGCGGGTTGATCTCGAGCATCGCCATGTCCTTGGCGACGAACGCATTGTAGAGTTGGGTGGTGAGCTTCTCGGCCTGCTTGGCGAGGTCGCCGGAGAGCTTCAGCGCCTTGGCGACGGCGCGGCCGTGATGGCCCATGACGCCGGTGGCCGGGTCGACCGAGAAGGTCACGATCTTCTCGGGGGTCTCGTGGGCGACGTCCTCGATGTTGACGCCGCCTTCGGTCGACACCACGAAGGCGACCCTCGAGGTCTCGCGGTCGACCAGCAGCGACAGATAGAACTCCTTGTCGATATCCGAGCCGTCCTCGATGTAGAGGCGATTGACCTGCTTGCCGTCGGGGCCGGTCTGCACGGTCACCAGCGTCGCGCCCAGCATCTGCTTGGCGAAAGTGTTGACCTCGTCGATCGACTTGGCGAGGCGGACGCCACCCTTGTCGCCGGCCGAGGCCTCCTTGAACTTGCCCTTGCCACGGCCACCGGCGTGGATCTGGCTCTTCACGACCCAGACCGGGCCACCGAGCGTCTTCGCCGCCGCATCCGCGTCCTCCGGACGGAGAACCGGCACGCCCTTGGAAATCGGCACGCCGAACTCGTGCAGCAGTGCCTTGGCCTGATATTCGTGAATGTTCATAAGCGCTTGCTCCCCGAACCCGCGATGGGGTGACGACCAGAATTGTTGTTAGGATGTCTGGTATACCATATACCAAACATCCTGCAACTCGATGTGGGCGAGATTACGCCCCGTGAATGACCCCTGATCAGCGGCCGAGCAGGTCGGGCGCGATCTTCTTGCAGGCGTCGACCAGGCCCTGCACGGCGGCAACCGACTTGTCGAACGCCTCGCGGTCCTTGCCGGCGAGCTCGATCTCGACGATGCGCTCGACACCCTTGGAGCCGATCACGACGGGCACGCCGACATACATGTCCTTGACGCCGAACTCGCCGTTGAGATGCGCCGCGCAGGGCAGCACGCGCTTCTTGTCGCGCAGATAGCTCTCGGCCATTGCGATCGCCGACGCCGCCGGAGCGTAGTAGGCGGAGCCGGTCTTCAGCAGGTTGACGATCTCGGCGCCGCCGTTGCGGGTGCGATCGACGATCTCGTCGATGCGGGCCTGCGACGTCCAGCCCATCTTGACGAGGTCGGGCAGCGGAATGCCGGCAACGGTCGAGTACTTGGTCAGCGGAACCATGGTGTCGCCATGACCGCCGAGCACGAAGGCGGTGACGTCCTCGACCGAGACGTTGAACTCATCAGCCAGAAAGTAGCGGAAACGCGCCGAGTCGAGCACGCCGGCCATGCCGACGACCTTCTTGGCCGGAAGCCCCGAGGCCTTCTGCAGCGCCCAGACCATCGCGTCGAGCGGATTGGTGATGCAGATGACGAAGGCGTCGGGCGCGTACTTCTTGATGCCGGCGCCGACCTGCTCCATCACCTTCAGGTTGATCGACAAGAGGTCGTCGCGGCTCATGCCCGGCTTGCGCGGTACGCCCGCCGTAACGATGCACACCTTGGCGTTGTCGAGCGCCTCATAGGAGTTGGCACCGGTGTAGTGCGCGTCGAAGCCGTCGACCGGCGATGACTGGGCGATGTCGAGCGCCTTGCCCTGCGGAACGCCTTCGGCAATGTCGAACATCACGACGTCGCCGAGCTCCTTGAGGCCGACGAGGTGAGCCAGCGTTCCGCCGATCTGACCGGAGCCAATCAAAGCAATCTTGTCGCGCGCCATGGCAAATTTTCCTTTGAACCCGAAGGAGTGAGGGAGGTTGAAAAGTCGACTGGTGGTTATCCCTTTCGCCCCGGCCGTTCAAGTCAAGCTATGGCCAATTGACGGGCCTGCCTTCATTTCGATCAGGACCGGGCGACGGCTGCTGATGATCCTTTCAGCATGATTGGCGTGGCCTTTTCGCGGCTGTGTGCCCGGCGGCTGGCGTTCGCCAAAACTCCAGTATTTGTCAGGTTTCGACCAACCCCGTGGAAGTCCCAGATGCCGCCGAGTCCTTCCGCCCGTGCGGCAGGGCCAGATAGGAGTCCGAACCCATCTCGATCAGGCGCGAGGTGGTCCGCTTGAACTCCATGGCCTCGGTGCCCTCGGTCGCGACGTAGAGCGAAATCGGGTCGGCTTCGGCGGAGGCGATCAGCTTCACGGCGTTGTCGTAGAGCGTATCGATCAGGGTGATGAACCGCTTGGCGGCATTGCGCTCGGCCAGATCCATGACCGGAACGTGATCGATCAGGATCGTATGATAGTCGTGCGCGAGCCGCAGATAGTCCGAGGCCGCCAGCGGCTTCTCGCAGAGATCGGCAAAATCGAAGCGGGCGACGCCGTTGGCGGAGCACGGGACGTGCAGGATGCGCCCCTTGATCGTCATGTCGCGCGGCTTGCACTTGGCATGGCCCGTGAGCCGCGCCCAGGCCTTGTCGAGCGCCGCTCGCGCGTCGACATCGGCCGGCACCAGCCACATCTTCACGCCGGCCAGCTTCTCCAGCCGGAAATCGGTGCGCGCGTCCAGCCGCATCACGTCCATGTGGTCGGCAATCTGCTTGATGAAGGGCAGGAACAGCGCGCGGTTGAGGCCGCCTTTGTAGAGGTCTTCAGGCGCGACGTTGGAGGTCGCCACCACCACCGTGCCGAGCTCGAACAGCCTGGCGAACAGACGTCCCAGGATCATCGCGTCGGCGATGTCGGTGACATGGAATTCGTCGAAACAGAGCAGCCAGGCCTGATCGAAGATCGCCTGCGCCGTGAGACCGATCACATCGGCATCGGCGAGCTCGCCGCGCGCGATGTTCTGGCGGTAGCCGTAGATGCGCTCATGCACCTCGGCCATGAATTCGTGAAAATGCGCGCGGCGCTTGTGCTCGACGGGACAGTTCTGGAAGAACAGGTCCATCAGCATGGTCTTGCCGCGCCCGACCTCGCCATGGACATAGAGGCCGTTCGGCGGCTCGCTCTTGTCGGCAAAAAGGCGGCCCAACAAGCCTTGCTTGCGCGTGGGCTTGTAGGTGGAGAGCCGGCGCTCCAGCGCCGCCAGGGCGTCGGCGACCTCGGCCTGGGCGAGGTCGGCCTCGATCGCACCGGTATCGACCAAAGACTGATATTGCGCGCGGAACGCGTCTGACGGAGTGGACAGCATGAGCCCACTCTAGGTCATGAGACTTACGTAAAATGCAATCCGCAAATGGTGGAAGCCGCCATGCGTCGGAGCCGTGTGGTCGTGGTATATGGCACGCAAACGCCGCCGTGATCGTTAGTCCGGGGCTAACGACGTTCGTCTTCGCTCCCGGCCTCAGCGAACGGCTGGCTTGAACGACCCCGCTGCAGACCTCACCCCCGGCGAGAGGTCGTAGGCGTCCTCGACCACATAGGGCCCGCCGCCGGTCGAGGCACGCGACGAAAACAGCACGAAGCGCTCGGCCATGAACACGCGGCTCGGGAAATAGCCGCGGACGGAGAGATAGTCGGCGACGTCCTGGCTCGACGCATCGTGCAGCCGCGCCAGCGTCACGTGGGGCACGAATTTGCGGCCCTCCGGATCGAGCCCGATCCGCTGCATGAGCCGCTCGAGCTCGGCCTGCAGCTCGATCAGGGGGCGGCTCGGCGCGACGTTGGCAACGACGGCGCGCGGCTTGCGGCCGCCGAAGCTGGAAAGACCCTGCACCGTCACTTCGAACGGCTTGCGGTTCACCCGCCACAGCATCGAGGCGATCTCGTTGGCGGAGGCGCCGTCAATGTCACCGATGAAACGCAACGTCACATGGTAATTTTCGGGATCGATCCAGCGGGCGCCGGGGAGGCCACCCCGCAAACCGGAAAGCGTGTGGCCAACCTCGGCCGGGATTTCCAGTCCAGTAAACAAACGCGGCATCGTTTCGGGACTCCCGATGCTGGAGGCTGATCTCGAAAATTGACGAGATCATGCCTTCGAGAAATGATCGACGACGAATCGCCAATGCATCATTCCTACCGAACTTATATGACTCCGCGACGGAAGGCGGGTTAACGCCGGTAAAAGCTGCGGAAAACCCGGTCCTTAAGGTTATCGCAAATGATCGACGCGGCGCTTCGTTCCGTCATTGCCCACGAAGCGGACGCAGGAATGCTTCCGCCGTAGGCAACAGCCTGGACACGATGATGTCGACGCCCGCCGCAGTGGGGTGGATGCCGTCGGCCTGGTTCAGCTTGGCGTCGGCGGCGACGCCATCGAGGAGGAATGGATACAGCGGCACGTCGAACTGCTTGGCGAGATCGGGGTAGATCGCGTTGAATTTCGCGGCGTAGTCGCTGCCGAAATTCGGCGGCGCCAGCATGCCGCACAGCATCACGGCGATGCCCCTAGCCTTCAGCCGGGCCACGATCTCGCTCAAAGCCTTGCGCGTCACGGCGGGATCGATGCCGCGCAGCGCGTCATTGGCGCCGAGCTCGACGATGACCGCTTCGGTCCCCTCCGGCACCGACCAGTCGAGCCGGTCGCGGCCGCCGGACGAGGTGTCCCCGGACACGCCGGCATTGGTGAGGTCGATCGGCAGCCCCTTGGCCTGCAACGCCTTCTGCAGCTTGGCTGGAAACGCATCCGAGGCGGACAGGCCGAGTCCCGCGCTCAAGGAATCGCCGAGAACGACGAGCTTGATCGGCTTGACGGCCTCGGCACCCGCGAACGCGGGCCCGACTGTCATCAAGGCGAGCATCAACACGAGTATGTGCACGAAGATATGTCCGCGCCTCTCGACCCGGCTTGCGGAGTTGCCATATGACCGAGCCATGGACAGTCTCATCGAAACCTCGCCTTTGGCCGGCCTTGCGCCGGACACCATTACCATCTCGAACGTCAACCTCTCGCTCGGCACCGGCGCGGCGCGGGTCCATATCCTCAAGGACATCAGCCTGCGGGTGGGACAGGGCGAGACGATCGGTCTGATCGGACCGTCGGGCTCTGGCAAGTCCACATTGCTGATGGTGATGGCGGGGCTGGAACGTCCTGATGGGGGTGAGGTGGTGGTCAACGGGACCGCTTTCAATGCCCTGGACGAGGACGCTCTGGCGCGGTTCCGCGGCCGCCAGGTCGGCATCGTCTTCCAGTCCTTCCATCTGATCCCGACCATGACGGCGCTGGAGAATGTCGCGGTGCCGCTGGAGCTGGCGGGCCATTCCGGCGCCGCCGAGCGCGCCGCCCGCGAGCTGGATTCGGTCGGACTCGGACACCGGCTGCACCACTATCCGACCCAGCTCTCGGGCGGCGAGCAGCAGCGCGTGGCGCTGGCGCGGGCACTTGCGCCGGACCCGGCCATTCTGGTGGCCGACGAGCCGACCGGCAATCTCGACGAGACCACCGGACGGCAGATCGTGGACCTGCTGTTCACCAAGCATGCCGAGCGCGGCATGACGCTGGTGCTGGTGACCCATGACAGCGGGCTTGCGCATCGTTGCGACCGCGTGGTCCGGCTGCGCTCGGGGCGGATCGAAGCCGACGGCGGCGCGCACGAGCCGGCCCTCGCATGACCACCGTCGCTGAACCGATCGCCGGCGGCCGCATGGCCGCACTGCCCGTGCGCTACGCGCTGCGCGAGCTGCGGGGAGGCCTGCGCGGCTTCTACGTCTTCATCGCCTGCATCGCGCTCGGCGTGCTCGCCATTGCCGGTGTCGGCTCGGTGGCGGCGAGCCTCAACGACGGCCTGGTTCGCGAAGGACGCACGCTGCTCGGCGGCGACGTTGCCTTTTCACTGTTCCAGCGCGAGGCCAAGCCGGAGGAGATCGACTTCCTGCGCTCGCGTGGAACGCTGTCGCTGGCTGCGACCCTGCGCGCCATGGTGCGCTCGGGCGACGCCAAGCTGGCGCTGGTCGAGCTGAAGGCGGTCGACAACGCCTATCCGCTGCTCGGCAAGGCCGAGCTCCAGCCAGATCTGCCGATGGCCGACATCCTGGCCGAGCGCGACGGCGTCTACGGAGCTGCGGCGGATCCGGCGCTGCTGGCTCGGCTCGATCTGAGGATCGGCGACACCGTCACCATCGACACGGTCCGCTTCCAGATTCGCAGCGCGCTGCAGGCCGAGCCCGACAAATTGTCCGGCGGCATCGGCCTCGGGCCGCGCTTCCTGATCAGCGAGGCGGGCCTGCGGGCCACGCCGCTGCTGCAGCCGGGCAGCCTGGTGCGCTGGACCTACCGGGTCCGGCTGCCCGACAATGCCAAGGACGACCACGCGGCGGCGTCCTTCATCGCCGATACCCGCCTGACGCTGCCCTCGGCCGGATGGGAGATCCGCAGCCGCAGCAACGCCTCGCCGCAACTGGAGCGGACGATCGGCCGCTTCACCCAGTTCCTCACCCTGGTCGGTCTCGCCGCCCTGCTGGTCGGCGGCGTCGGCGTCGCCAATGCGGTCAAGAGCCATGTCGACCGTCGGACCGAGGTGATCGCGGCCTTCAAGGCCCTCGGCGCCACCAGCCGCGACGTGTTCGGCATCTACCTCGTGCAGGTGATGGTGCTCGCCACGATCGGTTCGATCATCGGCCTCAGCGCCGGGGCGGCCCTGCCGTTTGCCATCGTCGGGCTGTTCGGCAACATCCTGCCGCTGCCCGTGATCCCGGCCATTCATTCGGACGAGCTGGTGCTGTCCTTCGTCTATGGTCTGCTCACCGCACTGGCGTTCGGTCTGTGGCCGCTCGGGCGCATACGCGACGTGCCGGTGGCGGCGTTGTTCCGCGAGGCGGTTATCGCCGAATGGCACCGTCCGCGCTGGAGCTATCTGGTGCTGATCGCGGGCACCGTCGCGCTGCTGATCGCAGTCGTGATCGGCCTGTCCTACGACAAGCGCATCGCAGCCGTGTTCGTCGTCGCCGCCGCGCTGGTGTTCGTGCTGTTGCGCGGCATTGCCGCCGCGGTGATGGCGATTGCGCGCGCCCTGCCGCGCAGCCGCTTCCCGATGCTGCGGCTGGCGGTCAGCAATATCTATCGCCCGGGCGCGCTGACACCGTCCGTGGTGCTGTCGCTCGGGCTGGGACTCGCCGTGCTGGTCACGATTACCCAGATCGACGGCAATCTGCGACGCCAGTTCCTGGCTCAACTGCCGGAACAGGCGCCGTCGTTTTTCTTCATCGACGTCCCCTCCGGCGAGGCCGACCGCTTCCGCGACTTCCTCAGGGACCTCGCCCCTCAATCCACTGTCGAAGACGTGCCGATGCTGCGCGGGCGCATCGTCTCCGCCCGCGGCGTGCGCGCCGAGGACCTCAAGGCGACAACTGACACCGAATGGGTGCTGCAGAGCGACCGGGGCCTGACCTATACCGCCGAGGTTCCCAAAGGATCCAAGGTCGTCGAGGGTGAGTGGTGGGGCGAGACCTACAGCGGCCCGCCGCTGGTTTCGATCGAGAAGCGGATCGCCGACGGTCTCGGCCTCAAGCTCGGTGACGACATCGTGGTCAACGTGCTCGGACGCGACATCACGGCGCGGATCGGCAACATGCGCACCATCGACTGGCAGGGGCTCGGCATCAATTTCGTGCTGGTGTTCTCCCCGAATGCCTTCAAGGGAGCGCCGCACACCCATGTCGCCACCCTCACCGAAGCGCGCTCCGATACCGCCGAGGATGCCCGTGTCATCCGCAAGGTGGCCGACGCCTTCCCGATGGTGACCAGCGTGCGGGTCCGCGAGGTGATGGAGACGGTGGGCTCGGTGGTCTCCAACCTCGCGCTCGCCATCCGCGGCGCCAGTGCGGTGACGCTGATCTCGGCCATCCTGGTGCTGGGCGGCGCGCTGGCAGCCGGCCACCGCCACCGGGTCTACGATGCCGTCATCCTGAAGACCCTGGGCGCGACAAGGCTGCGGCTGCTCGGCGCCTACGCGCTGGAATATCTGATGATCGGGTTTGCCACCGCCGCGTTCGGCGTCATCGCCGGCTCGGTGTCCGCCTGGCTGATCGTGACCCGGCTGATGACGTTGAGCTTCGCCTGGCAGGCCGGCAGCGCCGCGCTGGTCGTCGTAGCCGCGCTGATCGTGACGGTCGGCCTCGGTCTGGCCGGCACGCTGCTGGCGCTCAACCAGAAGCCCGCGACGGTTCTTCGGAATCTGTAGCGGCTTGCGCGCTCATGCCGCACGGTTAACGCGATTTCTGCGGCTGGGACGCGCGCGGAGCGACATTCAGCCGCGCGTGGAAGCTTGCGGCAGATATGCTAGTTTCCCATCTAGGGAATGGGCTCAGAGACCTGCCAAAAGATGGCGAATTTGCCGATGACGCAAATTTAATATCTGCAGCAGTGGGTATGAGATAGGGTTTTTCGAGAACCGGCCAACGGTCCTGTCAGGACCGGGCTGCCGGGCAACCAACGGGAATCGACCATGTCGGACCTAGACCGCAACTATGCTTCACCCTTTGGCCGGGTGGCCGGGCGCGCCGATGCCGCGACCGTCGACGCCGGTCTGCGCGCCTACATGCTGCGCATCTACAATTACATGAGCATCGGCCTGGCCATCACCGGCCTTGCGGCACTGGGCGTCTACATGGCGTCGGTGACCGGCGATCCGGCGGCCGGCGTGTTCAAGTTCGGTAACGCCTATCTGACGCAGTTCGGCTACGCGATGTTCGTGAGCCCGCTGAAGTGGCTGTTCATCCTGGCCCCCCTGGTCATGGTGTTCGCGATCTCGGCCGGCATCAACCGCTTGGCGCCGTCGACCGCACAGATCCTGTTCTGGGTGTTCTCGGCCTTGATGGGCATCTCGCTGTCGTCGATCTTCTTGGTGTACACCCACACCTCGATCGTGCGGGTGTTCTTCATCACCGCGGCGACGTTCGGCGCGCTGAGCCTCTACGGCTACACGACCAAGCGTGACATGACGGGCATGGGCTCGTTCCTGTTCATGGGCCTGATCGGCATCGTGCTGGCGAGCCTCGTGAACCTGTTCCTGGCGAGCTCGATGCTGCAGTTCATCGTCTCGGTGATCGGCGTGTTCGTGTTCGCCGGCCTGACCGCCTGGGACACGCAGCGTCTGAAGAACGAGTACATCTACGGCTACGCTTCCGCGGGCGGCGACATCGCGGAGCGCGCGGCAATCACCGGCGCCCTGTCGCTGTACTTGAACTTCATCAACCTGTTCACGCTGCTGCTGCAGTTGCTCGGACAGCGCGACTGATCCAACCGCTCGAACGAGCGACCTTCGAAGCCCCGGCCTCACCGCCGGGGCTTTTCGTTTGCGCAAACCCCGATTGCGACCGGCGCAAAGCCGCAGCGGCAGCCATGCCGCGAGGCCGGATTGATCGCCGCGTCCGCCTGGGTATGCTTCCCCCCTATGTCCGACATTGAAATCCGGCCCACCCAGGAGGCCGACCTTCCCGCCATCACCGCCATCTACGGCCAAGCCGTCCGCGAGGGCACGGCCACCTTCGAGCTCGACCCTCCGGATCTGGCGGAGATGACGCGCCGCTTCCGGGCGCTCCGCGACGGCGGCTTCCCCTATTTCGCTGCCCTGCTGGACGGAGAGGTGGTGGGCTATGCCTATGCCGGGCCCTACCGGCCCCGCCCTGCCTATCGCTTCACGGTGGAGAACTCGGTCTATCTCGCTCCCGCCAGCCAGCGTCGCGGCATCGGGATGCGCCTGATGCGGCGGCTGATCGACGCCTGTGAGGAGGGAGGCTTTCGCCAGATGATCGCCGTCATCGGCGACTCCGCCAATTCCGGCTCGGTCGGGCTGCATACCGCCTGCGGCTTCCAGATGATCGGCACCCACCCGAGCGTCGGCCTGAAATTCGGCCGCTGGCTCGATACTGTGATGATGCAGCGCCCGCTCGGGGCCGGGAGCAGCGACGTCCCGGCGTAAGGCAACGCCAATCGGAATGTCATGATCAAGCCGGAGCGCGTGGGATCAGACCAGGGCTGGTTTGGGCGCGATCACCAGCAGCACGCGCTCGAGCTCGTGGCCGCGGCGCAGGATCAGCCCGGTGGCCGAGATCACGCTGTACATGCCCTGCTTGCGTGCGAGACGCGGATCCTTCTCGATGCGGTAGATCGGCACCTCGGACGCCCGGCGAAACACGGAGAAGACGGCCCGGTCACGCAGGAAGTCGATTGAATAGTCGCGCCACTCACCGTCGGCGACCATGCGGCCGTAGAGGTTCAGGATGCGGTTCAGCTCCAGGCGGTCGAACGTCACCCGGCTCGGCGCTGCGGCCGCACTGCGCGCCGCCGCGCGGTTCTCGCTGGGGTCGGCGTCCTCCGGCGTGAGGTTCATTGGCGTCCTCCTGTCATCCGTGTGACATGATCGCGCCATCCGGCAGAAGCCGCAAGGGGCCGTTTTCGTTGTTGAAGTTCGACCGAGCCTGCGAGGCCGTCGGTTCCGCGAACACGCAAGCGTCACGGGATCGTTAGCAGAATCATAATCGCGCCGTCTTTCCGCCCACCGACCGCCCCCGACCTTCGGCATAAGATTCGTGTGCGTTGGCCCGGTCCTTTCGGTTCCGGATTCCTCAGCCCCCAGCCCCCCGGGGTCGTCAGGATCGGGTCTATTCACAAGTAAGGCAAAGGGCCAACGCAAGTTGGTCCTTTTGCTTTTCTGGCGTGAGCTGCGCGTAAGATTGTCGGGACACGCCGTCGCACGGACGTGACGCGCCCAACGCAGGTCAGCGAAAACGAAGATCAGGACGACGGAAGATCAGCGCTCGGGACCGCGCGCTGTTGCTGAAGCCCGTCCGCCCAACGGCAACTCGGAAAAGGCGGCCCCGAGCATCGGCCCAGGGCGGTCGCGACTGCCGTCCTGCACATAGACGACGGTGCCATCGACGCCCTCGCGGGCGATCTTCTCCAGCGGCACGCTCCATCTGACCGGCGACCCATTCCAGTCACCCAGCTTCTGAAGCCCGCGAACGACGTTGTAATAGGTCAGATCACGGCCGCTGTTCTCGCCGCGGCCGACCGAGATCGGGACCACCCGCGAGATCGAGCAGACCCAGACCTCGCCGTGCTTGCGCGGCATCTGGTCGTTGGCCGCGGCCACGGAGACAGTAAGGTCCTGGCCGTCGACCGACAGCCTCACCGGCACCGACATCACGCTGCCACCCTGGACGGTCTCCTCGATGGCGCCCTCGATCGCCTCGCGGTCGCTGCCGATCACATGCACGGAGCCGTTGACCACCGCCTGCGGCGTATAGACCTCGCGGTCGCCGCGCGCACGAGAATAGGCCCGCTGCCGGGCCGTGAAGCGGGAGTCGGCCAGCGTGTCCTTCCAGCCGAGATAGTCCCAGTAGTCTATCGGCAGGGACAGCGCGATGACCGAAGGATCTCTGGCGAGCTCGCCGAGGATCTTGTCAGCCGGCGGGCAGGACGAACAGCCTTGCGAGGTGAAGAGTTCGATCACCGCACGGGGATCGGACGCAGCGGGCCGGACGAAAGCGATGACCGCACAGACACTCAGCGCTGCGCGCGACCACCACGACATCTGTCCACTCATCGCCACTGTCCCGTCTGGACCACCGTCCGCTGCGCCCTGTGCATCACTGCATCCGCGATGCCGTCCTCGTAGTTAACAAACCGAAAATGCAAAAGAGGCGGCCTTTGTCATAGGCCGCCTCCTTCATCACCCGCTACTCACTTCAGAGTGAGCCAAACTGTCGCATCGCGCGTTGGTTAAGCGGCGAGCTTGCGCAGCACGTAGTGCAGGATGCCGCCGTTGCGGTAGTAGTCGAGCTCGTCGAGCGTATCGATCCGGCAGAGCAGCGGCACCTGCTGCGCCGCACCGTCGGCCGAGACGATCTCGGCGGTCAGGGTTTGGCGCGGCTTCAGGTCGCCCTGCAGGCCCTTGATGGTAACCTTCTCGTCGCCCTTGAGGCCGAGCGAGGACCAGGACGTGCCTTCCTGGAAGGTGAGCGGCAGCACGCCCATACCCACCAGATTGGAGCGATGGATGCGCTCGAAGCTCTGGCAGATCACGGCACGGACGCCCAGCAGCCGGGTACCTTTGGCGGCCCAGTCGCGCGACGAACCGTTGCCGTATTCGGCGCCGGCGAACACCACCAGCGGCACGCCCTCTTCCTGATACTTCATCGCGGCGTCGTAGATCGACATCTGCTCGCCGTCGGGCCAGTGCTTGGTCAGGCCGCCCTCGGGAATGTTGCCGTCGGCACCCTTGAGCATGAAGTTCTTGATGCGGATGTTGGCGAAGGTGCCGCGCATCATGATCTCGTGATTGCCGCGGCGCGTGCCATACTGGTTGAAGTCCGCCGGGCGGACCTGGTGTTCGCTAAGGAACTTGCCGGCAGGCGAAGTCAGCTTGATCGAACCGGCCGGCGAGATGTGGTCGGTCGTGATCTTGTCGCCGAACAGCGCCAGCACGCGGGCCTCGACGATGTCCTTGATCGGCTCGGGCTCCTTCTTCATGCCCTCGAAATACGGCGGGTTCTGCACGTAGGTCGACGACATGTTCCAGCGATAGGTCTCGCTCTCGACCGTCTTGATCTTGCGCCAGTTGGTGTCGCCCTTGAACACGTCGGCGTAGCGCTTCTTGAAGATCGACGCCTTGACGAACTTCTTGACGAAGTCGTTGACCTCCTTGGTCGTCGGCCAGATGTCCTTCAGGTAGACCGGCTTCTTGTCCTTGCCGATGCCGATCGGCTCGACCGAAAGATCCTTGGTCACGGTGCCGGCCAGCGCATAGGCCACGACCAGCGGCGGCGAGGCCAGATAGTTGGCCTGCACGTCCGGCGAGACGCGGCCTTCGAAGTTGCGGTTACCCGACAGCACGGCCGCCGCGACCACGCCGTTGTCGTTGATCGACTTCGAGATCTCCTCCGGCAGCGGGCCGGAATTGCCGATGCAGGTGGTGCAGCCGAATCCGACGAGGTTGAAGCCGACCTTGTCGAGGTCCTTCTGCAGGCCCGAGTTGGCAAGGTATTCGGCAACCACCTGACTGCCGGGAGCGAGGGAGGTCTTCACCCACGGCTTGGCCTTGAGGCCCTTGGCGGCGGCGTTGCGGGCCAAGAGGCCGGCGCCGATCAGCACGCTCGGATTCGAGGTGTTGGTGCAGGAGGTGATGGCGGCGATGACGACGTCGCCATGGCCGATGTCGAAGTCCTTGCCCTCGACCGGGAAGCGCTGCGCAGCGTCGGGCTTCTTGTACTCCCCAGCCAGCGCGGTCGCGAAGCCTTCGGCCACCGCCGGCAGCGCGATGCGGCCTTCGGGACGCTTCGGACCGGCCATCGACGGCACGACGTCGGCGAGATCGAGGGTCAGCGTCTGCGTGAACACCGGGTCCGGCGACTTGGCAGTGCGGAACAGACCCTGCGCCTTGGCATAGGCCTCGACCAGCGCGACGCGCGGCGCCTTGCGACCCGAGGTCTTGAGATAGTCGATGGTGGCGGCGTCAACCGGGAAGAAGCCGCAGGTCGCGCCGTATTCCGGAGCCATGTTGGCAATGGTCGACTTGTCGGCGACCGAGAGATGGTCGAGGCCGGGGCCGAAGAACTCGACGAACTTGCCGACCACGCCGAGCTTGCGCAGCATCTGGGTGACGGTCAGCACGAGATCCGTCGCGGTGACGCCTTCCTTCAGCGCGCCGGTCAGCTTGAAGCCGACGACGTCTGGCAGCAGCATCGACAGCGGCTGGCCGAGCATGCAGGCCTCGGCCTCGATGCCGCCAACGCCCCAGCCGAGCACGGCGAGACCATTGACCATGGTGGTGTGGGAGTCAGTGCCGACCAGCGAATCCGGATAGGCGACCTCGAAGGTGCCCTTGGTGCGGCCGACCGTCATCTTCTCCTTCTTGGTCCAGACCGTCTGCGCCAGGTATTCGAGGTTGACCTGGTGGCAGATGCCGGTGCCGGGCGGCACGACGGAGAAGTTCGAGAACGCCTTTTGGCCCCATTTCAGGAATTCGTAACGCTCCTGGTTCTGCTTGTACTCCTCGGCGACGTTCTTGCCGAACGCCTTGTTGTCACCGAAGTAGTTCACGATCACCGAGTGGTCGATGACGAGATCGACCGGCACCAGCGGGTTGATCTTCTCGGCATCGCCGCCCAGCTTCTGCATCGCGTTGCGCATCGCCGCGAGGTCGACCACCGCCGGCACGCCGGTGAAATCCTGCATCAGCACGCGCGCCGGGCGGAAGGCGATCTCATGCTCCAGCGACTTCTTGCGCAGCCATTTGGACACCGCGACGATGTCGTCCTTGGTGACGGTGCGGCCGTCCTCGTTGCGCAGCAGGTTCTCGAGCAGCACCTTCATCGAATACGGCAGCTTGGAGATGTCCTTGAGACCGTTCTTCTCGGCTGTGGGCAAGCTGTAATAGATGTAGCTCTTCGTTCCGACCTTGAGGGTCTTGCGACACTTGAAGCTGTCGAGCGAGGTCATGCGTGGAAATCCCAATTGATCTGTATACCCGGAGGGGGTATTTAAGAACCGTCAGCGCGAGGCGCCGAATGGCTTGCAGCGGGCGATTGTGTGCTGCATCAAGGTCGGGCTTATAGAAGCTTTCTAACTGCGCCGCCACAGAGACAAGCAAGTCCCGACGTGGCATCACCCACAAATTCTTACGCGCTAGCCATCAATTCCCTAGGGGCTGTCACGACGGGCCATGCAGGCGACTTCAACATTGTCTCCGAAGCTGTTCGGCCGCGACGTCAGGTGCGTGCGCGGCGGCCGCGAGGTGTTCGCAGGACTAGCCTTCGAAGCGGTCGCGGGCGAGGCGCTGGCAGTGACCGGACACAATGGTGCGGGCAAGACATCGCTGCTGCGGCTGATTGCCGGCCTGCTGCTGCCGGCGGGCGGATCGATCGCCATCGAGGGCGGTGAGAGCGAGCTCACGGTGCCCGAGCAGGCGCATTATCTCGGCCACCGCGACGCGCTGAAGCCGGCGCTCAGCGTGCGCGAAAACCTGACCTTCTGGGCCGAATTCCTCGGCGGCGGCATCACGCGGCCGATCCCCGACTGCCTCGCGGCCGTCGGCATCGCCCACGCCATCGACCTGCCTGCCGCCTATCTGTCCGCCGGCCAGCGCCGCCGGCTGTCGCTGGCCCGCCTGCTCGCGGTGCCCCGCCTGCTCTGGCTGCTCGATGAACCGACCGCGGCGCTCGACGTCGCGGGACAGGCGATGTTCGCGGGGCTGATGCGGGAGCATCTCGCCGGGGGTGGGCTGATTGTCGCGGCGACGCACGGCCCGCTCGGCATCGACACACGCGAGCTGCGGATCGGGGAGGCTCGATGATTCCCTCTCGCCTCTTCGCAGTCCCACCCACCGCTCTCTCCGTTCCGGCCCCCCTAGGTCAGGGAGGGGGGCGCCCCACGACGCGCTCTAACTTGTTTGACGAGATTCGGTCGCACCAACCAACGTCCCATCGGCGCGCCGACCCCTCCCCCCTGCGGGGAGGAGCCGGCGGTCCGCAACGGCAGCGTCGCCTGGAGCCACCCCCCTCCCCAGCCCTCCCCCATCTCCCCCACAAGGGGGGACGGAGCGCAGTTTGCGGGTCGAGGGAGCGCGGCTCACCATCTGCCATCAAGCAATCAGCCGAGGCCCTATCCGCATGACCGCCCTCGGTGCCCTCATCCGCCGCGACATCAGAATCGCGCTGCGTATCGGCGGCGGCGCGTTGATCGGCGTGCTGTTCTTTCTTACCGTCGTGGTGCTGATGCCATTCGCGGTCGGGCCGGATCTGGCGCTGCTGACCCGGCTCGGCCCCGCCATCCTCTGGCTCGGTGCCCTGCTCTCCAGCCTGCTCACCCTGGACCGGCTGTTCACCGCCGACCACGAGGACGGCTCGCTCGACCTGGTCGTGATGAGCCGGACACCGCTGGAGCTGGCCTGCGCCGCCAAGGCGCTGGCGCATTGGCTCGCCGCCGGCCTGCCGCTGGTGATCGCGACGCCCGTGCTGGGCCTGCTGCTCAACCTCGACGCCACAGCGACCGGCGCCGTCGCGCTGACGTTATTGGCGGGCACGCCTGCCCTGACCTTCATCGGCATGATCGGTGCAGCACTGGCTGTGACGATGCACCGCGGCGGGCTGCTGCTGGCGGTCTTGGTGCTGCCACTTTCGATCCCAGTGCTGATCTTCGGCGTCGCGGCGTCGCAGGCGGCCATCGTCGGCCCGCTGCCGTTCGGGGCGCCGTTCTCGATCCTGTGCGCATTGTCGCTGGTGAGTTTCGTGATCGGCCCGTTCGCCGCTGCGACAAGCTTGCGGAACGGGCTGGATTGACCACCGCCCGCCGGGGTTTGACCATGATCAACTCTTACCTAGCGGCGCTGTGCTGATTGCCTGCAACCGCTTCCGCCTTTAACAAGGGTCTCATGTCGCTGATCGACCTCGCCAATCCCACCCGGTTCCTTGCGCTGGCGGCGCGGCTGCTGCCGTGGCTGGCGCTGGTCACGGCCGCGCTGCTGGCTACCGGCCTGTACCTCTCCGTGCTGGCGCCCGACGACTATCAGCAGGGCGCGACCGTCAAGATCATGTTCATCCACGTGCCCAATGCCTGGCTGTCGATGTTCGTCTGGAGCATCATGAGCATCGCCTCGCTCGGCACCTTGGTGTGGCGGCATCCGCTCGCCGACGTCGCTGCCAAGGCCGCCGCCCCGATCGGCGCCAGCTTCACGTTCCTCGCTCTCCTCACCGGCTCGCTGTGGGGCCGGCCGATGTGGGGCACCTATTGGGAGTGGGATGCGCGGCTGACCTCGGTGCTGATCCTGTTCCTGATGTATCTCGGCCTGATGGCGCTGTGGCGCGCGGTCGAGGATCCGACCCGCGCCGCCCGCGCTGCCGCCGTACTGACGCTGGTTGGCGCGATCAACCTGCCGATCATCAAGTTCTCCGTCGACTGGTGGAACACGCTGCATCAACCGGCGTCGGTGATGCGAATGGGCGGTCCGGCGCTCGACAAATCATTCCTGATCCCGCTGCTGGTGATGGCCGTCGGGTTCTCGTTCCTGTTCATTACCCTGCATGTCGCGGCGATGCGCAACGAGATCCTGCGCCGGCGCGTCCGCAGCCTGCAGATGATGCAGGCCCGCGCCTACACCACGGCCGCACCAGCCGACGATGCGGCAGGCCAGATCGCGGGAGCGGCTTGACATGGACCTTGGCCCCTATACCTCCTTCATCGCGACCTCCTATCTTGCAGCGGCGCTGGTCGTGATGCTGCTGATCGGCTGGATCGCCATCGACTACCGCACCCAGAAGGCGCGCTTGCGCGCGCTCGAGGACAGCGGCATCAGCCGTCGTTCCGGCCGCGCCGCGACGGATATCCAATGATCGAACAGGCTGCGACAGAGCCGGCGCCGCGGCGCCGCTCATTCCTCATGCTGCTGCCGCTCGTGGTGTTCCTCGGGCTGGCGGCGCTGTTCTGGTCGCGCCTCGGCAACGGCGACCCGTCGCGCATTCCATCCGCGCTGATCGGCCGCCCCGCGCCGGCCACGCCGCTGCCGGCGCTGCCGGAACTGGCGAGGGACGGCACGCCGGTGCCCGGCCTCGACCCGGCTGCGCTCAAGGGCAAGGTCAGTATCATCAATGTCTGGGCATCGTGGTGCGTGCCCTGCCACGACGAGGCGCCGCTGCTGGTCGAGCTCGGCCGCGACAAGCGCTTCCAGATCATCGGCATCAACTACAAGGACGGCGCCGACAACGCCCGCCGCTTCCTCGGCCGCTACGGCAACCCTTATGACGTCGTCGGCGTCGACGGCAACGGCCGCGCCGGCATCGAATGGGGCGTCTATGGCGTGCCCGAGACCTTCGTCGTCGGCCGCGAGGGCACCATCGTCTACAAGCTGGTCGGCCCGATCACGGCGCAGAACATCGATGCGGTGTTGAAACCGGAAATCGAGAAGGCGCTGAAGGCGGGTTCGTAAGCCTCGCGCAGCCATCGGAGCTTCAGCGGCAAACACGCTCCTCTCTCTGCGTCGTCATTCCGGGGCGGCGCGAAGCGACGAGCCCGGAATCCATACTCACGAGCGGTCGTTTGGCGAAGACGGGCGCCACAGCCATCTCGCGTCACACGCCTTGTCGTGGTTATGGATTCCGGGCTCACGCCGCTGCGCGGCGCGCCCCGGAATGACGGCGCGGAGAACCTCGAAGCGAAGCAATCCGGAGCACCTACGGGCCTTGGATTGCTTCGTCGCTACGCTCCTCGCGATGACCGCGTTCGGGGCAGCTACCCCTTGCTCACATCCCCTTCCGCCGCATCGCTGGCTTCGAGCGACGCCGGGTCCTGGTGGTAGCGCTTGATCAGCGGCATCTGGGCGATGGCGAAGATCATGGTCAGCGGCACGACGCCGAACGCCTTGAAGCCGACCCAGAAATCGGTGCTCTGCGTGCGCCAGATGATCTCGTTCAGCACCGCCATCGCGGCAAAGAACAACGCCCAGCGGAAGGTGAGGATGCGCCAGCCCGCGGGCGTCAGATTGAACATCTGATCGAACATGATCGCGATGAAGGAGCGATTGAACAGCAGCCCGCCACCGAGCACGGCCGCGAACAGTCCGTAGATGATGGTCGGCTTGACCTTGATGAAGGTCTCGTCGTGCAGCACCAGGGTCAGCGTGCCGAACACGATGACGACGACGGCGGTCACCAGCGCCATCAGCGGGACGTGCCGCGTCACGACATAGGACGCGATCAGCGCCGCGATGATCGCGACCATGAACGCGCCGGTCGCCGCGAACAGGTTGAACTTGGCATTGACCACGAAGAAGATGATCAGCGGGCCGAGCTCGGTCGCGAGCTTGAACAGCGGGTGCGGCTGGGTCTTGTCCATTCCATGTCCTGTTGGCTGCAGCCACGGCAGCGGTTGATCCGGTCGTCTCGATCTGGCGGTGGGCCGGAGCCCGAGCGTGGCGACGTCAATCCTCGATGCCGGCGATCGCCCGCGCAAAATCTCTCGCGGCGAACGGTGAGAGATCATCGACCCCCTCGCCGACGCCGATGAAGTGCACCGGCAGCTTGAACTTCTCCGACAGCGCCACGAGGATGCCGCCGCGCGCCGTACCGTCGAGCTTGGTCATCACGAGGCCGGTGACGCCTGCCGTACGATGAAACGCCTCGACCTGCGACAGCGCATTTTGTCCCACCGTCGCGTCGAGCACGAGCAGCACCGCATGCGGCGCCGACGCGTCGACCTTGCGAATGACACGCACCACCTTTTCGAGCTCGTTCATCAGCTCGGCCTTGTTCTGCAAACGGCCGGCAGTATCGATCAGCAGGATGTCGCGGCCCTGCTCCTTTGCCGCGGTGATGGCGGTGAACGCAAGGCTGGCGGAGTCCGAGCCCTGCGCGCCGGCGATCACCGGCGCCTTGGTGCGCTCGCCCCAGACCTTGAGCTGCTCGATCGCGGCGGCACGGAACGTGTCGCCCGCGGCCAGCATCACCTGCCTGCCTTCGGAGGCGAATTTCTGCGCCAGCTTGCCGATCGTGGTCGTCTTGCCGGAGCCGTTGACGCCGACGACGAGAATGACGAACGGTTTGTGGCCCGGCGCGATCTCGAGCGGCTTCGCCACCGGCGACAGCACCTTCTCGACCTCGGTCGCGACGACCGCCTTGACCTCGTCGGCGCTGATCGTCTTGTCGTAGCGGCCGGTCCCGACGGCGTCGGCGATTCGCGCGGCGACCTGGGTGCCGAGATCGGCGCGCAGCAGCACGTCCTCGATGTCGTCGAGCATCGCGCGGTCGAGCTTGCGCTTGGTGACGAGATCGGCGACGGCCGTGCCGAGCGCGCCGGAGGTGCGTTTCAGGCCGGCCGACAGCCGCCGCCACCACGACAGCTTGGGTGTTTCCGAGGTGGTATCGTTCATGGCGTGGTGTTAGCCCTTTCCATTCGCAAACGAAAGCTCACACCCGCGTTACGGTTTCCATGGACATTAACCAACCCACCGACGAGGAAATGCTCGCCCGCGTGCTCCACCGCGACGGGCTGATGCTGGTGATCGACAAGCCGGCCGGCATTCCCGTGCACAAGGGACCGAAGGGCGGACCGAACCTCGAAGCCTCGTTCGACGCGCTGCGCTTCGGCCTGCCGCGCCCGCCGGTGCTGGCGCATCGGCTGGACAAGGAAACCTCGGGCTGTCTGGTGCTCGGCCGTCATCGCAAGGCAACGGCGTCGCTCGGGCTTTTGTTCAAGCATGGCAAGATTTCGAAGACCTATTGGGCCGTCGTCGAAGGCGGACCTGACGCTGACGAGGGCGTGATCGAGCTCCCGCTCGGCAAGCTGAACGCCGAGCGCGGCTGGTGGCAGAAGCCGGATCCGAACGGGCAGCCAGCGGTGACGAAATGGCGGGTGCTGGGGAGGTCGTACTCTCTTGCCAGTCTATCCCTGAACTCCCCTCCCACTCGTGGCAACGACTCCCCTCCCCCTTGCGGGGAGGGGTCGGGGGTGGGGGTCCCCACGGGCAGTGTCGCTTGGAGCCACCCCCCTCCCCAACCCTCCCCCACAAGGGGGGAGGGAGCGCAGCTGCCAACCGGAGAGGGAGAGTCGGTGCACTCCAATCGCAGTCCGCGACTCACTTGGCTGGCGATGGAACCGGTCACCGGCCGCACGCATCAACTGCGCGTGCATTCGGCAGCGTCGGGATGGCCGATCGTCGGTGACAACATCTATGGCAACGGCCCGCGCTTCGGCGAGCCGCGGCTGCATCTGCACGCACGCGAGATTTCGATTCCGCTGTCGAAAAACAAGCCACCGGTACACGTGGTGGCGCCGGCGCCGGTGCACATGCATGAGCGGCTGAAGATGTGCGGGTGGAACGGGGCGTGAGCCCATCTCTTTCCGCACCGTCATGGCCGGGCGAAGTCCCGGCCATCCACGTCTTAGTTCTTGGGGACAGCGTGGATGCCCGGGTCAAGCCCGGGCATGACGGAATTCTGGACTAACAGCCGGGCCCCATGATGCCCCGTGATCGTGAGCCGCTGCACGGTGCCTGGCAACGCAGTGGTCGTGGCGACCGGCAGATAATGCTCCGTCCGTCCCTGGGTCTCACTCTCGATCAGCACCTCACGCTGACAGCCGATCTCCTGCTCCAACCGCAGGCGTAACGCCGCCTCGCCCACCGCCCGCAATCGCCGCGCGCGATCGCGGATGACGGCGCCATCCACCTGCGGCATGCGCGCGGCCGGCGTGCCCGGCCGCGGCGAATAGGGAAAGACGTGCAGGAAGGTTAGCCCGCATTCCTCGACGAGATCGAGCGAGCGCGCGAACATCTCCTCGGTCTCGGTCGGAAATCCCGCGATCAGATCGGCGCCAAGCGCGATGTCCGGCCGCAGCCGGCGCACCTGAGCACAGAATGCGATGGCATCGGCGCGCGCATGCCGTCGCTTCATGCGCTTCAGGATCAGATCGTCACCCGCCTGCAGCGACAGATGCAGATGCGGCATCAGCCTGGCATCATCCGCGAGCGCATCGAGCAGGTCGGCATCGGCCTCGATCGAATCGATCGAGGAGATGCGCAGGCGTCTCAACTCCGGCACGTGGCGCAGGATCTGCTTCACAAGCCGGCCGAGCTTCGGCGTGCCGGGCAGGCCGGCGCCATAGCTCGTCAGGTCGACGCCGGTGAGCACGATCTCGGCATGGCCACGATCGGCCAGCGCGCGGACCTGATCCACCACAGCGCCCATCGGCACCGAGCGCGAATTGCCGCGACCGAACGGGATGATGCAGAAGGTGCAGCGATGATCGCAGCCGTTCTGCACCTGCACGAACACGCGCGGCAGGCCGCGCTGGAAGCCGTCGACCAGATGCGGCGCCATCTCCATCACCGCCATGATGTCGGAGACGGCCACCTTCTCGGACGCATCGATGCCGAACCGTGGCACCGCCAACGCCTGTGTCGTCGCACGCCACGCATCGGGCCGCAGCTTGTCGTCATTGCCGATGACGCGGTCGACCTCGGGCATGGCAGCGAACATGCCGGCCTGCGTCTGCGCGGCGCAGCCGGTCACGACGATGCGAGCCGCGGGGCGCTCGCGCTTCAATTTGCGGATCGACTGCCGGGCCTGCGCCACCGCCTCGTTGGTGACGGCACAGCTGTTGATGACGATGGTGTCGTCGGCACCGGCCGCCTCGGCATGTTTCGCGATCAGCTCGGATTCGAACGCGTTGAGGCGGCAGCCGAAGGTAACGACGTCGACGCTCATGCGACGCTGGCGAACATCGACGGCTCGAACCGTCCCTCGAACTCGAACGTCGCGGTGCCCGTCATCAGCACGTGATCGTCGCGCTCGCGCCACTCGATCGTGAGCTCGCCGCCGGGCAGCGTCATCTGCACGATCCGGTTGGCACGCTTCAGCCTGACGGCCGCGACCGCTGTCGCACAGGCCGCCGAACCGCAGGCCTTGGTCAGCCCCGCGCCGCGCTCCCAGGTGCGCATCGTGATGTGGTCGCGATCGACGATGTGGGCGAGTGTGATGTTGGCCCGCTCCGGGAAGATCGGATGGTTCTCCAGCAGCGGCCCGAAGCGCTCCAGATCATAGGCGTTGACGTCCTCGACCCAGAACACCGCGTGCGGATTGCCCATGTTGACGACCGAGGGCGAATGCAGGATCGGCGCGTCGATCGGTCCGATCTGCAGCTCGATGTAGCGGGTGTCGCGGAACTCCTCGGCGAGAGGAATGTCCTGCCAGCCGAACTTCGGCGCGCCCATGTCGACGGTGTAGAGGTCGGGCGCCGGCCCCTGCCAGCAGTTCAACAACCCGGCGCGGGTCTCGAACGTCGCGCTGGTCTGGCCCGTCTTGCCGAACACCTGGCGCACCACGCAGCGCATGCCGTTGCCGCAGGCGCCGGACTCCGATCCGTCATTGTTGTAGATGCGGATGAACGCTTCGGTGCCGTCGAGCCGCGGCGGCTGCAGCACCATCAGCTGATCGTAGGGCACCCGGGATGCCACCGCCCGCGCCTCGTCCGGCGTGACGACATGCTTCACGTCGCGCAGATCGACCACGACGATCTCGTTGCCGATCCCGTTCATCTTGACGAAGCTGTGGTTGGCCAGCGCGCTCATGAAAATATCCAAATTGTGTCCGCCTTATATGGCGAATGGCGCGGCATTGACCAGCCTGCAGAGCGACATGACGCATCTGTCATGGGACGCCGCGCCGCCGAGCATGTTAGGACCGGTTCATTCGCCGGCACGAACCGGGCAAAGCAGCACGGCCACTGGAGAATAGTCGAATGAATCTCAGCACTTTCCGCCTCGTTCTGGCCGTGAGCTCGGTCGCGCTCCTGCTCGGCGGCACGTTCGCCCGGGCCCAGGCGCCGTCGGCCTCGCCGGCTCCGGCGGCCTCAGCCACGCCCGCACCGGCCCCGAGCGCGCTACCGGCGCCGGTGGCGCCGGCCTCTCCTGCGCCTGCCGCGTCGGCCAGTCCGGCGCCCGCGACCAGCCCGACGCCGGCCGCCAGCGCGAGCCCCTCGCCGTCGTCATCTCCGACCGCGGCCCAGTCCCCGGCCACGACGCCGCCGCAGGCCGCGGCGCCGGCCCAGGCAGCCGACGCCTTCGGCGACGAGATCAAGCTCGAGGCGAAGAAGGTCGTCCTCGTCAAGGGCACCGCGAATTGGGACAATGCGTTCGACACGCTGATCGACTCCTTCAAATCGCTGTCGGCCACGCTGGACAAGCAGGGCATCAAGCCCGCCGGCAACGGCATGATCGTCTACACCTCGACCGACGACACCGGCTTCACCTTCCTGGCCGAGATGCCGGTCGAGCAGGAGCCGAAGACGCTCGGCAAGGGGATGAGCATCGGCCAGTCGCCCGAGGGCAAGGCGCTGAAGTTCGTCCATCGCGGCTCCTACGACAACATGGACAACACCTACGAGGCGATCACCAACCACCTCGACGAGCGCCGGCTGGAGGCCAAGGACACCTTCATCGAGGAGTACCTGACCGACCCCTTGAAGACGGCCGAGGACAAGCTCGTCATCAACGTCTACGTGCCGCTGAAGTGAGCACCATGATCATCAGACCCATCCTCGCGGTCGCGCTCGCGACCAGCTTCGCAATGCCCGCCCTCGCGGATGACATCGCCCGGCAGGACACGCCGGCGATCACCGTCAGCGGCGAAGCCAGCGTGTCGGCGCCGCCGGATCTGGCGCAGATCGACGCCGGCGTGGCATCCGACGCCAAGACCGCGCGCGAGGCCGCCGAGGCCAACAACGCCGCCATGGCCAAGGTGCTGCAGGCGCTGAAGGCGGCCGGGATCGCCGACAAGGACTATCAGACCTCGCGGCTGTCGCTGCAGCCGCAATATGCGCAGAACCGGCCGGCCCAGCCGGCGGTGACCGGCTATCGCGCCAGCAATCGCGTCACCATCAAGCTGCGCGACGTCGCCAAGGTCGCCAGCGTGATCGATACTCTGGTCGCGGCCGGCGCCAACGATGTCGGCAACATCTATTTCAGCGTCGCCGAGCCATCCAAGCTGCTCGACCAGGCGCGCGAGAAGGCCGTCGCAGACGCCCGCCGCAAGGCCGAGATCTATGCCAAGGCCGCCGGCGTGACGCTGGGTCAGCCGCTCAGCATCTCCGAGGATGGCGCGCCCGCCCCGGTGTTCCGCGCCAAGACCTTTGCCGCACCGATGGCCGCGACGCCGACACCGGTGGCGCAGGGCGAGGAGACGCTGTCGATCACGGTCAACGTGACCTGGGCGATCAAGCCGGGGCAGTAAGGCGGCCTCACGCCCGCGCGGCGCATTGTGCGTCGTGGCAGCCGACAACGTAGCTACAAACTCGGTGTCGTCCCGGCCTTGAGCCGGGACCCATACTCCGCGGCGGTAATTGTCGCGCGAGATGGAGCTGCCAGCCTTCACAACATTGAATTCGGTGTTTATGGGTCCCGGCTCAAGGCCGGGACGACATCTGTTTTGTGGCGGCGGCCTGCTTAGATCTCCACCACCTGCCCTGGCTTGAGCACACCAAACCGCTCGCGCGGGATGCCGGCTTGGTCGAGCGCGGCGTGCAGGGCGCGCACCGGCGCGTCGATCGCCTCGTCCGTCAGTTGGAACGTGCCGTGGTGATGCGCCAGCGCGGCCTCCGCGCCGCAATCCTGCAGCGCCTGCACGGCATCCTCGGGGTTCATGTGCTGGTCGCGCATGAACCAGCGCGGCTCGTAGGCGCCGATCGGCAGGATCGCGAGCCTGATCGGCGCGTGCTGCTCCGCCACGCGGCGGAAATGCTTGCCCGTGCCGTAACCGGAATCGCAGACGATGTAGACCCTGCCGCGCGGCGTCTCCAGCACGAAGCTCGCCCACAGCGCCTTGTTGCGGTCGAACAGGCCGCGCGCCGTCCAGTGCCGCGTCGGCACCAGGGTCACGGCGACCTCCTCGTTCAGCGTCACGCGATCGTGCCAGTCATAGGCCTCGGCGCGGATCTTGGAGTCAGCGTCGATCATCGTAAGGTCGTTGCCCAGCGGCGTGACGACCCGCGGCGAAAATCGCGCGGTCAGCTTCGACAACGTCCGGATGTCGAGATGATCGTAATGCCCATGCGACACCAGCACGACGTCGATATGCGGCAGCCCCTCAAAGGCGATGCCGGGATCATTGTGCCGCCGGGGACCGGCGAACGCGAATGGCGACACCCGCTCCGACCAGACAGGATCGACCAGGATGTTGAGCCCGCCGGTCTGGATCAGCCAGCTGGCGTGGCCGATGAAGGACAGCCGCACTGTCTCGCCGTCGATCCGGTGCGGCGGCGTGTCGGCGTGCGGGCTCGCCGCCCAGGACGGCCAGCGGGAACGCTTGCGGTTGCGGTCGAACTGCCAGCGCAGCACCTGGGACAGGGATTTGGGCGGAACGCCGTCGGGATCGTAGAAGCGCTTGCCGTCGAAATGGTCGGTGACGGGGCCGGAATAGGTCCTGGAACGGCGCAGCAAGGTCGTCCTCGCAAGGGAAAGCTGAACTGGCGCAAGAGGTAAGCGCCCCCACAGGGTCCGGCAACGGGACGGCGAGAAGCAAGTTTCCTTGACTTTTGCGGCTGCTGAGGGTTTAACCCGGCCGAATTTCGGAAAGTCTCGTCTTTTCGAGCCACCGCCCGGCCCTGGAGGCCGGAGGTCACCGCCCGACAGCGCTGTGCGCCCTCGGGCGCAAACGTGTTTGGACTGACGGTTTCGGCCGACGGGCCGAGGTCTATATGGTCGTCATGGGCCGCAGCAAGCGGCGATGACGGGCGGCAATGAAGCGAGCGCCCGCAAGGGCAAAGGATAACGGCATTGTTCGACAATCTGTCGGAAAGGCTTGGCGGCATTCTCGATCGGCTGACGGGGCGTGGTTCGCTCTCGGAAGCCGATGTCGACGCCGCGATGCGCGAAGTCCGCCGGGCGCTGCTCGAGGCCGACGTCGCGCTGGAGGTTGTCCGCAGCTTCACCGAGCGCGTGCGCGAGCAGGCGATCGGCGCCACCGTCGTCAAGTCGGTCACCCCCGGCCAGATGGTCGTCAAGATCGTCCATGACGAGCTGGTCAAGACGCTCGGCGACGACGGCCAGACCATCGACCTCAACGCCGTGCCGCCGGTGCCGATCATGATGGTCGGCCTGCAGGGCTCCGGCAAGACGACCACCACCGCCAAGCTCGCGCGCCGCATGGTCCAGCGCGACAAGCGCAAGGTGCTGATGGCCTCGCTCGACGTCTACCGTCCGGCCGCCATGGAGCAGCTCGCGGTGCTCGGCCGCGACCTGGACATCCCGACGCTGCCGATCGTGGCCGGCCAGATGCCGCCGCAGATCGCACGCCGCGCCATCGAGGCCGCCAAGCTCGGCGGCTACGACGTGGTGCTGCTCGACACCGCCGGCCGCACCACGCTGGACGAGGACATGATGAAGGAGGCCGCCGAGATCAAGGCGGTCGCCAACCCGCACGAGGTGCTGCTGGTCGCGGATTCGCTGACCGGCCAGGACGCCGTCAATCTCGCCCGCGCCTTCGACCAGCGCGTCGGCCTCACCGGCATCGCGCTGACCCGTATCGACGGCGACGGACGCGGCGGTGCGGCGCTGTCGATGCGCGCGGTCACCGGCAAGCCGATCAAGCTGCTCGGCACCGGCGAAAAGACCGACGCGCTGGAAGACTTCTATCCCTCGCGCATTGCCGGCCGCATCCTCGGCATGGGTGACATCGTCTCGCTGGTCGAGAAGGCCGCGGCGAACATCGACGCCGAGAAGGCCGCGCGCGCCGCCGAGCGGATGCGCAAGGGCCAGTTCGACCTCAACGACATGCGCGAGCAGCTGCAGCAGATGGCGCAGATGGGCGGCATCGGCGGGCTGATGGGCATGATGCCCGGCATCTCGAAGATGAAGAACCAGATCGCGGCCGCCGGCATCGACGACAAGATCCTCAAGCGCCAGGTCGCGATCATCGATTCGATGACGCGCGAGGAGCGCAAGCATCCCGACCTGCTCAAGGCCAGCCGCAAGAAGCGCATCGCGGCCGGCTCCGGCCAGAGCGTCGAGCACGTCAACAAGCTGCTCAAGATGCACCGGAACATGGCCGACGTGATGAAGGCCATGGGCTCAGGCAAGCGCGGCCCGCTGGCCGGCATCGCCCAGGCGATGGGTTTTGGCGGCGGTGGCGGCATGCCCTCGCCGGATCAGCTCAAGGCGCTTGCGGAAAAGATGCCGGGTGGCATGCCCGGCGGACTGCCGAATTTGCCGAAGGATCTGCCCGCCGGCCTGCGCGGCGGCCTACCGAACCTCCCCGGCCTCACCGGTCTCAGCGGCAAGCCGACTCTGCCGGGCCTCGGCCTTCCTCCGGGGAAGAAGAAATAATGAGGATCATCCGCTCCTCTTTCCATTCGTCATTCCGGGCGCGCGCAGCGCGAGCCCGGAATCCATACGCACGATCGTGGTTATGGATTCCGGGCTCACCGCTTCGCGGTGCCCCGGAATGACGGCTTAGCTGACATCAACTCATCAGAAGACACTCAGGAGAACCTACATGTCCGTCGTCATCCGTCTCGCCCGTGCCGGCACCAAGAAGCGCCCGGTCTATCACGTCGTCGTCGCCGACTCGCGCTTCCCGCGTGACGGCCGCTTCATCGAACGTCTCGGCTACTTCAATCCGCTGATGCCGAAGGACAACGAGGCACGCCTCAAGCTGGACATGGAGAAGGTGAAGGGCTGGCTCGCCAAGGGCGCGCAGCCGTCCGACCGCGTCGCCCGCTTCCTCGACGCCGCCGGCGTCAAGAAGCGCGAAGCCCGCCAGAACCCGATCAAGGCCGTGCCGCGCAAGGAGCGCAAGGCGCAGGCCGAAGCCGCCGCCAAGGGCTAAGGTCGTTGACGAGCGCGGCCTCATGCTTCGAGATGCACGGCTTGCGCCGTGCTCCCTTGCATGAGGAACTGGCTCCTCCTCCTGAGGAGCGCGCGTTCGAGCGCGTCTCGAAGGACGAGGCACGCTGATGTCCAAGCTCATCTGTGTCGCCAGAATCGGCGCCGCGCATGGCGTGCGCGGCGAGGTTCGCTTATGGACCTTCACCGAGGATCCGCTGGCCGTGCTGCATTACGGCCCGCTCACGACCAAGGACGGCAGCCGTTCGTTCGAGGTCGCGAAGGCGCGCGAGGCCAAGGACCATCTGGTCGCAGCCATCAAGGGCGTCACCGACCGCAATGCGGCCGAACGCCTCAACGGGCTCGAGCTCTACGTGCCCAGAGACCGCCTGCCCGAGACGGCTGACGACGAATACTACCACGCCGACCTGATCGGCCTCGCCGCGGAGACCGCTGACGGCGCGCAGCTCGGCCGCGTGCTCACGATCCATAATTTCGGCGCCGGCGACATCATCGAGATCGCCCCGCCCTCGGGCAGCACGTTGCTGCTGCCGTTCACAAATGCCGTGGTGCCGACGGTCGATCTTGCCGGCGGCCGCGTGATCATCGAGCTGCCGGCGGAGATCGAGGGCGAGGATGAAGCCGCGGATGAACCGGCTTCCGCTGAAGATGACGCTGCCGCCGCACCCTCCGCTCGTCGTCCCCGCGAAAGCGGGGACCCATAGCCACCGCAGCTGATTGGCTTGCGCGGGACTGGCCGCATGCCTCGTTTCGACATCACGCGGTATGGGTCCCGAATCGGCGCCGCGACGCGCTGACGCGCGTCACGCTTGTCCGGGACGACACCGGTGTCGAGGTCGCAAGAGCCGGCAATGCATCCAGGGCTCGATCTCGCAACCTGGGTACCTTAACACAGAGCATCATGACGACTTCGCCCCCATCCCCAGTCGCACCTTGGCGCGCCACCGTGCTGACGCTGTTCCCGGAGATGTTTCCCGGGCCGCTCGGCGTCAGCCTGGCCGGCCGCGCGCTGGCCTCCGGCATCTGGTCGTTGGAGGCGCGCGACATCAGGGCCTCCGCCACCGACAAGCACCGTAGCGTCGATGACACGCCGGCCGGCGGTGGCCCCGGCATGGTGCTGCGCGCGGACGTGCTGGCAGCCGCGATCGACGCGGCGGCGATCGATCCCGAGCGGCCGAAGCTGCTGATGAGCCCGCGTGGCCGGCCGTTGACCCAGGCCTTCGTCCGCGAGCTCGCGGCCGGTCCGGGCCCGCTGATCGTCTGCGGTCGCTTCGAAGGCGTCGACCAGCGCGTCATCGATGCCCGCTCGCTGACCGAGGTCTCGATCGGCGACTACGTGCTGTCGGGCGGCGAGATCGCCGCCCTGGTGCTGATCGACGCCTGCGTCCGGCTGCTTCCGGGCGTGATGGGCAGGCTCGAATCGGGCACCGACGAGAGTTTTTCCGATGGCCTACTTGAATACCCGCAATACACCCGGCCCCAACTATTCGAAGGCCGGACCATTCCGGATGTGCTCACCTCGGGTGACCACGCCAAGGTCGCCGCTTGGCGCCGCGCCCAGGCCGAGGCGCTGACTGAAGCGCGAAGGCCGGATTTGTGGGCCGAATGGCAGGGGCGCGACGGCCGAGAACAAAGAGGGACCGGCCAAAAAGAGCCAAAAAGCACGACAGACGGGTGACAAGCCTCGCGCTTTGGCTTATAGGAGCGCCCAATTCCGCAAGTGACGGCAGGAACAAGCGCAGCCCCCGCGTGACCCGGCTGGGCGCGCCGCCGATGGAGATTTACCCGTGAACCTGATTCAGCAGCTCGAAAAAGAGCAGTTCGACAAGCTGTCCGCCAACAAGACCATTCCGGAGTTCGGCCCGGGCGACACCGTGATCGTCAACGTGAAGGTGGTCGAAGGCGAGCGCACGCGCGTGCAGGCCTATGAGGGCGTCTGCATCGGCCGGTCCGGCGGCGGCATCAACGAGAGCTTCACCGTGCGCAAGATCTCCTATGGCGAGGGCGTGGAGCGCGTGTTCCCGATCCTCTCCCCGATGATCGATTCGATCAAGGTCGTGCGCCGCGGCAAGGTGCGTCGCGCCAAGCTGTATTACCTGCGCCAGCTGCGCGGCAAGTCGGCCCGCATCGTCGAGAAGCAGGACCGGCAGCAGACCGCCGTCAACGAGTAGTCGTTGCTTTCATTGGATTGACGAAGAGCGCGGGCTGGCCCCGCGCTTTTTTGTTTTTGCGCTGCCGTCATTGCGAGCGAAGCGAAGCAATCCAGAGTCCTTGCCCCGGCCCCTGGATTGCTTCGTCGCTTCGCTCCTCGCAATGACGGCGGGCGCAAACGCATCTCGCACTCCACGGCACGCGTGCTATATACCCCCTGAAATGGTTCTAGATCGCACCAGCATGGCCTGTCGCCGCGTCGTCATCGACGATCGCCGCCGGCTGCCCGGGCGGTTCTTCGGACGCTTCGCCACCTCGGCAACATCTGAGCTTAGGCGCGCGCTGTAAGCCGCAGCGCCTCATTGCTGATTGTTCACGCGTGCCCGGCACGCGCTCAGTTTCCAACCTTCAATTCCCGGGAGCATTCGCTCATGTCGAAGCCGACCACCCTGTACGACAAGATCTGGAACGACCATCTGGTCCACGAAGCCGAGGACGGCACCTGCCTGCTCTACATCGACCGCCATCTGGTCCATGAAGTGACCTCGCCGCAGGCCTTCGAAGGCCTGCGCATGACCGGCCGCAAGGTGCACGCGCCTGAGAAGACGCTGGCCGTGGTCGATCACAACGTGCCGACCACCGACCGCTCCAAGCCGAATCCGGATCCGGAGAGCATCGAGCAGATCAAGACGCTGGCCGAGAACGCCAAGGAATTCGGCATCGAATATTACAACGAGTTCGACCGCCGCCAGGGCATCGTCCACGTGATCGGCCCGGAGCAGGGCTTCACCCTGCCCGGCACCACCATCGTCTGCGGTGACAGCCACACCTCGACGCATGGCGCGTTCGGTGCGCTGGCGCACGGCATCGGCACCTCCGAGGTCGAGCACGTGCTGGCGACACAGACGCTGATCCAGAAGAAAGCGAAGAACATGCGCGTCACGGTCGACGGCGTGCTGCCGGACGGCGTGACGGGGAAGGACATCATCCTCGCCATCATCGGCGAGATCGGCACCGCCGGCGGCACCGGCTACGTGCTGGAATATGCCGGCGAGGCGATCCGCGCGCTGTCGATGGAAGGCCGCATGACCGTGTGCAACATGTCGATCGAGGGCGGCGCCCGTGCTGGCCTTGTGGCGCCCGACCAGAAGGCGTTCGACTTCCTGCGCGGCCGTCCCAAGGCGCCGAAGGGCGCCGCCTGGGATGCGGCGATGCGCTACTGGGAGACGCTGCGCTCCGACGAGGGCGCGCATTTCGACCACGAGCTCCGGCTCGACGCCGCCAAGCTGCCGCCGATCGTGACCTGGGGCACCTCGCCCGAGGACGTGATCTCGGTGACCGGCGTGGTGCCCGATCCGGACAAGATCGCAGACGAGGCCAAGCGCATCTCCAAGCATCGCGCGTTGAAATACATGGGCCTGACCGCGGGCACGAAGATCACCGACATCAAGCTCGACCGCGTCTTCATCGGCTCGTGCACCAACGGTCGCATCGAGGATCTGCGCGCCGCAGCCAAGATCGCCGAAGGCAAGACCGTCAGCGGCCACGTCAACGCGATGGTCGTTCCGGGCTCGGGCATCGTCAAGGAGCAGGCGGAAGCCGAGGGCCTCGACAAGATCTTCATCAAGGCCGGCTTCGAATGGCGCGAGCCGGGCTGCTCGATGTGCCTCGCCATGAACCCGGACAAGCTGGCGCCAGAAGAGCGCTGCGCCTCGACCTCGAACCGCAACTTCGAGGGACGCCAGGGCTTCAAGGGCCGCACCCACCTGGTGTCGCCCGCGATGGCCGCGGCGGCCGCAATCGCAGGACACTTCGTCGACGTACGCGACTGGCGCTGACGTCATCTCGCTGCTTCACATCCGGCACGGCGGCCGGTCTACAAACGAACGCGATGGCTTCACCCAAGCCATCGCGTTTTTCATTTCACCTCAACGTCGACACAGTTCGGCAAGGGCTTCTTAAGTCTCGTCGCGCACAATCCTACCGCCGGACGCGCTGCGTCTGCAGAGGAACGTGCCGAGGAGCCTGACATGGCCGACAAGCCGGAATACGTCGACCTCATCCGTGATGCGACGCGCCAACGCCGCAAGACACCGCCCGCCAAGATCATTGCCCAGCCCGAGGCTCCGAAGGAGGAGCGGCGGTTGTCGAACTGGCCGCCCGGCCGCTTTGCCAAATGGCGCCTGGAGACGCTGGTGCCTTGGAAGCTGAGCGTGAGGAATTGGCAGTTCAAGGATTGGCTCTGACCGCCGCGCCCCACTCCATCCCCTTGAAATGAGAGAAGGACGCCGTTGGGCGCCCTTCCTGTTTTGTCGAACTTCAAGTCCCGTCAGTAGTAGCGCCAATGGTGGCGGTGGCGATGATGCCACCGGTGATAATGGCGCCAGTGATGACCCCGCCAATGCCGATAGTGGCAGATGCGGCGCGGCCCGTAATGGGTCCAGACGACGCGGCAGCGGCGATAGGGATAGTAGTAGCCCGAAGTATAGACCGGCGCGTAGTAGCTGCGATAGCCGTAGAAGTGCCGGCGGTGATGGTGGAAGTACGGCCGGTAGGCGTAGTACGGACGATGATGATAGCCGCCGCCATGGAACACCGGCCGCGGGCCGAATCCGCCATGGAATGCGGGGCCGCCACCGTGGAAGACAGGACGCGGGCCACCGCCGCCGAAGGCATGTCCTCCCCCATGAAACGCGGGGCTGCCGCCGCCATGGAACGCCGGGCCACCGCCTCCGCCGTGAAATCCACCACTGCCGGGATGCCCGCCACCACCGCCGCCATGGCCGCCGGGGCCTCGGACCTGAACGGTCAATACGTCCGAAGGCGTCTGCGTGGCGGAGCCGGCACCGGGACTCACCGGCGACATCGCAAGCGCAGGCCGTCCGGACGCGCCCGCCAAGACAAACAGTGTGGCCGCCGCAAGACTGAGGCGACGAGCAAGACCAGCGCGCTGGTCCTTCATCCTCATCATGGTCCCTTCTCCCTGAATGCTGTGCAACGATGGACCCATGCAGCGCCGATGCTGGTCGTCCGATCGGTGGATTGGCGCACCCCCAACATGAACGTAGAGATAGCGACGTGAATGCGGCATGAATGATGCTCGTCAGTGATGCACGGTGCACACGCATCTGCGGCGTGGCGTCGCGGCAGAGGAGATGCAAGTGAGCCTCTAAGTCGTCCTGCAACTCAGGATCACGGATGCCGACGCAACGGCTCACGTGCTGCTCGTGCGGGGACTTCGCAACTAACGACACGCAGGAAACGCAGCGCGCCTCGCGGACATGGCCTCAATGGTAGAACGGCGTGAACAGAACCAAGGGGCCCGGCGGATAGGCCGGCGTGTAGTCCGTGGGACGGTCGAGATAGTGCGGCACCTCTGCCGTCGACACCACGAGCTTCGATCGGCGGCCCTGCCGACGCGGGCCAGCATCCGTTACGGTCTGACGCGCCTGCGTAACGGCTGGAGCTGCGGCCACAGGAGCGGTGGCGGCGGAACTTGCGAGCAGCATCGCCACCGTGACAACGCTGATCCCGAGCCAGGTTCTGTTGACTGATGGTTTCATGGCGAACCTCGTTGCCAGCCCCCCATCAACGTACAGGCCCGCAAAGCGGGCCTGTTTGATTTCGGTCATTGTCTCGGTCGGCCGGAAAGCGCGGCTTACCAGCGGCCGTGATGGCGATATCCGTAGTGATGCGGCCGCCAGTGATGACGCGGATGGTAGTAATGCCGAGGATAGTAGTGGCGCCGGGGATGCCAATGGCGGCGGCCGTGCCAATGCGCCTGCGTGGTCTCCTGCGCCGTGCCCTGCTGCACCGCGGTCGCAGCGCCCGGATTGATCAGCGACAGCGCCTGCGCGCGTTCGGCGGGGGCAGCCATCGCGAGAACGGCGCCAACCGCCGCGATGCCCAACAGCTTCATCACAGTCATGAACTTCTCCCTCGATCGCCTGACATCACGTCCGGCACCGTAACTTCCGCCTTGTCAGTTGCCTGAATGGCGGCCGCAGCAGCGCGACGCAGACCAGTCTCGAACGAGCGACGTGAATGGGACATGAAGACCTGCGCAGGAGCAGAATGCCGATATGTCGCGCATGGTTCCGCCGCAGTGCGCGACATATCGGCACTGTGTCCGGACGGTAACATCAGGCAACGTCGCGATCGCGACCGAATCACGTGCGCGCTTGCCGAGCCGATCAGTGCGCGGGACCCAGGAGTCAGCCGCGTCGCCAGACGCAACTCATATGCGGGACGATCACGGTGCCGCTCGGCCGATGCTCCGGAACATAGGTGGCATCGCATACACGAACTGCGTTCGGACCCGGGTTGAAGCGCGGCACCACGTCGGGCTGCCAATGACCCTCGTAGCGCGGATAGATCTGGATTCGTCGTTGCCGGCGCTGTGCGGAGAGATCCGTGCTCACCTCACTCTGCACGGCGCCGCGCGCGCCGGCGGCTTGCTCCGCTTGCGCTGCCACCGAGATCGAGACCACGACCGCCGCAGCCAGCGCCGCTCCGGCCAGCACCATCGACATCTGCCTCATCTGTTCCCCAACCCCCAGTTCGCGCGTCACGGTCGCCGGTTTCATCCCCTGCGTCAACCAGCTCCGCCACACATGTCATAGAACCAAGATGCAAGATGATCAAAGCCGGGCTAGAAGGCGGCAATGTGGACAGATCTGAAAGCCCCCTCGCTCACCGACATGGAAGTCATGGCGCACGAGATGTTCGAGCGTCTGCCCGAGCATTTTCGCAGGATGTGCGAGGGCGTCATCATCCGGGTCGACGACTTTCCGACCGAGGAGGTGCTCGACGAGATGCAGTCCGAAAGCGAGTTCGACCTGCTCGGCCTGTTCCAGGGCACGGGACTGCCGTTTCGCAGCAACGACGACCTGCCGCGCCTGCCCAACATGATCTGGCTCTATCGCCGACCGATCCTCGACTACTGGGCCGAGCACGACGAGAGCCTCGGCCACATCGTCCGCCATGTCCTGATCCACGAGATTGGCCATCATTTCGGAATGTCCGACGACGACATGGAGGCGATCGAGGCGTCCGTCGACTGACGACCCGGCCGAGAGCACCGGGATTTTGACTTTATCCGCCCTGCCGTTCGGGCTAAACAGCGGCCTGCCCGTATTCTCGAAGGTGCCCCGATGGACAAGTTCACCACGCTGGAAGGCGTCGCCGCGCCGCTGAAGATCATCAATGTCGACACCGACATGATCATCCCCAAGCAGTACCTGAAGACCATCAAGCGCACCGGCCTCGGCAAGGGCCTGTTCTCGGAGCAGCGCTACAAGGACGACGGCAGCGAGAACCCGGATTTCGTGCTCAACCAGCCGGCCTATCGCAACGCCAAGATCCTGGTCGCCGGCGACAATTTCGGCTGCGGCTCGAGCCGCGAGCACGCCCCCTGGGCGCTGCTCGATTTCGGCATCCGCTGCGTGATCTCGACCTCGTTCGGCGACATCTTCTACAACAACTGCTTCAAGAACGGCATTCTGCCGATCCGCGTGTCGCAGGCCGACCTCGACAAGCTGTTCGACGACGCCGAGCGCGGCGCCAACGCGACCTTGACGGTCGATCTCGCCAACCAGGAGATCCGCGGCCCCGACGGCGGCACCGTCAAGTTCGACATCGACCCGTTCCGCAAGCATTGCCTGCTCAACGGGCTCGACGACATCGGGCTGACGCTGGAGAAGAAGGCGTCGATCGACAGCTACGAGGCCAAGCTGGCCGAGCGCGCCTGGGCCTGAGGCCCGCCGAAGGATGGTGAGTTCGCGGGCCCCGGACCTCGTCCGGGGCCCTGTTTCGAGAGCAGCCCAGCAGGTCCGCCGTTGACGCGCGTATTGCCCGAGGTCGTCACCTTCTGGCGGGGGCCGCTCGACCGCCTGCGCCAGACCTGCCTGCGCTCGCAGCTCGCCGCCGGCCACAAGGTCACGGTCTACAGCTTCGATCCGCTGCCCGGCCTGCCCGACGGCGTCGGCAATGCCGAGGCCGAGGCGGTCCTGCCTTATGCGTTCTCCGAGCGTCTCAGGCCGCCGCAGCCGGACGGCGGCTGGCGCGATTGGACCACCTTGCAGTTCAGCGACTTCTTCCGGATGCGGCTGATGGCACAGCGGGCCGGCCTCTGGCTCGATGCCGACGTGCTGCTGCTCAGGCCGGTCGAGATCGACCCCGCCGTGCCCTATTTCGCCTGGGAGCGGCCGCGGCAGCTCGGCAACTCCGTGCTCTACCTGCCGCCGGAGGATCCGATCGTCGCCGAGTTCGCCGCACTGATGGCGCAGGACGCGCTGACGCCGAACTGGCTTTCGCTGCGTCACCGCCTCACCTTTGCGCTGCGCCGCCTGCGCGGCGGCTCCGACCGCCTCTCGGACATCCGCGTCGCCATCTTCGGCCCTGCCGCGCTGACGGCGCTGGCCCGCCGCCATGGCTCGCTGCACCATGCGCTGCCGAAGCGCAGCTTCTACGCGGTGCATGCCGAGCCGAAGGCGTTCTTCGACCCTTCCGACTTCTCCGGCCTGATCGGCGATCCCGGTGTCATCGGCCTGCACATCTCGCCGAAGGGCCGCGGCGGCGAAGCGCCGATCCCGGGCAGCCTCTATGCCTGGGCGGCCGCACGATTTGCCCCGCGCTGACCTTTCGCCACGCAGCTTTGCGGCCGGCGCAGGACCGATTTGCTGCTTGATCTACCGCAACGTCCGCGCGTCCACCCGGTGATTGATTGCGAACAATCATCGGAGACGTGTCATGACCGTAGACGCCAAGCCTTATCCGCGGGTTCAGTTCCTGATCGATACGTTCGCGCAATGGCTCCGGCACCGGCGTGAGCTGAGCGAGATCCGGCAGCTCGACCGTGACGATTTCGAGCGTATCGCGATGGACCTCCAGGTCACGCCGGCGGATCTCGACGAGCTGGTCCGCCATGGCGAGCACGCCGCCGACGAGTTGCCGCAGATGCTGAAGGCGCTCGGCATCGACGAGGCCGCGCTGGGGCGCGCCGAGCCGCTGGTGCTGCGCGACATGGAGCGCGTCTGCGCCATGTGCAAGGACAAGCCGCGCTGCCATCGCGATCTTGCCGCCGGGACGAGTGCCGAGCACTACGAGGAATACTGCCTCAACGCCCCGACCATCGACCGCCTGGGCAGCGCCGCGGTCAAGCACTGATCGCCGCCTCCCTCCCACCCCGCGGAGCAATGCGATGAGCCTGCCGAATCTGCACCGCAACACCTGGCTCCATGTCGGCGCCGCGATCCTGCTCGCGCTCGGCGCGATGCTGCTGATCCGGCTGCACAATGCCGGCGGCGTGACGCCGGCCGCCGACAGCGTGCAGGCGGGACGCAAACTGGCGGAGGCCTGGTGCAGCACCTGCCACGCCATCGACACCAGCGGGGCGAGAGCCCAAACCACGACCGCCCCAGATTTCGTCGCGGTCGCCAACATGCCGTCGACGACCGAGCTATCGCTCAAGGTGTTCCTGCAGAGCAGCCACCCGACGATGCCGAACGTCATTCTGACGGCCGAGCAGCGCGGCGACCTCGTCAACTACATCCTCAGTCTCCGCCGCATCTGACGCCTCACTTCGCCACCGCCGCGATCGCATCGGCGATCGCGATCGTGCGTCGCGCCATCTCGGCATGCAGCCGCTCGACCATGCGGCCGTCGATCTGGATCGCACCGCGCGAGGCATTCTCCGGCAGCTCGAACGCAGCGATGATCTTGCGTGCCGCAGCGACCTCGTCGGCGGGCGGCGTGAAGATCGCGTTGCAGGCGTCGATCTGGTCGGGATGGATCAGCGTCTTGCCATCGAAGCCGAGATCGCGGGCCTGGATGCATTCCTGCGCGAATCCGTCGGTGTTGGCGAAATCGCTGTAAGGCCCGTCCAGAATCTCCAGCCCATGGGCGCGCGTCGCCAGGATGCAGTGGCTGATCATCGGCAGCATCGTGGAGCGGCCCGGCAGCATCCGGATGCGAGTCTCGCGCGAGATGTCGTTGGGTCCGAACACGAAGCCGGCGAGCCGCGAGCCTTCCTCGTGCACGGTGGCCGCGAGCAGATCGGCATCGAGCACGGCACGCGCCGTCTCGATCATCGCCCATACCTTCAGCGCGGGATCGGCGCCGACCTCGGCCAAGCGATCCGTGACCAGGCGAAGGTCCTCGACGGTCGACACCTTGGGAACGAGGATGCCGTCGGTCGCCGCCTGTCCGGCCATGGCGACGTCGTCGCGCCACCACGTCGTATCCAGGCTGTTGATCCGGATCAGCAGTTCCCGCTTGCCGTAGCCGTCGGCCGCCACCGCCTTGGCGATCTGGTCGCGGGCGGCGGCCTTGGCGTCCGGCGCCACCGAATCCTCGAGATCGAGGATCAGCCCGTCGGCCGGCAGGTTCCGCCCCTTCTCCAGCGCGCGCGCATTGGAGCCAGGCATGAACAGAAGACTGCGGCGCGGGCGGATCATTTCGGCGTTTCCCTTGGTTTATCGACGCGGCCCGCGATACCATTTCGGGGGCCGGCCCGAAAGGCTTGTTCCCAGAAGGCGCATGTGTTTAGGCAAGGCCCATGATCTCGTTTCCGCAACGCCTGCTCGAGGGCTATCGCGCCTTCGCCACCCAACGCCTGCCGACCGAACAGAGCCGTTACCTCGAGCTCTCGGAGCGCGGCCAGTCGCCCGAAGTGATGGTGATCGGCTGCTGCGACTCGCGCGTCTCGCCCGAGGTGATCTTCGACGTCGGCCCCGGCGAATTGTTCGTGCTGCGCAACATCGCCAACCTGGTGCCGATCTATCAGCCGGACGCCAACGCGCACGGCGTTTCGGCGGCGCTGGAATATGCCGTCACCGTGCTGAAGGTGAAGCACATCGTCATCCTGGGCCACGCCCAGTGCGGCGGCATCCGCGCCTTCGTCGACAAGGCGGCGCCGCTGTCCCCGGGCGACTTCATCGGCCGCTGGATGTCGATGTTCATCAAGCCCGGCGAGGTCGTCGAACAGCGCACGCATGAGAGTTTCCAGGACTTCGTCACCCGGATCGAGAAGGCCGCGGTGTTCCGGAGCCTCGAGAACCTGATGACCTTCCCATTCGTGCGCAGCCGCGTCGAGGCCGGTGATTTGCAGCTCCACGGCGCCTATTTCGGCGTCTCCGAGGGCTCGCTGTTCGTGCTCGACAAGGCCAGCAAGGAATTCAAGAGCGCGCGCGCTGGCGAATAGCGAATGGGGAGTAGCGAGTAGTTCACCTGCCCTATTCGCCATTCGCGCCTCGCTATTCGCCGCCCATCAATGGTCCCCCGACCAGCGGTCCGACAGCGCCAACATCAGGGTCGACACCACGAAGGTCATGTGCACGCCGACCAACCAGGCGAGCTTGGTCGAGTCGTAGCCGGCGTCGAGATTCATGAACGCCTTCAAGAGCTGGATCGCCGAGATCGCGACGATCGAGGCGAGCAGCTTCTGCTTCAGTCCGGCGAAATCGACCTTGGTCATCCATTCCGGCCAGTCGGGATGGCCGCCGGGATCGATGCGCGAGACGAAGTTCTCATAGCCGGAGAACACCACGATCAGCACCAGGTTGCCGGTCAGGCAGACGTCGATCAGGCTGAGCACGCCGAGGATGATGTCGCTCTCCTTGGCGGTCGGCAGATGGACGATGTTCTCCCACAGCAGCAGCACGAACTTGAACAGCAGGACGACCAGGCTGACGACGAGGCCGACATAGAACGGCGCCATCAGCCAGCGGCTCTTGAACAGGAAGCCTTCGAGCCCGCGCTCGAGCGGACCCGGCGCGTGCCTGGCGGCGTCCGGCGTCGTCTTCTCGCTCATTGCGTTCCGCGCCTCACCCTGACGACGTCTCCGCTCAGGCCGCCTTCTTCTTGGCCGTGATCAGCTTGCGGTTGATCAGGACCTCCGCGATCTGGATCGCGTTCAGCGCCGCGCCCTTGCGCAGATTGTCGGACACGCACCAGAAGGCGAGGCCGTTCTCGACCGTGCCGTCCTCGCGGATGCGGCTGATATAGGTCGCGTCCTCGCCGGCCGCCTCATAGGGCGTCACGTAGCCGCCCGGCTCGTGCTTGTCGATGACGAGGCAGCCCGGCGCATTGCGCAGGATGTTGCGGGCCTCGTCCGCCGTGATCGGATTCTCGAACTCGACATTGACGGCTTCGGAGTGACCGACGAACACCGGCACGCGCACGCAGGTCGCGGTCAGCTTGATCTTCGGATCCAAGATCTTCTTGGTCTCCATCATCATCTTCCACTCTTCCTTGGTGAAGCCGTCCTCCATGAAGACGTCGATCTGCGGAATGACGTTGAAGGCGATGCGCTTGGGAAACTTCTTATTGACCAGCTCGTCGTTGGTGTAGACGGCCTTGGTCTGCGAGAACAATTCGTCCATCGCATCCTTGCCGGCGCCGGACACCGACTGATAGGTCGACACCACGACGCGCTTGATCTTGGCCTTGTCGTGCAGCGGCTTCAGCGCGACGACGAGCTGGGCGGTCGAGCAGTTCGGATTGGCGATGATGTTCTTCTTGTTGAAGCCGGCGGCTGCGTCGGCATTCACCTCCGGCACGATCAGCGGCACGTCGGGATCCATGCGCCAAGCCGACGAGTTGTCGATCACGACAGCGCCGGCGGCGCCGATCTTGGGCGACCACTCCTTCGACACCGAACCGCCGGCCGACATCAGGCAGATGTCGACATCGGCAAAATCGTAGTGCTCGAGCGCTTTGACCTTCAGCGTGCGGTCGCCATAGGACACCTCGACGCCGACGCTGCGGCGTGAGGCCAGCGCCACGACCTCGTCGGCGGGGAACTGGCGCTCGTCGAGAATATTGAGCATTTCCCGTCCGACATTGCCGGTCGCGCCGACCACTGCGACTTTGTAACCCATCGTTCACTCTCCGAAGAAATATGGCCGGCCGCGCATGTCAGCGGAAACCGAAGCGGCAGCGCTTCTATGCGAGAAACGTCCCTGACACAACGTTACCACGACGTCTCGCATTCGATGCAGTCCAATTCGGCCAGAACAGCCGCAGCGCCCCGATCCGGGTCCGTCCTGCAAGGGCTCAAGAGCTTCGCGGACGAGGTCTGCGGCACCTTTGCGCGCCTGTTCGCCTATGTGGGGACTCTGGCGCTGATCGCCATGCTCGGGGTCGCCGGCTGGAATCATCTCGACGACGGCGATGCTTTGCCCGGCCGTGCCGGCTGGACCTTGGCCGACGCCGCAGTGCCGGCGTTCTCGCTTCGTCTCACCGACCAGCCCGACAGGACTGCCACCTACACCGTGCTCATCCACCCGGAAGGCGGCCGCAAGGACGTGTTGCGCTGGGGCGAACCCGCCGATCGCCCCGCTGCCGAGCTCGAGGTCTACCGGTTCGGACCGGAGCGCGATGCAAGGCGTGATCCCAGGGCCGATCTCGCGGCCCGGATGGGGCGCAACTCCGCCTCCGAGCTCGAGACCGCCGGCGTAATCGACAGCCGGTTCGGCCCCGTCAGTCTGGTTCGCCGGGCTGGGGCTCCCGAGGGCGCCGGAGCCTGCCTCGGCTTTCTCAAGACCATCGCCGAGCCGAGCTTGCGGATCTCCGGCTGGTCGTGCCAGGGCGTGACGATGCCGATGCGCCGCGCCATGGTCGGGTGCATGCTCAACCGGCTGACCCTGCTGGCGCCCGACCAGCACCGCGCCCTGAACCAGCTGTTCATGGGGTCCGATCAGCGGCGCGGCGGCTGCGACGAACCCGCCATCGCCACCGGCAGCGCCGATTGGGTGACGTCGACCGCCAATCCGAGGCTGCGCGGCGCCTTGTGAATGTCCGCCCGCGTCCGGATGTTGCTGGGCGTGACCGCATCCTATTCGACCCGTCAAACCCACGGGCAAGTGACGGATATTGATGCAACTTTCCCGCCACAGCAGGGATTTATCTTGCCCGTCGCCGCGGGAATGACCTTGTGATGCCACAGCCGACCCAGATATTGTGCGGGCCAAATCATGCGCATGGCGAGCGCCCGCCCCTTTTGGCGCGAGGAAGAGGACGTGATGATCGAATTTCCTGCTGCGACCCGGGTCATGGCCTTGGCGGTGATCGCCGCGACGGGCCTTGCCGTCACGTCTCTTGCCGCCACCTCGGCGGATGCCGCCACCACCAAGCGCCGCGTGACGACCACCTATAGCAGCGGCAATCCGAACTATTCCTACCAGTCCGGCCCGCGCACCCGCATCTACATCACCCGCCGCTCGTTCCTCGACGGCGGCACCGAGGTGCTCCCGGGCGACCGCAAGTTCTCGGATTACGCGTTCCCGCCGGCCGTCGGCTATCCGTCGTTCGCCCGCGAGAACCTGAACCGCCCGATCGACCGCCAGCCGCTGATGGCGCCGTCCGATCTCGGCGGCTACCCGACCCGGATTCCGATCCCCTACTGAGGGCGGCCGCATCGTCAGATCATCAAGGCCGGGCCCCGCCCGGCTTTTTGTTGTTTTGCCGCGCTGACGTTCCATCGCGTCGTCATCGATCATGAGCTGGTCACTGCTCGATTTCGAACGTGTGAGACGACCGTTCGGAGACATGGCTGACACATCGCTACACGCCGATGGAGGCCAGCCTGCTCCACCCCTCAGTGTCATCCCGGCGAACGCCGGATCCATAACCACCGGCCGGCATGCCCCCCCGGTCTCATCGCTCCAGCGTGCCTCACACCCATGTCGGGGAGTCTGGGTCCCGGCGTTCACCGGGACGACACCGGAATTTTCGGCACGACTGGTCATCCTCGCACCCGCTTTCGCGTCCGAGTCTTTACTCGTCTGATCGCCCTCTCCTTGCAGAGGGCGCAGGGAAGGCCGGGCCTCGGCTGAGGCCCGTGGCCCCCGTGCGGAAAAAATGCACGGGGCAGGAACCACAGGTACAGCCGGATCGACCCGGCCTTCCCTGCGCGATGGTTTTCACGCTTACTCTACGCTCTCCCCGGTGTCCGGCCTGTTAGCCACCGTCGTCGTCGGGATCATCGCCCTTCCGACTTGGCGCCAGCATCGGGGCGCCAGGACCACGCAGCTTCACGTCCGCAAGAGCCTCGTTCGTCCGCATGTCCCTAGGACATGCTGCGAGCCCTCGCGGCCACCGCATTCCCGCCTCACGCCTCGTGACGATCGCGAAACGTCCCTCGCAAGCGAAGCGGGATGGAGGGAGAAGACCATGAGTTCTGTAAAAACGAAAGTGGAATTTTTGGCGGAGGCCGACTGGTCAAGCGGAGGAGATTGAAATCGCGGGCGAAATAAGTTCTTCGCCGCGAAGGGAATAGAGCCACGGGACGACCGGCAACCTCCGTCAATCGCCATCGATCGCACCCGAGAGCTGATCTGATTTGCCCGACGAGCAGTCGCGACAAGCAAGCGTGCGAGTTGGCTACTCCGTCATGCCCGGGCTTGTCCCAGGCATCCACGTCCTTCCCAGGATGCCTCGCGACGTGGATGGCCGGGACGAGCCCGGCCATGACGACGCGGAGATGGACCGCCACAAACTCAGATCATCATATGCGATCGCCCGGCCCGACCTCGCACCGGTCTCAATCGTACAGCACAGCCGCGATCTTCGGGTCGGTGATGTTGGACTTGTCGTACCAATAGAAGCCGGTGTCGGTGACCTTCGGCAGCTTCTCGCCCTTCAACGCCTTGACCGCTGACTCCACGGTGCAACTGCCGATGCCGATCGGGTTCTGCGTGATGGCGCCGGCCATCTCGCCCGACATGATCGCGGCCTTCTGCTGCTTGCCGGAATCGTAGCCGATCACGACGATCTTCTTCTTCATCTCCTTGACGCCGTTGAGCACGCCGATCGCCGAGCCCTCATTGGCGCCGAAGATGCCCTTGAGATTCGGATTGGCCTGCAGGATCGACTTGGTGATCTCGGTCGATTTGAGCTGATCGCCGCCGCCATACTGCACGCTGACGATCTTGATGTTCGGATGCTTGTCCTTGATGCGCTTGAGGAAGCCGTCGCGACGGTCGATGCCGGTGCGGCTGGTCTGGTCGTGCACGACCACGGCGACGTCGCCGGCATCGCCGATCATGTCGGCCATCTTGTCAGCGGCGAGGCCCGCCGCGGCGAGGTTGTCGGTGGTGCAGGTGGTCAGCGGAATGTCGCTGTCGACGCCGGAGTCGAAGGCGATCACCGGGATCTTGGCGGCTTGCGCCTTCTTCAGGAGCGGAATGGCGGCCTTGGAATCGAGCGCGGCGAAGCCGATCGCCTGCGGCTTCTTGGCGAGCGCCGCGGAGAGCATGTCGATCTGCTTGTCGACCATGGCCTCGGTTTCCGGTCCTTCGAAGCTGATCTTGACGTTGGCGGCCTTCGCGGCCTGCTCGGCGCCGAGCTTCACCGCCTGCCAGAACTGGTGCTGGAAGCCCTTGGAGACGAGGGGGATGTAGACATCATCGGCACGCGCGCTCGCGGACACTCCCGCGACCATGAGGGCGCCGAGCGCGACGCCGAGGAGATGCTTGCTCAACATTGGTGTTTCCTCTGCTCTCTTCAGTGACCTTGTCGTTACAGTGATGATCGTGGTCGTCGCCGCTCGCTGTCGGCGGGCAGCGCAGTCTTCAGCGCGACGTCGGAGCGGTGCTGGTCGCTGGTCCTCCTTGAAGGGTCAGGCGCGGTTTCGACGGAGCATGTCGGCGTAAACAGCGAGAATGATGATGACCCCGGTGACGACGAATTGCCATTCCTGGGCCACCGAGAGGATGCGCAAGCCGTTGGTCAGAACGCTCATGATGAAGGCCCCGATGATGGTGCCGAGAATGGTGCCGGTGCCGCCGCTCAGCGACGTGCCGCCGATCACGACGGCAGCGATCGCATCGAGCTCATAGCCCTGGCCGAGCGCCGGCTGGGCGGAATTGATGCGCGATGCGATCAGCAGTCCCGCGACTCCGCAGATGGCGCCGCCGAGGCCGTAGATGATGATCTTCCAGCGGTCGACATTGACGCCGGAGAGCCGCACCGCCTCCTCGTTGCTGCCGATCGCGAAGGTGTAGCGGCCGAGCGCGGTGCGGTTGAGAACGACGGAGGCCAGCACCGCCATCACGAACAGGATCAGGGCTGCATTGGGAATCGGCAGCGCCGGCACGAGCGTGCCGAGCAGCGAGTCCTGCGAGATCATCGAGAAGTTCTCGGTGTTGGTGAAATAGATCGGCTTGCTGCCGGAGACGACCAGGGCCAGCCCCTTCAGCACCAGCATCATGCCGAGCGTCGCGATGAACGGCGGCACCTTCATCTTGGTGATGACCGTGCCCGACAGCGCGCCGCTGAGCGCGCCGGTCACGATCGCCGCGACGATGCCGGTCCACATCGGCAGCTCCCAATAGGTGAGGAACACGCCGGCCATCACCGCACAGAAGGTCATCAGCGTGCCGACCGACAGATCGATGCCGGCGGTGATGATCACGAAGGTCGAGGCGATCGCCAGCACGCCGTTGACCGCGGTCGCCTGCAGGATGTTGATCATGTTGTCGGTCTGCATGAACGCCGGCGAGGCGAAGCTGAAATAGGCCAGCAGCAGCACGAGGCTCGCGAACGCCAGCAGCTTCTGCAGCGCTGCAGGCCCGAGCAGACGGCGCCGCAGCGCGGCCATCGCGCCGCTCGGCGCGAGGCCATCCTTGACCTGATCCTTGACCAATGCGGGGTCGCTCATGCCGTCAGCCTGCCTTCATGGTTTCGCGCTGGGTGGCCAGATGCATGATCCGCTCCTGCGTGGCCTCCTCCGGCGACAATTCGCCGGTGATGCGGCCCTCGCACATCACGACGATGCGATCGCTCATCCTGATCACCTCGGGAAGCTCCGAGGAAATCATGACGATCGCCTTGCCCTGGTCGGCCAGCGCGCGCAGCAGGCGGTAGATCTCGTTCTTGGCGCCGATATCGATGCCGCGGGTCGGCTCGTCGAAGAACAGGATGTCGCAATCGCGATCGAGCCATTTGGCGATCACGATCTTCTGCTGGTTGCCGCCGGAAAGCAGGCGAACCTGCTGCGACGCCGAAGGCGTGCGGATGTTCAGCATCCGGATGAAGCGGCCGGCGGTGTCGCGGATCGCGCGCTTCCTGAGCATGAACTTCATTGCAAGGTAGTTCGCGAGGTTCGACATCACGACGTTGGACTCGACGTCCATGCCGGTGGCGAGGCCGAAGCGCTTGCGGTCCTCGGAGAGATAGCCGATGCCGTGGGCGACCGCATGCGCCGGCGAGCGGATCGTCACCTTGCGATTGTCGACGAGAATATCCCCGGACGGAACGGCGTCGGCGCCGAAGATCGCGCGCGCGACCTCGGTGCGGCCGGCCCCCATCAGGCCGGCAAAGCCGAGGATCTCGCCCTTGCGCAGGGTGAAGCTGACGTCGCGGACCAGCGGCCCGCGGTTGAGCCCGCGCACCTCCAGCGCGATCGCGCCGACGGGCTGCGTGCCCGCGACGCGCGCGTCGCCCAAGGTGCGGCCCACCATCATGCCGATGATGGTCTCGATCGTGGTGGTCTCGGCCGGCACCGTCGCAACATACTCGCCGTCGCGCAGCACGGTGACGCGATCGGCGATCTGCTTCAGCTCGTCCATCTTGTGGGAGATGTAGACGATGCCGACGCCGCGTGCCTTCAAGGCGCGGATCATCTTGAACAGCTCGGCGATCTCGCGATCGTTCAGCGCGGCGGTCGGCTCGTCCATGATCAGAACGCGCGAGTTGAACGACAGCGCCTTGGCGATCTCCACCATCTGCTGCCTAGCCACCGTCAGCCCGCCGACTGTCGTGCGCGGGTCGATCGACAGATTGAGCTGGGCAAGCAGCTCGGCCGCCTGCCGGTTGAGCCGGTCCTCATCGAGCAGCAGCCCGAACGCCTTCATCGGCTCGCGCCCGATGAAGATGTTCTGCGCCACCGTGAGGTGGTTCATCAGTTGCAGCTCCTGATGAATGATCCCGATGCCGGCGGCCTGCGCCTCGCGCGGTCCTGGAAAATCGACGCTGGCGCCATCATAGAGGATCTCGCCGGAGTCCTTGCGGTAGACGCCGGCGAGGATCTTCATCAGGGTCGACTTGCCGGCGCCGTTCTCGCCCATCACGGCATGGACCTCGCCGGCGCGCAGCTCGAACCTGACATTGTGCAGCGCCCGGACGCCGGGAAAGCTCTTGCACAGGCCGTGAACGGAGATGAGCGGCGCAGTCATGCGTCAGCGTTTGTGGTGAGGGAGGTTGCGTACAATCGCCACGGGGCGGTGGTCGCGACATTGGCGACGACACCATGCACGGCGAGCGACATATCGCATCGCAAGCGCGATCACATTCATCCTCCCCGGCCCTCGCACGCATCATGTCGAACGCGTGCGAGCCCGCGTCCATTCAATGGCGCGGCGTTGGGGTCAGGCTATTCATCCGGGGATGAAAGTCTATAGGTAAAATCGACAGGCCTTGCGATGCGCCTGCAGGACGCGACCGCGGAATAGCGACGACGCGCCCGGTGGCGCGATCGAACACGTCGTGCGTTGAATTTGCGCTATCTCGACAACGACGGTGAGCCCCCCTCCCCGCAAGGGGGAGGGGAGTGCACCTTCGGCGCGGCGGAACCTCGGCTCCGACTACGCCGTGAGCTTCTCCAGCTCCTTGATGATCGCCTCGCCCATCTGCGCGGTCGAGGCCGGGGTCGAGCCTTCGGCCTTGATGTCGGCGGTGCGCAGGCCCGAGGCGAGCACGGCGGCGATGGCGGCGTCGAGCTTGTCGGCGAGCGCGCCCATGTCGAAGGAGTAGCGCAGCGCCATGCCGAACGACGTCAGCATCGCGATCGGGTTGGCGAGACCCTTGCCGGCAATGTCCGGCGCCGAGCCGTGCACCGGCTCGTACAGCGCGCGGCGCTTGTGGGTCTTGGCGTCGACCTCGCCGAGCGAGGCGGACGGCAGCATGCCGAGTGAGCCGGTCAGCATCGCCGCGATGTCCGAGAGCATGTCGCCGAACAGGTTGTCGGTGACGATGACGTCGAACATCTTCGGATACTTGACCAGATTCATGCCGCCGGAATCGGCGAGCTGGTGCTCGAGCGTGACGTCCTTGTATTCGCGATTGTGGACCGCGGTGACGACCTCGTTCCAGAGCACGCCCGACTTCATGACGTTGCGCTTCTCCATCGACGTCACCTTGTTGCGGCGCTTGCGCGCGAGGTCGAAGGCGACGCGGGCGATGCGCTCGATCTCATAGGTGTCGTAGACCTGGGTATCGACGGCGCGCTTCTGGCCGTTGCCGAGATCGGTGATGGTCTTGGGCTCGCCGAAATACACGCCGCCGGTGAGCTCGCGCACGATCATGATGTCGAGGCCCTCGACGATCTCGCGCTTCAGGCTGGAGGCATCGGCGAGCGCCGGATAGCACACGGCCGGACGCAGATTGGCGAACAGGCCGAGATCCTTGCGCAGGCGCAGCAGGCCCGCCTCGGGGCGGACCTCGTAGGGAACGCCGTCCCACTTCGGACCGCCGACGGCGCCGAAGATGATGGCATCCGCCGCCTTGGCCTTGTCCATGTCGGCTTCCGAGATCGAGGCGCCATGGGCGTCATAGGCCGCGCCGCCGACCAGACCCTCCTCGGTCTCGAACGAGGCCAGCCCCTTGGCGTTGAGCCAGCCGATCAGCCGCTTCACCTCGGCCATCACTTCGGGGCCGATGCCGTCGCCGGGCAGCAAAAGGAGCTTCTGGGTCGCCATGGTCGTTGTCCTCACGGGGCTTGTCATGCCGGGGCCTGAGCCCGGACATCCGTCATCTTTTGGTTGGATTGCCGGCTCGCCCCGATGGGTCGGGGACAGCAGCCCGGCAATGACGAGAGTTGCAAAATCGGCGGAGTGCTAAAGCGCTCCTGCGCGGTTGGCAAGCCACCATTGCCGCCGCCCGCCTTCTGTCGCGCCGGGCAAGGCTGTACTGTGCTCGAAACTGGCGGCCGAGCAGCATGATTTGCCGGATATGCGCCACGCCGGAGCATGTCTTGCCGATCTCCCGTTCCGATCCGCCGCCGGCCCACCCGGCGCTGACCAACCTCACGCTGTCGCTCGGTCCCATCATCGGTCTCGGCATCGGCCGCTTCGCCTATGCGCTGGTGCTGCCGGACATGCGCGACACGCTGCACTGGTCGTATTCGGCGGCCGGCTTCATGAACACGGTCAATGCCGCCGGCTATCTGATCGGGGCGTTGATCGCCGCGCAGACGGCCCGGCGGTTCGGCGGGCTGACCGCGGTGCGCGGCGGCACGCTGGCGGCTTTGGTCTCTCTCGTCGTCTGCGCCATGACGGGCGATTTCATTGCGCTCAGCCTGGCGCGGCTCGTGACCGGCATCGGCGCCGGCGTGGCGCTGGTGGCCGGCGGCGCGGTGGCGGCGCGGGTCGCCTTGGCGCGGCCGGCGCAGGCGAGCTTCGTGCTGAGCCTGTTCTATGCCGGGCCGCCGCTCGGCATCGTCATCTCAGGCCTGATCGCGCCGTTCGTGCTGCAGGCGTTCGGGCCCGGCTCATGGTGGATCGTGTGGGCGGTGCTCGCAGGCGCCGGCGCAATGCTGATCGTGCCGCTGCTGCTGATGCGGCTTCCAGCGAACGCCGCCATGCCGGAGACGCGCGCGGACCGCGTCTCGCTGCGGCCGATGGCGATCTATCTGTTCGGCTACTTCCTCTACGGCGCGGGCTACATCGCCTATCTCACCTTCATGATCGCCTATGTCCGCGACCTCGGCGGCGGCGCCGCGGCGCAATCCGGCTTCTGGTGCCTCATTGGCCTCGCCGGCTTCACCACGCCCTGGGTGTGGCGGCGCGTGCTGGCGCTCGATCGCGGCGGCTGGCCCACCGCCCTCATCCTCACCATCAACGCGATCGGCGCCGCCCTGCCCTCGCTCAGCCATTCGCCCGTCATGCTGACCTTGTCGGCCGCAGTGTTCGGCATCGCGTTCTCGACGGTGACGACCGCAACGACGGCCTTCGTACGCTTCAACCTGCCGCAAGCCGCTTGGCCGCGCGCGATCGCGGCGCTGACCATCTCGTTCGGCGTCGGCCAGACGTTGGGTCCGTTCGCCGTCGGCGCGATCACCGATGCGATGGGGAGCCTGACCTATGCGTTGAATGTGTCGGCGGCGCTGTTGCTGTTGGGCGCGGCAATGGCGGCGCTGCAGAGGAAGTTGAAAGCCGCCGATCGGGCCTGATCGACGGTGTCGTCCCTGCGAACGCAGGGACCCCTACCGCGGACGCTATCGAGGGATCCGGCTGGTAGTTGCCTGCCTCATCACGGCCGGTGGTTATGGGTCCCTGCGTTCGCAGGGACGACAGCGGAGATTGCGGCCGCCATCCGGGCTCGATTGGCGGGAGATCAACTCCCGCTGAACGAATTGTACCCCTGGTCCTCCCAGTAGCCGCCCTTGTAGTCGTTGGTGACTTCCATCGCGACGACGTATTTGGGGTTCTTGAAGCCGAGCTTGGTGGGCACGCGGATCTTCATCGGGTAGCCGTAGGCGCGCGGCAGGATCTGGTCGGCGAACTTGAAGGTCATCTGGGTCTGCGGATGCAGCGCGGTGCGCATGTCCAAAGGCGAGTTGTAGCCGTCCTTGTCGGCGCAGTTGAACCAGACATATTTCGCACGCGTGTCCGCGCCGATCAGCTTGAGGAAGTCGCGCAGCGGCGTGCCGGTCCAGGAGCCGATCGCGCTCCAGCCCTCGACGCAGATGTGGCGCGTGATCTGCGTCACCTGGGGCAGCGCCTGCAGCTCATCCAGCGTCCACGACTTCTTGTTGTCGACGAGGCCGCGCACCTCGAGCTTCCAGTCGGCGGCGTCGATCTCCGGCGCCTCGTCGAGCGTGTAGTAGGCATTGAACGGGAACGGCTTGGTGATCGCGCTCTCCGGGAAGGTCGGCGCCAGCGCATCCGGATTGAACATCCAGGCCTGCACCGCGTCGTTGAACTTCGAGACCTTCTTGAGCAGCTCCTCGGCGGTGTCGCCGTCGACGACGTCGCAACCGGCGAGCAAGGTCAGCGCGCCGAGGCTGGCGCCGCCGGTGATGAAGCGGCGCCGCGTGAGATCGGGCATCACCTTCAGCGAGTCCTTGATCAGGAGCCGCTTGTCGACGCCGGGAGTGAGGAACGGACGTTTCGCCATGGTTGTCTCTCCTCTCAGCGGCCGATGATCATCGCGCGCAGGCTCTTCGGCACCAGCAGCGCGAGCAGGATGTGGATCACCAGGAAGGCGCAGATCAGCGCCATGCAGACGAAATGGACGTAGCGCGCCGCCGGATAGTCGCCGAACAGGCTCACCAGCCAGTGCAGCTGCACCGGCTTCCACATCGACAGGCCCGTGAGCACGACGACGATGCCGACGCAGATGATGCCGAGATAGAGCAGCTTCTGCACCGCGTTGTAGACGGTGAGGTCGTCATGGGCGAGCTTGAAGGTCAGCGCGGCCTTGAGGTCGGCGATGACGGACGCCGGCGAGATCGGCAGCAGCTTGCGGCGGAACCGGCCGGTGGCGAGACCGGTGACGAGATAGGCAAGGCCGTTCAGCATCAGCAGCCACATTGCCGCGAAGTGCCACAGCAGCGCGCCGCCGAGCCAGCCGCCGAGCGTGAAGCTGCGGTCGAAGCGGAAGTCGAACAGCGGCGAGGCATTGTAGATCTGCCAGCCCGACATGATCATCATGATCATCGCGACGGCGTTGATCCAATGCATGACGCGCACCCAGGCCGGCTGAACGACCTTGGTCGCGACTCCGGTTACAGGTCCCCCGGTCGCCGCGAGGGTCGAAGGGGCGCTGGTGGTGGCGCTCGTCATGGCGGTCGGCTCCGTCGCTTGCACTTACGTCGCTTGCATTCGTCACGCCAATTATACGCCGGCTCGGCGGGCTCCGTTACACCGCGGCGCCGATCAAAACGATACGCAGAAACTATCGCGTTCACAAAAAAGCGAGCCGGGGGGTGGCCCGGCTCGCTCCTGGTCACATCCGCGAGGAGGAGGAGGAAGAAACGGATGTGTCCGGTGTCGGGCCGGGCCTCAGGACGCCGGCATCAGCACGGTGTCGACCACGTGGATGACGCCGTTCGACTGGTTGACGTTCGGGATCGTCACCATCGAGGTGCCGCCCTTGGCGTCGACGATCATGACGTTCTTGCCCTCGCGCTTGACGGTGAGCTGCTCGCCCTCGACCGTCTTCAGCATCTGGCCGTCCTTCAGGTCGGACGCCTCGAGCTTGCCGGGCACGACGTGATAGGTGAGGATCTTGGTCAGCGTCGCCTTGTTCTCCGGCTTGACGAGGCTGTCGACGGTGCCGGCCGGCAGCTTGCCGAACGCGGTATTGGTCGGCGCGAACACCGTGAACGGTCCCTTGCCTTCCAGCGTCGGCACGAGGCCGGCGGCCTTCACCGCGGCGACCAGCGTCGTATGATCCTTCGAGTTGACCGCGTTCTGCACGATGTTCTTGGACGGATACATCGCCGCGCCTCCGACCATCACGGTCTTCTCCTCGGCGCTGGCGGGCGCGACAAAGGTCGAGGTCAGCGACAGCGCGCTGAAGGCGGCGGCAGCGAGAAAGGCAATGCGCTTGGACATGGGTAGCTCCCTATGAAAGGCGGCGGCAGAGCCGCGTGATGAGTTCGACTGCGACACCGATGCTGATCTTGAGCGGATGCGCTCTTGCGTCGTGTCAGGCCGAGCTACGCCGCGTTCGGAAGCGAGTTTCGGCGCATAATTTAACGTGATCCGTGAAACCTGCGGCGATCGAGATCGTCTCGCCGACTCATTGAACGAGATCCGCGCCGCAATGTCGCAGCCTGCTGCGAACTGATCAGCTCTCTGTCGGTCATTGGCCGACGCCGATGACCGATCATCGTCGCCATTAACTACAATGCGAGCCGAGCCCGGCCGAACCTGCCGAAAACATTGCGAGTAAGACTTTCTTAAGGTTGATTGGTCGGCACGGCGCCGGCTGCGGGAAGGGGATGTCCCGCACTGTCCGGCGCGATCGGCGGGGGTTTCCTACAGTGAACAGAACGATCTGGATTGCGGGGTTCTGCCTCGTGATAATCTGCTGCTTGCTTGCAACGAAGATGGTGCTTGCCGCGGTATCGCCCGGCGACATCGCGGGCGAAGCGACGTCGTCGCTGATCCGCGAGCCCATTCCCGGCGTTGATACGTTGAACGAGTCCGATCGCAGTTTCGAAACACCGCCGCTCGATCTCAACGAAGGCGCACGGCTGCCGCTGCTCTCGCGGGCCGTGCGCGCGGAGGGACGTGGTGCGTCGGCTGCCCGCCGCGCCAAGCCGGCCAGCAAGTCGACCGTGCTGCGGCCGGCCAAGCGCGAGGCCGCGCCGGTGAAGAGCGCGGCGGCGCCGTGCCGGCAGCTCGATCCGATCGCCCGCTTCCTTGCGTCGGCCAAGATCGGGCCGCGCTGCCAGGCTTGATGAATTGCGGCGTCAGGCCGAGACCGCCGTCACCACCTGCGCCAGCAATTGCTCGCGCCGCGTCTGCGAGCGCTGGCCCTTCATGGTGGCGGCGAAGCGTTCGAGGATGCCGTCCTCGAACGCCGTGACGATGGTGTCGTGCACGTAGCTCTTGCGGCAGATCGCCGGCGTGTTGGTGAGCTCGTCGGCGGCGGCGCGGATCGCTTCCAGGATCTGCTTCTTGCGGCCGCGCGCGCTCGCCGCCGGCGTGATCCGCGACAAGGTCTCCAGCGCCACGGCGGAGGCCATCAGCGTGCGGAAATCCTTCAGCGAGATCTTGATGCCGGCGATCTCGCGCAGGAAGGCGTTGACCTGTGTGGTCGAGACCGCGCGCACCACGCCCTGGGCGTCGCGGTATTGGAACATGCGACGGCCGGGCACGCCGCGCAAAATGCCGACGGCCCGCACCAGCTTGGCGGCGTCGCATTCCTTGCGCACGGCCTTGCCGCCCTTGGCCTTGAAGGTCAGCACCAGGGAGTCATCCTCGAGCGTGACGTTCGACTTCAACAGTGTGGTGGCGCCGCGCGTGCCGTTCAGCCGGGCATAGGACTCGTTGCCGGGGCGAATGGCCGTGCGCGCGATCAGCTCGATGACAGCAGCGAGCGCGAACTCGCGCGTCGGCTGGTCGCCGGCGAGATGTTTCGACACCGCGCGACGGATGCGCGGCAGCGCGCCGACCAGCTTGGCGAGGCGATGCGCCTTGCGATGCTCGCGCACCTTCTCCCAGTCGGCGTGATAGCGGTATTGCAGCCGGCCGGCGGCATCGACGCCAACCGCCTGCAGATGCAGGTTCGGATCGGGGGCGTAGCGCACCTCGCGATAGGCCGGCGGCACCGCCATCGCATGCAGGCGGCGGATGGTGCCGGCGTGGCGGATCGGGGTGCCGTTGGCGCGGATGAAGGTATAGCTCTTGCCCCGCCTGATGCGGCGGATGGTCAGCGCGGTCTGGTCGCCGAGCTTCAGCCCGATGCGCTTGGCGAGCTCCTCGACCGAGGTCTTGGCATTGCCTTGCGCGTCGGCGGTCTTGGCGTGGGCCAGATCCTTCAAGCTCAGCTTGCGGCGCGGCGGCTTGGGCGGCCACTGGCCCAGCGCTTTCGCGAGCGCGACCTCGGGATCGGCCGGGCCGACCCGCGGGCTCTCGAAATTCTGCTGGTCCATCATTGCTTTAGACGCCCTGCCGTCGTTTTCATCCGCTCAATGCCCCGGAGTCCGGTTTGGTTCCGGCCGGGTTATCCACAGCTTCAAGGCGATTTAGGGCGTGACGGGCCGGATAGCGAGTCCCTAATTTTGGGCAAAGCGGTTTCAAAATACCGGTACCCGCCCCGATTCCGGGTAACCTTGATGCTGCAGACTGTAGCGATCTCCGAGGCGCGGCCGGCGCACGCAACCTCCGCGCACAATTCTTTGATCCTGCTCAGACCGCCTCCCCGCCGAAGGTCCTACTTGTCTTGCCTTGTCGCCGCCGGTTACGCGGACGCATAGTGGGAACAACGATGGCCTGCGCGGGATCGACGGCAGGCCGCATGTGGAGGGTGTGAAATGTCCGAGAAGATCTACGATGTTCCGGCCGAGTGGGCGAAACGCGCCTTTGTCGACGACGCGAAGTACCAGGAGATGTACGCGCGCTCGATCAAGGACCCCAACGGCTTCTGGGCCGAGCAGGCCAGGCGCGTCGATTGGGTCAAGGCGCCGACGAGAATCGAGAACGTCTCCTACGCACCCGGCAACATCTCGATCAAATGGTTCGAGGACGGCGTCCTCAACGCCGCCTATAACTGCATCGACCGCCATCTCGCCACCCGCGGCGACCAGACCGCGATCATCTGGGAAGGCGACGACCCCTCGCAGTCGAAGCACATCACCTATCGCGAGCTGCACGACGAGGTGTGCAGGATGGCCAACATCCTGCGCAACCGCAACGTCAAGAAGGGCGACCGCGTCACCATCTATCTGCCGATGATCCCGGAGGCCGCCTATGCGATGCTGGCCTGCGCCCGCATCGGCGCCATCCACTCGGTGGTGTTCGCCGGCTTCTCGCCGGACTCGCTCGCCCAGCGCATCAAGGACTGCGATTCCAAGATCATCATCACCGCCGACGAGGGCCTGCGCGGCGGCCGCAAGGTGCCGCTCAAGGCCAATGTCGACGCAGCGCTGAACAAGGTCGGCAATGTCGACTGGGTCGTCGTGGTCAAGCGCACCGGCGGCAAGATCGAGATGAATCCGAGCCGCGACCTCTGGTACCACGAGGCCGCCGAGATGGTGACCACCGAATGCCCGTGCGAGCCGATGAATGCGGAGGATCCGCTGTTCATCCTCTACACCTCAGGCTCGACCGGCCAGCCCAAGGGCGTGCTGCACACCACCGGCGGCTATCTCGTCTACGCCGCGATGACGCATCAATACGTGTTCGACTATCACGAGGGCGACGTCTACTGGTGCACCGCCGACGTCGGCTGGGTCACCGGTCACAGCTACATCCTCTATGGGCCGCTGGCCAATGGCGCCGTCACGCTGATGTTCGAAGGCGTGCCGAACTATCCGGACAATTCGCGGTTCTGGAACGTCATCGACAAGCACAAGGTCAACATCTTCTACACCGCGCCGACCGCGATCCGCGCGCTGATGCAGGGCGGCGACGCGCCGGTGAAGAAGACCTCGCGCGCGTCTCTGCGCCTGCTCGGCTCGGTCGGCGAGCCGATCAATCCGGAAGCCTGGGAGTGGTATCACCGCGTCGTCGGCGACGACCGCTGCCCGATCGTCGACACCTGGTGGCAGACCGAGACCGGCGGCATCCTGATCACGCCGCTGCCGGGCGCGACCAGACTGAAGCCGGGCTCCGCGACGCGGCCGTTCTTCGGCGTCGTGCCCGAGATCGTCGATGCCGACGGCAAGACGCTGGAAGGCGCGACCGAGGGCAATCTCTGCCTCACCCGGTCCTGGCCGGGCCAGATGCGCACGGTGTATGGCGACCATGCCCGGTTCGAGATGACCTACTTCTCGACCTACAAGGGCAAGTACTTCACCGGCGACGGCTGTCGCCGCGACGCCGACGGCTATTACTGGATCACCGGCCGCGTCGACGACGTCATCAACGTCTCCGGCCACCGCATGGGAACGGCCGAGGTGGAAAGCGCGCTGGTTGCCCATCCCAAGGTGTCGGAAGCCGCCGTGGTCGGCTATCCCCACGACATCAAGGGCCAGGGCATCTACGCCTATGTCACCCTGATGGCCGGCGAGCAGCCGACCGAGGAGCTGCGCAAGGAGCTCGTTGCCTGGGTGCGCAAGGAGATCGGCCCGATCGCCTCGCCCGACCAGATCCAGTTCGCCCCCGGCCTGCCCAAGACCCGCTCCGGCAAGATCATGCGCCGCATCCTGCGCAAGATCGCCGAGGACGAGCCGGGCGCGCTGGGCGACACCTCGACCCTTGCCGATCCCGGCGTGGTCGATGATCTCGTCCAGCACCGGCAGAACCGCAAGGAGAAGCAGGCGTAAGCACGCCGTGCCCCGCGGGCGCGAAGCGCGTTCGCCGCAATCGTCAAGTCTCATCGCACTCCCGCGGCTGATTCCGCGGGAGTGTTGTTTTCAGGTCATTTACTCGCAGACGGAGTTTTCCTTTCCTCATGCGATCTGCGTGCTCCCGGCCGGGGAGCAGGCGCCGCGGAACCGGCTGAGGGGTGACCATGCGGACTGGAGCGGTCAGGCTGACAATGAAGGCGGCGATGCTGGCCGCGTCGGTGATCGGAACCATGGTCACGACGGCCGGCTCTGCGTCGGCTCGTCCCGAGTTGGTGGCCGTCGCCGGCGACTTTTCGCCGGGCACGATCGTCGTGAGGACCGGCGAGCGGAAACTCTATCTCGTGCTCGATGGCAGCCACGCCTTGCGCTACACGGTCGGCGTCGGCAAGGCCGGCCGGCAATGGGCCGGCACCACCAAGATCGACGGCAAGTACAAGAATCCGGCCTGGGCTCCGCCCGCCGACGTCAAGCGCGACAAGCCGGAGCTGCCGGACGTCATTCCCGGCGGCTCGCCGCGCAATCCGATGGGCGTTGCCGCCTTGACGCTCGCCGGCGGCGAATATGCGATCCACGGCACCAACGTGCCGAATTCGGTGGGCGGCTATGTCTCGTATGGCTGCATCCGCATGCTCAACCCGGATATCACCGACCTCTACGAGCGCGTGTCGATCGGCACGACGGTGGTGGTCACGCGCTGAGTCACCGTTGCGATACGGGAGTGCGGCGAACGCGGGACCGGCAAGCCCGGCGCCGAACAACGAAAGCCGAGCGCGGACATCCCGTCAGAAGTCCGAGATGATTCCCTTTTTCTCCCAGTCGCCGTAACGGGTCGGCTCCGGCCCTTTCGGCCCCTGCAACTCCGTCGGCATCGGCTTCGTCTGTTGTGCTGCCAGTCGGCGGCGTTCCTCAGCCTCGGCCAGCGCGCGCTGCGCGGCCGGCGTCAGCGGCTTGCGCGGCGACTCATTGCTGGCGACCACGGCCAAAGCGGCCTTGCCCTTCGGCTCACTCCTGGGCTCATTCTCGGGCTCGTTGCTCATCGTACCATTCCACCATTGAACCGGTTCGTTCCCGACCTCATCAGATCGTGTGCCCACCCATGAAAAAACAGGGCTAATAAAAGCAGAGCCGATTCTTACATTTGGCATATTCCGGTGACAGAGGACCCGCAAGCTGATGGCATGCACCCGATGGTCGCGGAACTGCCTTTCTTCTTTCGCGAGTAATTCCCAGGCATGCCTCCGCCGCGTTTTGCGACCCCTTCCGAAGTCCCAGGCCTGGCGGCACGGCGCATCGCCGCCGACGTGGTCGACGGCGTGCTGCACAAGCATCGCACCCTCGACGATCAGCTCGACGGGACCGGCGCACATCCCGGACTGAAGCATCTGGCCGACCGCGACCGCGCGCTGATGCGCCGGCTGGTCGCCACCACCTTGCGGCGGCTTGGAACGCTCGGTCACGTGCTGTCGCGGCTGCTGGATCGCGGCGTGCCGACCGACGCGCCGCGGGCGCAGAGCGCGCTGCTGATCGGCGCCGCCCAGATCCTCTGGATGGACGTTCCTGACCACGCTGCCGTCGACCTCTCCGTCCGCCTGGTGCAGGCCGACCGCCGCGCAGCGAAATATGCCGGGCTCGTCAACGCGGTGCTGCGGCGCTGCGCGCGCGAGGGCGCAACCCTGCTCGACGATGCCGCCGGTCAGCCGCTCGACATCGCGCCCTGGCTGCTCAAGCGCTGGATCGATCATTATGGCGAAGCGACCGCCAGGGACATCGCCGCGGCGCTCGGCCAGGAGCCGTCGCTCGACCTCACGGTGAAGTCGGACCCGGCGCAATGGGCGTCGCGGCTGCATGGCGAGGTGCTGTCGACCGGCACCGTGCGCACCGTGCTGCATGGTTCGGTGACGGTGCTGCCGGGCTTCGCCGAGGGACAATGGTGGGTGCAGGACGCCGCCGCCGCCTTGCCTGCGCGCCTGCTCGGCGACATCAGCGGCAAGGCCGTCGCCGACCTCTGCGCGGCGCCAGGCGGCAAGACGGCTCAGCTCGCCCATGCCGGCGCCCGCGTCACCGCGGTCGACCGGTCGCCGGCCCGGATGAACCGGCTGAAGGACAACATGACCCGGCTGCAGCTGACCGCCGAGACGGTCGTGGCCGACGCCGCCGAATGGCAGCCCGCCGACAGCGGCGGCTTCGACGGCCTGCTGCTCGATGCGCCCTGCACCTCGACCGGCACGATTCGGCGTCATCCCGACGTCGGCTGGTTGCGCAGCGAGGCCGACATCGCCGCGTTGTCGGGCTTGCAGGCGCGGCTGTTGACCAGGGCGGGCAGCCTGATCAAGCCGGGCGGAACCCTGGTCTACTGCACCTGTTCGCTGGAGCCCGAGGAGGGCGAGCAGGTGGTCGAGCGCGTGCTGGCCCAAACCACCGAGCTGCGCCGCGTCCCCGTCACCGCCGGCGAGGTGGCGGGACTGGCAGAGCTGGTCACCCCGGCCGGCGACTTGCGCACGCTGCCCTGCCATTTGCCGCACCAGGACCCCCGGCTCGGCGGTCTCGATGGTTTTTATGCGGCGAGACTGGAGCGGCGGCCGTGAGCGTGTCATCGTGCGCCGTGCGCCGGCCCTGCGTCGGCCGGGCTTTAAGGGCGTCGGCGTTGCGTTAGTCCGTTAAATCCTGATTTTGCACCAGATTCTGGTCCCGCGATGGTGCTGCACCGGGGCCAAAAATGGTGTATCGGCGGCAGTTGCGATCTATGAAGGATGCGCAACCGAATCCCCCTCTGAATCCAAGGCTTGGCGTGTCCGCCGCTCAACGCAGACGCATATCGACGCTGGTGATGGGCCGCTTTGCGCGCAGCCTGATGTCCAACGTCAGCGGTGTATCGGTATCCGTGTCCGGGTTGTGGCCCGGTCGCGCCGACCGACTCATCATTGCGCCGCATGACCTGCGCACGTCGGACGCGACGCGGGCGGCCGAGATCTACGCCGGCCGCTTCGTCTTCGCCGGCAAGATCGTGACCTGCCATGGCCGCTCGATCTTCGACCTGGAGCCGCCGTCCGAGGACTGGGAGGTGGCCCTGCTCGGCTTCGGCTGGCTGCGACATCTGCGCGCAGCCGACACCGCGCTGACCCGCGCCAATGCCCGTGCTCTGGTCGACGACTGGATCACCAACCAGATCGGCCGCCATCCGCTGAGCCGGCGCGCCGACGTGCTGGCGCGGCGGGTGATCTCGCTGCTGTCGCAGGCGCCGCTGGTGCTGGCCGATTCCGACGGCAAGTTCTACCGCCGCTATCTGCGCGGGCTGACCCGCGAGATCCGCTATCTGCGCTATTCGACGATCGACATCCCGGATGGCGCGCCGCGGCTGCAGGTGCTGATCGCACTGTGTTACGCCGCGCTGTGCCTCGCCAACCAGGCCAAGCACATCCGCAGCGCGACCCGGAAACTCTCCGACGAATTGCAGCGGCAGATCCTGCCCGATGGCGGCCACGTCTCGCGCAACCCGGGCGCGCTGATCGAATTGCTGATCGACCTGCTGCCGCTGCGGCAGACGTTTGCGGCCCGCAACATCGCCCCGCCGCCGGCGCTGCTCAACGCCATCGACCGCATGATGCCGATGCTGCGCTTCTTCCGCCACGGCGACGGCAACATGGCGCTGTTCAATGGCATGGGCGGCACCCCGTCCGACCTGCTGGCGACCCTGCTCGCCTACGACGACACCCACGGCACGCCGATGGCGAGCATGCCGCATTCCGGTTTCCAGCGGCTCGATGCCGGACCGATGACGGTGATCGTCGATACCGGTCCGCCGCCGCCACCGCATCTGAGCCATGAGGCCCATGCCGGCTGCCTCGCCTTCGAGATGTCCTCCGGACCGTGCCGCATCGTGATCAATTGCGGCATGCCGTCGACCGGTCGCGATAATTGGCGCGCCTTCGCGCGCAGCACGGTGGCGCATTCGACGCTGACCTACCACAACACCTCGTCCTGCACCTTCGTCGAGATGTCGGCGATGAAGCGCCTGCTGCACGGCGCGCCGATCGTATCGGGTCCGACGCGGGTCGAGAACTTCCGCGAGATCGTGCCCGACGGCACCGTGCTGTCGACCTCGCACAACGGCTACGCGGCGAAATTCGGCCTGATCCATCGTCGCGTGCTGGTGGCGGCCGAGGACGGCTCGCGGCTCGACGGCGAGGACACCGTGACGCCGGCGCAGGGCGCGCGGCTTCGCGGCGGCGGATCGGACTACGCGCTGCGCTTCCACCTGCACCCGGCCGTCAAGGCCAGCCGGCTCAGCGACGGCCGCGGCGCCATGCTGGTGCTGCCCAATCGCGAGGTCTGGACGTTCGAGACGTTCGACGATCGCGTCGACCTCGAGGACAGCGTGTTTCTCGCCGGCAATGACGGTCCGCGCCGCACCACGCAACTGGTGATCCGGCAGGACGCGCAGCAGGCCCCGTCGATCCGCTGGAGCTTCGTCCGCTCGTCGACGTCCCCGACCGAGACCAACGGGCGCCGCAACGGGCGGAGAGAGCCTGAGCTGCCGCTGTAACACCCTGGCTCTCGCTTCTCAGATCATCTCACATCACCGTCCGTCGAGACGTCCGCCTTCGGCGGGCCCTCGGAACGCGGCCGACGTTCGGGCGGCTCATCGTGAGACGTGCGGCCAAGGTGATCGTTCGATCGCCCACCCGTTGTCGCGGGCGGCAAAAGCTGATATGAGGCCCGCTCTCGCGCGACTGGCGACTTTGGATGGAGCACCATCGGGGAGCGCGGGATTTGACGCCGTGCGCCTGGGCATTTTGAACTCCTGCACAAGGACTCTGCCCATGACCAATCAGCTTCGTCGCGTTCACCGTGCCCTGCTTTCCGTATCCGACAAGACCGGCCTGGTCGACTTCGCCCGCTCGCTCGCCGCGCGCGGCATCGAGCTGGTCTCGACCGGCGGCACCGCCAAGGCGATTGCCGATGCCGGCCTCAAGGTGAAGGACGTCTCCGACCTCACCGGCTTTCCCGAGATGATGGACGGCCGCGTCAAGACGCTGCATCCGAAGGTGCATGGCGGACTGCTCGCGATCCGCGGCAATGATGAGCATGCCGAGGCGATGAAGACCCACGGCATCGCGCCGATCGATCTGCTCGTCGTCAATCTCTACCCGTTCGAGGCCACGGTCGAACGCGGCGCCCCGTTCAACGACTGCATCGAGAACATCGACATCGGCGGCCCGGCGATGATCCGCGCGGCGTCGAAGAACCACGAGGACGTCGCCGTCGTCGTCGACGTCAACGACTATCACGCCGTGCTGGACGACCTGGCGCGGCATGAGGGTTCGACCACGCTGCTGCTGCGCCGCCGGCTTGCCGCCAAGGCCTATGCGCGCACCGCCGCCTATGATGCCGCGATCTCCAACTGGTTCGCCGCCACCATCCAGAACGACGCGCCCGATTACCGCGCCTTCGGTGGCAAGCTGATCCAGTCGCTGCGCTATGGCGAGAACCCGCACCAGCACGCCGCGTTCTACGCGCTGCCCGGCCGCCGTCCCGGCGTCGCCACCGCGCGCCAGCTGCAAGGCAAGGAGCTGTCCTACAACAACATCAACGACACCGACGCGGCCTATGAGTGCATCGCCGAGTTCGACCCGGCGCGCACCGCCGCCTGTGTCATCGTCAAGCACGCCAATCCCTGCGGTGTCGCCGAAGGGCCCGATCTCGTCACCGCCTACCAGAAGGCGCTGGCCTGTGACTCGACCTCGGCGTTCGGCGGGATCATCGCGATGAACCGCAAGCTCGATGCCGCCACGGCGCACGCGATCACCGGCATCTTCACCGAGGTGATCATCGCGCCCGACGCGACCGAGGAGGCGATCGCGGTGATCGCAGCGCGCAAGAAGCTGCGGCTGCTGCTCGCCGGCGCCCTGCCCGATCCGCGCGAAGCCGGCCTCACCGCCAAGACCGTGGCCGGCGGCCTGCTGGTGCAGAGCCGCGACAATGCTGTCGTCGATGACATGGAGCTGAAGGTGGTGACCAAGCGCGCCCCCACCGAAGCCGAGCTGCGCGACCTGCGCTTCGCCTTCCGCGTCGCCAAGCATGTCAAGTCGAACACCATCGTCTACGCCAAGGAGTCGGCGACAGTCGGCATCGGCGCGGGACAGATGAGCCGGGTCGATTCGGCGCGCATCGCCGCGCGCAAGGCGCTGGATGCGGCCAGCGCGCTCAAGCTCGCCGAGCCGCTGACCAAGGGATCGGTGGTCGCCTCCGACGCGTTCTTTCCGTTCGCCGACGGCATGCTCGCCTGCATCGAGGCCGGCGCCACCGCGGTCATTCAGCCCGGCGGCTCCGTGAAGGACGACGAGGTCATCAAGGCGGCCGACGAGCACGGCATCGCCATGGTGCTGACCGGCGTGCGGCACTTCCGGCACTGATTGCGCCCACAATCTCCGCCGTCATTCCGGGATGCGCCGCAAGGCGCAGGCCCGGAATCCATAACCACGATCGTGAGTATGGATTCCGGGCTCGCCCTGCGGGCGCCCCGGAATGACGGCGGAGCAAGTTTCAGGCGCCCTGCCCCGCACGACCACCTGCATTCACCCGCGCCAGCAACACTAGCCCCACCGCAAAGAACAGCACCAGCACGGCCATGCCCGCCTTCTGGCTCGCGGTGGCCGCGGTGATGATGCCGATCAGCAGCGGGCCGATGAACGACGTCACCTTGCCGGTGAGCGCGAACAGACCGAAATACTGCGCCACGCGCTCCTTCGGCACCATGCGGATCAGCAGCGAGCGCGAGGCCGCCTGCAGCGGCGCGCCGCAGGCGCCGATGACGCAGCCGAGCAAGAGATAGGCGCGCTCCGGCAGCGAGGCGAACAGCGGGCCGCCCGGCACGGCCGGCGTAACCGAAATGAACAGAACCGAATCACGGCTCACCATGAGAATCGCGATGATCGCGAGCAGCAGCAGCGTCATGCTGCCGGCGATCACGCGCTTCGGCCCGAGAAAGTCATCCAGCTTGCCGCCGAGCCAGCCGCCAAACGCGCCGGCGGCGGCGAGGATGATGCCGAAGGTGCCGATCTGGATCGTGTTCCAGCCGAACGTGCCGGCGGCATAGATGCCGCCGAAAGCGAACAGCGACACCAGCCCATCGGTGTAGATCATGTTGGCGAGGAGAAAGAGCGCAACGTCGCGCTGCTGCGGCAGGCTGCGCAGCGTCTGCTTCAGTTGACCAAGCCCCTCGCCCACCGCCGCGCGCAGCCGGTGCCGCGCCGGAAAGTCCGGTGTGAACAGGAACATCGGCAATACGAACACGATGAACCAGAGCCCGGTGAGCGGACCGGAGATGCGGTCGCCTTCATGGCTCACGGGATCGAGCCCGAACAGCGGCTTGAATCCAAACAGCGTGCGGCCGCTGTCGGGATTGGCGGCGAGAAAGCCGAGCACGATGACGAGCGAGAGGATGCCGCCGACATAGCCGGTGGCCCATCCGGTGCCGGACAGCCGGCCGATGCGTTCCGGCGGCACCAGGGTCGGCATCATCGCGTTGTTGAACACGGTGGCGAACTCGACACCGATGGTGGCGATCACATAGGCCGCGAGCAGCGGCGGGATCAGCTCGGGCGCGCCGGGACGCCCGATCCACATCAGCGAGGCGCCGATCACCAGCATCGCGCCGAACGCCGCGATCCACGGCTTGCGGCGCCCGGTGGCATCGGCGATGGCGCCGAACACCGGTGACAGCAGCGCGATGACGATGCCGGCCGCGGCGGTCGCAAAGCCCCACAGCGCCTGGCCGCTCGCCGCGTCCGGCGCGACATGCGCCGCGAAATAGGGCGCGAAGACGAAGGTCGTGATCAGCGTGAAGTAGGGCTGCGCCGCCCAATCGAAGAAGATCCAGCTGACGACGGCCGCGCGCCCGGGATAGATTCGGCCGTCGGCAGGACCAGAGGTCTCGATCGTGATGACGGCCATTCGAAAATCCTCTGCAATCACAGCGTCGCATCTCGCGACGATCACGGCGTTGCGTTTTACGCCGGCGACGCGGCCCTATAACATCTGACGATCCCAGGCGGATGTCAGCAACGGCAGAATTGCGATGACCACGTTCACGATTGATCGACGACGGCTCCTTGCGGGTTTCATGCTGTTGCTGGCCGGCTGCCTGCCCGCGCGGGCGCTGGATTCGCAAACCTTCGATATCCCGCAGCCCCCCGGTATCACCGCGCCGGCGCAGCCGCCCGCACATGGCATGGTGGTGGCGCAGGAGCGGATCGCGGCCGAAGTCGGCCAGCGCATCCTTGCGCTGGGCGGCAACGCGGTCGATGCCGCCGTTGCCACCGGCTTTGCGATGGCCGTCACCTATCCCGTTGCCGGCAACATCGGCGGCGGCGGCTTCATGGTCATCCACATCGCCAGGACCAACGAGGACGTGGCGATCGACTATCGCGAGACCGGTCCCGCCGCGATCACGCGCGACATCTTCCTCGGCGCCGATGGCAAGCCCGACAACGTCAAGTCGCGCGATTCGGCGCTGTCGATCGGCGTCCCCGGATCGGTGGCAGGTCTCGCGCTGGCGCTGGAGAAATACGGCTCGGGCAAGTTCACGCTGGCGCAGGTGCTGCATCCGGCGATCGTGCTGGCGCGCGACGGCATCCCCGTCGCCGACGACGTTGCCGTCACCCTGCCGATGATGGCGCCGCGGCTGGCAAAATGGAAATCATCGGCCGCGATCTTCATCCGTCCCGATGGCACGGTGCTGAGGGAAGGAGACCGGCTGATCCAGCGCGATCTGGCGGCGACGCTCACCGCCATTGCCGAGCAGGGCCCGCGCGGATTTTATGAAGGGCCGGTCGCCGACCAGCTCGCCAAGGCGATCCAGGATGCCGGCGGCATCATGACAGCGGACGATCTCAAGGCCTACCAGCCGGTGCTGCGCACGCCGGTGCGCGGCACCTATCGCGGCTATGACATCGTGTCGATGCCGCTGCCGTCCTCGGGCGGCACCGTGCTGGTCGAGATGCTGAACATCCTCGAGGGCTTTCCGCTCGCTGAGCTGAAGCAGGGCTCGCCCGCCTCGCTGCATCTGCTGATCGAGGCGATGAAGCGCGCCTATGCCGACCGCGCGCGCTATCTCGGCGACCCCGCCTTCGTCGACGCGCCGGTGCGCGCGATGCTGTCGAAGGACTATGCCGCGCGCCAGCGCGCCGGGATCGATCCCGCGCACGCCACCAGCGCCGGCGACGTGCTCAACACCACGCCGCTGCGGGAGGGCAGCAACACCACGCATTTTTCGGTCGTCGACAATGACGGAAATGCCGTCAGCAACACCTACACGCTGAACTTCCCCTATGGCGTCGGCCTCGTCGCCGAGGGCACCGGCGTGCTGCTCAACAACGAGCTCGACGATTTCACCGCCGCGCCCGGCGCCTCGAATGCCTTCGGCCTGGTCGGCTTCGAGGCCAATCTGCCAGGCCCCGGCAAGCGGCCGCTGTCGTCGATGTCGCCGACCATCGTGCTGAAGGACGGCAAGCCCGTGCTCGTCACCGGCTCGCCGGGCGGCAGCCGCATCATCTCGACCGTGCTGCAGGTGATCGTCAACGTGCTCGACTATCGGATAGACGTCCGCCAGGCCGTCACCGCGCCTCGCCTGCATCACCAATGGATGCCCGACGAGGTCCGAATCGAGAAGGGTTTTGCCGAGGACGTGCTCGCCGGTCTGCGCGCCCGAGGTCACAAGCTCGAGGAGCCGATGGGACGGACCTCGGCCAACTCCATCCTGGTGACGTCGGATGGATTCGTCGGCGCGCCGGATCCGCGCAGCAAGGGCTCCACCGCAGCCGGGCGCTGAGGCGCCGGTTCCCAGGCGATGTCGGACATCGCGGCCCCGGATGACGATTTGCCGCCGCCCGGCGGGGCCCTGCACGCGCTTCCCTCCGTTGGCGTGGTGACCGAGGCGCGTTAGAAGCATACCAGGGCGCAGCGAGGCTCGCCCGCGAGACGGTGTCGGACGTTCTGGTGCATTTGCGAAGATTCGTGGTCGGTCTGCTGGTGTTTGCGGCCCTGCTGGTGGCGGGGTGGCTCACCTATCGGCCTGACCGGGCGCTGCGCGTCGCGACCAGCGCGGTCGCCGAGATGATCTGCGCCAAGACCTACGTCTCCGGCTTCGATCCGCAAACGGTGTTTGCGGAGACCATGGAACGGCCCGGTCTGCGCCGGCTGCGGGCCGTGATGCGCTACCGGGTGGAGCCCGACATGCGCATGGTGGAGGCGTCGCTGCTCGGCCTGCACGCCACCCGGGCCACGTATCATGACGGTCTCGGTTGCGTGACGCTCCAGGGCCAGAAGCCGCCTTACGTGCCTCACACCGACGTCGCTGCGCTGCGTGCCGCGGCGCCCGCTCCCGCGTTGCCCGACTTGGCGGAAGGCGCTGCAGTGGAGCCCGGCGATCCCGCGCTGAAGGCGGCGCTCGATCACGCCTTCGAGGAGCCGGCCAACCCGCCGTTCCGCCGCACCAAGGCGGTCGTCGTTGTCAAGGACGGTCGCCTGATCGCGGAGCGCTATGCGCCGAACATCAGCGTCGATACGCCGCTCTTAGGCTTCTCGATGACCAAGACGGTCACCAATGCGCTGCTGGGCATCCTCACCCGGCAGGGCAGACTGAGCCCGTCGGTCCCGGCGCCGGTCGCGGAATGGCGCGAAGCCGGAGATCCGCGCCACGACATCACCATCGAGCAGCTGATGCGCATGACATCAGGCCTGGCGCTGGACGAGACCAATTCCGGCTTCGACCCGTCGAGCCAGATGGACATCCACCGCGACATGGCGGCGTTCGCGGTGCATGCGCCGCTGATCGCGCCGCCCGGCCAGCGCTGGGCCTATTCGAGCGCGAGCACCCAGATCCTGGCACGCATCATCCGCGATGCCGCCGGCGGTCCCGAGCAGGCGATCGAACTCGCGTGGCGCGAGCTGTTCCATCCGCTCGGCATGCGCAGCGCGACGCTGCAGTTCGACGGCACCGGCACGCTGCAAGGTTACGGCAACATGCTGGCGAGCGCGCGCGACTGGGCGAAGCTGGGGCTGCTCTATCTCGGTGACGGCGTCGCCGGGGACAAGCGCATCCTGCCCGAGGGCTGGGTGGCGATGTCGGCGACCGCAACGCTGGACACCGACTATGGCGCGGGACTGTGGACGAACCGCAGCCAGCATTTTCACGCGCTGGGACGGGCGCGCGCCGGCATCCCGGCCGACGCGTTCTTCGCCTTCGGCCTGCTCGGCCAGCGGCTCGTGATCATGCCGAGCCAGCGCATAGTGGTGGTCCGGCTCGGCGATTCCGTGGATCCAGACGGCGACATCAAAGGCGTCGCCCGGCTGGTGCGCGAGGTGATTGCGGCGACCGCGGCGCCGGCGACGGCCGCCAAATAGCGCTCAGCGGCCGACCTCGTAGGGCCCGCCCTTCTCCAGCGCGATCTTGTAGGCCGGCCGTGCCTCGATGCGGGCGAGGAAATCCATCGCCCGCGGATGGCCCTGCTCCAGGCCGCCGCGCGATGCCGCCGCCTGCAGCGGGAAGCTCATCTGGATGTCGGCCGCGGTGAACGAATCGCCCGCAAACCACTCGCTCTTCTGCAGCTCGCTTTCCCAGAACGCCATGTGCTGCTTCAACTGCGGATTGACCAGCGTGCTCAAGGCCTGGTTCGACACCTTGCGCACGATCGGGCGCAGCAGCGCCGGCGCGCGCTTCGGCATGATGTTGAACAGCAGCTTCAGCAGCAGCAGCGGCATCGCCGAGCCCTCGGCGTAGTGCAGCCAGTACGAATAGCGCAGCCGCTCCGGCGTCTTCGGCGGCGGGACCAGCCGTCCCTCGCCATAGGTCTCGATCAGATATTCGACGATCGCGCCGGACTCCGCGACCGTGTTGCCGTCGTCGGTGATGACGGGCGACTTGCCGAGCGGATGGATGGCGCGCAGCTCCTTGGGCGCGCGCATGTCCGGCTGGCGCTCGTAGCGAATGATCTCGTAGGGCACGCCGAGCTCCTCGAGCAGCCAGAGCACGCGTTGCGAGCGGGAATTGTTGAGGTGGTGAACGGTCAGCATGGGGTTCCCAGGGACGGATCGGGTGGCGGGCGCCGTTCCGTAGCAGGACAGGATGGGTTCGGCGAGGCGTCCTCGGCACTGGAGGCGGCCACAATAATTATCCGGGTAATATTGACTTTAATTTCACCCGGGTCTTATTAGGCGCATCACAGGGACCAAGCCATGGACACTTTCACCGCGTTTGCCGGCCAGACCTGGGTCGCCGCCGGGCCCCTGCCCAAGGTGGCGCTGGTGCTGAAACACGCCGCGCCGAACACCGAGCCGATCGTGATCTTCAACGACCGCACCGGGCAGCCGATCGACATCGATCTGCGCGGCAGCGACCGGGAGATCCTGGCGCGCCTGCCGGTCGACGCCGGCGCGGTCGCAGACCAGCCGACGAGCGGGCCGCGCGGCCGCGGCCGGCCGAAGCTCGGGGTCGTCGCCCGCGAGGTCACCTTGCTGCCGCAGCACTGGGACTGGCTGAACGCGCAGCCGGGCGGCGCCTCGGTGGCACTGCGTAAGCTGGTCCACGACGCCCGCCGCGTCAGCGGCGACACCGACCGCGCCCGCGAGGCGCGTGACGCGGCCTATCACTTCATGTCGGGGATCGGCAGCAACCTGCCGCAATTCGAGGAGGCCTCCCGGGCGCTGTTCGCCGGCGATCTCGGCCGCTTCGCCGCGCTGATCGCGAACTGGCCGGCCGACATCCGCGACCATGCGGTGGCGCTCGCGCATCGCCACAGGGCCGATTGAGATCGGCTGATTTCAACAGCCAGCGAGAGCGGCCGTTCGCGGCGGCTCTCATTCCAATTCCTCGCAACGCGACCGTACTCCGAATGAAGAGCGGTCGACGGAGAACCATGCCGTGTCGTCGCCAACCGCCTCGCTGCGCAAGCCGTTCCTGATGTTCGTCGTCCCGATGATGCTGAGCAACACCCTGCAATCGCTGTTTGGCACCATCAACAATGTCTATCTCGGCCAGATGATCGGCGTCGATGCGCTCGCCGCGGTCTCGGTGTTCTTCCCGGCGATGTTCTTCTTCGTCTCCTTCGTCATGGGCCTCGGCTCGGGCGCCGGCGTTCTGATCGGACAGGCCTGGGGCGCCGGCGAGCCCGCCAAGGTGAAGCAGGTCGCCGGCACGACGCTGACCATTGCGCTGCTGCTCGGCTGCCTGATCGCGGTGCTCGGCGGCCTGTTCAGCCGCGAATTGCTGACCGCGCTCGCCACGCCCGCCAACATCCTCGATGCGGCCGCGGGCTATGCCCGCATCATGATGATCACGATGCCGCTGACCTTCGCCTACATCCTGCTGTCGTCGCAGATGCGCGGCGTCGGCGACACCGTGACGCCGCTGGCCTCGCTCGCCGCATCGACGACGCTCGGGCTGGTGCTCACCCCGGTGTTCATCCGCGGCTGGCTCGGCGCGCCCGTCCTCGGCGTCGCCAGCGCCGCCTGGGCGTCGACGATCTCGACCCTGACCACGCTGGCCTGGCTCCACGTTCATCTGCGCCGGCGCAAGCATCCGCTGGCGATCGATGCGGCCTTCCTGCAGGGCATGCTGCCTGATCCGAAGCTGCTGCGGGCGGTGCTGCGGCTCGGCATCCCCGCCGCGATCGGCATGATCGTGATGTCCTTGGCCGAGATGGTGCTGATCGGCCTCGTCAACGGCTTCGGCTCGGACGCGACGGCGGCCTATGGCGCGGTCAACCAGGTGCTGGGCTATGTGCAGTTTCCGGCGCTGTCGATCGCGATCTCGGTCTCGATCTTCGGCGCCCAGGCGATCGGCCGCGGCCAGGCCGAGCAGATCGGCGACATCGTGCGGACGGGCATCGAGATGAACGTGGTGCTGACCGGCGGCCTGGTCGCGATCGGCTATCTGTTCTCACGGGTGCTGATGGGTTTCTTCATCACCGACCCTGCCGTCATCGAGGTGGCGCAGCATTCGCTGCATATCGTGCTGTGGAGCTCCGTGCTGTTCGGCATGTCCATCACGTTCTCGTCGGCGATGCGCGCCTCCGGGACGGTGTGGATGCCGCTGGCGATCTCGGCGTTTGCGATCGCCGCGATCGAGGTGCCCGCCGCCACCTGGCTCAGCCGCAGCATCGGGCTCGACGGCGTCTGGCTCGCCTATCCCATCACGTTCGCCGCGATGATGCTGCTGCAGATGAGCTATTATCTCCTGGTATGGCGCAAGCGGACGGTGCGCCGGATGATCTGACGCACCACCGGCGTCTTCCGGCCGCTGGAATATGATGACCGTCATAAAACCCTGGACGGGGCTGCTGCGCTGGACCACAATGCGAAAAACCGAGGAGACCGCCCATGAGCCGTCCAGCGCCAGAATTCATGTTCGACTTCGGCAGTCCCAACGCCTATCTGAGCCACGAGGCGATCCCGGCGATCGTGAAGCGGATCGGCGTCCAGTTCTACTATGTCCCGGTGCTGCTCGGCGGCATCTTCAAGGCGACCAACAACAAGTCGCCCGCCGAGTCGCTCGCCGGCATCAAGAACAAGCGTGAGTTCCACGAGGTCGAGACGCAGCGCTTCCTCAAGCGCTACCACGTGCAGCCCTGGCTCTGGAATCCGTACTTCCCGGTGAATACGCTGAACTTGATGCGCGCGGCCATCGCCGCCCAGCTCGAGGGCGTGTTCGAGGCCTATGTCGACGCGGCGTTCCACCACATGTGGCGCGAGCCGAAGAAGATGGACGATCCCGAGATCGCGATCGCCGCGATCACATCGTCCGGGCTCGACGGGGCCAGGCTGTTCGCCCGCGCCCAGGAGCCCGAGGTCAAGGCGAAGCTCGTGGAGAACACCCAGCGCGCCGTCGAGCGCGGCGCATTCGGTTCGCCGACCTTTTTCGTCGGCAACGAGATGTTCTTCGGCAAGGAACAGCTGCGCGACGTCGAGGACTACATCCTAGGCAGGTAATCGCCGTCATCGCGAGCGAAGCGATCCAGAGCCACGACGAAGGACTGGATGGCTTCGTCGCTTCGCTCCTCGCAATGACGCCTCGGGAGAACGGAGACCAAGCATGCAGCAGCGCAACGCCACCGTCGCGGTCGTCGGGGCCGGCGACTACATCGGCGCCGAGATCGTCAAGAAGTTCGCGTCCGAAGGCTTCACGGTGTTCGCCGGCCGCCGCAATGGCGACAAGCTCGCGCCGCTGGTCGCGGAGGTCGAGAGCGCCGGCGGGCGGATCGTGGCGCGCTCGCTCGATGCCCGCAAGGAGGACGAGACCACCGCCTTCCTCAACGACGCCGACAAGCATGCGCCGCTGGAGGTCGTGATCTTCAATGTCGGCGCCAACGTCAATTTCCCGATCCTGGAGACCACCGACCGCGTGTTCCGCAAGGTCTGGGAGATGGCGTGCTGGGCCGGCTTCGTCACCGGCCGCGAGGCCGCCCGGCTGATGCTGCCGCGCGGCGGCGGCAAGATCTTCTTCACCGGCGCGACCGCGTCGCTGCGCGGCGGCGCCGGCTTCGCGGCCTTCGCCTCCGCCAAGTTCGGCCTGCGCGCGGTGGCGCAGGCGATGGCGCGCGAACTGATGCCGCAGAACATCCATGTCGCTCATCTGATCATCGATTCCGGCGTCGACACCGCCTGGGTGCGCGAGCGCCGCGCCCAGCTCTGGGGCGAGGAGGCGCTGGACAATCCGGACCTGCTGATGCCGCCGTCCTCGGTTGCCGGCGCCTATTGGCAGCTCTACCAGCAGCCGAAGAGCGCCTGGACCTTCGAAATGGAGATCCGGCCGTTTGGCGAGAAGTGGTAGGGGCGATAGGGAGTGGCGAGTAGCGAATGGTGGCCATCCCTATTCGCCACTCGTCATTCGCCACGCGCTTCGTCATGATGCAGCCTTGCTAACGGAGAGACCCCCATGCGTATCCTCGTCGTCGGCGCCGGCGCCATCGGCGGCTATTTCGGCGGCCGGCTGCTGCAGTCCGGAGCCGATGTCACGTTCCTGGTCCGCCCGCGGCGCGCGGCTGAACTCGCCAGCGCCGGCCTCGTGATCCGCAGTCCGACCGGTGACGTCACGTTGCCCAATCCGCGGACGGTGCAGGCGGATGGTTTGAAGCAGCACTTCGACGTCGTCCTGCTGAGCTGCAAGGCCTTCGATCTCGACGACGCGATCGGCTCGTTTGCACCGGCGGTGGGACCTGACACCGCGATCATTCCGATGCTCAACGGCATGAAGCACCTCGACGTGCTCGACGCCAGGTTCGGGCGCGCGCGCGTGCTCGGCGGGCTCTGCGCCATCGCCGCGACATTGAACGAGCAGCGCGAGGTGGTGCAGCTGCAGCCGATGCAGTCGCTGAGCTTCGGCGAGCGCGACGGCGGGTCGTCGGAGCGCGTCCGCGCGATCTTCGAGATCTTCCAGCGCGGCAATTTCAATGCGTCGGCCAGCGAGAACATCATGCAGGACATGTGGGAGAAGTGGGTGTTCCTGTCCTCGCTCGCCGCGTCGACCACCTTGATGCGCGGGCCGGTCGGCGTGATCCTGACCGCGCCGGGCGGCAAGGATTTCCTGCTCGGCATGCTCGACGAATGCAGCGCCACCGCTGCGGCCGCCGGCTACCCTCCGGCTGGCGCCTTCTTCCAGCGTGTCTCCGGCATGCTCACGGCGGAGGGATCACCGATGACCGCCTCGATGTTCCGCGATCTCCGCGCCGGCCTGCCGGTCGAGGCCGATCACGTCATCGGCGATCTCGTCGCCCGCGCCGATGCCGCCAAGGTCCCGGTGCCACGGCTGCGCATCGCCTATACCCAGCTCAAGGTCTATGAGGCACAGCGGGACAAGTAGCTCTTGGTGTCGCCTCGGTGTTCGCCGAACCGTTGGTCAGGCACGACGGCGCCACAGACTCCGATGTCGTCCCGGCCTCGCGCCGGGACCCATAGCCACCGCCCGTAGTGAAGCAGGTCAGTCTCACCGACGTCCCTCGATAGCCTCCACGGTATGGGTCCCGGCGCGAGGCCGGGACGACAGTTGTGATCTGGGCGGCGTCCCAGCTACAGATGCGCCAGATAATGCGCGAGCGCCGTGATCTCCTCGTCGCTCAGCGGATAGGCAACATCCGTCATCGCCGCCTGGCTGCCGCCGACGCGCTGGCCGCTCTTGTAGTCGTGCAGCGCCTTGACGAGATATTCCTCGCGCTGGCCGGCGAGCCGCGCCACGCCCTTGGTGCCGGCATAGCTGTCGAGATGGCACGAGGCGCAGCGGCGGCCGGCGGCGGCTTGCGCGCCTTTGGCCGACAGATCCGGATCATTGTCGGGCGGCGCCTTGGCCGGCTGCAGCGAGGCGAAATAGGCGCCGAGATTGCGGATGTCCTCGTTGGTGAGCTGATCGACGATCGGCTTCATCGCCTCGTTCTTGCGTGTGCCGGCGCGGAAGAACACGAGCTGCCACTGGATGAACTGATCCTGCTGGCCGGCGAGCGAGGGAATGTTCTCGGTCTGCGAGATGCCGTTATCGCCGTGACAGCCGGCGCAGAGCTGTGCCTTGGCCTTGCCCGCCTCGAGATCGGCGGCGTCGGCCGGACGCGCCGCAAGCACGAGCATGAGCGCCAGCGCGGCCGCTGCTGCCTGGCACATTCTGGAGGTCCCTGGAGTCATCGCGGGGGTTCTCGCTCCCATCATTGCTATGGCGCGCGGACCGGCCTTCGGTCGATGAGCGGTACCTCGCCCCCGGTCAACGCGCGACTGTCAAAATAGTTGGGGCTGCGGCCGCCGTAAGGCAGCGCGCAGCCCCGCTTTCACGACGAGCTCATTTCTTCTCGTAGCTGATGCGATAGATCGCGCCGGCCCAGTCGTCCGCCACCAGGATCGAGCCATCCTTGGCGAGGATGATGTCGTCGGGACGGCCGAGATAGCCCTGGTCGCCTTCGAGCCAGCCGGAAGCGAACACCTCCTGCTTGGCGTCCTTGCCGTCGGGACCGACGATGACGCGCATGATCCGCGCACCCTGGTACTTGTGCCGGTTCCAGGAGCCGTGCTCGGCGATCAGGATGTTGTTCTTGTACTCCGCCGGGAACTGGTCACCGGTGTAGAACTTCATGCCGAGCGGCGCCACGTGCGCACCGAGGTTCAGCACCGGCGGCGTGAACTCCGAGCACTTGTGACCCATCGCGAATTTCGGATCCGGCATGTCACCCTGATGGCAATAGGGATAGCCGAAATGCTCGCCGATCTTCGAGATCATGTTGAGCTTGTCGCTCGGCAGTTCATCGCTGACCCAGTCGCGCGCGTTCTCGGTGAACCAGTAGCGGCCGGTGCGCGGATCGACGTCGCCGCCGACGCTGTTGCGGACGCCGAGCGCCCAGATCTCGGCATTGCCGGTGCGTGGATCGACGCGGCGGATCTGCGACACCGATGTCGGCGGAATGCCGATGTTGAAGGGCGGGCCGAAGGGAATATAGAACCAGCCCTCCTTGTCGACCGCGATGTATTTCCAGCCATGCGCCGCATAGGACGGCATGTCGTCATAGACGACCTTGCCCTGGCCGAGATTGTCGAGATTGGCCTCGGCATTCTCGTATTTGATCAGCTTGTCGACGGCGATGACGTAGAGATTGCCGTCCTGGAAGGCAAGGCCGGTCGGCATGTTCAAGCCCTTGAGGACCGTCTTGACCTCGCGCTTGCCGCCCTTGTCGCTGATCGCATAGACGTTGCCGAGTCCGAACGAGCCGACGAACAGCGTGCCCTTGTCGCCCCACGCCATCTGCCGCGCGGCGAGCACGCCCGACGCCCAGACCTCCATCTTGAAGCCGTCGGGCAGCTTCACTTGCTTGACGATCTTCGCAAGCTCGGCATCGGAGGCGCCGGTCGGCGGGCCCGATGGCGGCGCCAGCCCCTTCTGCGCCTCGGTCTCGTCACCGAGGAACCAGTCGTCCGGCGGATGCGTCCAGAACTCCTTGGTGCCTGATTCGTATTTCTTCAGGCCCTTGCCCTGATCGGATTGCTGCTGCGCGCCGGCGATGCTGGTGCCGGCGAGAAGACTGATTGTTGCAAGCGCAAGAATGCTTCGGTGAAAAGCCGATGTCATCGCTTCACTCCCATGAGGCAGCTCATGTGGCTGCGTCTACTATTCGGAACGTATCTGAAGACGTCCTTTGGCCGACCACACCAGTGGTCCTGCTCGAAAATGGTAGCACATCCTGAGCGGGTGAGAAGCGGATTGCTGCCAGGTTCGCGCGAGGCTCAAGAGATGCCGTTCCACTCATCTCATACTGGATGCGCATGCCCATGCTCACGCCTGCGCCGCATCGGCGATTGTCCGCCACGCGGCACGGGCCTGCCGCCATGCGCTGTATTCATATGCTCCGATCGGCCCGACGATTGGCGCGCGCTTGAACACCCGATAGGATCGGAACAACCGGCTGCGACCGTTCACCGCGCGGCAATGAGATCAAGTCGACAGGATCGATGAATGTCCGAGCGTTTCCCTGTGTCCACGCCGAAGGCCGGTGCCGGCGTTCTCGAGCTGCTGCGACGGTTTGCAGCCGATCCGACAGCGGCCACCGCCTATGGCGAAGATTGCCTGAAGAAGACGCAGGCAATCGAACCGCGGCTGAAAGCATTCGAATATCTGCCGCGGGATGTCGCTCCAAAGACCGGCCCGCTCGGTGGAATTCCCGTCGCCATCAAGGATATCATCGCCACCTCGGACATGCCGACCACCAACGGCTCGCAGATCTACCGCGATCACGTGCCGGATGCGGACGCCTGGGTGGTCGAGCGACTGCGCAATCTCGGCGCAACCATCTTCGGCAAGACGGTCTCCACCGAATTCGCCTGGCGTCATCCAGGTCCGACCGTCAATCCATGGAACCCCGAGCACACGCCGGGCGGCTCATCGTCCGGATCGGCCGCGGCCGTTGCGGCCGGCCTGGTCCCGCTCGCGCTGGGCACGCAGACACTCGGCTCGGTGATCCGACCGGCGGCCTTCAACGGCGTCGTCGGCTTCAAGCCGAGCTTCGGCGCGATTCCACGCGTCGGCGTGCATCCCCTCAGCCCGTCGCTCGACCATGTCGGCTTCTTCGCCCGCCGCGTCGACGACGTGGCCTTGGCCCTCTCTCTGCTGGCCGGCACCAGCGCCGATGATCGCCACGGCCGGCCGCTGCCGGGCTTCACCGTCGACATCGACCACGGCCCCACACCGCTCCGCACGCCACGGCTTGCGGTGGTGCGCTTCGCCAAATGGGAGCGCGCCGAGGCCGAGCAGAAGGCGGTGTTCGAATCGGTCGTCGACAAGCTGCGCAGCGCCGGCGCGACGATCGACGAGATCGAACTGAGAGAGCTCGACGCGGTGAACTGGGATGCGATCACCACGATCATGCTCAGCGAGGCGACCACGATCTTCTCCGATCTGATCGCGCGCTATCCCGACCGGGTCAGCGAGGTCATGAAGGGCCACGTCGAGAGCGGGCGAAGCAAGACGGCCATGGAATATCTCGCCGCGAAGGCGGCCCAAGCCCTCAGGCAGAAGGCGCTCGCCGCTGAGCTCGACGGCTTCGACGCAGTGCTCACCTTGCCAGCCTTCGGCGAAGCGCCGCGCGGCCTGGATTGGACCGGGGACGCCGAATATTGCGCCCCTTGGACCTTCGTCGGAGCGCCGGCCATCTCCTTGCCGGCCGGGTTCGGCAACAACGGCCTGCCACTGGGCGTGCAGATCGCCGGCCCCTATCGCAACGACCTCCACGTGCTCCGCGTCGCGAAATGGGCCGAAGCGGTGCTGGCGTTCGATCCCGGCGTGCCGCTCCTGGCGCGCTGATCGCCGCCACGACCCCCGAGCAAGGATGCCGCCGCGCCACGAGGGCCTCCTCCGACAAGCCCAGTGGCGGGTTTGCGGCCAGCGCTGTAAAACGGTCACATGACAATCACAGACATCGCGAGCAGAACCTATAATCACGGTTGGCGCCTCGACCCGATCGTGCGCAGCCTGCTCGACACCGACTTTTACAAGTTGTTGATGCTGCAGATGATTCGGGAGTTCTACCCGAGTCAGCAGGTGACATTCTCGGTCATCAACCGGACCCGGCGGGTGCGGCTCGGCGACGTCATCGACGAGGGCGAATTGCGCGCCCAGCTCGACCACGCCCGCACCATCCGCTTCGCCAAGAAGGAGCTGATCTGGCTGGCCGGCAACACCTTCTACGGCAAGACCCACATGTTCTCGCCGGAGTTCATCGCCTGGCTCGCCAATTTCCGCCTGCCCGAATACGAGCTGCGCAAGTCCGACGGCCAGTACGAGCTGCATTTCCACGGGCCCTGGACCCACACCACGATGTGGGAGATCCCGGCGCTCGCGATCGTCAACGAGCTGCGCTCGCGCCAGGCCATGAAGGGCCAGGGCCGGTTCGCGCTCGACGTGCTGTTCGCCCGCGCCAAGGCCAAGCTGTGGGCCAAGGTGGAGCGGCTGCGCAAGCTCGAGGGGCTGCGGCTGTCGGATTTCGGCACCCGCCGCCGCCACGGCTTCCTGTGGCAGCGCTGGTGCGTCGAGGCCGTCAAGGAAGGTCTCGGCCCGTCGTTCACCGGCACCTCCAACGTGCTGCTGGCGATGGACAACGACCTCGAGGCCATCGGCACCAACGCGCATGAGCTGCCGATGGTGGCAGCGGCGCTCGCCAAGGACGATGACGAGCTGCGCTTCGCGCCCTATCGCATTCTCGACCAGTGGCGGCAGACCTACGCAGGCAACCTGCTGATCGCGCTGCCCGACGCATTCGGCACCAAGGCCTTCCTGCGCGACGCACCCGACTGGGTCGCCGACTGGACCGGCTTCCGTCCCGACAGCGCGCCACCGATCCAGGCCGGCGAGGAGATCATCGCCTGGTGGAAATCGAAGGGGCGCGATCCCAAGCAGAAGCTGCTCGTGTTCTCCGACGCGATGGACGTCGAATCGATCGAGCAGATCCATCATCGGTTCTCCGACCAGGTGCGGCTGTCGTTCGGCTGGGGCACCAACCTGACCAACGATTTCGTCGGCTGCTCGCCGGACGGCTCGGTCGACCTCGATCCGATCTCGCTGGTCTGCAAGGTGACGTCGGCAGACGGGCACCCCGCCGTGAAGCTGTCCGACAACCCGGAGAAGGCGACCGGCGATCCCGCCGAGATCGCCCGTTATCTCCGCGTGTTCGGCGATGCCGGCCGGGTGCGCACGCCGGTGGTCGTCTAGGTCGCCGACAGCCCACGGCAATTTCTCTTTCCTGCCACGATTCTTGTTCCTGCTTTGTTCGAAATGCGGTAAAATCGTCGCACGAGCAGATCGGGTGACAGGAGATCGTTGGCATGCGTCGGGTGATCGGCCGAGTTGGACAGCTGCTGTCTGCAACCATCCTTGTCGTCGGCGCGATCCTGATCTCGACCGGGCCCGCTGCCGCCGACAAGCGGGTGGCGCTGGTGATCGGCAACGCCATCCACGAGCACGCACCGCTGCTGGACGAGCCGGCGGCGGATGCCCGGCTGATCGCCGACAGCCTGTCGCGGCTCGGCTTCACCCTGAGCGGCGGTGCCGCGCAGATCGACCTCGACAGGCGAAGCTTCGATCGCGCGCTTGCCGAGTTCAAGGGCCGGATCGCCGACGCCGACGTCGCGCTGATCTATTATGCCGGCTATGGGCTCAACCTGGGCGGCGCCGATTATCTCGTCCCGGTCGACGCGGCGCCGGCGACAGCTGCGGATCTCAAGACCGAGCTGCGCGACCTGACTGCGATTTTGCGCGAGCTGGGCGGATCGAGCCCCCGGCAGAACGTGATCATTCTCGACGCCTTCCGCTCCAATCCGTTCGCCGGGCGCGGCATCGCCGGTCTTGCCGCCGGCCTCGTCCCGGTCGACGTTTCCGCACGGACCGTGATCTCCTTTGCCGCACGGGCCGGGACGGCGGGACAGCGCGGCCCGGACGGTCACGGCGTGTTCGCCGCCGCCCTTGCAGAGGCGCTGCAGCAGCCAAGCCAACGCCTGATCGAGACCTTCAACCAGACCAATGCGGCGGTGGAGCGTGCCACGGGCGGAGCGCAGCAGCCGCTCGTGATGTTCACGTCGATCGACGGCGGCGCTCAACTGAGCGCCGCTGCGGCAAAGCCGGCGCAGCCCGCTGGCCCCGCCGCCGCCCGGAGCAGCGCTCCCGTTTCGAGCTCGACCGCATCGTCCGACGTGGCAGATGCGCGGACGCCCGGACTTGCCGTGCTGTATGATGAGGATCTCTCCGACCCCAAGGGTAAGCGCTATTCCGGCTCGGTCACCTGGCGGACGGAGACGGTCAAGAACGCACAATCGGGACGGCCCACGCCGGTGATCCGTGGCGAGATCGACATTCCCGAGCGCAAACTGAAGGTCAGCCTGCAGTTGCGCCGCAACGACGATCCCAGCCTGCCGGCCAGCCATGTCGCCGAGCTCACATTCAGGCCCGCTGCCGATTTCGTCGGTGGCGGCATCAGCAGCGTCCCAGGAATGCTGATGAAGACGGATGAGAAGTCGCGCGGGACGCCGCTTGCCGGGCTTTCCGTCAAGATCACCGAAGGTTCGTTCCTGGTGGGCTTGTCCAACGTCGAGGCCGATCGCGCGCGCAACGAGGAGCTTCTCGCACGGCGCGAATGGTTCGACATCCCGGTCGTCTATGCGAACCAGCGCCGGGGCATCCTCGCAATCGGCAAAGGTCCCAGTGGAGATCGGGTATTCGCCGACGTGCTCGCGGCCTGGGACAAATCCCCGCCGACAAAATGATGAGGTACGAGACGAAGGAACAACGGAGCGAAATTTTTGGAGCGGGCGAAGGGGTTCGAACCCTCGACCCCGACCTTGGCAAGGTCGTGCTCTACCACTGAGCTACACCCGCATCCGTGACGCCTTGGCGGCGTGGCCGCCAGCGACGGGCAGACCTATGCCAAATGCCGCGGACGAATGCAACAGGTCTGCGACAGGTTTCGTACGCCGGCGACGTTCAAATTTTAGCGGCCGGGACCGGCCGAACCGGGCTGAGACCTGCCCATCACCGGACCGCGATGGGCGCTGATTGAAATTTCCAGCTGGACCGCCACTTAAAGTGAAAGAAAACGTGTATTGAGGCGCGGCGGCGGCCGGTTCCCGGTCGCCGTTCATCGGAATTTTTCGGACGAGGGACCCCGTGACCATTGTTGAGCAGGGCGGCGGACCGGCGCCGCAGGTGCCGGATCTGATCAAGGACACCACGACGCAGAGCTTCGTGAAGGACGTCATCGAGGAATCGAAGCGGCAGCCGGTCCTCATCGACTTCTGGGCGCCGTGGTGCGGACCGTGCAAGCAGCTGACGCCCATCCTGGAAAAAGCCGTCAAGGCCGCCAAGGGCAAGGTCAAGCTGGTCAAGATGAACATCGACGAGCATCCGGCCATCCCTGGCCAGATGGGCATCCAGTCGATTCCGGCCGTGATCGCGTTCGTCGGCGGACGGCCCGCCGATGGCTTCATGGGTGCCGTGCCCGAGAGCCAGGTCGCCGCCTTCATCGAAAAGATCACCAAGGGCGTTCCCGGCGCCGGCGAGCCCGACATCGCCGAAATCCTCAAGGAAGCCGAAGCGGTTCTCGCTGAAGGCGATGCGGCCGGCGCGGCCGAGATCTATGCCGAGGTGCTCGCGATCGATGCCGCCAACATCCCCGCGATCGCCGGGCTTGCGAAGTGCCAGGTCGAGCTCGGCGCGATCGACGAGGCCAAGCAGACGCTTGCGATGGTCCCGGACGCCAAGCGTAGCGATTCCGCGGTCTCCGCCGTGCAGGCCGCGATCGATCTGGCAGAGCAGGCCCAGTCGCTCGGGCCGGTCGGCGAACTCGAACAGAAGGTCGCCGCCAATCCGCTCGACCACCAGGCGCGTTTTGACCTGGCGACCGCACTGAACGCCGCGGGCAAGCGGAAGGAAGCCACCGACCAGTTGCTCGAGATCGTGAAGCGTGACCGCAAATGGAACGAAGACGGCGCGCGCAAGCAGCTCGTGCAGTTCTTCGAAGCCTGGGGCGGCGCCGACGAGGCCACCATCGAGGGCCGCAAGCGGCTGTCGACGATCCTGTTTTCGTAACCCGGCTGGACGGGACGCGCGCTCGTTCCAGCGGACACGAGGTATCGCATGCCGATCAATGCCGAATATCGCGGTCCCGCCGAGCTGCCGGAGATCGTTCCGGTGTTTCCGTTGGCGGGAGCCTTGCTGCTGCCGCGCGGCCAAATGCCGCTCAACATCTTCGAGCCGCGTTATCTCGCGATGGTCGACGATGCGCTTCGTGACGGCCATCGGCTCATCGGTATGATCCAGCCCGACGTCACGCACTCCTCCAGCGAGGAGCGCCCGGTGCTATTCAAGGTCGGCTGCGTCGGCCGGATCACGCAGCTCGCCGAGTCCGGCGATGGCCGCTACATCCTTGAGCTCACCGGCGTGTCCCGCTTCAAGGTGGTCGAGGAAATGACGGTGCTCACGCCCTATCGGCAGTGCAAGGTCGATTATTTCCCGTTCGTCGATGATTTCACGGCGCGCAAGGGTGAAGACGCGGTGGACCGAGAAGCGCTGCTCGCGGTTCTCACCGACTTCCTCAAGGCGAACAATCTCAAGGTCGACTGGGCCGGCATCGAAGCGGCGCCGAACGAAGCGCTCGTGAACGCGCTGGCGATGATGTCGCCCTATGGTCCGGCGGAGAAGCAGGCGATGCTCGAGGCGCCGGACCTGAAGACCCGCGCCGAAATCCTCATCGCCGTGACCGAGATGGATCTCGCCAAGAAGCGGACCTCGGGCGATCCGCCGCTGCAATGATCACTCGGCGGGAGCCGCGCGCGGCGCTGGCGGGGCCGCCGTCAGGCGCATCAGTGCGATGGTGGTGACGATCACCCCGATGTAGACTGCGAGCTGCATCGCGGTAGGCTGATCCGTATAGCCGATCAGAGCCTTGAGCGTCCGCCCGGCGACGCCACGCTCGGGCAGAACCGCGCTCGAATCCCACACCACATGGTCGAACGTTGTCAGCCAGTTGGCGCGGGCGAGAAAGAACACCGCCTGCGCGGCCATTCCCGCCGACAGCAGGGTGATCAGCACGGTGGTGGTCTTGAACAGCGCGCGCGGCGGGATGCGCATCAGGCCGAGATAGGTCGCGAGACAGACGGCAACGCCGAGCAGCAGGCCAAGGACGCCGCCACCGAGTAGCGCCCGCCCGCTGCCGTCGCCGGAGGCCGCCACCCCATAGAGAAACAGCGCGACCTCGCTGCCCTCGCGCAACACGGCGATGGCGATCACGGTCGCCAGCGCGACCAGCGGCTTGGCGCCGTCTGCCACCGCTTGGCCCATCGTCCGCAGCTCGGTGCTCATCTCGCGGCCGTGCCGGGCCATCCAGACATTGTGCCAGGTCAGCATGATCACGGCAGCCGACAGGATCCCCGCATTGAACAATTCCTGCCCCATGCCTTCAAAGAGCTGCGTCAACGTTCCCGCGAACGCCGCGACGATGCATGCGCCGACCAGGCCGGCAAACAGCCCCGCGCCGATCCAGCGCAGGCGATGCGGAACCGCGCTGGTGACGGCAAGCACGATACCGACGATCAGGCCGGCTTCGAACACTTCGCGGAAGACGATGATCAGGGCGGCGAGCATGGGATCTGGACCTATTGGACGTTGACGAAGCCGCGGGCCTTTTCGTTGAAGTCATTATAGAACTCGTAGCGCCCGGACTTCATGGCGCGGACGTTGAGCACCGCCTCGCTGTTGGCCGCGATCACCTTCTCGACCTTCAGGGTCTCGCTCTCGAACTCGATGGCCTTGCCCTCCATGTTCCGGACGCGGATGGTCAGCGGCGCGTCCGCGGGAACGGTCGGCTCCTTGGGCTCGAATTGACCGTTGGCATAGGTGAGGCAGATCTCGCTCGATCCCCCGGCGTGCGCCTGCGCTGCCATCAACAGCATGCCGACGCTTCCACCTACGACGACCAACTTCCGCACCACGTCGACCAACATCGATCCGTCCCCTCTCCTATCCAGACAAGCAAATCGGAGAACGGTTGTGCGCCCGGATCGATGTCGACGCCGGGCACCCGTTCGCGACGACGAACAGCTAAGCGGCTCGTCGCCGTGTCTGCAAAGAGACTCCTTCTAAGTTGGAACCATTCTTGGCGAATGTGTCGTGGCAGTGGCCTCGCGGTGAACGGAGTGCGGCCGAACAGCAGTTGAGGCGACGCGGCGGTTACGGAGCGTCGCGATGCCTTCCTCTCGCCGGGTACGTGGCGGCGCTGCGGTGGACCGGGATTCGCCGCGTCAGTAGCCGGCGATGGCGAGACTGACTACGCCGGCGAGCATGACCCAGCCGAAATGCCGCCCGCGCGTCGCGAGCGCATTGGCGCCTGCGGCGAAAGCGAACACGACGATGACCGTGGTCACCGTCCAATGCCGCGCCGACTCCGACGTCATTTGCGGGGCGACGGCGAGCAGCACGCCACAGCCGATCCACGCCACCGTGCCAGTCTGCCAGACCAGCCGCAGCAGGGTTCGCAGCCGCTCCGGCGAGATGGTGGCACGCGCGAAAACCGTCGTCTCGCCGAGCACGCCGTGGATCACGGCGACGGTGATCGCCATCAGCCCCGCGGTCACGAGCAGCGCATCGCGCATGGCACGCCTCCATACAGTTATGTATGGACAATGCACGAAGCCCTGGCGGTCGTCAATACAGCTGTGTATGGTCGTCTCATGGTGACGACATGACCGATCAGCTCTCGGCCGACGATTGGCTGACACAGGGATTGAAGGTGCTGGCCAGCCGGGGCTTCACCGCGCTGAAGGCGGAGCCGCTGGCGAAAGCCTTGGGCGTGTCGCGCGGCAGCTTCTACTGGCATTTCGCCGATGTGGCCGGGTTTCACGCGGCCCTCCTCAAGAAGTGGCGGGAGATTGCGGCCGAGCAGATCATCACCGGGGTGGAGGCGAACGCCGGCGACCAGCCGGCCATTGCCGTGCTCCTCCGCCGCGCGTTCAACGTCAAGCTCACCCTGGAGCGCGCCGTGCGCAACTGGGCCGGATCCGACCCCGCCGCGCGGCAGGCTGTCCAAGCCATCGACAGGCGCCGGCTGGGCTATGTCGAGAGCCTGCTTGCAGCCGAGGGACTAGTGCCGGCGATCGCGCGCGCACGCGCCCAGGTGCTGTACTGGACCTTCCTCGGCCACGCGCTGTCGGATCGGCCGTTGCCGGCCGAGCAACTGGACGCGGTCATCGACGAGCTGATCCGGATCGCCCGGCACATGCCTTGAAGCACGACAAGCGAGCGGACGTTATGCTACAGAGGCGCCCGCCGGAGACCCTTGCCATGAACGCCCCGCTCGAACGCCCCGCCAATTCCGTCGATCCCAAGCTGCTCGAGATCCTGGTCTGCCCGATGACCAAGGGCCCGCTGGAATACGACGCGGCGAAACAGGAGCTGGTCTCGCGGTCGGCGAAGCTCGCCTACCCGATCCGCGATGGCATCCCGATCATGCTGCCCGAGGAAGCGCGGAAGATCGACTGACCGATGCGGCCCGTCGTGATCCGCTGTGCGCTCGCCGTGGCGCTGATGGCCCTCGCTTCGGGGGTCTCGGCCGAGGAGAGCGCCGTCCGCATTGGCGCACTCGACGCCGTCCTGACGACGCCAGCGGGTGTCGAGCGCCCGCCGGTGGCGCTGCTGATCGCCGGCTCCGGGTCGACGGACCGGGATGGCAATGGGCCGCAGCTCAAGCCGGCGACCTTGAAGAAGCTCGCCGAGCAGCTCGCCACCCAAGGCATCGCCAGCCTGCGCTACGACAAGCGCGGCGCACGCGGCTGGAAGGCGGAGTTCGGCAAGCCGGAGGACTTCCGCTTCAAGGACTACGTCGACGACGCCGCCGCGCTGGTCGACTTCCTGCGCGGCAAGTTCGCCCGCATCGTTCTCGTCGGCCACAGCGAGGGCGGCCTGGTCGCCATCCTCACCGCCCGCCGCACCCCGGTCGACCGCCTCGTGCTGCTCACCACATCGGCGCGGCGGCAGGGCGACCTGTTGAAGGCGCAGCTCGAGAAGAAGCTGCCGGCCGCGAAGATGGAGCCGGTCGCCAAGGCGATCGACGCCATCATGGCCGGGCAGGTCGTGGACCCGCCACCGCCCGAGCTGCCGGTCGCACCGAGCATGCAGCCCAGCATCGGCTCCGCCTTTGCCGAGGACCCGATCGATCCACTGAAGCAGCTCACGATCCCGATTCTGATCGTCGGCGGCGCCCGCGACCACCAGATCGCACGCCTCGACATGGTCGCGCTCGCCGCCGCCGCACCGGCCGCCAAGTCGCTGTGGCTGCCGGAGATGAACCACGTCCTGGTCGACGTCGCCAACGAGGACGAGAACCTCGCCTCCTACAACGACCCCGACCGTCCGCTCGACCCCGACATGGTCGAGGCCGTCGCCGGCTTCATCGCCGCCGCAGGCCCGCGCTGAGCTCTTTGTTCGAGCATGATCTCCGCGCAAACGCCTTCGGCGTTTGTCGCGAGGGAAGACCGGTTCCCGTTTTTCCGGATCATGCTCTACAGCGCCTCACCCTTCAGCAGCCGTGGCATCTCTCCGGTGAGGCCCGCGGCCTGCTTGATGAACAGCTCCTTCAACGGCGGCGCGCGATCGACGATGCCAAGGCCGATGTCGCGCACGGCCCGCAACAGCGTCGACTTGTTCGAGAACAGGAAGTTCAGCGAATTGGTGGCAACGCCCATCGCCATCGTGTCGAAGCGGCGCCAGCGCTGGTAGCGTTCGAGGACATCGACCTGCCCCGGATCGATCCCCATTCTTGCCGCATCGACCACGACCTCGGCCAGTGCGGCGACGTCTTTCAGCCCCATATTGAGCCCCTGCCCCGCGATGGGGTGGATCACATGGGCGGCGTCGCCGACCAGCGCGAGCCGCGGCGCGATGAACGAGCGGGCGACGAAGTAGGACAGCGGAAAAGCGCGCGGCTGGTCGAGCACCTTCAACTCGCCGAGATGCAGACCCGCGCGCTTCTCCAGCTCGGCATGGAATTCATCCGCGCTGAGCGCGACGAGGCGCTTCGCCTCGGCGCGCCGCTCGGTCCACACCAGCGAGGAGCGCTTGCCGGTCAGCGGCAAGATCGCGAATGGTCCGGGCGGAAGAAAATGCTCCTCGGCGCGGCCGCCATGGTCGCGTTCATGACCGATGGTCGCGACGATGCCGGACTGGTCATAGTCCCAGCCATGGGTCTGGATGCCCGCGCGCTCGCGCAGCTTCGAACGCGCGCCGTCAGCGGCCACCAGCAGGCTCGCCTCGAGCTGGCTGCCGTCGCCCAGAGTCACCGCGATGCCGTCGGCCCGCGTCACGAAGCCGGTCACCGGCATCGCCTTGAGCTCGACGCCTGCGGCCTCCGCATGCCGCACCAGCGCGTCGATCAAGAGCCGGTTCTCGACCATGTGCGCGAACGGCTCTCCGGCCTCGACCTGGCCCGCGAACGTCAGGAACGACGGGCGGGTCGCGTCCTCGAGCTTGGAATCGGTAATGACCATGTCGAGGATCGGCTGCGCCTGCGGCGCCACGTCCGCCCAGACCCCGATCGCATCGAACAGCTTGCGGCACGCCGCGACGATGGCGCTGGCGCGTGGATCGCGGCTCGGCCGGTTGGCGAGCGCCGGATCGGCCACGATCACCGGCACTTCGGGACCGAGCCCCTGCCGAAGCGCGAGCGCGAGCGCCAAGCCGGCAAAGGCCCCGCCACAAATGACAATGCTTCGCTGTGTCGTCATGCCACCCTGCTCACAGTTACTCTTGCGGGAGGATTATAGCTGGGCGAAACAGGGGCGTGAACCAAGGGCTGCCACCCGAGGCCATCAATTCCGGATGCCTGATCCCGCGAGAACGGGACCGGAGCGGCCGGCCGAGCCAGCGAAAGCACCACGCCATGTCCAAGGGACTGATCGACCTGATCTCGATCCTCGATCTCGAGCCGATCGAGGTGAACCTGTTCCGCGGCAACAGCCCGAAGACGAGCTGGCAGCGCGTGTTCGGCGGCCAGGTGATCGGCCAGGCGATGATGGCGGCGTGCCGCACCGTCGAGGGCCGACTGCCGCATTCGCTGCACTGCTACTTCATCCTGCCCGGCGACCCGCAGGTGCCGATCATCTACCAGGTCGAGCGTCTGCGCGACGGCAAGAGCTATGCGACGCGGCGCGTCACCGCGATCCAACACGGCAATGCGATCTTCTCGATCATGGTGTCGTTCCACAGCGACGAGGACAGCGCGTTCAACCACCAGGACAAGATGCCGGACGTGCCGCCGCCGGAGAAGCTGACGGCGGAGGAGATCTCCAAGCAGCCGATGTTTCAGGAAGTCTTCCAAAGGATGCCGGACTTCATCCGCCGCTACTACGAATCCGACCGGCCGATCGAGCTGCGCCCCGTCGAACTGAACCGGTACTTCGGCCAGAAGATCGAGGATGGCCGCATCAACGTCTGGATCAAGACGGCGGCGAAGCTGCCCGATGATCCGGCGCTGCACATGTGCGCGCTGGCCTATGCCTCGGACTTCTCGCTGCTCGACGCGGTCATGGCGCGCTATGGCCGCACCTTGTTCGACAAGCGCATGATGCCGGCCTCGCTGGATCATGCGATGTGGTTTCACCGGCCGTTCCGCGCCGACGAATGGCTGCTTTATGCGCAGGATTCGCCGAGCGCGCAGGGCGGCCGCGGGCTCACCCGCGGCTCGATCTTCAAGCCCGACGGCACGCTGGTCGCCTCCGTTGCGCAGGAGGGCTCGATCCGCGAGCGCCGCGCCTAGCCGCATCACACCGGCTGTGCCGTCCGCGGGACGACCGCGAATTGCGACACGTACCAGGCGCTGTACCAGCGCAGCAGCCACGGGATCGGAATGATCACCGAGCAGCCGAGCACGAACGCGAAGGTGCGCCACAGCACCTGCAGGCCCGAGCCGGTGAACACGACCTCGCGCCGCGTCCCCTGGATGTTGCGGCAGACCCAGCGCATCCAGGCGGTCAGCACCCAGGCCCAGCCGATGACGGTGATGCCCGACACGATCATCAGCAGGTACCAGCCGGCATAGACGACGGGGCTGCCTTCGAAATGGATCGGCAACCGCTCGCCATTCGAGGCGAGGTTGCTCAGCAGCCAGCGCAGCACCATCCAGCCCAGGAACGCCGGGGCAACCAGCGAGATCAGGTTGAGGATCGGCCGGTCGCTGAGGCCGACATAGGCCAGCACGCCCATGGCGATGAAGACGTACCAGATGTCGAGCGGCTGGCCGGTGAAGGTGAGGTTCGGCCGGCCGGGCACCCGCATCCGCTCGATCACGTAGCGGTAGAGATAGACAGCGGTCCAGGGCGTGATCACCACCAGGAACTGGCCGACGACATACAGCAGCGTCCAGCCGAGATAGGACCAGGTGTCCAGCTTGACCGAGAGCGCGCCGCCCGACGCGGGCACGCCGGCCTCGAACGCGGGCGGGACGCCGGGAGAGATGCTCGGCACGCCCGACATCAGGCCGGGAATGCGCCCGGCCTTCTCCCAGCCGGCCATGCCGTCGCTCCACAGCAGCGTCTCGGCCGTGACGACACCCCGGGCGATCAGGTCGCGCAGTTCGTCTTCTGAAATGGGGCCCTGTTGCTGGCCTTGCGCCGCGTAATACCAGGAACGATTCGACATGGGATGTCCTTGAATGGAGGATGGCAGGAAAACGTCTTCAGTCTGTCGGGCGATGTCGCGTTCCGTTCAGTGATATCCGTCACTCCTTGACGTTTTCGCTTAACGCTGCGCTGATTTTGTGCCATTTGCCTAGGAACAGGCCAAAACGGCCATCCCAAGCCTGCCTCCGAAACAGGCTGCTTCTACCTGAGGAAACCAGGGCCCGCCCATGAAGCTCGTCGTCGCGATCATCAAACCCTTCAAGCTCGACGAGGTGCGCCAAGCCCTCACCGCGATCGGCGTCCACGGCATGACCGTCACCGAGGTCAAGGGCTACGGCCGCCAGAAGGGCCATACCGAGATCTACCGGGGCGCCGAATATATCGTGAACTTCCTGCCCAAGCTGCGCATCGAGATCGCGGTCAACTCTGACATCGCCGAGAAGGCGGTCGAGGTGATCACGACGCACGCGCGCACCGGCCAGATCGGCGACGGCAAGATCTTCGTGACGCCGATCGATCATGCCCGCCGCATCCGCACCGGCGAAACCGACACCGACGCACTCTAAGCCCGTCAAGCAGCCGCAACGGCTGCACGCCCGCCGCAACGGCGCGGCGGACTGCAAAATCCTAACATCTGACATGCCGGGGGGACTGTCATGGAGACCAGCGCGTCTCGTAGCCTGCGCGCGTCTGCAGCATTGGCTGCAGCGGGAGCGATTGCCTTCACCACGCCAGCAGCGGCCGCAGCGCCGTCCACGATCGAACCGGCCGACACCGCCTGGATGATCGTCGCCACCGCTTTGGTGCTGATGATGACCATTCCGGGTCTGGCGCTGTTCTACTCGGGCATGGTGCGCAAGAAGAACGTACTGGCGACGATGGCGCAGAGCCTCGCAGCCGTGATGCTGATCTCGATCCTGTGGGTCGCATTCGGCTACTCGCTGGCCTTCGTCGGCGACGGCACCTGGATCGGCTCGCTCGACCGCGCCTTCCTCGCCGGCATGGGCATGGACAGCGTCCATCCCGGCGCCAAGACGATCCCCGAGTCGCTGTTCATGCTGTACCAGATGACGTTCGCGATCATCACGGTGGCGCTGGTGGCGGGCTCGGTCGCCGACCGCATGCGCTTCTCCGCCTACCTCCTGTTCAGCATCGCATGGTTCATCTTCGTCTATGTGCCACTGGCGCATTGGATCTGGGGCGGCGGCTTTCTCGCGCAGGCCGGCGTGGTCGACTTCGCCGGCGGTCTCGTCGTGCATCTCTCCGCGGGCACCGCGGGATTGGTCGCGGCGCTGGTGATGGGACGGCGCCAGGGCTACGGCAGCGAGAACCTCTCGCCGTTCGATCTGTCGCTCGCGGTGGTCGGCACCGGCCTGCTCTGGGTCGGCTGGTTCGGCTTCAATGGCGGCTCGGCTTTGGGCGCGAATGCGCATGCGGTGATGGCGATCCTGACGACGCATCTGGCCGCCTGCGCCGGCGCCGTCACCTGGGGCGCGCTGGAATGGTCGACGCGGCGCAAGCCGTCTGTGCTCGGCATGATCTCCGGCGCGGTGGCCGGCCTCGGCACCATCACGCCCGCGTCCGGCTTCGTCGCCCCCTGGCATGGGCTGGTGATCGGCGCGCTCGCCGGTATCATCTGCTACTGGGCCTGCACCTCGCTGAAGCACCGCTTCAACTATGACGATTCGCTCGACGTGTTCGGCGTCCACGGCGTCGGCGGCCTCACCGGCACCGTGCTGGCCGGCGTGTTCGCGACCGCCGCGATCGGCGGCACGGCGGGGCTGATCGAGGGCAACCCGAAGCAGCTTACGGCCCAGCTCTACGGCGTCGCCGTCACCCTGGTGTGGTCGGGCGGCGTCACCTGGGGGCTCCTGAAGCTGGTCAGCGCCTTCGTGCCGCTGCGGGTGTCGCGTGAGCACGAGCTGGAAGGACTCGACATCTCCCAGCATGGCGAGGCGCTGCAATAGCTGCAGCAATTGACGCCAATTGACCTGTTCGGCGCCGCAGGATTCTGCCCGCGCGCTGAGCAGCATTGTGTCTTGAGCCTGACATGCGCAACTTTTGCGCATGCATGCCCATTCCTTGAGCGCGACGGAATAGCGCAGCCCCTGCTGCCCCTCCCGAGGGGTGAAAAGGCCAGGATTCACCGCTCGTTAGCCCTGACCAGCCGTCTGGCACGGCATTTGATTCTATCGCTCCCGGCTGTGCCCGCGTCGTGAAGATTTCTCCGCGTGGTGAACCTCAGTCGACAGGAAGCGCTCGGTAACGTCCGTGCCGGGCCCAAGCGGGGATAGGACCCATGAAAATTGTTATGGCGATCATTAAGCCATTCAAGCTCGAAGAAGTCCGGGACGCCCTGACCGCCATCGGCGTTCATGGTCTCACGGTGACGGAAGTGAAGGGGTACGGCCGTCAGAAAGGTCATACGGAAATCTACCGCGGCGCCGAATATGCGGTGAGCTTCCTGCCCAAGATCAAGATCGAGGTCGCGATCCCCTCCGACCAGGTCGACAAGACCATCGATGCGATCAGCTCGGCCGCCAAGACCGGCCAGATCGGCGACGGCAAGATCTTCGTCATCAGCCTCGACCACGCCGTGCGTATCCGCACCGGCGAAGCGGACGCTGCGGCCCTTTGATTTCGCGCTCAAACCAGAACACTTACGGAGTACAATAAAATGACGTTCAAGCGTCCAACCAGCGCGGGATGGGTTACGCTCGCAATTGCAGGGCTCTGCGTCGCAGGCCTCGTCGATGTGGCGTTCGCCGAGGACGCGCCTGCCGCCGCTGCCGCAGCCGCCCCCGTTCCCAACAAGGGCGACGTCGCCTGGATGCTCGTGTCCAGCGCGCTCGTCCTGATGATGTCCATCCCCGGCCTCGCGCTGTTCTATGGCGGCCTCGTCCGCACCAAGAACATGGCCTCGGTCCTCACCCAGGTGTTCGCGATCGTCGCCATGGTCGGCGTGGTCTGGACGCTCTACGGCTACTCGCTCGCCTTCACCGACGGCGGCAGCATGACCAAATATGTCGGCGGCTTCGCCAAGGCCTTCCTGCACGGGGTCGATGCCAACTCCACCGCCGCGACCTTCTCGAACGGCGTCGTGATTCCGGAGTTCGCCTACTTCGTGTTCCAGATGACCTTCGCGATGATCACCCCGGCCCTGATCGTCGGCGCCTTCGCCGAGCGCATCAAGTTCTCGGCAGTGATGCTGTTCGTGCTGCTGTGGGTGACCTTCATCTACTTCCCGATCGCGCATTGGGTCTGGTACGTGCCCGCGCCGGATGACGTTGCTGCCGCCGCCAAGGCTCTCGCTGCCGCTGGCGACGCTGCCGCCAAGACGGCCGCCCAGGCCAAGCTCGACGAAGTTAGCAGCAACGCCGGCTGGCTGTTCCAGGCGGGTGCCCTCGACTTCGCTGGCGGCACCGTGGTGCACATCAACGCTGGCATCGCGGGCCTCGTCGGCGCCGTCCTGATCGGCAAGCGCACCGGCTACGGCAAGGAGCTGATGGCTCCGCACTCGCTGACCATGACCATGATCGGCGCCGCGCTGCTGTGGGTCGGCTGGTTCGGCTTCAACGCCGGCTCCAACCTGGAATCGAACGGCGTCACCGCGCTGGCCTTCGTCAACACCATGGTCGCGACCGCCGGTGCGGCGCTGTCCTGGCTGCTGTGCGAATGGGCCGTCAAGGGCAAGCCGTCGCTGCTCGGTATCTGCTCGGGCGCGGTCGCCGGTCTCGTCGCCGTTACCCCGGCCTCCGGTTATGCCGGTCCGATCGGCGCGCTGGTGCTCGGCCTGATCGTCTCCCCGGTCTGCCTGTTCTTCGTCTCCACCGTGAAGAACGCGCTGGGCTATGACGACGCGCTCGACGTGTTCGGCGTGCACTGCATCGGCGGCATCATCGGCGCTCTGGCCACCGGCATCCTGGTCAACCCGGCTCTGGGTGGCGTCGGCATCACCGACTACACCAACATCACCGGCAACAACGCCGGCACCTACGACTTCGCCACGCAGATGCTGGCGCAGATCCAGGCCGTCCTCGCCACGCTGGTGTGGTCGGGTGTCGGCTCGGCGATCCTCTACAAGGTCGTCGACGTGATTATCGGCCTGCGCCCGACCGTGGAGCAGGAGCGCGAGGGTCTCGACATCACCGACCACGGCGAGCGCGCCTACAACTACTGAGTTCTCCCGGGACTTGGTCGTACGCGACCAGGTCCGCAACTTCGGTTCGGGCAAATACCCGGCAATGCCCTGACCGTTGAGGGGCTCCAGCGCAAGCTGGGGCCCCTTTCTTTTTGCCGGGTGGCGGCATCGCCGCACGAGTTCCAATTCCGAGTCCTGATGTCGCACGGTGCCCACCCTCCCCTGGAGGGGGAGGGTGGGCACCGCCCGCGGCTCTTCTAAAGGGCATCACAACAAGCGGCTCTTTGGCTGACTCCCGGACAAGCACTGTCAGTCTCGCGGCGCATTCGCGCCCGAGCTGTGCTGATGGTCTCGCCCTCCTCAAACAGAGGGCGCAGGGAAGGCCGGGCGCTGGCCGCGCCCGTGGCCCGCCAGCGAAAGAAAATGCTGGCGGCAGGTACCACAGGTCTGGCCGAACACACCCGGCCCTCCCTGCGCGATTGGTTTTAACGGCTGCTTCGCGTTCTCCCTGGTGCGCCGGCTTGCTGGCCACCATCACGAGCGCGACACGCTGAGGGCATCGGCACCCGCTTGATATCAGCGTCGGGATATCAGGACCGCGCGACTTGACCGTGCGTGCATCGCCGTTCGTCCGCGCGATCAGCTCACGCTGCGTCGACCCACGCCCATCGCATCCCACTGCCAACGATCCGTGACGGTCGCGAAACGTCCCTCATGCGGCAGCAGGGACGTGCGGAAATCTGCAGGTGATTTGCCCGACGGTGCAATGCCGGCAGCGTGCGACAAACTAACACGACGGGCAATTCGCGCATGACAGGCTTGCGGCGGCAGCCGTCTGCCGCGCGGCGTTCCGGGACGCCGAACCGAAATCACGGAACAAGGTCATGCCCCTCGTGCGGGGCATGACGCCGGACTCGGAAGCTCGATCCCGCTGCCGGTCCATCGGCCGACGGAAGATTCGACGGAAGTCGAGGGTCGATTCAACTCACGAACCTTCGAACTTGAACGACACGTTGAGCTTGGCCCGATAGGCTTCGACTTTCCCCTTCGCATCGAGTTGCATGTCGAGCTTGACGACTTCTGCAACGCGCAGGTCCCGGAGTGTTTTCGCAGCTTGTTCGACCGCGTTCGCGGCCGCCTTTTCCCACGATTCGCTGCTGGTACCGATCAGCTCGATGACTTTGTAGACGCTGTCAGACATGTCGGTCTCCTGTTCGGTATGGAGCAGGAAGCAGGTGCTCCCTGCCACAACTGAACGTAGCATCATCGCGCGGCGTCTGAAAGGACGCAGCCTACCCATGGCAGCCGCGGGTCCGGAGCTACCACGAATGGCGCTAACGCCTTGCGCGTCTCACAAGCCCTTGCGCCCCTACACGCCGCCCAGCTTGCAGACGTGCTTCCATTCCGCAGGCGTGACCGGCTGCACCGACAGCCGCGACTGCTTCACCAGCGCCATCTCGCTCAGCATCTTGTCGGCCTTGATCGCGGCGAGCGTCACCGGGGTCTTGAAGGGCTTGTGCGCCTTGATGTCGACGCAGACGAACTTGCCGGTCTTGTCGGTCGGATCAGGATAGGCTTCCTTGATGATCTCGGCGATGCCGACGATCTCCTTGCCCTCGTTGGAATGATAATAGAAGGCGAGGTCGCCCTTCTTCATCGCCACCAGGTTCTGCCGCGCCGTGTAGTTGCGCACGCCGGTCCAGGCCTCCCCCTTCGCGCCCTTCGCCACCTGCTGGTCCCACGACCATACCGAGGGTTCGGATTTCACCAGCCAGTAGTTCATAGTTCCGTTCTCTTTCCATTCGTCGTGGCCGGGCAAGAGTGCGAAGCACGTCAAAGGCCCGGCCATCCACGTCTCACCGCCAGCCATATTATCTTAGACATGGATGCCCGCGACAAGCGCGGGCAAGAGGGCGGAGATGGCTGCATGATCAGCGGCGTGGAGTCGCGCTACACCGCTCACTCCTCCGCCTTGAACGGGCGCATCATCAGCGCCTCGATCGCGGCATCGATCGTCACGGTGCCGGCGAGAATGGCGGCGACCGCCTGCGCCACCGGCATCTCGACGCCGCGCGACGTGGCGAGTTCGACCAGCACGGGCGCGGTGTATTGTCCCTCGGCGAGCTTGCCTGCGGGCAGCGGCTCGCCGCGGCCGAGCGCGAGGCCGGCGGCGAAGTTGCGCGATTGCGGGCCGGCGCAGGTGAGGATCAGGTCGCCGAGGCCGGACAGGCCGGTCAGCGTCTCGCTGCGCGCGCCATAGGCGCGGCCGAGCCGCACCAACTCGGCGAAGCCGCGCGTGGTCAGCGCCGCCAGCGCCGAGGCGCCGAGATTGCGGCCGGCAACGATGCCGGCGGCGATCGCCAGCACGTTCTTGGCGGCGCCGCCGATCTCGACGCCGCGCACGTCGGTCGAATGATAGGGCCGGAAGGTCGGCGAGCCCAGCGCATGGACGAGGTCGGCCGCGAGCGCCTCGTCGGGCGCGGCGAGCGTCACCGCGGTCGGCAGTCCTCGCGCGACGTCGTCGGCGAAGCTCGGGCCGGACAGGATCACCGGGATCGCGTTCGGCGCGGCCTCCGCGATCACCTCGGTCATGAATTTATGGGTGCCGTGCTCGATGCCCTTGGCGCAGGCGACGAGCGGCGTGCCCGGACGGAGCAGCGGCGCGAGATGCATCACGGCGCCGCGCAGATGCTGGGCGGGGACGACGATGAGAACGGCGTCGGCGCGGGCGGCCTCGGCGAGATCGGCGGTCACGGCGATGCTGGCGGCGAGCGGAATGCCGGGCAGGCGCGGGTTTTCGCGGGCAGCAGAGATGCGCGCGGCGTGGTGGCTGTCGCGCGCGTAGAGCGTGACATCACGGCCGGCACGCGCGGCGACGGCGGCGAGCGCGGTGCCCCAGGCACCGGCGCCGATGACGGAGGTCGTTTGGAAGCGAGTCATTCGCCGCGAATTCGGCTGCGCTCCCTCCCCCCTTGCGGGGGAGGGTTGGGGAGGGGGGTGCCACGAGCGAGAATCTTTATGGAGCCACCCCCACCCCCGACCCCTCCCCGCAAGGGGGAGGGGAGCGCACCGCGTGTGGTGCAGGAGCTTGCCACATCACAGCCGAGGGCGATCCAGCCGCTTCGTGCAGGATGAAAAAGCAATTCCATCACCCTCAAAACCCCGCCCGCGTATTCGCGAACTTGCCCGGCACGCTGGCATTGGCATCCAGCAGCCAGCGCGCGCGTGGCGCGGCGTCCATGCCGTCCACCATCCCTAGCGCCAACCGCTCCAGCCCGGCCCAGGCGATCATCGCGCCATTGTCGGTGCACAGCGCCGGCGGCGGCATGATCAGGCGGGTGCCGGCCTGCTGCGCGACATCGTCGAGTGCGCCGCGGATCGCCTGGTTGGCGGCGACACCGCCGGCGGCCACCAGCGCGGTCGGCGCGCCAAAACGCTGCTTGAACAGATCGAGGCCGACGCGCAGGCGGTCGGCGGTCGAGTCCAGCACCGCGGCCTGGAAGCTGGCGCAGAGGTCGGCGATGTCCTGCTCGCTCACCTTGCCGAGCCGGCCGATCTCGTTACGCACGGCGGTCTTCAGACCGGACAGCGAGAAATTGGCATCGCTGCGGCCCTGCATCGGACGCGGGAAGGCAAAGCGCTGACCGTCGCCGTTGCGCGCGGCCTGCTCGACCTGCGGTCCGCCCGGATAGGGCAGGCCCAGCATCTTCGCGACCTTGTCGAACGCCTCGCCCATCGCGTCGTCGACGGTGGTGCCGAGCCTGACATAGTCGCCGACGCCGGCGACCGCGACGATCTGGGTATGGCCGCCGGAGGCCAGGAACAGGCAATAGGGGAAGTCGATTGCATCGGTGAGGCGCGGCGTCAGCGCATGCGCCTCGAGATGGTTGACCGCGATCAGCGGCGTGTCGTGCACCATCGCGATCGCCTTGGCGGTGGTGAGGCCGACGATGACGCCGCCAATCAGGCCCGGCCCGGCCGCCGCCGCGACGCCGCCGAGCGCGGCATAGTCGATGCCGGCCTCGCGCATCGCCGCGTCGATGAGATGGTCGAGCATGTCGACATGGGCGCGCGCGGCGATCTCGGGAACCACGCCGCCATAGATGGCATGCTCGTCGGTCTGCGAGCGCACGACATTGGAGAGGATCTGCCCCTTGCCGTCCGAATCACGCGCCACCACCGCGGCGGCGGTCTCGTCGCAGGTGGTTTCGATGCCCAGCACGAGCGTTTGCGATTCGTTACCCAATCTCAACCCTTTTGGTCATTATGAGTGCGCAGAACCGCCTAACACCACGAGGTCGCCAGGTGCAATCGTCCGTCCGTTGCAGCCCGGCCGATCCATGTTCGACGGGAGCATAGCACATGGCCGTGCTGGTGACCCGTCCCGCCCCTGACAATGAACGCACCGCGAGCGCCCTGCGCGCACGCGGCTTCGAGGTGCTGCTGGCGCCGATGCTGCGCTTCGAGCCGGTCGCGCTGCCGCCGAACGTGGGCGGCGATGCCGCCGGACTCATCGTGACGTCATCGAACGCGCTGCGCGCGGCGGCGCCGCAGCTCAGGGCGTCCGCCTTGCTGCGCCTGCCGCTGTTCGCGGTCGGCGACCGGACGGCCGCAGCCGCACGCGAGGCCGGCTTCACGCAGGTGATCTCGGCCGCGGCCGATGCGACCGCGTTGCGCGACCTGATCGCAGACAGCGGCGTCATCGAGGCCGGGGCCACCCTGCTCTATCTCGCCGGCGCCGACATCTCGCGCGACCTCGCCTCCGAGCTCGCCGAGCGCGGCTTCGATGTGATCACCCAGACCGTCTATCGCATGGCGCAGGTGACCACCCTGCCGCGCGAAGTCTGCGACGCCTTCGCAGCCAACCGGATCGAGGCGGTGCTGCATTATTCGCGGCGGAGCGCGGTTGCGTTCGTGGCGGCCATCCGCGCCGACGGCGTCGAAATCTCGGCGCTGGCGGTGCCGCATGGCTGCCTGTCGGCCAATGTCGCCGAGGTGCTGCGCGAGGCCGGCGCCACCCAGGTCACAATCGCGGCGCATCCGGATGAAAACGACATGCTGGAGGGCCTGACCCGTGCGCTACGGTCGTGAATGGCGTAAGAGGGCCTGCTCAATCTTGCCTCAGCCAGGGAACTTCCACCATGGTCGATGAACCCGACACCGCTGCACCGGCCTCCGACACCGGGCGGCCGAAACGGCCACCGCCGACCATCGATTTGGAGCCGACCTCGCGCGAGGAGCGCCCGTCGGCCAGCGAGAGCGCGGCGGAGCGGCCGACCACGTCGCCCTGGTCCGCGCCGGCCGAAGCCTTGGCCGAGGGGTCGTCGGGCGCGGCGAGCCAGTCGCATCCGCATGGCGCCGGTGACGCCGAACCGGAATCGGCCGCCAGCGAGACGCCCGAGGAGACGGTCGCCGCGGCCGAGCCGCCGCACGCCGAGCTTCCTCCACCCCGGCCGCCGCGCCCGGTCTCGCCCTGGATCATCGCGCCGTTCTCCGGCGCGGCCGCGGCGGCGCTGGTGATCGGCGTCGGCTGGATGCTCGGCTGGCCGCCTGTGCAGCCGCCCTCGGCGATCTCGCCGCAGTCCGCCGCTATCGACGAGCTCACCTCCCGCGTCGCCGGGCTGGAGCAGCGCGTCGGCAAGTCGGACGGCGCCGTGACCGGCCGGCTCGATGCCGCCGACAAGGCGATTGCAGCGCTGCGCAACGACGTCGCCGGCCTGCGCGCGCAGGCCGACAAGACCGTGGCGGCCCTCAACGATGTCCGGGCGCAGCCGCGCGACGGCTCCGCGCCGGCGCCCGCACCCGAGCCGGTCGATCTCTCCGGCCTGACGGCGCGCATCGACGCGCTGGAGCGGGCGAGCAAGAGCCAGAGCGCGGCGCTGGCACAGGAGCGCGCCAAGCTCTCCGCGGCGGCAGAGGCGGCCAAGCCGGCCGACGACGCGCCGTTGCGCCGCGTGGTCGCCGCGACCCTGCTCGACGTCGCCGTGCGTCACGGCGATCCCTATGGAGCGGCGCTGACCACCGCCAGATCGCTGGCGCCCGACGCGGCCGCGCTGAAGCCGCTGGAGGCATTCGCCACGACCGGCGTGCCGAGCCCCGCGGCACTGAGCCGCGAGCTGCTCACCATCGTGCCGAAGCTCTCGCCGCCGGCGCCCGAGAGCACCACGGGGACTTCGATCCTCGGCAAGCTCTCGGCCGGCGCCTCGAGCCTGGTCAAGGTCGAGCGCACCGACGGCGCCGGCACCGATCGCGGCGCGGTCGTGGCGCGGATCACCGCGGCGGCGCTGCGCAACGATTTCGCCGAGGCCCGCCGCGAGCTGAAGGGTCTCTCGCCGGAGGATCGCGCCCCCGCCAATGACTGGCTCGCACGCGCCGATGCCCGCGACGCCGCGCTGTCGACCGCCCGCAAATTCGCCGACGACGCGATGACCGCGCTCGCCAAACCCGCGCAATAGGACGCCCATGTTCCGGATCGTCATTTTCCTCATCCTGGTCGGGCTCGCCGCTGCGGGCTCGGCCTGGGTCGCCGAGCAGACCGGCGACGTCGTCTTGAATTGGGGCCCGTGGCGGATCGCCATGACCTTGCCGGTGTTCGTGCTGGCGCTCGGCCTGACCATCGCGGCCTGCGTGCTGGTCTGGAACCTGATCAGCGCGCTGCTGCGGGCGCCCGGCCACATCCGCAAGGCGCATCGCGCCCGCCGGCATCAGCGCGGCCGCCACGCCATCACCCACGGCCTGCTGGCGATCGGCCAGGGCGATTCGACCGCGGCGCGGCAGCACGCGGACACCGCCAAGCGGCTGGCCGGCGATGATCCGCTGACGCTGCTCCTGCACGCCCAGGCGGCGCAGCTCGAAGGCGACCGCGACGGCGCCCGGCGCGCCTTCCGCGCCATGGCCGAGCGCCACGACACCCGCCTGCTCGGCTTGCGCGGCCTGTTCATCGAGGCGCAGCGCGCCGACGACGCCTATGCCGCGGTGATGATCGCCGACGAAGCGCTCAGGCTGGCGCCCAACGCCACCTGGGCCTCGCATGCCGTGCTCGGCTTCCGTTGCGCCGAGGCCGATTGGGACGGTGCGCTTTCGATCCTCGACGGCAACTACACCGCCGGCATGATCGACAAGCCGACCTACCGCCGTCAGCGCGGCGTGCTGCTGACGGCGCGCGCGCTGGCGCTGGAGACCGGGGATCGCGACCTGTCGCGCGCGAGCGCGATGGAGGCGGTGAAGCTGGCGCCGACCCTGGTGCCGGCCGCGGTGCTGGCGGCAAAGTTCGAGAGCGAGGCGCACCAGGTACGGCGCGCGATGAAAATCATCGAGGCGGCCTGGGCGGCCGGCCCGCATCCGGATCTCGCCGACGCCTACGCCCATGTCCGGCTCGGCGATTCGGCCACGCAGCGGCTCGCGCGGGTGGAGAACCTGGCCGCGCGGACGCCCGGCCATGTCGAAGGCGCGCTGGCGGTGGCGCGCGCGGCGATCGACGCCGCCGAATTCGGCCGCGCCCGCGAGGCGCTGGCGCCGTTCACGGAGGATCCGACCCAGCGCGTGGCGATGCTGATGGCCGAGCTGGAGCGCACCGAGCATGGCGACGCCGGCAAGGCGCGCGAATGGGCGCTGCGCGCGGTGCGCGCCCGCCACGACCCGGCCTGGACCGCGGACGGCTATGTCAGCGATCGCTGGCAGCCGATCTCGCCGGTCACCGGCCGGCTCGACGCCTTCCAATGGCAGACGCCGGTGGCGAGCCTGCCCTCGGAGCGCAGCAGCGTGATCGAAAGCTCGGCCTTCGCCGAAGCCGTGCTGGCGCCGCCGGCCCGGCCCACCGTGGCCGAAGCCGCGGTCGAGCCGCCGCGCGAGGCCGTGGTGATCACTCCGGCGCTGCAGGACAACGAGCCGCCGCGGCCGGTGGTCGCGGCCGATCCCGAGCAGGCCGAACAACCGGCCGAGGCCGTGGACAAGCCTGTCGACAAGCCGGTGGATATCCCTGTGGACATGGCTGAGGATAGCCGGTTGATCGAGGCCGTCGCCGCCGAGCCGGCGCCGCCGTTGCAGGCCGCGGGTCCCGTCGAGGCCGAATCGGAGCCGGAGACGGAGGCCGAGCCGAACGCGGTCGCCGCCAAGCCGGCCGAGACGGCGGCAGCCGCGCCGACGCCGCTGTTCCGCACCCGCAACGATCTCGCCCGGCCGGCGGAGACGCCGATCCAGGCGATCGTGCCGATCATGCGGCCGCCGGACGATCCCGGTGTCGATGACGATGACCAGCCCCGCGACGAGTTCGCCGAGCAGATCGCGCCCAAGGCCCAGGCCGGCGGCTGGCGCGGGTTCTGGTCGCGGTTCGGCGGCTGAGGACCGTCAGGCCCTCCCGCCGTCCCGGTCACACCGGTTCGTTTCGGAGCCGCGGCCGCGCGCGTTGTCCTTGCCAACGGGCCGTCCGCCCGATATCAGGAGCGCGTCCGCGTCGTCCGGCCTCGTGCCGGGCGCTCGCCGCTATGGTTCGCCGCAATAGCTCAGCTGGTAGAGCACGTCATTCGTAATGACGGGGTCGGGGGTTCGAGTCCCTCTTGCGGCACCACCCCCCTTCCGCAGCCGTCCTCCCTCGTTCGTTTCTCGCCGACAAGGTACTGAAAACAAAACATTTTCGGTCATTCGTGGCCGTCACGGTTTGTTCTCGTTCGTTGACAGCCGATGAAATTGTTGGCCTCCTTGTTGGCCTTTCGGGCGATGTAGCTTTGAAAAGGCCAACAGTTGGTGCGTGGCATGGCGAGTGGAAAACTTACGGACGCTGCCGTTAGGAACGCCAAGGCTAGTGGGCGGCTAGTGAAGCTCTCGGACGGGGGCGGCCTGCAACTGTGGCTTACGCCAAGCGGTGGCAAACTCTGGAATTTCGCGTATCGGTTCGGCAGCAAGCAGAAGAAGCTCGCCCTTGGCGAATACGGCAAGGCCCCGGCCGGTGTGCCACTGGAAGCTGCCAGAAGGCTAAGGGACGAAGCTGCGGGCCTCTTGCGGGACGGCATCGATCCCGCCATCCGGAAGCGCCAGGTGAAGGCGGCGCGCGCCGAGGCTCAGGCCAACACGTTCAGTGTTCTGGCCGATGAGCTGCTTGCCAAGAAGAAGCGGGAGGGCGTTGCGACTGCGACCGCTGGCAAGCTGGAATGGCTGCTCGGCCTGGCCAAGGCCGATCTGGGACCGCTGCCGATCGGCGACGTCTCCGCTGGCGAAGTCTTGCGGGTGCTGCAACCACTGGAAGCGGCCGGCAAGCTCGAAACGGCAAAGCGCCTGCGGGCGGTCATTGGTGCCGTATTTCGATATGCTGTCACGACCGCCCGTGCCAATGCGGACCCGACCCAAGCGCTGCGCGGCGCAATCGCAGCTCCAAAACCGAAGCACCGGGCGGCGATTATCGAGCCTGTCGCGTTCGGCGGCTTGCTGCGGGCGATTGACGGCTTTCAGGGCCAGCCAACGACGAAGGCCGCGCTGCAACTGATCGCCCTGCTAGCGCCGCGGCCGGGCGAGCTGCGCCACGCGACATGGGCTGAGTTTGATCTGGACGCTGCCGTGTGGAACATCCCCGCCGAGCGGACGAAGATGCGCAGACCTCACCGCGTCCCGCTTCCAGCGCAGGCTACCGCCATTTTGCGGGATCTGCATCCGATCACAGGGCGAGGCGTGGCCGGGCTTGTCTTCCCGGGCCTGCGTTCGGTGACGCGGCCGATCAGCGAAAACACGCTGTGTGCGGCGCTGCGCCGTCTCGGCTATTCGAACGACGAGATGGTCGCTCACGGTTTCCGCTCGACCTTTTCGACCCTGGCCAACGAAAGCGGAAAGTGGAGCATCAACGCCATCGAGGCTGCGCTGGCGCATGTTGAGCCGAATGCTGTGCGCCGGGCCTACGCCCGCGGCGACTATTGGGATGAGCGTGTGAAACTGATGACGTGGTGGGCCGACTATCTCGATGCGCTGCGCCAGGGTGCGCGCATATTGCAATTCAAGGAAGCGTCAGCGTGAGCAGTGGTGGGCCTAGTACGTTAAGATCGTGTGCGGGGATAGGAAGGCTATCCGATAATCCGGTCAGCACCTCCGGGTACACATCGATTGGGGTACGACACGAGTGAGCTTATGGCGGCGGCCCTTTTGGTGAACAATGGGACGCCGGCATTTCACCAAGAACGGATCAGAAAACGCGGAGTTGGCTGCGTGGAGAAGCCCCTCTGTCAGCGCAGGACAAGCCTGTTGCTATCAGCGCAGAACTAGGACCGATTGACGGTCCAATCAGCAACGGGCCGAAGACGCGCCTCTCTAAGGAATAGGGCAAGCTGCCGCCACGGCGGACGCGCGCGTTGTTGATCATGCGTTTCGAGGACAACGACGATTGACGTTCATCTTCTCGTCACCGGACTTCACCGAGCGCGCCCCTCGGTCGCCACGAGACAGGATCTGCGATCCACCGGTTGATTTCGGATTCATGCCAACCGCTGCCATTGGTGCTGATCTTGATCTGAACCGGGAATGTGCCCTCGGCGATCTTGCGGTAGATCGTGGACCGCGACAGCCCGGTCCTCGCGAGAACGGTTTTCAAACGGATGATGCGGTCCGCTTCGCGCATGGCCGGGCTGCCTCCTGCTGGCTGGTTCTGACGGCTGCTGAGAGAAGAGAGGCCACCGCCTGGCGGGCGTGCAATTGGGTTTTCGACTTGTCGGGGCGTGGCGCCCAAGCGGCGGCAGATAGGCCTAGTCAGCGTTCGAGGCCTCGGTCTTTTCCAAGGCCGATACCGTGGGCAAGGGCTAGCTCCTGGCCGAGCCGGCGGCCGGATTCGAACGCGATGCCGAGGTCGTTCTTGCGGCCGGCGAGGATGGATTCCAATTGCGGATCGCGTTCGAGGCTTTTGGCCATGTCGCCCATTGCCGAGCGCGCAGCCTTGTAGCCGGACATGTCGCCAGCTTGGTATAGGCGCTGACTGGTGTGGCCAAGCTTGTGCCAGCGCTCCACAAAGCGATCGGCGCGCCGGCTTGGATCGGTGCGAAGTTCGGTCTCGATCTGGAGCGCACGGATGGCGGGGCTGACCTGACCGGCCGCCGCCTTACGGGCGAGCTCCGGGTTGTTTCGGTAGGCGGCTTCGGCGTCATGCGAGCCATAAGGCCGCACCGCCTCGAAGGCATGGCGGGCCGTCTGTAGTTCTTTCACCTGCTCCGGACTTGCCTGCCTGCCTATCTTCCGCTCCGCGAAGATCGCATCCACGGCGCGGGCATGGCGCACGAGTGCCCGGGTCCGGACGCGACGTGCTTCCACCTCGGGATCTTGCGCCACGTTCCTTGCCGGCACTTCGGGTTCACGCCGGTCGGTTGCCGTACCACTCCTTTCCCTTTCCGGCGACCCGGGCTCGGGCCGTTGTCCGCCATATCGGTCGGACACCTCCCCAGGAACGCGAAGGCCGTCGAACATGTCGCGCAGCTTCTCCGGCATGACCTTGCGTACGATCTCGGCCACGCGCTCGCGAAACGTGATCCCACGCCGCTCGGCGTAGCTTTGGATCGGATCGGCACGGTCGTAGTCGGAAGCCATGTCCTTGGCGCGATCGCGCGACAGGGCGCGGACCAGCCGAACCTCATTGGCAAAGTCGTCACGGCCATAATGCAGGTCGACGCTGTCGCGATGCCGCGACAGGGAGACATAGCTGCTGTGGGCGTCCATGCCGGGCGTCGCCAGCACATGGACGCGGTCCACCGTCATGCCCTGCGCCTTGTGGATCGTCGCCGCATAGCCATGGTCGAGCCGATTGTAATCTTTGAGGTCGAAGCGCACGGATCGGCCATCGTCGGTCTGCACGGTCATGGATTTTGCGCTGACCTGCTCGACGGTCCCGAGTGTGCCGTTCTTGACGCCGAGCCCGCGCTCGTTCTGCAGGAACATGACCCGATCCCCGCCCGCAAAGTCTCTCGTGCCGCGCTCGACCGTCACCTCCACCTCGTCGCCGAGATTGCCCGCTGCCCGCATCCGCTCGCGCGCCGTCTCGTTCAGCGCATGGACCTCTTCGTTGGTATGGGTGAGGATGATCCGGCTCCGATCCGGCGAGGCCAGCCGGTCGCGGTCCCAACGCTCGATCAGATCCCCTCGAGCCTGCTCGCGGGTCTGGGCCTCGTGCACCAAGCCATGGGCGCGGTAAGCTCCGAGCGCATGATCCACCTTGCCGGTCGCTAGATCGCGCGTGGCACCGCGCTGCCAGTCCTCCCGCTGACGGCGCACTTCGCCGATCTCGGCGCCGCCGTGACGCTCATAAATCGACCGGAAGGCCGCTCCCGCTTCGATCGCCTGCAGCTGTTGCGGATCGCCGACGAGCACCACCTTTGCGCCAGCCTCGGCGGCATGGGACAGCACGCGCTCGAGCTGCCGCGTGCCGACCATCCCCGCCTCGTCGATGACAAGCACATTGCTCGATTTGAGCAGATCACGGCTCTGTCCCCAGCCGTGCTCCAGGCTGGCAATCGTGCGCGACGCAATGCCCGATCCGCTTTGAAGGTTTTCCGCGGCAATGCCGGACAGCGCCACGCCCCGGACCTCGAAGCCAGCCGCTTCCCACGCCTCCCGTGCCACCCCCAGCATCGCGCTCTTTCCCGTCCCGGCATGGCCGACCACGACGCTGAGATCGCGTCCACCCGTGACGTGCGCCAAGGCGTCAACCTGCTCGGATGACAGCACCAGGCCGCGCGCTTCCGCACGCGCCAAAGCCGCCCTGCGCTCCGCATCTCGCACCTCGAGGCGCTCCCCTCCCGCCAACAATTCAGCGGCACGGTGCAGGCGCTGTTCCGTCTCGATCATTCCGCGGGTTGTGAACCGATCCTCGCCGCGGGCGTCCTTACCGAGTTCGATCAGATCGGGCGTTCCCTGTATCGCGCCCATGACCGCATCGAACTGGTCGAGCCCGTCACTGTGCCGGTGCGCGAATTTTGCCAGGTCGCGGCGCGTGAAGGTCGATTGCTGCTGGGTGATCGCGTCCAGTCCAAGGGAGGGATCAGCGATGATCCGCGCGCCATTGTTGCGCGCGATCTCGCGGTGCATCTCGGCCCGGTCGGCCTCAGACTCGTCGCCCGCAATGCCTCGGATCTCAATCCGTTTGGCGGGCGCGCCGATCTGGCTTTGCGGCTCCAGCGCAATGCCCTGGGCTTCCAGGCTGCGATGGTCGATCCGCGCGTCGATGTCGAGCTGGGCCAGCCGCTCGTTGACAAGCTCGGCCCAGCGTCTGCGCCAGCGCTCGACCATCTCCGTACGGTTCCAGTCCCGTACCTTATTGCCAAAGCCGCTCTCGTCGACCCCGCGCATGGTCAGCATGACATGGGCATGCGGCTTGGGCATGCCGTCCTCGGCCATATCCCAGTGCACATTGAGATCGGCGATCATACCGAGACCCACGAACTCGCTCCGAACGAAATCGCGGGCTAGCTCGATGCCCTGCGCCTCACTCATCTCGCGCGGAAGCGCAAACTCCACCTCGCGGGCCAGCTGGGCATCTTTCCGGATTTCGTGCGCTTCGACGTCATTCCAAAGCCGCTCGCGGTCGCTCCATGCTTCCGGCACGTTCTCCGGCAGCATGACCTCGGAATGAACGACGCCGCGCTTGGCGGAGAAATCCTGATCGCGGCCGAGCCGCTCGTCACGCAGCCGCGAGCCGGAGCGGTAGGCCGCCGATGCTACCGCGCTGCTCCCGGCCTTTCGGCCAATGACCTTGACGTGAAGATGATAGATCGCCATCGCGACCAGATCATCTACACGGCGAAGCGCACGTCGGAACGACGTATAAGCGCGCCCTCCTCGAAAAAATCTCGGGAGGGACTACCCCGTCTCAGCTCGTCCTGATGACCTTACAGCATTCTGCGGTGTGCTCGCCTATTATTTCTCCATCGAGCTCATGGAGACGATGATGCGCAAGCCACGAGACTTTGATGCGGATCTGAAGGCACTCGAAGACAAAGCGCGCGGGCTGAAAACTCGAAAGGTGCGCCAGCTCGGCGAATTGGTCATCGCGACCGGAGCTGACACACTGACGGCTGAAGAACTGGCAGGCGCGCTGATCGTGCTGGCCGAGACGAAGGAGGCCGGGAAGAGGGAGGCATGGGCCAAGCGCGGCGCCGCGTTTTTTCAAGGACGGACGCGCTGAAATGCGCCAGCAACTGACCGCAACACGGACGGCGCTCCTGGGCAACCGGACGGCGCGCAACCGGCATCAAGCCGCAAAAGCGCGACATGACATGCGCGCGTGGCAGGTCGAACGCCGCAAGCGCACCCGGCACCTCATCGAACTCGGCGGCCTCGTGGTCAAAGCCGGCATCGTGGACCTGACCGGTGACGACCGTTCCACGATCTTGGGCGCGCTGCTTTGGATGGCTGACAAGCTTAAAAGCGGTGAGGGCGAACGGGCACGTGAGCTTTGGGCCGCGAAGGGAAAACAAGCGTTCGAAACGGACCCTGCAATGGAAACGCGCACAGTTCGTAGAATGCGCGACAATCGCACGTTGGCCGACTAACGCTTCCGCAGCAGCCCGCTTGGTGAATTGCACGATCCTAATATCAACTGCAAAGTTGGTTTGCCGCTTTACTGCAGCTCCCTTGCGACAGGAATTGAGAGCAAGGCAAACACAATTGCACCAAGCACAAGCGTGATCGCACCGACGAGAAGAAAAGCGGGTGGATACAGGCCGCTACCGCCCAGATTCAGGACGGCTCCTATCAGCGCGATGCCGAAAGCAAAGCCCACCTGACGCATTGTGACACACATGGCGGCAGCCGTCGCCGCTCGATCGGCTGGAACCGAGGAAACCGAGAAGGCCGTGATCTGAGCGTTGAACAGTGCGCACCCCGCTCCGCCCAGGAGCAGCATCGCGCCCACGGCCCACGTCGCTGCCGAGCTGGATAGATCCCTTGAAATGGCTCCCAGGAACAATGCCGCGACGCCAACCACCGTCAGTCCTCCGCCGAAGTAGAACCGTGCCGGCATACACTGCGACAAGCGCGCGCCCAGACTAGGCAGCAGGAGCATTGGTATGGTGAGCGCGGTTAGCAGCAATCCGGAGCGACTTGCATCGAGCCCCATCGGCCCGCGCATCATCTGCGGCAGATGGACGAGCAAGGACCAGTAACCGATCGAACTTGCAATAGCGGTGATACAAAGGGCAAGGAACGGAACCGACGCAAACAGTCCGAAATCAAAGGCCGGCCGCGGGTGCCTGCGCTCTACGACCCAGAACGCACAAGAAGCGAGCACGGTTGTAGCCAATGCTATCCCACGAAATCCGCCTGATGAGAGGAGCGCGTACGCTGAGGAACCGACGACTAGCGCTAGCAGGTTCGGCCCGAGCCAATCCATTGGCGGTTGAGAGCCGACACGTTCCGATTCCGCCAGCGGCGAGGCGAAGACCACGAGCGCCATACAGAGCGGAAGATTGATCCAGAAGATCCACGGCCAGCCAGCATAGGAGGCAATGATTGCTCCGAGCGGTGGTCCGACGACCATTGAGCCACCGATGACCGTACCCCAGATGCCGAAGGCCCAGGCGCGTCGCTTACCCGGATAAGCGGCCGCGAGTAGCGCCGCAGCCGCCGACGTGATCGCAGCGCCTGCGACGCCTTGCAGCACGCGCCACGCCAGCAGGCTCTCGAACGTGGTCGACGCCGCAGACAGTGCCGAGGAGAGAGCAAACAAGACGCCGCCGCCAATGAACACTCTTCGCCGCCCGTGTCGGTCTGCAAACGGACCGGCAACCGGAAGCGCGAAGATGAGAGCGAGGCTGTAGATGTCGATAATCCAGGCCTGGTCTTGCACCGGGACCCCTAAGCTGCTGGCGATGTCCGGTAGCGCTGCGGCCAGGCCCGTGAGATCGACCTGGAACAGGAATCCGCTGACACTCGCCGCAAGAAGCGCAAACCGCGGCAATCGTGAAGAAGAACCGTTATCCGCGATTGTCGGATCCTCAACCAGCGCAATTTCGAGATGTTCTGCCATCGCCTTAGGCTGGCGGAAAAACGGCTTGGCAGCGAATGAAGCATTCTCAAAATCTCATGAAACTGTATCATGTGGTTCTCATTGATCACTTCTTGCTCCGATGGTCCGTCGCCTTCCACCTTTTGCTCCATTGGTCGCGTTCGACGCCGTCGCGCGCCACCGCTCATTCACTCGCGCGGCTGAAGAACTTGGTGTGACCCAGAGCGCGGTCAGTCATCGAATTCGGCAGCTCGAGACATTTTACGGGACGACTCTGCTCCGCAGACTCAATCCCGGGGTCGAGCTGAGCGCCGAAGGAAGTTTGCTGCGAGCCGAACTTGCGATGTTGCTCGACACCATGGCCGGACTGGAGCCTCGTCTGCGCCGCCGCGCCAGCCGCCAAACCGTCAGATTGGGTTCAGGCCCGGCGTTCGCCGCGTGGTGGCTCGTCAGGCGACTTCCATCGTTTCAGTCGGAGCATCCCGACATCGATGTCGAGTTCGAGCCAATCCAAGCGGAGCAGGACGCGACGAGTTCAGTCGATCTTCGTATCGTCTGGACGTCGCTTGCCGAAGCACGGCCCAGTTCGACTCAAGCGCCATTGTTTCAGGAACGGGTGGTTCCGGTGTGCGCGCCACGTGTGCTGCCTGAAGGCAAGCCGCTGGCGAATCCGGCCGGTCTGATTGAGCTTCCGCTGATTCGCAAGGGGAGCGATCCCGCCGGTGAGTGGAGTTGGGAATTCTGGTTCAAGACACTTGGCGTGAACCAGGCCGTCTCCCGCGGGCCGGTTCTGCGTGATATCGGGCTTTGCCTCACCTCTGCCGTCGAAGGCGGCGGGGTCGCGCTTGGACGCTCGCTTCTGATCGCCGACGCAGTCGCCGATGGCCGCCTCGTACCGGCGTTGTTGGCGACGCCTCACGTGTCTTCGAGCAAAGTCCATGTGGCACGTTGGCGTCCAGAACTCACCGGTGATCGAGCTATCCGGACTTTAGTCAATTGGCTTTCTCGAGAAACATTGGTTACGGCAAACTGCCCCTCGGCTTGAACACGATGCGCAGAACGCAGACCTCTGAATTGCTCCGCAACTACGGTGTACCCAATCGAAATGGCGCACCACGGCCGATGAAGATGGGCACTACTGCTTCGCTATACCTCTATGATGCAGCGGCCGCCAAAGCGATCCGGCCGGATAACCAGCGACGGACTACGATCTTCCGCTACGCCTCATGGGCGACTGTCTTCCCGATTCCGCTGGTGGTCCGGTTACCCCTCGATAGCGGCCATTTCGATCAATCGCAGGATCGACGTGATGGGCCAATAGCCGACCACCAGTCACCGTCCCAGGCGCGATAGGAGCGCGGCCGCGTTCGGCTGCCTCGCAGCCCACGTAATATTATGTTCGCCGTCGACCTGCACAAAACCTGTACGTTCAGGCATGTCACTCCCATCAAGTGAGTTGAAAGTGCATGTTGCGCTTTCGCGAATGATGGCACCGATACGATCCTGAGCTTGGTAATCGATGAGCGCGATATACTGAACCGGCGAAGCTCGCTCGACTTGGGCAATGGCTTTCTTGGCTGCCTCGGACACTCGCCGTATCGGGTCTTTGAAGAACTCGTCGAACGTGATTGTCTTCCGAGACTCGTCTACGCTGATCCGCTCATAGGTGGACGGAGCAACCAACCGCTCCTTGATTGCTCTATCACATGTCTGCACAAATTGAGCGGTGAAGGGTGCGTAGCCGCGAAGGTACGCGTGGCCTAGAACGATCACACCGAAGCTCAGAAGCATTGCAATTGCGAGCTTTGTTCTCATCTTCCTGGTCGCTTGCCGACATTGCCCACGCCGCACTCAATACCGCTCTTGGACAAGGAAGCGGAAATCGAAGGAGAGCATCTTTTGTGCGGCCGTTACTAAAAACTAACGATGTCCGATTCGAAAAGCTGCCTTCTGATCGTCTGACGGCTCGCTTCCGGTTAAACCGCGAAAGCGGACATTCTCAATGCCGCTCTGGATCGTCCGTAGGGGGCCAGAACCGGAAGTGAACGCGACAAATGGGCTAACGCGAAGGGCTATTTGTCGCCATCAATACGGTGAGCAATGTAAAGATGCGTTTCATAATCGATGTCGAGGCCGCCTCCTTGATCGTCGATTGCTTTTGCAATTTCATCGAGCAGGTCTTCACGCGTCTCTGCCGCGAGTAACCGAACGTCCGACCGCGTGCTCAGAAACTCGGTGTAGCTGGACGCCGTGTGCTGCCATTTCCACAGATAGCACTTGTGTTCAACGGGCCCGAACAACTGCGACTGGTCAAACCAGTCCTTAAACGGGCCGTTCGGTAGGTACCAAGCTTCGGGCGGCGCCCCCCACGAGCCCGTGTGACGTAGCCAAATTTGCTTAAACCGTTCCAGTAAATGTGAGGGTAGTCCGACAGGCACGTGCCCGAAGACGGCCAGTGTTCCGTTAGTCGAAAGCAGTTGGGCGGCTTTTACGAACCGCACTTCCGGGGATACCCAGTGCCACGCCTGTGCCGCAAAGATTAGAGCGAACACTGAATTTCCAACTGGCCACGCCTCGAAAGTAGCCTCGGCTAGTTTCACGTTGGCAAAACTCGCCAAAGTCTCGCGCGCGTAGCGGATCATTTCCGATCCGGGATCAATGGCGACGATCTGCAAACCCCGCTTCGCAAAGCTTTTTGTTGCTTGACCCGTTCCACAGCCAATTTCAAGAACGGCATCGGTTGGCTCTAGGTTTGCAAATGACATGACATCGTCAATCAGAGCCTCAGGGTAATCGGGTCGTGAGGCCCTGTATACGTTCGCGACCTGATCGAATGTGAAACGCTGCTCCATCGTTTGCCCCCTTTTGGCGGTTAGGGAACATAACCTGAGCGGCGTCTGCCCGTCCAACAGCCCACTTCCGCTTCGGGTCAAAAAGCCGGCGGTCGGTGCCCGGCTCCCTTATTCCGGTCGAGGCCCGGAAGCCGACATCACCGGCGGGACCGAAGGTCCGGGACGGGCCAGCAGCGGAAGTAAACGCGACAAAAGCGAAGGGCTACTTGTCGCCGTCACCTCTTTGGCAGCGCATCGATAGCCGCTGCATACGAATCAGCAGATTGCAGAAGCCTGATGGCCCGTGCCGCCGGTGCCTTATCGGAGTCATATTGATAGCGAATCCTGATCGCGCCGATCAGCGTTTTCTTAAACTCGGACAGCGGCAGCCTCGCTTCATTGGCCAGCACCGGAATCGCAAAAATCGAACGCAGCAACCATGGTCCGATGGCTCTGATGCCGCCGAACGGGCGAACACGAATAAAGTCTAGAACATCGAACGACCGGCCGTCGGCGTCTACTAAGTGCCATTCGCCAGCGCGGGCGCGTTGGGCCGTCTCCTCAAACATCGAGCGGGGATGTGCACAGAGTTCGAGTGGCGTCGCAGCCAGATAGATGTAGCCCTCTCGCCAACAAAGCACGGGATACGAGATGTCGGGCAGATCGGCCGTCGTTTGACTCACTGGTCGCCGCAAAGTGCCAAATTGCTTGTACTCCAGGAGGCCACGATGCCTCGGTACTCTCCCTCAACGTACCAGCATACGTTGACTGAAGCTTTGCAACCCCAAAATGACAGCGGTGCGAACGAAGGTCCGGTTTAGGTCAAAGCCGGTCCTTTTGCCCCCTGGACGGCTTGCTTCCGGTCGACCTCCGGGAGCAGACGTCACCGTCCCGACTGGAAAGGTCCGCGAGGGGCCAATAGGCGACATGCCGATTGCCGACCTTTTTGGCTAGACGGACATTTGACCCGGGAAAGTGGTCACATTCTACGCCAGCAAAGTACTTCAGCAACGAGATGCTTCTGCTTCAATGTAATCTCGTTAGCGGTGCTTAGAGCCACACCAGCACCGAGGATGTGAGTCCCAGCACCGCTAGCGGCACGGCGTACAGGTAGAAAACGTAGATGTGAGTCCGCTGTTGTCTCTCGAAGTAGAACAAAAGCTCCGTTGCCCTTTTGCTGCCTCGTGTCGCCCAGACGAGCGCCAAGAAGATCAACATGATCAGAAATGGCAGGCCGAAAATAACCCCGGTTAACCAGGCGTTGCGCCACGGCGCGTCCTCACTCCCTATGGCAAGAGCCAACAAGGGAGTGGCAAACCCCAAGCAGCCACTAGCCAACAGGTAACGATAAAGCCGGCGGTTCTGCCGCTGGAGTGTTTCAGCCGGAACTTCGGCAAATTCGCCACCCTGTCGCGCAGGAGCAATCTTAGAAGCGACCTCTGCTGCGAGGCTTCCGAGAATGCCGCTCAGCAATTCATGAGGCATGTGCGGTTACCAGGGTCATACGGACACTGATTAGTGTGCTAAAGTTGCTGCCCGATTAAGCGTTCGGCTCAATTCTGATTAAGTCGGCTTCGGGTCTTGGTCGTGTAAAAACGGCCTTGCGGACGTCCGTCCTGACCACGAGGACGCGGGCGTTTCTCAGGCTGTGAT
>NZ_JBNPUW010000012.1:0-208188 GCF_051168375.1 Bradyrhizobium sp. HKCCYLRH1034 | reverse complement strand
CTTGCTCCGCGTTGACCGTTTCTTTCGAATGCCCATCGCAACCTCCTCATCGAGTGTTGCGACGACCAATTGAATCCACCCCCGGCCTTCCCTGCGCGATGGTCTTCACGCTTATACGCAGTCTGCCTGGTGCGCCGGGCTTTCTGGCCACCATGCACGCAACGCGCTCGCGCGCCTTGCGTGGGGACACCAGCGTCGGGGTGTCAGCACGCTGCGACTTCACGTCCACAACAAAACCGTTCGTCCGCGCGTCCCTGAGAACACGCTTCGGCTCCATCGCGGCCATCGCTCCCCGCCTCGCGTGTCGTGACGATCGCGCGCAACGCCCCTCCGGCCGAGGCGGGATGGCGACACTAAAGCACGATTTCCGGAAAAGCGAAAGCGTTATTTCTGGAATGACGAACTTTTCTAGCCGAAGGCCGCAGTGGCCGCGGGTGACCGACCGCCTGCTCGGCCAGCAATCCCCACCAGGGTTCCCCAACCACGCACCGCAGGACGGCGGCGGTTGAAGCGACCATCGGACACCGGAGCCCACGCGAATCTTCCCGGCCCGTGCGTCCCCGTACCATTCCGGCCCCGGACTCGCCGAGCGGGCGGAGAGTCACCATCGCGACCTCGCCGATTCGTCATATTACGATAAAATTCAATATCTTAACCAGTTATCCCCAAGCCGCTGTACAACCTATTGGATTCCTAATAGAGTCTAAAAAGTTACTTTTCTGTACACCGGTTACGGACTAGCTTTTAGGCATGGCGACGGAAAAAGCCGAAACTGACCGCATCCCCGTAACCCTAGCCCTGGCAACCATCGGCTATCTCGAAAAGCTCGTGAAACAGGGAACCCACGGCACCAGCGTTCCGGGTGTCTGCAGAACGTTGATTGAAGAAGGCATCCGGCTCGCCATCAAGGATGGGCTGCTGTCGATTCGCGACAACGGACGGGCGTAAGCTAGGGACACGCAACGCGGACAACAGTTTCGGTGCAGCCGTCGGCCAGGACGATCCAGGACGGATCAAACTTGGAAGCGACAACAATGCCCGCCGAACGACAGACACTCCCCACCTGGACCGAGGAACGGCTCCAGGCCCTGAAGCAGCACTTTGAGGCCGGGCTGACCTGCCGAGAGATCGCCGCCGAGCTCGGCGTCAGCCGCAACGCCGTGATCGGCAAGATCTCCCGCCTGGCGCTGACGCGCGACAATGGCGGCGACACCAGGCGCGTGGTGCGCGCCGAGACGACACGCGATGGCGCACGCCGTCCCGTGCCAAAGCTGCGCCGCCGCATCCTGCGCGCGGTTCAGAACGACCCGCCGCCTGTGATCGTCGAGGAGCCGGTCGGCACCGTCGTGAACGGCTGCTCGCTGTTCGAGCTCTCCAAGGAACGCTGCCGCTGGCCGATCTCGACGCCCGGCGCGGATGATTTCTGCTTCTGCGGATCGAAGCCGATCGAGGGGCTGCCGTATTGCCCGAGCCACACGCGGATGGCGTACCGGGTGGCGTCGTCGCGGTAGGCAACAATCTGCCGAGCTCCTTGTCGGAGCCTTCCCCGCGCGGGCAGCAGAGCCCGCATAGAGCTAGCTGACGCGCTACGCCTTGCTAAGTCTCCGCGTTCTGCGGGGACGGCGCGGCGGTCTCGTCTCCCCTCCCCCTTGCGGGGAGGGGAGCTCACCGTCTGCGTAGCGAGAGCAGCGATCTTTAACTAACAACAATCCCCTACCCCAGCTTCCACCCCGCCTCCTGCGCGAAGCGCTGGAAGAACTCGGGCTCGTAGGCCTGCTCCGGCGACTGGCGGACGCGCAGGTCCAGCAGCTTGGCGTCCTCGCCGACGAGGATGCGCCATTGCTCGGCCTTGACGCCGTCAAGGATGATCTTCGCCGCCTGTGCCGCCGTGGTCGGGGCGTCCTCGAGGAAGCTGCGGGCGCGCTCGCGGGCGGCAGCCTGGATGTCGGCATCGCTCATGGCGGCGACGTCGATGCCCATGCCCTTCATGCGCTGGCGCGCAAGCCCGATCTCGGTCTCGCTCAGCTCGTCTGACTCGGTGCCGCTCTGCACCTTGCGCGAGTTCGACACGATCGAGGTGCCGATGTGGCCGGGCATCACCACCGAGCATTTGATGTGCGGGGCGTTGAGGCGGAGGTCGTTGATCAGCGCTTCGGTAAATCCCTTCACCGCGAACTTTGCGGCGCTGTAGGCGGTGTGCGAGACGCCCATGCCGACCGAGGCCCAGAAGCCGTTGACGCTCGAGGTGTTGACGATATGGGCCTCGTCTGCCTTCAGCAGCATCGGCAGGAAGGTGCGGACGCCGAGATAGACGCCGCCCCAGCAGATGTTGAAGGTGCGCTCCCACTGCTCCCGGGAGTTGGTGAACAGGCTGCCGCCGCCGCCGATGCCGGCATTGTTGAACAGCAGGTGGATCCTGTCCGTGGCCTGCTGCTCGGCGAGCTCATCGCGAAAGCGCTGCAGCTGCGCTTCGATCGAGACGTCGGCGACATGGGTGGTGACACGCAGGCCCTGCGGCAGCTTCTCGGCCTCGCACAGCCGCTTGGTTTCGGCCATCGCCTCGGCCGAGACGTCGCACATGGCGACGTTGCAGCCTTCGGCAACGAGCTGGCGCGCGAGCTCGCGGCCCATGCCCGTGCCGCCCCCGGTGATCACGGCGATCCTGCCGGCGAAATCCTTCATTGGATGGTCTTCCTTCCCTGCTGCGGGACGGCCATGCCGTCCCGGCGACTTGCTCGTTCTCTTCGCGGAACGCGTTCCGAGCTTAGGACGTTTCGCCGGCCTGACCAGAGGGGATGTCGGGGATTTGCGTTGCAGCGCATGCAACGAAGATTTCAGCTTGGGGTTGAACCTTCTCGAGGGGCGTCCGACTTATTCCACGGGGAGGCAGGCTCGAGGAGGTTCGCATGGCGTACCAACAGGGGCACTGGCAGGACGAAGGCTGGCGCGACACGATGGTCGATCCCGCGGGATCTGACGACGGCGCCTATGTGACGGGCTGGACGATCAGCGGGCTCGCAGTGATCGGCACCATCGTCGCGGTCTGGCTGCTCGGGATCTGAGACCCCGAGACCGTCTGCAGCAGATATGAAAAGGCTCGCCACCGGCGATCGGCCTGCGCAGGACGATTGCGCCGCCGCTCCTCCTCGCCGCGACGTTCGTTCTGCACCGCTTTGAGCTGGAGGCCGCCGCCGCGTCGCAGGCAGCGGTACAGGTCCCATCCGGTCGAACTCGTTGCATACAATTAAAGTCAATTGACTAAATTTTAGGCTGATATCAGGCAGGAAATTCGTCTGCCTAAGCTGCGATCATCTGCAAAATGTTGCCATTTCAACAGCTTGGTGCGCCTGCCTTCCCGCGCGCCGCTGGCACAAAGCTTGCGATCACCCCCTTCAAGGCTCCGCCGTGGCGGTGAAGCCGAGATGACAGCGCGGGCGGACCGACCCGCCGAGGGAGCTCACCAATGGACTTTGGCAGGATTTCACGACGGCATCTGTTGCAGGGTGGCGCGGCGCTGACGCTCGGCGCAGCCGCGGGCCTGCGGCCGGCCTTCGCAGCGGAGACGACGATCGGCTTCATTTATGTCGGCTCGCGCGACGACTACGGCTACAACCAGGCGCATGCGCAAGGCGCGGCGGCGCTGAAGAAGCTGCCCGGGCTGAAGGTGATCGAAGAGGAGAAGGTGCCGGAGACCGACGCGGTCGAGAAGACGATCGAGTCGATGATCAATCTCGACGGCGCCACGCTGCTCTTCCCGACCTCGTTCGGCTACTACAATCCGCACATGATCAAGATGGCCGCGAAGTATCCGAAGCTGCGCTTCGAACACTGCGGCGGCCTGTGGAGCGAGAAGGACCCGAAGAACGCCGGCTCCTATTTCGGTTATATCGACGAGGCGCAATACATTGCCGGTATCGTCGCCGGCTATACGAGCAAGAGCGGCAAGCTCGGCTTCGTCGCCGCCAAGCCGATCCCGCAGGTCCTGCGCAACATCAACGCCTTCACGCTCGGCGCCAAGCTCGCCAATCCCAAGACCACCACGCAGGTGATCTTCACCGGCGACTGGTCGATGCCGGTCAAGGAGGCCGAGGCCACCAACAGCCTGATCGACCAGGGCGTCGACGTGCTGACCTGCCATGTCGATGGTCCCAAGACGATGGTGGAGAATGCCGCGCGCCGCGGCGCCTTCGTCACCGGCTATCACGTCAACCAGTCGCCTTTGGCACCGAAAGCGTATCTCACGGGCGCAGAATGGAATTGGGAAGCGCTGTATCCGAAGTTCGTCAAGATGCTCCAGGCTGGCGAGAGCATTCCGAACTTCTATCGCGGCGGCCTCAAGGAAGAAGTGGTCAAGATCTCGGCGTATGGCGAGGCGGTGTCCGAGCAGGCGCGCAAGCATGCCGACGACATCAAGAGCAAGTTCCTCGGTGAGGGCTACACCATCTTCAAGGGCCCGATCAAGGACAACAAGGGCAACACCGTGATCACCGCCGGCACCGAGCGCGGCCAGAAGGATCCTGAGCTCGAGAAGATGGACTACCTGGTCGAGGGCGTGATCGGAGCCACGTCGTGACATCAGAGGCGGCCGATCCGGTTGATGCGGCCGCCATCGCGCCGGCCGCCGACGCAGGTTTCCTGCAACGCCATGGCGCGAGCATTGAATACATTCTCATCCCGGGCGCGGCGCTGGTCGCCGCGCTCATCGTGTTCGGCATCTTCGTCGCGCTGTTCGGCAAGAACCCGCTCGACCTCTATTGGTACATGTATTACGGCGCGTTCGGCACCTGGTTCTCCTGGCAGAACACGCTGAGCCGCGCCGCGCCGCTGATCCTCACCGCGCTGTGCACCGCCCTGCCCGCGCAGCTCGGCATGGTCATCATCGGCGGCGAAGGCGCGCTGCTGATCGGCGCGCTCTCGGCGACCTCGGCGGCGCTGGCGCTGCAGGGCCTGCCGCCGCTCGTCGTGCAGATCGCGATGGTGATCGCCGGCATGGCCGGCGGCGGGTTGTGGATCCTGCTGTCCGGGGCCTTGCGGCAGTATCGCGGTGTCAACGAGACGATCTCGAGCCTGCTGCTGGTCTATATCGCGCTCGCGATCCTCAACCATCTCGTCGAAGGCGCGATGCGCGATCCGGCCAGCCTCAACAAGCCGTCGACGCGCGAGATCGGCGCCGCCAACATGATCGGCAGCATTCCCGGCACCGACGTGCATTGGGGCCTGGTGTTCGGCCTGATTGCCGCCATCGCGGCCTATGTGCTTATCTACCACACCACCTTCGGCTTTGCCGCGCGCGTCGCCGGCGGCAACATCCGCGCCGCCAAGATCGTCGGTCTGTCGGTCGGCAAATTGATCCTCACCGTCTGCTTTCTCGCGGGCGCCTGCGCCGGCCTTGCCGGCATGGTCGAGGTCGCCGCCGTGCAGGGCCGCACCAATGCCAACCTCGCGGTCGGCTACGGCTTCACCGGCATCCTCGTGGCATTCCTGGCGCGGCAGAATCCGCTCGCCATCATTCCGGTCGCGATCCTGCTCGGCGGCATCAATGCGTCGGGCGGACTGCTGCAGCGCCGGCTCGGCCTGCCCGACGCCTCGGTGCTGGTGCTGCAGGGCATCATCTTCATCTCGGTGCTGGCGAGCGACGCGCTCTACGGCCGCATCGGTTTCCTCAAGGGAAAGTCCTGATCCATGGCTGACGGCAATATCGGGCTCTGGACCGTGCCGCTCGCGGTGCTCGGCGGCGCCATCCGCGTCTCCACGCCGTTCCTGTTCGTGAGCCTAGGGGAATGCATCACCGAGCGTTCGGGCCGCATCAATCTCGGCCTCGAGGGCACCCTGGTGATGGGCGCAATGAGCGCCTATGGCATCTCCTATCTCACGGGATCGCCGTGGGCAGGCGTGCTCGCCGCTGGCCTCACCGGCGCGCTGCTCGGCGCGCTCCACGCCGGCATCTGCTCGCTGCCGCGCGTCAACGACGTCGCGGTAGGAATCTCGCTGATGCTGTTCGGCACCGGCCTCGCCTTCTTCCTCGGCAAGCCGCTGATCGAGCCCACCGCCGCGCGGCTGCCGGCGATCGATTTCGGCTGGTGGAGCGACGTGGCGCAGGTTCGCGCCGCGCTGCGCATCAACGTGCTGTTCCTGCTTGGCGTGGGACTCGCGCCGTTGCTGCTGTGGGCATTCAAGACCACGCGCTGGGGCCTCCTGATCCGCACTGCCGGCGAGAGCGCCGACGCAGCGCGGGCGATGGGCCATTCGGTGCTGATGATCCGACTGCGCGCCACCATGGCCGGCGGCTTCCTCGCCGGCATCGGCGGCTCGTTCCTGTCGCTGTTCTATCCCGGCAGCTGGAACGAGGGCTTGTCGTCGGGACAAGGCATCACGGCGGTGGCGCTGGTGATCTTCGCACGCTGGGACCCGATGCTGTGCCTGTGGGCCTCGCTGGCGTTCGGCGGTGCTGCGGCGCTCGGACCGGCGCTGCAATCCGTCGGCGTCACCTCCGGCTATCATCTGTTCAATGCCGCGCCGTATATCCTGACGCTGCTGATCATGATCATCACCTGCTCGCCGAAACGCACCCTGAGCGGCGCGCCGGCTGAATTGTCCATCACCCGCTGATTTCGGAGGTCCATCATGACCGCGCGCACCATCCGCTCCGAGCCCTATGCCTGGCCCTACAACGGCGATCTCCGTCCAGAGAACACGGCACTGATCGTGATCGACATGCAGACCGACTTCTGCGGCGTCGGCGGCTATGTCGACAAGATGGGCTATGACCTCTCCTTGACCCGCGCCCCCATCGAGCCGATCAAGACGCTGCTGACGGTGATGCGCGCGCAGGGCTTCCTGATCATCCACACCCGCGAGGGCCACCGCACCGATCTCTCCGACCTGCCCGCCAACAAGCGCTGGCGCTCGCAGCAGATCGGCGCCGGGATCGGCGATCCCGGGCCGTGCGGCCGCATCCTGGTGCGCGGCGAGCCGGGCTGGGAGATCATTCCCGAACTCGCGCCGGCTCCGGGCGAGATCGTCATCGACAAGCCCGGCAAGGGCTCGTTCTGCGCCACCGACCTCGAGCTGATCCTGCGCCTCAAGGGCATCCAGAACATCGTGCTGACCGGCATCACCACCGACGTGTGCGTCCACACCACGATGCGCGAAGCCAATGACCGCGGCTTCGAATGCGTGCTGCTGTCGGACTGCTGCGGCGCCACCGACAAGGGCAATCACGATCACGCGCTGAAGATGATCAAGATGCAGGGCGGCGTGTTCGGCGCGGTCGCGACCTCCTCCGCGCTGATCGAGGCGCTGTCGTGATCGGCGACGATCCAACGCCTGCGGGCGCGTTCGGCGTCGAGGCCATCGCGATGACGATGCGCTTCGGCGCGTTCACCGCGCTCGACAATGTCGAGCTGAAGGTCAGGCCCGGCTCGTTCCACGCGCTGCTCGGCGAGAACGGCGCCGGCAAGTCGACCTTGGTCAAATGCATCATGGGCTACTATCGGCCGACCGAGGGCGATGTGCTGATCGCCGAGCGCGAGCGCGCAATCGACAACCCCAGGGATGCGCATGCGCTCGGCCTCGGCATGGTCTACCAGCACTTCACGCTGGTACCGGCGATGACGGTGGCCGAGAACCTGGTGCTGGCGCGTGACGACGTACCGGCAGTGGTCAACTGGGCCAACGAGAAGAAGGAGCTGGAGGCCTTCCTGGCGCGCATGCCGTTCCGCGTGCCGCTCGACGCCAAAGTGTCGGACATCTCCGCCGGCGAGCGGCAGAAATGCGAGATCCTCAAGCAGCTCTATCTGAAGCGGCGCTTCCTGATCCTGGACGAGCCGACCTCGGTGCTGACGCCGGGCGAGGCGGATGAAGTCCTGGGCATGCTGCGCAAGATGGTCGAGGCCGGCGAGCTGACCATTTTGATGATCACCCACAAATTCCGCGAGGTCATGGCGTTCGCCGACGAGGTCACGATCCTCCGGCGCGGCAAGCTCGCCGGCCGCGGCAAGGTCGGCGAGCTCACCCCCGACGACATGGCGCGGATGATGATCGGCGCCGAGCAGCTCACCGTACAGCCGGCGCGCACCGGCGCGGCCGGTGCGATCAGGCTCGCGATCGACAAGCTGGTCGCCCGCGACGACGCCGGAGGCCTGGCAGTGCATGACCTGTCGCTGACCGTACGCGCCGGCGAGATCGTCGGCATCGCCGGCGTCTCCGGCAACGGCCAGCGCCAGCTGGTCGAGGTGCTCGCCGGCCAGCGCGAGGCCGAGAGCGGCGCTGTCAGAGTTTCCGGCGCAGCCTATTCCGCCACGCGCGACGAGATGCGCCGGCACAAGATGTCGCTGCTCCCCGAGGAGCCACTGAGGAACGCCTGCGTCGGCGGCATGAGCGTCGCAGACAACATCGCGCTCCGCGATTTCGACCGCGTTCCGTTCGCGCGCGGCGGCTGTTGGCTGAACAAGTCCGCCTTCCGAAAGGACGCGACCGCCAAGATCAACCGCTACAAGATCAAGACCCGCACGCCGGACACGCCGATCTCGGCACTCTCAGGCGGCAACGTGCAGCGCGCCGTGCTGGCGCGCGAGCTCGGCCACGACGTCGAGGTGCTGATCGCCGCCAATCCCTGCTTCGGCCTCGACTTCGCGGCGGTGGCGCAGATCCATGCCGAGATCATGGCCGCCCGCAACCGCGGCGCAGCCGTGCTCCTGGTCAGCGAGGACCTCGACGAGCTGCTCGAACTGTCGGACCGCCTCGTGGTGATGTTCCACGGCCAGCTGGTCTACGAGACCCGGGCGAGCGGTGCCGATCTCACCGAGATCGGCCGCCACATGGCGGGGCATTGAGCCGGCCCCGCGAAACGACTTCAACGTGTTGACGACTAATTCATCGCGCCGGGGTAACATGGCTCCCGGCGGGCTTTGATCGGCCTGTGATACGCCGCGCCTGCCCGCATTTTCGTTATTGTGTTTCAAACCCTTAGGTTGCAGGTCGGTCTCATGAAGGCCTATTTCATCGGCGGCGGCATCGGTTCGCTCTCAGGCGCAGCATTCATGATCCGCGACGGCGGCATCTCCGGATCGGACATCACCGTCTTCGAGAAGCGCCTGCCCTATGGCGGCAGCCTCGACGGCACGCGTCTTCCGGACGGCTCCTACTCGATGCGCGGCGGGCGCATGCTGACGACCGAGCAATACGAATGCACTTGGGACCTGCTGTCGACCATTCCCTGCGAAACCAACGCTCAGGAGACCATCCTCCAGGAGACCGTGGCGTTCAACAAGCTCCACGTCACCCACGCGCAGGCGCGGCTGGTCGACGGCAACCGGCACAAGGTCGACGTCTCCACCATGGGCTTCTCGATGCAGGACCGCATCGAGATGACCAGGCTCACCGAGGCCTCCGAGGAGAAGCTCGGCAATTCCTTGATCTCGGACTGGCTGTCGCCGCCTTTCTTCACCACCAATTTCTGGTACATGTGGCAGACGACGTTTGCCTTCCAGACCTGGCACAGCGCGGTCGAGTTCAGGCGCTATCTGCGCCGCTTCATGAACGAATTCCCGATGATGGATACGCTTGGCGGCGTCAAGCGGACGGTGCACAATCAGAACGACTCGATCGTCAAGCCGCTGGTCCGCTGGCTCGAAGGCCACGGCGTCAACTTCGTCGGTGGCACGGATGTCACCGATATCGAGCTCGTCACCATCAGCGGCAAGCACCGCGCCGTCAGGCTTGCTCTGACGCAGGACGGCGCGAGCCGCACGATCGATCTCGCCGACGACGATCTGGTGTTCTACACGGCCGGCTCCATGACGGATGCGACCAGCCTCGGCAGCCACGGGGCTCCGCCGCAACAGCTCACCAAGGACGACAGCCACGGCTGGACCCTGTGGGAGAAGCTCGCACAGGGCCGCCCCGAGTTCGGCAATCCGGCCGCGTTCAATTCATCGGTCCCGGAATCGAGCTTCGAGTCGTTCACGGTGACCTGCCGCAATGCGCGCTTCTTCGATGCGATGCAGACTTTCACCGGCAATGTCGCCGGCACCGGCGGGCTCGTGACGTTCACGGATTCGAACTGGCGGATGTCGATCGTGCTCTACACCCAGCCATACTTTCCGGACCAACCCGACAACATCAGGATCTTCTGGGGCTATGGGCTTTATCCCGACCGCGTCGGCAATTTCGTGGGGAAGCCGATGTCCGAGTGCAGCGGCGCCGAAATCCTGAAGGAGCTGTGCGGGCATCTGCGCTTCGCGCTCACCGTGTTCGACGAGGCGACCTGCGTGCCGTGCTGGATGCCCTACATCATGAGCATGTTCATGCCGCGCAGCTATGGCGACCGGCCGCTACCGGTGCCGCTCACCTCGCAGAATCTCGCCTTCATCGGCCAATATGTCGAGCTGCCTGAGGACGCCGTTTTCACGATCGAATATTCGGTGCGCGCGGCCATGCATGCGGTCTATCAGCTCTTGAAGATCGACCGGGCCATTCCGCCCGTGACGCCCTACGACAAATCGCTGAAGGTGCTGCTGCAGTCGGTGGTGAAATCATTCGCCTGACGGACCACGCGAGATCGTGATCACCGCGCGTCGCAGCGCTTGACCTGGATCAGTTCCATGAGGGAACACAGCGGCTAAGCCCCGGATCGTAGCACACGATCCCGGGTGAACCATCATGAAGGCGTATTTCATCGGCAGCGGCATCGGCGCATTGGCCGGCGCGGCATTCCTGATCCGTGACGGCGGCGTCGAAGGCCGCGACATCACGATCTTCGAAAAGCACCTGCCCTATGGCGGCAGCCTCGATGGTGCGCGGCTGCCCGACGGCTCCTATTCGCTGCGCGGCGGCCGCATGCTGACGACCGATCACTACGAGTGCACGTGGGACCTGCTCTCCACCATCCCCGATGCCGGCGATCCCAACCGCACCGTGCGCGACGAGACGATCGCCTTCAACAAGGTCCATGTCGCGCATTCGCAGGCGCGCCTCGTCGACCGCAACCGGCACAAGGTCGACGTCTCGACCATGGGCTTCACCATGCAGGACCGTCTCGAATTGGTGCGGCTGACCGAGGCCTCCGAGGAGAAGCTCGGCAACTCCCGCATCACCGACTGGCTGTCGCCGCCGTTCTTCACCACGAACTTCTGGTTCATGTGGCAGACGACGTTCGCGTTCCAGCCCTGGCACAGCGCGGTCGAGTTCAAGCGCTATCTGCATCGCTTCATGAACGAGTTTCCGCGCATCGAGACGCTGGCTGGCGTCAAGCGCACCGTGTTCAATCAGTACGACGCGATCGTCGTGCCGCTCGTCAAATGGCTGGAGGGCCGTGGCGTGAATTTCGCTGGCGGCGTCGACGTCACCGACATGGAGATCGCGACGGAAGCCGGCAAGCACGTCGTCAAGCGCCTGATGCTGGATCGCAACGGCCAGCCGGAGACGATTGCGCTGTCGAGCGACGATCTCGTCTTCCTGCAGAACGGCTCGATGACGGACGCGACCAGCCTGGGCACCCAGGATGCACCGCCGCCGCGGCTCACCAAGCAGGACAGCCAGGGCTGGACGCTGTGGGAGAAGATCGCGAAGGACCGCCCCGATTTTGGCAATCCCGCGGCGTTCAACTCATCGATACCGGAATCCTGCTGGGAATCGTTCACCGTCACCTGCCGCAATCCGCGCTTCTTCGACGCGATGGAGGCGTTCAGCGGCAACGCCGCCGGCACCGGCGGGCTCGTCACCTTCACCGAATCCAACTGGCTGATGTCGGTCGTGCTGTATCACCAGCCGCATTTCGTCGATCAGCCTGCCGACGTGCAGGTGTTCTGGGGCTATGCGCTGCATCCCGATCGCATCGGCAATTTTGTGCCGAAGGCGATGGCCGATTGCGGCGGCGCCGACATTCTCAAGGAGCTCTGCGGCCACCTCAACTTCGATCTCTCGGTGTTCGACCAGGCGACCTGCGTGCCCTGCCGCCTGCCCTACATCACCAGCATGTTCATGCCGCGCAACAAGGCGGACCGGCCGCTGCCGGTGCCGGCGAACTCGAAGAACCTCGCCTTCGTCAGCCAGTTCGTCGAGATCCCCGACGACGTCGTGTTCACGGTGGAATACTCGGTGCGCGCGGCGCAGATGGCGGTCTATCAGCTGCTCGGCATCACCCGGGCGATCCCGCCGATCACGCGCCACGACAAGTCGTTCCGCGTGCTGATCGAGACGATGGAGAAGGCCTTCGCATAACGCCTCTCGCATCGGCAAGAACGAGCGCGCCCGGATCAGTCTCGATCCGGGCGCGCTTTCCGTCTCGCGAGGCACAGATGCGCCTCGATCCTTGTTGCGTGAATTGTCAGTAGCCGAGCAGTGCGAGACCGACCCAGCTGACGGCAAACAGCGATACCACCGAGGTTGCAGCGGCGAAAACGGACAGCGAAACTTTCAAAGTCCTGAGGACCATACGCGCCTCCTTCAACGACAATGAACAGCACATCGGGGTGAACCCCGATGTCAGTCTGAAATTTCCTGGAACCGGCTCCACAACGAGCCGAACACAGGTTTGGTGCGCGCGTGCGCGCAAAGGTTCAATGTCAGGGTGTGGGGCCTCAATTGAGCTGCTCGATCGTTAACGGACATGGCCGATCGCGGTTCCCGAATGGAACAGGAATCGCTCCAACGAAGGCCCCTCTCCCCTTCAGAGCCGCCTTCTGCGGGGCTCGAAGGTTGAGAAGGCTCCTGGCTGCAAGTTTTTAGGATGGATCCGGCCGTCAGGCGCTATTTCAGCGGCAGGAACAGGTCCGCAGCCATTTCGTGCTCGGGAACCTCCGGGAAGAAGTTCAGCCGCTGGCAATAGATCGGGAAGTCACGCGCCTCCTCGCCGCTGGCCGGAAGCCAGTCGCGATAGAGGAACAGCGCGGCCGGCTCCAGATTGTGGGTGTTGCCGACGACACGCAGCACCGCGCAGCGTCCGCCGGGGATCACGCCGGCCCTGATTGTCGCGTCCTGCGTTTCGACCGGCTGGTCGGTCCCGACACAAAGGTCCACGCTGTAGTCGGCAGGCGAGGCCGGGCGACGCTCGGAGCGCCAGACCGTGAAGGTTGGATTGGCTCGGGGATGTAGGCCGGCGGCCTTGCGCCAGGCGATGAAGCGCTGGATCGTGGCGCCGAGCGTGGCCGGGTCGCCGCGATGCTCCATGATCGCCACCGGCGTGGTCGGCACCTCGCGAATCGTCACGTCGTCAGGGGTATAGGTCGTCCGCATCAGCTTGCTCCTTGCGTCGTCGAGAGGCCCGAAGGCCGCAAGCCACGGCTCCCAGTCGGGAGATTTCCGGAACGATGACGGCGATTGCCCGAACCGTTGCCGAAAGGCGCGGGCAAAGGCGTCCGGCGCATCGTAGCCGGCCTCCATCGCGACCTCGGTGACGCTTTGGGCATCGCTGTAGGCCAGCTGATAGGACGCCCGCTTCATGCGGGCGAGCTGGATGTAGCGATTCACGGACAGACCGAAGGTCGCCGTGAACTGCCGGTGGAAATGATATTTCGAGTAGGCCGCGATGCTGCTCAGCGCGTCCAGATCGAGATCATCCTCCAGATGCCGGTCGATATGATCCAGCACCCGCTGCATCCGCGCATGGTAGTTTCGCAGCGCCGCCTTCATCGTTCCGTGCTCCGTGGCGGCTGCAGCTAAGCGCAGGCGGACATGACGCGCTCGACCGATCTTGCGACTTTGTCACGGGACGCAGTGATCAAGACCGACTTTCACGGATCGACGGCCGTCACGGTCCAGAACGAAGCGGGCACCATGACGCCCGGGCCCTTGGCGTAGCGCGCCAACGCCTTCCTCACGGCGGCCGTCGCGGCCTCCACCGCCTCGGACGACTGCCCGGCCACGGCACGGCCGGCGGGCCCGATCGCGAGAGCCGTCTGCACCGCGCTATCGAGGCCGGCGCCCGCGCCGAAGTCGAGCGCGACGTCGTGACGCTCCAGCCGGATGCGCCGCAGCCCGGCATCGGTCGTCACCTTCTCCATCCACTCGGGAGCACCGAACGCGAAATCGTCCGGCGCGTGCGGCGGCAAGCCCGGCAGCTTCGGCACGTGGTCATAGGCCGCCTGCAGCGGCTCCAGCGCCCACGGGTTGTCGCGCAGCTCGCCCCAGCAGGCGAACGCGACGCGCCCCTCCGAATGCAGCGCATTGCGGATGTTGAGCACGGCGCGCACCGGATTGGCGAAGTACATGACGCCGAGGCGCGAGATCACGAGATCGGCGCTCGCGGCCTTGAAGTGGTGCACCATGGCGTCGCCTTGCACGAAGCTCACCGGCGCATCGGCAGGGGCGAGCTCGTGGGCCGCGGTCAGCATGGCTGCGGACACGTCGAGGCCGAGCACGCTGCCGCCGGGGCCGACCTTCTCGGCCGCCGCGATCAAGGTCGCCCCGCAACCGCAGCCGATGTCGAGCACCCGTTCGTCCGCCTGAATTGCCGCGCGCTCCAGCAGCGCCTCCTGCACCGGCGCCAGCAGCGCATCGATCTCGGCGCGGCGCGCGACCCAGCGCCCGCCGCCCGCACCGTTCCAGAAGGCGATCTGCTCGGCGTTCTCGAAATGCCCAAAGGAGATGTCGGCGACGGCGGCGTCCATGAGGGAAGTCTCGGCAACAAAGTTCACAAATGAAACGAGCCGGCTCGAACAGTGTCCAGCGGCGCCCAGTTCGGGGAGTTTAGGGGGCGGTCTGCAGCTTGAAAAGCCAATCTCACGGACGAAGCGGTCGTGGCAGGTGCGCGCAAAACCGCATCGGCCGACGTCAAATACAGCGATTTGAGAAAAATGGTCGGAGCGGCGGGATTTGAACCCACGACCCCTAGTCCCCCAGACTAGTGCGCTAACCGGGCTGCGCCACGCTCCGATGGCCGTTCCTCTAGCCGTGATCGGGGCGGGATGCAAGGCGCGGCGGGAGGGTTTCATAGTGTGATCGGATGGAGCGGAGATCGTGGCCCTCCGCCCCCTTCCAGAACGGTGGAGAGTGCACAGCCGACTCGCGGCGCTCGGCGTGGCTCAATGCAACGGACACCTGCCGCCATGCTGGCGCATTCTGACGACCAGCCCCGCCCTCAGACTTCCCTCATCGCCCGGTCGAGCAGCGCGCGGCAGTCGACCAGCTCCTTGAGCACGCCCTGGAGCTTCTCCCGCTCCTCCGGCTTCATGCCGGCGCGGGTCGGTGGGCCGACGCGAAAGGTGTCGAGAATGTCGTCCTCGGTGTCGACGAAGCGGAAGTCGATGCCCTCCTCGTCGGAAGCCTCCTCCTCCTCGTCCTCCGATTCGACCTCGGCCTCGCCGATCGGCTCCTCTTCCATCATCGCCTGGCCGAGCGTCTCCTCCATCGCGCCAAACGAGACCGCGGCCGAGCTGTCGGCCAGTCCCTGGACCGATTTGACGCCGTGCTCCTTCAGGATGCGCTGCACACCCTTGATGGTGTAGCCTTCGCCATAGAGCAGACGCCGGATGCCCTTGAGCAGGTCGACGTCGTCGGGCCGGTAATAGCGCCGGCCGCCGCTCCGCTTCATCGGCTTGATCTGGGCGAACCGGGTCTCCCAAAACCGCAGCACGTGCTGCGGAATGTCGAGCTCCTGCGCGACCTCGCTGATCGTCCGAAACGCATCCGGCGCCTTGTCCAAATGCCCGTTCCCCTTCGACCGTGCTGACAAGAAAGTGGGAGACTACGCTGAAAAGACTGGACGAACTGTACGCGGGACGAACGATACGCGTTCGACACGGCCCTGCCGACATGCGGCGGGGCGACGGCCTCGGCCCTAATCCGGCTCGGCGCCGAACTCGGCGCTGGCCTCGCCGTTCATCTTGCCGCTGCCCTGCTGGCCGTTGATGCGCTGCTTCAGGATCGCGGACGGCTTGAACACCATGACCCGCCGCGGCGAGATCGGCACTTCCGTGCCGGTCTTCGGGTTTCGTCCGATGCGCTGTCCCTTCTTGCGCACCATGAACGACCCGAAGGACGATAGCTTGACCGTCTCGCCGCGCTCGAGGCAGTCGGTGATCTCCTTCAAGACCAGCTCGACGAACGCAGACGACTCCGTCCGCGACAGTCCCACCTTCTGGTAGACTGCCTCGCAGAGATCGACGCGTGTGACTGTTTTTCCGGTTCCCGCCATCGCCTGCCCCAAACTCACGGCGAATAATTCGCTCCGGAAATTAAGAGGTTAAGCGGCGGTGGTCAACAGCAGCGTGAATAGAAGTACAGGCCGTAGTGCCAATCTCAGGCGTAATCCCGCCGCGCGGCAGGCTCACCAGCGCACCAAAGCCGAGCCCCAGGTAAAGCCGCCGCCCATCGCCTCCAGCAAGACCACGTCGCCCTTCTTGATGCGGCCGTCCTTGACGGCCACGTCGAGCGCCAGCGGGATCGAGGCAGCGGAGGTATTTCCATGCCGATCGACCGTCAATACCACCTTCTCCGACGCGATGTGCAGCTTGTGCGCCGAAGCGTCGATGATTCGCTTGTTGGCCTGGTGCGGCACGAACCAGTCGATGGTCTCGGCCGACAGGCCGGTGGCATCGAAGGCGTCGACGATCACGTCGGTGATCATGCCGACGGCGTGCTTGAACACCTCGCGGCCTTCCATCCTCAGATGCCCGACGGTCTGGGTCGAGGACGGACCGCCGTCGACATAGAGCTTGGCCTTGTGACGGCCGTCGGAGCGCAGATGCGTGGTCAATACGCCGCGATCGGCTGCCGTGCCGCCCTGCTCCTGAGCGTCCAGGATCAGCGCTCCGGCGCCGTCGCCGAACAGCACGCAGGTGGTGCGGTCGTTCCAGTCGAGGATGCGCGAGAAGGTCTCGGCGCCGATCACCAGCGCGCGCTTGAACGAGCGGCTGCGCAGGAAATTGTCCGCGGTCGCGAGCGCATAGACGAAGCCCGAGCACACCGCCTGCAGGTCGAACGCCGCGCCATGATGGATGCCGAGGCCGTTCTGCACGGCCACTGCAGTCGCCGGAAAGGTGTTGTCCGGGGTCGAGGTGCCCAAGACGATCAGATCGATCGACTGCGGATCGACGTCGGCCGCGGCCAACGCGGCACGAGCCGCGTTGATCGCCAGATGCGAGGTGAACTCGCCGTCGGCTGCGACGTGGCGCTCACGGATGCCGGTGCGCTGCACGATCCACTCGTCCGAGGTCTCGATGCGGCTTGCCAGCTCGGCATTGGTCACGACCCGCTGCGGGAGGTACGAGCCACAGCCGAGCACGACCGAACGAATTGTCACGAGACAGCCTCCTGGGCGACGGGTTCGGACGCTGGCGCGCCGCCGTCGGGATTGAGTGTTTGATTGATCTTGGTCAGGAGATCGTAGCGGGCCATCTCATAGCCAACCCTGACCGCCGAGGCAAAGCCCTCGGCATCGGTTCCGCCGTGGCTCTTGACCACCATGCCCTTGAGGCCGAGCACCACGCTGCCGTTGGATTTGCGCGGGTCGAGCCGGGCCCGCAAAGCGGCGAAGGCGCCGCGGGCCAACAGATAGCCGATCCGGGCAAGCCAGCTCGCCTGGATCGCGCCGCGCAGGAAATCCGTGACCTGGCGGACGGTGCCCTCGGCCGTCTTCAAGGCGATGTTGCCACTGAAGCCTTCGGTCACGACCACGTCGGCGGCACCCTTCCCGATGCCGTCGCCCTCGACGAAGCCGATATAGTCGAGCTGCGGCAGGTTCATCGCGCGCAGCTGCTCGGCCGCCTCGCGGATCTCCTCATGGCCCTTGATCTCCTCGACACCGATGTTGAGAAGGCCGACGGTCGGCCTCGGCTTGTTGAACAGCACGCTCGCCAGCGCGCCGCCCATCACGGCCAGCGCGACCAGGTGGTGGGCATCGCCGCCGATCGTTGCCCCGAGGTCGAGCACCACCGATTCGCCGCGCGCGGTCGGCCAGATCGCGGCCAGAGCCGGCCGGTCGATCCCGTCCAGCGTGCGCAGGCAGAAGCGCGCCATCGCCACCAGCGCGCCGGTATTGCCGGCGGACACGGCGACGTCGGCCTCTCCCTTCTTCACCGCCTCGAGCGCGAGCCACATCGACGAGGTCTTGCGGCCGCGCCGGAGCGCCTGGCTCGGCTTGTCCTCCATGCTGACGGCGACATCGGTGTGAATGACGCGCGAGACCGCCTTCAGCCGCGGATGCCGGTCGAGCTCGGGAACGATCTTGGCACTGTCGCCGAACAGCAGAAACTCTGCATCCGGATGGCGGCTCAGCGCGATCGCGGCACCGGGGATGACGACGGCCGCGCCGAAATCCCCGCCCATGGCGTCCAGCGCGATTCGAACCTTTTGAGGCATGACGTCCCGGAAACCTGATCTCGAGCTTTGTCTCGTCTTGGCCTTGACTTGGTTGGCCGTGTTTGGCGGTCGTTCAGAGGCATTGCGCGGCCGATGGACGGGCCAGAGGCCGTCCGGGCCTTTTCGTCGCACCCCGACCCGGGCGCGACAATAGCGTCTCTCCGTGTCGAAACAACCTCCCGGGAGCGATGCATTTTGCAACCGCCGCGCCGGGCCGGGGCCGGCAGGGACCCGCCTTTGCCATCGAAATCAGCAGCTTGAGAGGATTTCGAGAGGCTTTGTGACAGGATCGATCGTTTCCGGCCTGCCCAACGGCGCGTCAATCCTCACCCGTTTTCTTCGCTTTGACCGCGCCCGGCCCGGCGGCATCTGCCGATTTCAGCGCCTTCAGCGCCGCGAAGGGATGGTCCTCCGGCTCGGCGGCCGCAGCCACCGGCTGCTCGAACACGGCGCCCGGCTTGCGCGGATAGGGATCGATCCCCAGGAGCAGCGCGTCGGCGGCGAGCCGGCCGAGATCGATCTGCCCGCCGATGATCGGCTCCGGCGGATCGGCCGTCTCCACCTCGCTGTTGGGATCGTCCTCGACCAGATCGGCAAGCTCCGGAATCTGCTCCGGCGGGGCGAACATCTGGTCGATCGGCTCGTCGATCTCGATCTCGATCGGATCGAGCGTGACGACGCAGGTCTGACCGATCCGGGCCTGCACACGGCCCTCGACATGCACCTTGCCGTCCCGCTTCTGGACGACGTCGAACGAGGCATGGGCCGAGATGACCTCGCGCAGATCGGCAATCGCGGCGAGCGCGTTGCGCGTGGCCTCGTCGGCCTCGATCTCGCGATGCAGGCCGGCATCCGGAATCTGCGCCACGATCACCGGCGGTGCCCGCCAGGGGTCCTTGGAAGGGTCTCGCGCCGTTTCGCGCGAGGTGTCTCTGTCTCTGGTCATGTCGCTAGTCCTGCTGAACCGGCCGCGGGAAGCTCCAGCCGGCGCCGAGCAGCCTGTTGTCGTCGAGAGCGGCGAGGTGCGCGGCCACCCGCGCCGCATAGGCGGCAAGTCCGGCCGCGCTGTCCGGATGCTCCCCGTTCAAGATATTCTTCTGCAATGCGTCCGCCAGCCGGGCCTCGCTCTCGGACCAGGCAAGGTCATAGGCGGCGGTGCGGCCATAGAACGCCTCGCCGAACTTCTGCATCCGCTTGGGCACGGTGAGATCCCCCACCCCCATCTCGCGCAGATTGTCGTCCATGTCGTCGCAGAACCGGTCGAACAGCGCCTGCGACAGGTCCGATCCCACCCCGCGCAGCCGCCGCAGCACCAGCCAGAGGTGCAGAATCAGCAGATCGAACCGCCCATCGACCGTGTCAGGGACATTCAAGTGTCTATAAAACAACGGGTCTCGGGTTTGTGCCACGATCGTGCCATAGATCGGCTCGATGGTCCCGCGCGGGGACGGTCGGGATTTCCTGAGATGGTTGAATGGCCAGAGCATGACGGTTCCGCGGTCGAGTTTCCCTGACCCTGTTCAGGGGCATGTTGCAATCCGCAAGTTTGCCCGGTACGTCAACGCCCTGCCCGACGCAAGGGGACGGGATCCGATCTGAAGAAGATGACCCAGACAATGCGAACGACTGCCCGCCTGCTCTCCCGTGGCTTGAGCTCCCGTCTGCGCACCCTTGGTGCGATCGCGCTGACCTGCCTGGCGCTCGGCGCCTGCACCGGCGAGCAGTTCCAGAAGGGCTACATCATGCCGCCGGGCGCGCTGGAGCAGATCCCGATCGGCGCCAGCCAGGACCAGGTGCTGATCGTGATGGGCACGCCCTCGACGGTGGCGACACTCGACGGCGAGGTATTCTACTACATCTCCCAGCGAGCCGAGCGCCCGGTTGCCTTCATGAACCAGAAGGTGGTCGATCAGCGCGTCATTGCGATCTATTTCGACAAGAACCGCCAGGTCCGCCGCCTCGCCAATTACGGCATGAAGGACGGCAAGATCTTCGACTTCGTCAGCCGCACGACGCCGACCTCCGGCCAGGAGCTCAGCTACCTGACGCCGCTGTTCAAGCTGCTCAGCTTCAACTGATCCGGGCCCGATCGCCGCGGTCCGGAATATGTTTCCGGGTGACGGCACAAAGCCGGTGAACTGCGCTGATTGGCGCAGCTCGTGCGCCATTCGCCTGCTTGCTCTGGCGCCGCAATCTTCCCTACCCTGCCGCAAAACACAGGCAGGGAGGAATCATTGGCTCTTCGTATCGCGCTGTCGCGCCGCAAGCTGCTGTCCGGAGCCGCCGCGCTGTCCACAGCCGCCATCCTGCCGCGCGCGAGTCTCGCCGACTGGCGTCCGACCGAGACGGTCAAGCTGATCGTGCCCGCCGCGCCCGGCGGCAGCACCGATGTGATGGGACGCTTGCTGGCCGCGCATCTGCAGACGGCGTGGGGACAATCGGCGGTGGTCGAGAATCGCTCCGGCGGCGGCGGCACGATCGGCGCCGCCGAGGTCGCGCGCAACACCAAGGGCGACGGCCATACGGTCCTGATCGGCAACCCCGGTCCCAACGCGATCGCCTATTCGATCTTCCGCAACCTCGCCTACAAGCCGGATCAGTTGCAGGCGGTCTCCAACATGATCCGCATCCCCAACATCGTCTCGGCGCATCCCTCGACCGGCCTCAAGTCGATCCCGGAGCTGATCGCTTTTCTGAAGGCCAATCCCGACAAGCTGAACTACGCCTCGTCCGGCGTCGGCCAGAGCCCGCATCTGACCGGCGCCTGGTTCCTGCAGCTCACCGGGCTGAAGATGACGCACATTCCGTTCCGCGGCGCCGGCCCGGCGCTGCAGGCCGCCCTCGCCGGCGACATTCAGATTCTGTTCGATAATCTGTTTCCATCGCTGCCGCAGGTGCAGGAGGGCAAGCTGACTGGCCTGTGCGTCACCACGCCGGAACGCAGCGCCAATGCGCCTGACCTGCCGACGATGCGCGAAAGCGCGCCGGAGCTGGCCAAGTTCGACGTCTCGTCCTGGTTCGGCGTATTCCTGCCCAAGGCCTGCCCGCCCGAGATCGTCAGCGCGCTCAACCTGCAGGTCAAGGCGATGCTGGAGCGCGAGGACATCCGCAAGAATATCGCCGCGATGGGCGCGCGGGCCGATTACGGCACGCCGCAGCAGTTCGGCGACTTCGTCCAAGCCGAGACAGCCAAATTCGCGTCGATCATCCAGAAGGAAGGCCTGCAGATGGACGTGAAATAGCCCTGGGCCCGGCGGCGCCGCGTCTCGGCGGAGCTTTGGAATGGGGGGGGGCGTGGTGTAACGGCACCTTAAGCGGGATGATGCGATACGTGGCGGCCGCGTGTCTTTGATCTGGTTGCGAGATACCGTCGGCGGATGCCGGGCCGACAACCTCGCGTGGATGCGGTCCGATCATCGTCCGAGGGGCAGGCGTCGGCGTCGTCCATCGCGTGAGCCGTGCCTTGCCCAACAGCGTCCTCCATCAGCTCGAAGACATTCTCGCCAGCCGCTACGTCTCCCGGCGCGCCGAGATCCTGGAGCGCGTCACCGACCTGTTCGTGGTGGGCTCCGGCAAGTTCAACGAAGAACACGTCGATCTGTTCGACCACGTGCTGTCCAAGCTGCTCGACAATGTCGCCATTGCGGCGCGGGCGCAGCTCGGCAGCCGGCTCGCGGTCCTGCCTGATGCACCGCCGCGGCTGCTCCGGCTGCTCGCCAGTGACGAGACGATTGCGGTGGCCGGTCCCGTGCTGCGCCGGAGCGACCGGCTCGACGACGAGATCCTGGTTGCGACCGCGCAGACCCAGGGCCAGGAGCATCTGCTCGCGATCTCCGACCGCAAGATCCTCACCGAATCCGTCACCGACGTTCTGGTCGATCGCGGCAATCAGGCCGTCGTTTCGAACACCGCCAACAATGGCGGCGCGCGCTTCTCCGATCACGGCTTCTCCGGCCTGGTGACGAAGGCGTCCGACGATCCCGGCCTCGCCTTGAAACTCTGGAGCCGGCCCGACAGCCCGCGCGAGGTGCTGGTCCGGCTGTTCGTCGAAGCCTCCGACGCGGTGCGCAGCCAGCTCGCCAGCGCCGACGCGGCGCGGACCGAGATCGTCGAGCTCGCCGTGGCGCAGGCTTCGGATCATCTGCATGCCGCCGCGCGGACACGCTCGGCCGACTTCGTCACCGCCAGGGACTATGTCGAGCTGCTGCACGCGACCGGCCAGCTCCACGAGGCGCAACTGCACGGCTTCGCCAAGGAAGCCAGCTTCGACAAGGTCACGCTGGCGCTGTCATTGATGTGCAAGCTGCCGCTCGACGTGGTCGAGCGCGCCTTCGTGCGCAACCAGCCGGACCAGCTCCTGGTGCTCGCCAAGGCGCTCGACTTGTCCTGGGTCACGACGACGACGCTGCTGTTCATGCAGGCGAGCGCCAGCGGCAGCGCACGCCCACAGCTCGACCAGCATCTGGCGAGCTTCTCGCAGCTGCAGCCGCGCATGGCGCAGAGCACGTTGCAGAGCTATCGGACGCGGCAGCGCGCGGCCGAGTAGCAAACAACCAAACAACACAGCCTCATGAAAAGACCCCGCGGCTCGCGCCGCGGGGTCTTCGCTCGTCAAGACGCGTCGGCGCGCCTCAGTGCGCGAGGATCGCCAGCAGCAGCAGGGCCACGATGTTGGTGATCTTGATCATCGGATTGACGGCCGGGCCGGCCGTGTCCTTGTAGGGATCGCCGACGGTGTCACCGGTGACCGCCGCCTTGTGCGCATCCGAGCCCTTGCCACCGTAGTGGCCGTCCTCGATGTACTTCTTGGCGTTGTCCCAGGCGCCGCCGCCCGAGGTCATCGAAATCGCGACGAACAGGCCGGTGACGATGACGCCGAGCAGCATGGCGCCGACGGCCGAGAACGCCGCCGACTTGCCGGCCGCGCCACCGCCCGCGATCGCGTAGATCAGGAAGTACACGACGATCGGCGACAGCACCGGCAGCAGCGAGGGGATGATCATCTCCTTGATCGCCGCCTTGGTCAGCAGGTCGACCGCCTTGCCGTAGTCAGGCTTGTCGGTGCCCTGCATGATGCCGGGCTTCTCGCGGAACTGGCGGCGCACCTCCTCGACGATCGCGCCGGCGGCACGGCCGACCGCGGTCATGCCCATCGCGCCGAACAGATACGGCAGCAGGCCGCCGAACAAGAGGCCAACCACGACGTAGGGGTTGTTCAGCGAGAAGTCCGGCTTGATCCCCGCGAAATAGGGATGGTGCGCCGAATCCGCGATGAAGAACTGCAGGTCCTGGTTATAGGCCGCGAACAGCACCAGGGCGCCGAGACCGGCGGAGCCGATCGCGTAGCCCTTGGTGACCGCCTTGGTGGTGTTGCCGACCGCGTCGAGCGCGTCGGTCGACTTGCGGACCTCCTTGGGCAGGCCGGCCATTTCGGCAATGCCGCCGGCGTTGTCCGTCACCGGGCCGAAGGCGTCGAGGGCGACGATCATGCCGGCCAGCGCCAGCATCGTCGTGGTGGCGATCGCGATGCCGAACAGGCCGGCGAGGCTGTAGGTGACCAGGATGCCGGCGATGATGACGATCGCGGGCAGCGCAGTCGACTCCATCGAGATGGCGAGGCCCTGGATCACATTGGTGCCGTGACCGGTGACCGAGGCGGCCGCGATCGACTTCACCGGGCGGAAGTCGGTGCCGGTGTAGTATTCGGTGATCCAGATGATCAGGCCGGTGACGACGAGGCCGACGACACCGCAGACGAACAGCGCCGTGCCCGTGTAGTCGACGCCCTCGAGCTTGCCGAAGCCGATCAGCCACCCGATCGCCAGCGCGACGCCGCCGAGCGAGAGCACGCCGGTCGCGATCAGGCCCTTGTACAGCGCGCCCATGATCGACTGGCTGGCGCCGAGCTTGACGAAGAAAGTGCCGGCGATCGAGGTGATGATGCAGATGCCGCCGATGGCGAGCGGCAGGGTCATCATGTTCGCCAGCAGCGACGACTTGGCGAAGAAGATGGCCGCCAGCACCATGGTGGCGACCGCGGTCACCGCGTAGGTCTCGAACAGGTCGGCGGCCATGCCGGCGCAGTCACCGACATTGTCGCCGACGTTGTCGGCGATGGTCGCGGGGTTGCGCGGATCGTCCTCCGGGATGCCGGCCTCGACCTTGCCGACGAGGTCACCGCCGACGTCGGCGCCCTTGGTGAAGATGCCGCCGCCGAGACGGGCGAAGATCGAGATCAGAGAGGCACCGAAGCCGAGCGCGACCAGCGCGTCGATCACGGTGCGGCTGTCCGGCGCGAGCTTCATGAAGCCGGTGAGGATGCCGAAGTAGATGGTGACGCCGAGCAGCGCGAGACCGGCCACGAGCAGACCGGTGATGGCGCCGGCCTTGAAGGCGAGCTCCAGGCCGCCGGCGAGCGAGGTGATGGCCGCCTGTGCCGTGCGGACGTTGGCGCGCACCGACACGTTCATGCCGATGAAGCCGGCCGCGCCGGAGAGGATCGCGCCGATCGCAAAGCCGATCGCGACGAGCATGCCGAGGAAATACGCAAGGAGCACGAAGATCACGACGCCGACGATTCCGATCGTCGTATATTGGCGGCGAAGATAGGCCTGCGCGCCCTCACGCACCGCCGCCGCGATTTCCTGCATGCGCGCATTGCCGGCGTCCGCGCTGAGCACCGATTGTGTGGCCCAGATCGCATAGACGATCGACAGCGCTCCGCAGAGCACGATCACCCATAAAGCTGACATTTAGTTTCCTCGGCTCTTTGCTTGTTCTAACTACGTCACGCCGCGATGGTGCGACGCACGCCCCCTGTCAGGCCGCTCCGGGCGGAGCCGCCTCGAACATATGAAGCTTGCCAAAATAGCCATGATGACGCAACGCCGCGACGCCTGAACCGCTCCAAATTCAGACGCTTCTTTGGTCGCATTGTGCGGTGCAAATAGGTGTCAGAAGTGGCTGAAGGACAAGCGCGTCAGTGTGACGGGACGGCCCTGCCCGTCCAGGAAGCGCGGGGCTCGCGCCCCTTCGACGATGGCGCCGATGTCGGTGACGGCAACGCCCGCCGTCTCGGCTGCAGCACGGAACGCTGCGCATTGCGCTGCGGGAACAGTGCAGAGGATCTCGTAATCGTCGCCGCCGGAGATCATGCTTTCCAGCTGCGCGGCTCCGACAGCAAGCAGCTTCGCCGCTGCCGGCGATCGTGGAATGTCGGACAGCGCGATGTCGGCGCTCACGGAAGAGGCGGCGCAGAGCTTGGTCAGGTCGCCTGCGAGGCCATCAGAGACGTCCATCGAGGCGGTCGCGCAGTCTCGCACGGCCGCGGCCAGTGCATTGCGCGGCTGCGGCGTGCGATAACGGCCGATCAGCATATCCCGCGCGGCGGCATCGTCGGCCAGCGCCGCGGCCTCGGCTGTGCCCGTCAGGATGCGCAGGCCGAGCAAAGCGTCGCCGATGGTCCCGGTCACCATCACCCGGTCGCCGGGGCGCGCGCCGAAGCGATGCACCATCCGGCCCCTGGGCACCCTCCCCCAAGTCGCGATCGAGATCATCACGGGACCGGGCGTCGACACGGTGTCGCCGCCGAGCAGCGGACAGCCGAACGCCGCCGCGTCCTCGCCGAGGCCACGCGCGAACTCCGACAGCCACGCGTCGTCCTTCTCGCGCAGCGCCAGCGTCAGGACGAAGCCGGCGGGCACCGCACCCTTGGCGGCGAGATCGGACAGGTTCACCCGCAGCGCCTTGCGCGCGATGGTGTCCGGGGGATCGTTGGCGAGATAATGGACGCCTTCGACGATGGCGTCGGTCTTGACGACGATGTCGTCACCATTGGCCGGAATGATCGCGGCATCGTCGACGAGGCCGAACGCGCCGGGGTCGGTCGCCAGCGGCTTGAAGTAGCGGGCGATCAGGGAATCTTCGCCGGAGGCGTCGTGAGTCACGCGCTCGTCCCCCACACCCTGCTGTCATCGCCCGGTCGCGCCGGGCGATCCAGTACGCCGCGGCCCTTCCCTATCCCTTGAACGTCTCTGGAATACGGGATCACCCGCCGTCGCGGGTGATGATAGTCGAGGAAAGAGACTGGCATCGCGCCGGTTCGCAGCGATCGTGCTCCGGCGCCGCGCATCGCTACTTCGGCCCCATCTCGTCGGCGCGGTATTGCCGGGCGAGTTGCTCCAGCACCGCATTCACCATGCCGGTCTCGTCGCGCTCGACGAAAGCATGGGCGATGTCGACATATTCGGACACGACGACCCGCGCCGGAATGTCCTTGCGCCGCTCCAGCTCATAGGCGCCGGCGCGCAGCACCGCGCGCAGGATCGCCTCGATCCGCTGCAGCGGCCAGCCGCGCTCCAGCGCCGTATCGAGCACCGGATCGATCTTGGTCTGGTCGCGCACCACGCCGGAGACGATGTCGCGGAAGAACGCAGCCTCGGCCGGCAGATACTGCTCGCCCTCGACCTCGTTGCCGAGCCAGTGGCTCTCGAACTCGGCCAGGACGTCGTTGATGCCGGCGCCTGCGATGTCCATCTGGTAGAGCGCCTGCACGGCGGCGAGACGGGCGGCGCCACGGCGGTTGGCCTTGCGGTCGCCGGCACGGACCGGGCCCTTGAATGGCTTGCTGCTCTCGGCCATGTCAGCCTCGCGCCAGACGGCGTTTGATGCGCAGCACGGCGAGCGCGGCGCGGGCGGCATCGCCGCCCTTGTTCATCTCGGAGACGCGGGCGCGCGCCCACGCCTGGTCCTCATTGTTGACGGTGAGGATGCCGTTGCCGAGCGGCAGGCCGCGCGCCACCGACAGATCCATCAGGGCTCGCGAGGATTCCTGCGACACGATCTCGAAATGGATTGTGTCGCCACGGATGACGCAGCCGAGCGCGATCGCCGCATCATAAGGCTTGCCGTTCTTGGCGGCAGCATCGAGCGCAATGGCAATAGTCGCCGGAATCTCCAACGAGCCGGTGACGGTGAGAACATCATAGCCCACGCCCGCCGCCTTCAGCTCGGCGGTGGCGCCCTCCAGCAGGGCGTCCTGAAGGTCGTCGTAGAAGCGGGCCTCGACGATCAGCGCCCGTGCGCCGGTGATGTCGGTCTGGTCTTTGAGCGGCGCGCGCCGTGCGTCTGCCATGGTTCTGTTTCCATTGTCTTCAGGTGCCTCGCCCCAAGGGAGCGGCCATCCGGCCGCGTCGCGAAGGGCGAGATGAAATCGGCCTCATGCTGCGAGACGACACATCGGCGCCTCCTCGCCATGAGGGCTGGCCTTGTAGGCGCGAGCGCCCGCAAAGCCAAGACGGAAAGCCTCCTTCGAGGCTACTTCATTTCCGTGAGGCGCGCGGCATAGCGCGCCATCAGGTCGACCTCGAGATTGACCTCGCTGCCGGCCTGCCAGGACGACAGCGTGGTGACCGACAGCGTATGTGGAATGATCAGCACCGAGAAGGCCAGTTCGTCGACGGTGTTGACCGTGAGCGAGACGCCGTCGAGGGTGACTGAGCCCTTGGTGGCGATGAAGCGCGCCAGATCCCGCGTTGTCTTGAAAACGAACCGCGCCATGTCCGGCAGGTCGTCCCGGCTGACGATGGTCGCAATGCCGTCGACATGGCCTGCGACGATGTGGCCGCCGAGCTCGTCGCCGATCTTCAGCGCCCGCTCCAGATTGAGCTTGGTGCCGACGCGCCAGTGCTTGGCGGTGGTCAGCGCCAGGGTCTCCGCGGCGGCATCGACCTCGAACCAGGTCTTTCCGTCGGCCACGCCTGACTGCACAACAGTGAGGCAGACGCCATTGTTGGCGATCGACGCGCCATCGGCGATGCCGGCCTGATCATAGTGGCAGGCAATGCGCAGCCGATGCAGCTTTCCTTCGGTCCGCGGCGTCAGGCTGACGATCTCGCCGATGTCGGTGACGATGCCTGTGAACATTAGGCGCGCTCGTAAATCGTAAGGTTGTCCTGATCGAGCGTTTCGCTAGCACGAACGCGATAGGCCGGCGACTGCGTGATTGCGGTCAGCGGCAATGCGTCCAGCGCAGCAATCCCGTCAGCTCCGATCTCGCCGGGGCCGCGCAGGAGCCAGATCTCATCGACCAGGCCGCTTGCCATGAAAGATGATGCGACGCGGCTGCCGCCTTCGATCATCAGACGCGTGACGCCGCGTTCCGCCAGCGCCTTGAGCACGGCCGGCGGCTCCAGCGCCGACGGGTCGGCCTGCGGCGGGACACGGATCACCTGCGCACCGGCGGCGCCCAGCCGGGTCGCGGTAGCCGGCTCGGCCACCTCGGACGCGACGAGCCAGAGCGGCGTCGTGCGCGCGGACTGCATCAATCGGCTCGCAGCCGGAAGGCGGAGCATCGGATCGAGCACGATCCGGACCGGCGAGCGCGCCTCCATGCCCGGCAGCCGGCAGGTCAGCAGCGGATCGTCGGCGATCGCGGTGCGCACCCCGATCAGGAGGGCGTCGCTCTGGGCCCGCAGCAGATGCACGCGGGTCCGCGCTGCCTCGCCGGTAATGGCCACCGGCTTGTTGCCGGCGGCTGCGATCTTGTCATCGGCGGAGACCGCGAGCTTCAGGATCACGTGCGGCCGTCCGTCGCGGATGCGGCGGAAATGGCCGGCATGATCACGCTTGGCGTCCGCCGAGCAGAGGCCGACCTCGACCTGAATGCCCGCGGCGCGCAGCTTCGCATGCCCCTGCCCTGCGACCTCGGGATTGGGGTCCTCGATCGCCGAGACGACGCGGTTGATTCCGGCGGCGATGACCGCGTCCACGCAAGGCGGCGACTTGCCGAAATGCGAGCACGGCTCGAGCGTCACGTAGAGGGTGGCGCCCTTGGCGGCCTCGCCGGCGCGCTTCAAGGCCTCGGGCTCGCCATGAGGGCGTCCACCGGGCTGGGTCCAGCCGCGGCCGACGATCACGCCGTCCTTGACCACGACGGCGCCGACGGCGGGATTGGGCCAAGTCCGCCCCAACCCACGACGGCCGAGCGACAGCGCGAGCTGCATGAAGCGGCGGTCGGCGTCCTTCTGCGCCTTCAGCTTCTCGCCGACCTGATCGACCAGAACCCGGAAGATCATTTGCGGACCGGCGCGAGGCGCGGTGCTTCGTCCTCGGCCGAGAGCTCGCCGAGCACGGCCTCGAAATCCTTGGCCTCGCGGAAATTGCGGTAGACCGAGGCGAAGCGGACATAGGCGACGTCGTCGAGATCGCGCAGATGCTCCATCACGATCTCGCCGATCGCCTCCGAGGACACCTCCGACTCGCCGCCGCTCTCGAGCTCGCGCACGATCGCCGACACCATCTTCTCGACCCGCTCCGGATCGACCGAGCGCTTGCGCAGCGATATCTGCACCGAGCGCATCAGCTTGTCGCGGTCGAACGGCACGCGACGGCCGTTGCGCTTGATGACGGTCAGTTCGCGCAGCTGCACCCGCTCGAAGGTCGTGAAGCGGAAATTGCAGGTGACGCAGACCCGCCGCCGCCGGATCACCGAGGAATCCTCGGTGGGGCGGGAGTCCTTCACCTGCGTATCGAGGCTGTTGCAGCTCGGGCAGCGCATTGTGGCTTCAAGCCTTACTGGTAGATCGGAAACCTGTCGGTCAGCGCCTTCACCTTCTCCTTCACCGCGGCTTCCACCAGCGGCGCGCTACCCTCGGAGGACTGCGCGATCGCGTTCAACACCTCGGCGATCAGGCTGCCGACCTGCTGGAATTCGGCGACGCCGAAGCCGCGGGTGGTCGCCGCCGGCGTGCCGAGGCGCAGGCCGGACGTGACGAACGGCTTTTCGGGGTCGAACGGGATGCCGTTCTTGTTGCAGGTGATGCCGGCGCGGACCAGCGCCTTCTCCGAGATGTTGCCCTTCAGCCCCTTGGGCCGGAGGTCGACCAGCATCAAATGGTTGTCGGTGCCGCCGGAGACGATGTCGAAGCCGTGGGCGCGCAGCGATTCCGCCAGGGCCTTCGCGTTCTCGACGATGTTCTTCGCGTAAGTCTTGAACTCCGGCCGCAGCGCCTCGGCGAACGCCACCGCCTTGGCGGCGATCACGTGCATCAGCGGGCCGCCCTGCAGGCCCGGGAAGATCGCCGAGTTGAACTTCTTGGTGAACTGCTCGTCGTTCCACAGGATCAGGCCGCCGCGCGGGCCGCGCAGCGACTTGTGGGTCGTCGTCGTGGTGACGTGGGCATACGGCACCGGCGAGGCATGGACGCCGCCGGCGACGAGGCCGGCGAAGTGAGCCATGTCGACCAGCAGGTACGCACCGACGCTATCGGCGATCTCGCGGAAGCGCTTGAAGTCCCACGGGCGCGAATAGGCGCTGCCACCGGCGATGATCAGCTTCGGCTTCACTTCCTCAGCCTGCTTCGCCACCGCATCCATGTCGATCAGCTGGTCGTCGCGGCGAACGGTGTAATGCGCGGCCTTGAACCACTTGCCGGACATGTTGACCGGCGAGCCGTGGGTGAGATGGCCGCCGGCGGCGAGGTCGAGGCCCATGAAGGTGTCGCCGGGCTGCAGCAGCGCCAGGAACACGGCCTGGTTCATCTGGCTGCCCGAGTTCGGCTGGACGTTGGCGAAATTGGCGCCGAACAGCTTCTTGGCGCGGTCGATCGCGAGGTTCTCGGCGACGTCGACCCATTCGCAGCCGCCGTAATAGCGCGCGCCCGGATAGCCCTCGGCGTATTTGTTGGTCATCACCGAGCCCTGGGCCTCGAGGACCGCCCGGCTGACAATGTTCTCCGAGGCGATCAGCTCGATTTCGTGCCGTTGCCGACCGAGCTCACCCTTGATGGCGGCGGCGATCTCGGGATCGGCCTCGGCCAAGGTGGCGGAAAAGAAGGAATCGACGGACGAAGCGGGCTTGGCGCTGGAAGCGGTCATCGGCGGAATATCTCCACGTCCGCAAGGCCTTAGGCGGCCGGCGGTCGGTTCAGTGAAGGCGGTCGGAAAAGACCCCTGCCCTTACCATACGGGCGGCGGCAGGCCAAGGGACAGGCCAAGCGGTTGCGGGTCAAACCGGATATTTGCGCCAGATATGGTGGACGGCCGCTGGAGCAAGCCCCCTGCTCAGGCCCCGCCGCAGGAGTGCCAGCTTTCCGACATCTGCCACGTTCCCTTGGTCCGGAGATTTGTGGCCTTGTAGATTCGCCCCCGATCATCGCCGGGCGGGCATTTCTTCGGCTTCCAGATGGTGCAGAGCCGCACGGCATCGCCCAACTTGGAATGGGCGACGGCGGCATTCCACTCCGCGTCGATCTGCTCGGCGCCGTTCTGGTACAGCAAGTGGACGCCCTGATCCATCATGGGCTCACCATGCTCGTCGAGCTTCTCGCCGAGTTTGAACGGGGTCGGCGACAGCGGCTCATCGAACCGACCAGCAATTTTCGTAATCGTCGTCTCTACGCAGGCGCCTATTCTTGCCAGCGCTTCTCGACTGTTCGGTCCCTTCTGGGGCCAGACCGTCTCAGCCATGCTCCTCGTAGGCAGACTCAGCTCTCCGCACGCGAAGGCCAAGATTCCCGCCGTGGCAATAACTCGGGACACCAAACGCATCGATCCCCCAAAAATAAGCAACCTGCATGAAACCGGATGGTCTCATACAGGTTGTCGGTATCATGAGGCAAGCGTCGCGCGAGCAATCTCGCGCCGAAGACATCAGAGGCCGGTGTAGCCCGCCTTCACCGGATCGACGCGACCGTCGAGCTGGCGAAGATAGGTCAGGCCGCACACGGTGAGACGATGCGGGTCGCGCTCGCCGGCTTCGAACAGCGTCTGGATGTAGGCGCTCACCTTGCGGCGCGCCTCGTCGCTCGCCGCAGCGGTGCGGTTCGCCAGCAGGTCGTAGGTGTGCATGATGCGATCGATGGCGGCTTCCATATCATCCCCTCTTGAACGTCAGGCCGTCAGGCAGACTTGAACATCGAAATCGCCTTGTTGGCGAGCTTGAGCTTGTTGAATTCTCCGCGGTGAATCAGTTGAACGATGATGTCGACGAGTCTTTCGTTCGGCGTGAACTCCTCCGGCATCTCGCCAGAGAGACGCAGATAGTTGGAGGCGATGGCATAAGCATCGCCGACCATCGCCACGTTCATGACTTGCATTCCGGCATCGTGCAGCATGGTCCGACCTCCGGTCCAAGGACATAAGCCCAGGAGCCTTGATTGGTTCCAATTCGGACCGGGGATTTTGCCAAACGAACACGAAAAAGCGCCGGCCGAAGGGGCCGGCGCAAGAACGACTTCCAGACGATCAACGACTGTCCGGTCTTGGCTCTCGAGGTCGGAGCCGGCTCAACCGAGACGATGAGGCCTGCTCAGAGGCGATAGAGGATCTGATCGGTCCAGAACCGCTCGAGACGATGCAGCGACTTGTTCAGCGTCGAGAACTCCTCGCTGGAAATGCCGCCGACCTGCTCCACGGTCTTGACGTGCTTCTGATACAGCGAGTCGACGATGCGGCGGATCTCCTGGCCCTGCGGGGTCAGGCGGATGCGGACCGAGCGGCGATCGACGCGCGAGCGCTGGTGATCGAGGAAGCCGAGCTCGACCAGCTTCTTCAGGTTGTAGGAGACGTTGGAGCCGAGATAGTAGCCGCGCGTGCGCAGCTCGCCCGCGGTCAGCTCCTTGTCGCCGATGTTATAGAGCAGCAGCGCCTGGACCGAATTGATGTCGGAACGACCACGGCGGTCGAACTCGTCCTTGATGACGTCGAGCAGGCGGCGATGCAGCCGCTCCACCAGCGTCAGAGCTTCCAGATAGAGCGACTGGACGGTGCCGCCCTGGCCCGGCGCAGCAGTCTCCACGGCCGTCGCAACGGCTTTCATCATGACACTTCCCCTGTCGTCGTTTTTGTCGACTTATTCGACGAAACTTTTGTCCCGTCTGATAGAACGAACTTAAGGGGCGTGCTTTGAAGATCGCCTTAAATAAGAGCATAAAGAGAGAATGAATCGCGGAGAGTGAATCCTCTTTTAATTCAGTAATTACAGAGGCTTTTGCAATAGTCCGTTGACGGTCGAGGCGCGATGTTCGCGCTCTGTTTCACCCACCTGTCGCATTACAAAACACGCTTGGGTAGCGCCGCTAAGGTCTCTGTAACAGCTGTGGCAGGCGCTCTTAAGGTGTTCGAAACATTACTTGCATGGCGCTGAAAAGATTTACAGCGTGCAACGAATTTTTCGCACGACCTATGGTGGCCGCTCCCGGGCCGCCATCCAGGCCAGCACGAGGTAGGCGGCGAGCATGATTGCCTCGCCCGCGACCACCAGCAGATTGCCGCCGTAGATGCCCGGGAACATCAGCTCGATCACCGCCATCGACACCACCGTGGTGAGCCACACCACTGCGCCCCACGGCGTGGCGAGCCACAGGCCCACGGCGGCGACGAGCTCGATGACCGCGAAATAGACCGTCGCAGCCTGCCAGGCCATCGCCTGGTTTTCGAACGCGTCGTCCTCGCCGCCGATGAAGCCGGTCACCTGGGCCCAGTGGTACAGGCCCTTGGCGATCGAGAGCATGGCCATGACCCGCAAAAACAGCACGAGCCGCCGCGTCCAGACATTGTCGTCGCTCTCGCGCCGATCCGAGGACATGGCGGCAATCGACATGGCGGCGTTGTCACGTGCCAGATCTCGCGCCGAGGGAATCTCAGCCATGGCAGCTCGAGCAGAACAGGATGGTCGTCATTGGGGCCTCTCAAGACCAGGAGCATGGCGATTCTTGGCCGGCCGGCACCGTGAAAGCAACCGGGTAGGAAATCAACCGGGCCGCTTGCGTCAGGTCAAGTGACGGGCGACGGCCGAAGTGCTACAGATTGTTGGAATTACAACAAATCAAATCCGGCTCGCCGGCCAGCTCAAGGAGCCAGCACCCCATGGCGATCAAATTCGGCCGCCCGATCGACCTGCGCGACACCGCGCGCAACCCGGCCACTGCACCGACACCGGCGCTCGAGCTGACCATCCGCCCCCGCCGCAACCGCAAGGCCGAATGGGCGCGCCGGCTGGTGCGCGAGAACGTGCTCACTACCGACGATCTGATCTGGCCCCTGTTCGTGGTGCAGGGCGACCGGACCCGCAGCACCGTCGCCTCGATGCCGGGCGTGGAGCGGCTGAGCGTCGACGAGATCGTCCGCGATGCCGAACGCGCGGTTAGGCTCGACATCCCCTGCATCGCACTGTTCCCCTATACCGAGCCGTCACTGCGCGACGAGCACGGCTCCGAGGCCTGCAACCCGGACAACCTGGTCTGCCAGGCGGTGCGCGCGATCAAGAAGGAGTTCCCGGAGATCGGCGTGCTCTGCGACGTCGCGCTGGACCCTTTCACCAGTCACGGTCATGACGGCCTGATCCGGGACGGCCGCATCCTCAACGACGAGACCGTCGCCGTGCTGGTGCGCCAGGCCCTGGTCCAGGCCGAGGCCGGCTGCGACATCATTGCGCCGTCGGACATGATGGACGGCCGGGTCGGCGCGATCCGCCAGGCTTTGGATCAAGCCGGTTTCCTCGACGTGCAGATCATGGCCTATGCAGCCAAATATGCATCCGCCTTCTACGGCCCGTTCCGCGACGCGATCGGCTCGGCCAAGACGCTCACCGGCGACAAGCGCACCTACCAGATGGACAGCGCCAATAGCGACGAGGCCCTGCGCGAGGTCGAGCTCGACATCGCCGAGGGCGCCGACATGGTGATGGTCAAGCCGGGCATGCCCTATCTCGACGTCGTCAGGCGCGTGAAGGACACGTTCAGCATGCCGACCTTCGCCTATCAGGTGTCGGGCGAATACGCGATGATCGCGGCGGCCGCCAACAATGGCTGGATCGACGGCGATCGGGCGATGATGGAGAGCCTGCTGGCCTTCAAGCGCGCCGGCGCCGACGGTGTGCTCACCTATTTCGCCCCGCAAGCCGCCGAACGGCTGCGGCAGCAGCGTTGAGGAGGCGCTGGGATCTTTCGGGACCCGCCGGTCTTTGAGCACGCCGATCCTTTCGCGTGCGCGAACCGCCGGGTCGCGGAAAGGGCTCAGAAGTCGCGAAATGGCCGGAAATTTGCCGCGCCTCCTGCAAGAACGGCCCTTGCAAGCGCAAGTCGGGTTCCCATGTGCTGGGTGCCAATCCGGAGGGCTTATTCATGGCGTATATGGGCTCAGGCGATAGCAATGACGGTCCCGGTGCTCGGCCGCACGCCTACGATCCCTATCAGCAGCCGGAATTGTTTCGCGGCGTGCTGACGCGGCGGATGATCGCATTCCTGATCGATCTCCTGGTGCTCTCGGTCCCGGTGATCCTGGCGGTGATCTTCATTGCCGTATTCGGCGTGGTCACGCTGGGTCTCGGCTGGGCGTTGTTCTGGCTGGTGTCGCCGGCTTCCGTGATCTGGGCCATCGTCTACTACGGCGCAACGATCGGCGGGCCGAGCTCGGCGACGATCGGCATGCGGGTGATGGATCTGGAGGTGCGGACCTGGTACGGCGCGCCGGGCTACTTTGTGCTCGGTGCCGTGCATGCCGTCTGCTTCTGGATCTCGGTCTCGGTGTTGTCGCCGCTCGTGCTGCTGGTCGGACTGTTCAACAGCCGCCGCCGGCTGCTGCACGATTTCGTGCTCGGCACCGTCGTGATCAACACGTCTGTGCGCTCGCAACTGACTGAACCGGCTCGTACCTGATGAGACGTCCGGTGGCACAGCAAAAGCGATTGACCGGCCGCCTCCGGAGCGCAATTCTGTTGATGATCGCCTCGGAGGCTCACGACGTTCCTTGACCCAGCATTCGCGTGACACCCCGCAATTCTACCTGACCGCGCCCTCGCCCTGCCCGTATCTGCCGGGCCGGCAGGAACGCAAGGTGTTCACGCATCTGGTCGGCGACAAGGCGACCGATCTCAACGACCTTCTCACCCATGGCGGCTTCCGTCGCAGCCAGTCGATCGCCTACCGGCCGGCCTGCGACCAGTGCCGCGCTTGCGTGTCCGTCCGCGTGATCGCCAACGAATTCCGCCCCTCGCGCAACTTCCGGAAGGTGCTCGCGCGCAACTCCGATCTGGTCGGCGAGCAGCGCAGCGCCGTGCCGACCTCCGAGCAATATTCGATCTTCCGCGGCTATCTCGATCAGCGCCATCGCCATGGCGGCATGGCCGACATGACGGTGCTCGATTACGCCATGATGGTCGAGGACAGCCATGTCGAGACGAGAATCATCGAGTACCGCCGCCGCAATCTGAGCAACGGGCCGAACGGCAGGGGCGGTGAGTTGGTCGCGGTCGCGCTGACCGACGTGCTCAGCGATGGCCTGTCGATGGTGTACTCGTTCTTCGACCCGTCGGAGACCACGCGCTCGCTCGGCACCTTCATGATCCTCGACCACATCGCCCGGGCGCGGCGCCAGGGCCTGCCCTACGTCTATCTCGGCTATTGGATCGAGGGTTCGAAGAAGATGGACTACAAGAGCCGCTATCTGCCGCAACAACGGCTCGCGGCTGCCGGCTGGCTGCGCGTGGATGCCGAAGGCGACATCGCGCCCGAGCCGCAGGACTAGAGGGAGGCAATAGCGAGGGGGAGTAGAGGTCTTTCGACATCCCTTGGTTCGCTGCTCCCTGCGCGCCATCCCTATCCCGTGGCCAGATCCCACACCAGCTTGGCATTGAGCGCGATGATCACCACCGCGATCAAGGTCGCAATCGCCGTCAGCCAGCGCGGCGCCACGAACTGCCCCATCTTGGCCCGGCTCGCGGTGAGCAGCACCAGCGGCACGATGGCGAACGGCAGTTGCAGGCTGAGCACGACCTGACTGAGGATCAGGAGCTGCCCGGTCGCCTTCTCGCCGGCCCAGATCGTCACCACCACGGCCGGCACGATTGCGATCATGCGGGTGATCAGCCGGCGCAGCCAGGGCGCGATCCGCCAGTGAAGAAAGCCCTCCATCACGATCTGGCCGGACAGTGTCGCGGTGATCGTCGAATTCAGGCCGCAGCACAACAGCGCGATCGCAAACAGCGTCGGCGCCAGCGTCGACCCGAGCAGCGGCGCCAGGAAGGAATACGCCTGGTCAAGCTCGGCGACGTCGCGTTGTCCGGTGCGGTGGAACGTCGCCGCCGCCAGGATCAGGATCGAGGCGTTGATGGTCAGCGCCAGGCACAGCGCGATGGTGGAATCGATCGTGGAGAGCGTGATCGCCTCGCGCTTGTCCTCTGGGCTGTCGCCGTAGCCGCGAGTCTGGACCAGGCCCGAGTGGAGATACAAATTGTGCGGCATCACGGTGGCGCCGAGAATGCCGAGCGCCAGATAGAGCATCTCCGGATTGGCGATCAGCTGTCCGCTGGGAACGAAGCCCTTCACCACCTCGGCCCAGTCCGGCTGCGCCATCGCGATCTGGATCGCGAAGCACAGCGCGATGATGCCGAGCAGCGCGACCACGAACGCCTCGATCCAGCGGAAGCCGAACGCCTGCAGCGCCAGGATCAGGAAGACATCGAGTGCGGTGACGCAGACGCCGATCGACAGCGGCAGCCCGAACAGCAGGCTGAGACCGATCGCAGTACCGATCACTTCCGCGAGGTCGGTGGCCGTGATCGCGATCTCCGCCGACAGCCAAAGCGGCACCGAGACCCAGCGCGGGGTAGAGTCGCGACAGGCCTGGGCGAGGTCGCGGCCGGTGGCGACGCCGAGCCGTGTGCACAGCGACTGCAGCACGATCGCCATCAGGTTGGACAGCAGCGCGACCGAGAGCAGGACGTAGCCGAACTTGGCACCGCCGGCCAGCGACGTTGCCCAATTGCCGGGGTCCATATAGCCGACGGCGACGAGGTAACCGGGTCCGAGAAAGGCCAGCAGCTTGCGCCAGAGCGACCCTTTTGTCGCGGTTCGTACCGTCGCGAACATGTCGCCGAGAGACGGATCGCCGCGCTCACCGCGCCAGCCTCCGTTCAGGCGGTCGCTCGGCGGAACCATGGCGTGCAGCTGCGAAAGGTCTGACGATTTTGCGTCCATGGCGCTATCCTGGACGAAACCGACGTTTAATGCAACTTACTTGCAAGTGCGACTTGCCCATGTGGCGGTGCCGCATAGAGATGCTGGAAATCCTCCGATACCGCTTCATCATTGCGAAAGCTCGTCCCTGCCGATTCGCGGCCCGCCTCCTCGAGGCGGCCCATCGGCGACGGGCGCCACTTCCCCACTGACGGGATCCACCATGCTCTCTACCCAACTCGGGCTCCGACCGGTCACGAACGCGCCCGTGCCTTGCAAGATCTGTGACGGTCCTGCCTCGCTCTACGGCGTGGTCGACATGAACCGCCCCTGCCAGACGGCCCATGCCCATCGCCCGCCGCTGGCCGGCGTACCAATCTACTACCGGCGCTGCGCGGATTGCGGCTTCCTGTTCACGGACGCCTTCGACGACTGGAGCATCGAGCAGTTCAAGACCCACATTTACAACGACGGCTACGAAGCCGTGGATCCGGACTATCGGATCAAGCGGCCAACCGACAATGCGGCGGCCGTGGCCCGCTTCTGGGCGCCACACAAGGCCGGAATGCGGGTGCTCGACTTCGGCGGCGGCAACGACTTGTTCTGCACCGGCCTGCGCGCTCAAGGCTTCGCGGAAGCGGTCACCTATGATCCGATGGTGGCCGAGCACGCAACCCAACCCGATCGCAAGTTCGATCTCGTCACCTGCTTCGAGACGCTGGAGCACGTGCCCGATCCGCTGGCGACGATCGGAGCCATGGCAGCCTGCGTGGCCGAACCGGGCGCGGTATTCTACTCGACGTTGACCCAGCCGGACGACTTCGAAAGCCAGGGCATGTCCTGGTGGTACATCGCGCCGCGCAACGGCCACATCTCGATCTACACCCAGCATGCGCTGGCGCTGGCCTGGCACCGGTTCGGCTTCAAGACGGCGCCGCTGAATGCCGGCACGCATCTGGCGTTCCGCACGCTGCCGCCGGAATGGGGATTGGCCGAGGCACCGACCGCGGCGTAGGCCGTCCGCAGCACGACGGCCGATGCCGGAGATCAGGAAGCGGGTGGGCGCAGGGAGGCTGAGCGGCGATGATGGCCACATCATCACATCAGGTTCCTCTTCATGACTCCCTCGCCCGCCCTGCCCGCCGCCTTCCACCGCCTCGCCTGGTCGAACCTCACCGCGCAATCGGCCGAGCAGATCGCGCTCGCCGCAGCGCCGATCGTCGCGGTGCTCGCGCTCGGTGTCGGCGAGGGCGAGACTGGACTCTTGCAGACGGCGCTGACCGCGCCCTTCGTGCTGTTCGCGATCCCTGCGGGGCTGCTCGCCGACCGGATGTCGCGACGGCTGCTGATGGCGCTGGCAGAGATGCTTCGCGCGCTGGCGCTGCTCGCGATCCTCATCGCCTTCGCGGCCGGCGCGCTCACGCTGCCGTTGCTGGCGGCGCTTGGATTCGCAGCGGTGTGCGGCACGGTGGTGTTCAGCGTCGCCGCGCCGGCCCTGGTGCCGAGCCTGGTCGCCCCCGCCCAGTTGGCGCCTGCGAATGCGCGCATCGAGCTTGCCCGTACCGTCGCCTTCGCCGCGGGGCCCGCGCTCGGCGGCGTGCTGGTCGGCTGGATCGGCGGCGCGCCCGCCTTCGGCTGCGCCGCTGCGCTCTCGCTGGTCGCAGCCGTCTGCCTGGCCGGCATCGCCGAGCCCGCCCGCGCGCCCGTGCCGCGCCGCCATCCGCTGGCCGACATCAGGGAAGGCGCCGCCTTCGTGCTGCATCATCCGCTGCTGCGGCCGGTGTTCGCAACCCAGTTCATCTTCAACACGGCCCATTTCCTGCTGCTCGCGGTGTTCGTGCCCTATGCAGTCCACCGGCTCGGCCTGTCGGCAGGAGGCGTCGGCTCGGTGCTGTCGATGTTCGGCGTCGGCATGGTGTGCGGCGCGCTGCTGGCGACGCGCATCATGCGGCTTCTGCCGTTCGGCACCGTCATCGGGCTCGGCCCCGTCACCGGCTTCGCCGCGGCGCTCGTGATGGCACTGACCACGTTCGTTCCCTCGCCTGTCCTTGCCGGGCTCAGCTTCTTCCTGCTCGGCGCCGGGCCGATCCTCTGGGTGATCTCGACCACGACGCTGCGGCAGTCGGTGACCCCGGCCGGCCTACTCGGGCGGGTGTCGGCCATCAACATCCTGAGCTACGGCGCCCGTCCGCTGGGCTCGCTGCTCGGCGCGGTCGTCGGCGGCCGCTACGGCGCCGACACGTGTCTCTACCTCGTCGCCGCCATCTTCGGCCTGCAGGCGCTCGTCATCCTCGCCTCGCCGGTCGTCGCGATCGCGCGCCAGCCGGAGCCGCAGCCCGCCTAGCGATAGACCAGGATCGGCACGGTCGAATGCGTCAGCACCTTCAAGGTCTCGCTGCCCAGGATCGCCGAGACGCCGCGCAGCCCATGCGAGGCCATCAGCACCAGATCGCAATGCTGCTTGCGGGCGGTCTCGACGATCGCCTCATAGGGCTTGTCGTGCTCGACGCAGAGCGTGGCGCAGGCGACGCCGGCCCGCTCGGCATCGTCCTTCACATGATCGAGATATTTCGCGGTCTGATCGGCCACCAGCGACTTGTATTGCGCGAGCGCCTTGGTCGCAGCGTGAGGATCGACGACCAGCGAATGCAGCGGCGTCGACACCACCAGCGCCGTGACCTTTGCGCCGGTCGCCTTGGCGAGCGCAATGCCGTGCTTGATCGCGGCCTTGGACAGATCGGAGCCATCGGTCGGCAGCAGAATATGTTTGTACATGAGCTTTCATCTCCCGGCAGAGGGATGCTGGGCAGACTCGCTTCGGCTGGGCATTGACGTGGGTCAAGGGTGCGACATCTCGTCCGCCAAGTAGTTCTCGTAGGCCCGCGTGGCCGAGGCGCTGCCGGCAATTTCCGGATCGAGCGTGAAGAGATCCTGCGCGCGGCCGATGCCGCGCAGCGCGTAGCGGCCGGTCGACACCAGGTAGCGGCGACCTTCGTCGTCGAGCCCCTCGCAGAATTCGGCGGACGCCAACAGTTCGCGATCGACCGAGCGGCACATCGAGGCGATGCGGCTGACCTCGTTGACGGCCGGTCCCACCACGGTGAAGTCGAGCCGGTCCTCGCTGCCAATATTGCCGTAGAACACCTCGCCGACATGCAGGCCGACATAGGCCGAGGTGACGGGCCGTCCCTCGCCGGCGCGCCGTGCGTTCAGCTTCAGGATGTTCAGCCGAAAGCGATGCTCGGCACGCAGCGCAGCCCGGCGGGCCGAGGCCATGTCGCCCCCGGTGAAGATCGCCAGCACGCCGTCGCCGATCAGCTTCAGCACGTCGCCGCCGGACTCGTAGATCGCGTCGATCGAGGCTTCCGCATAGTCGTTGAGCAGCGGGATGATCTCGTCCGGCGATATGCTCTCACTGATCGCGGTCGAACTGCGCAGGTCGGAGAACCACAACACCGCATTGATGCGCTCGGTGACACCGCGGGAAATCCGGCCGCGCAGCACCTGTTCCGACGCATCGCGGCCGAGATAGACGCGGCCAAGGGTTCGCACGATGTCGACCTGCTGCGCGGATTTGATCGTCAGCGCGAGCAGCGGGACCAGGTCGCGCAATGCGCCGACCTGCGTGTCGGTGAAGCCGCCGTCACGCCGCGTCAGCCAGTTCGAATAGAAGCAGTCCATCTGGCCGAGCGTGCCGGCTTCCCCGAACCGGTGCACGAAGGCGAGATAGTGCCGATGTCCCTGTGCGGAAAGCTCCTCGATGATCGGAAAATCGAGATGCGCACAATTCATGAAGTCAATGCTGAACTCGTCATGGCCGTTCTCCAGCATGTGGTGGAAGACCGAGCGCCGCCAATTCTGTGCCGCCTCTCCCTCATTGCTGGAGCCATATTCAAAGCTGTCGGCTTCGTTCGTGTCGAAATCGTTCCAGCGGAAGCCGCGCCCCTCGAAAATCGGATGCAGCGTATCGATGATCGCAAGGCTGCGCGACAGTTCAAGCCCGGCCGCGCGACAGCGCTCGCAGAAGCCGCGCAGGATCTCGTTCTCCGGCATTCCGGTCAGGCTCTGACCTACGAGCCAGTTCGCCACTTCGAGACGGGTCGCCGTATCCATGGTTTCAACTCACCAACGCGTCACGATCCGGAAAGCTTCAGGCAGGCCGGCTCACCACCTCGCCGTCCTCCTTGGTGAAGGAGGAGACGGGATGATCGAGCAGGTCGAGCACAAGTTCGGACGGGCGGCAGAGCCGCGCCCCCCTGCTGGTCACCACGATCGGCCGGTTGATCAGGATGGGATGCGCGAGCATCGCCTCGATCAGCTGGTCGTCGGTCCATTTGGGATCGCCCAGCCCAAGCTCGGCATAGGGCGTGCCCTTCTCACGCAGCACGTCGCGCACCCTGACGCCCATCGCGTTGATCAGCGCAATCAGCTGTTCGCGGCTCGGCGGCGTCTTCAGATATTCGATCACCTCAGGCTCCTCACCCGAGGCGCGGATCATCGCGAGCGTGTTGCGCGACGTGCCGCAGGCCGGATTGTGAAAGATCGTCACGGGCATGGGCTGTCCAGTCGTTGCGTTCCGAAGGCACATTCCCGTGCCGTGCGTCTCACCCCAGACATCGTGTCCCTGATGGTGCGGCCGCGATGCGGGAGATGGTCACTGTTATCACGGCGCCGCCGCCGGCCGGAATGGGAACTCCGCCGGTCGAGGGAAATCGCCAGCGCGATGTGCAGACTGGCAGGAAGGAGCTGCCCCATCGCGGCTCACACCACGTCGGCAGGAGCGAGCTTGCAGGCGCAGCCATCGGCCTCGATCTGCAGGGTCGGATGCTGGATGTTGAAGCGATGTGACAGCTCGGCGCAGACGCGATGCAGGAACGCATCATCCGTTCCGCCTGCCCGGACCAGATGCGCCGTCAGCGCGGTCTCGTTGGTGCTCATCGCCCAGATGTGAAGGTCGTGCACCTCGCTGACGCCGTCGAGCGAGGCGAGATAGTCGCGCACCTCCGGCAGCGCGATGTCGCGCGGCACGGCGTCGAGCGCCAGATTGACGCTGTCGCGGGCGAGATCCCAGCCGCTCAGGAGCACGACGAGCGCGATGACAAGGCTGACCACCGGATCGACCCACAGCCACCCGGTCCAGATCGTGACCAGTGCCGCTACGACGACGCCGAACGACACCGCGGCGTCGGCGGCCATGTGCAGGTAGGCGCCACGGATGTTGAGGTCGGTGTCGCGGCCGCGCATGAACAGCAGCGCGGTGGCGCCGTTGATGGCAATGCCGAGCGCGGCGACCCACAGCACGGTGATGCCGGCCACTTCGCCCGGATTGCGCAGGCGATCGAACGCCTCGACGGCGATGCCGCCGACCACCAGCAGCAGCAGCCCCGCATTGATCAGCGCCGCCAGGATCGAGGCGCGGCGATAGCCGTAGGTATGGCGGTCGGTCGGCCGCCGGCCCGACAGCCACAGGGCGCCCCAGGCCAGGAGCAGCGACATCACGTCGGACAGATTGTGGACCGCGTCCGAGATCAGGGCCAGTGAATGCGCGGCGTAGCCGAAAACGAGCTCGGCGATGACGAAGCCGGTATTGAGCGACACGCCGATCGCAAAGGCCGCGCCGAAGCTCGCCGGCGCATGGCTGTGGCCGGCGTGGCCATGGGCATGTGGGGGACCATGATCATGAGAATGGCCATGGACGTGATGATGAGAATGCGAGTGCGCCATCCAACGTGTCCCCGGGCGATCGCGCACCTCGCGATCGCCCGCTGTCTGATATAGACGGCCGCCGGACGGATACTATTACGTCGCTACTCGATCGGCCGGTTGAACTTGTTCGACTTCGGCAGCCCCTGCGCGATGCGGCCGGCGTCGGCGCGGTTGCCCCGGTAGTCGGCCAATTCCTTCCAGCTCAGGCCCTGATCGCGGCCGGCGGAATCCTTCCAGGCCAGCCCCTGCTTCTGCTCGAAGGTGGTGACGTCGGACAGCTGCGCGCTGGTGTATTTCTGCAGCCGGACGCCGCGGCCACGCGCCATCTCCGGCACCTGGTCGAGCCCGAACACCACCATCTTGTGGTTGGTGCCGATGACCGCGACCTGATCGCCCGCGACGGTGGTGATCGCGCGCGCTTCCGCTGGCGCGGTCACGTTGAGCACCTGCTTGCCCTTGCGGGTGTTGCTGACGCAGTCCTCTTCCTTGACCACGAAGCCCTGGCCGTCGGAGGCCGCCACGAGGAACTTGCGCTCGCCCTTGGCGACGAACATCGACACGATCGAGGCGTCCTGGTCGAGGTCGATGAACATGCGGATCGGCTCGCCATGGCCGCGGCCACCGGGCAGCTTGCCGACGTCGAGCGAGTAGAACTTGCCATTGCTGGCGAACAGCAGCACCTTCGAGGTGTTCTCGGCGAAGAACGCCTGGCCGAGCTGGTCGTCGGTCTTGAACTGCAGGTTCGACAGGTCGGCGACGTGGCCCTTCAAGGTGCGCACCCAGCCCTTGTCGGAGACGACGACCGTAACCGGCTCGCGCTCGATGAAGGCCTCCTCGATGGCGGCGAGATCGTGCTCGGGCGCGTCGGCGAAATTGGTGCGGCGCTTGCCGAGCGGCGTCTTCGGCCCGAACATGTCGCGCACCGTCTTGACCTGCTCGCCGACCTTGGCCCATTGCAGCTGCTCGGATCCCAGCAGCGCATTGATGCCCTTCAGCTCGCCGCGCAGGTTCTTGTCCTCGGTGCGGATCTCCATTTCCTCGAGCTTGCGCAAAGAGCGCAGGCGCATGTTGAGGATGGCCTCGGCCTGGACCTCGGTGAGCTTGAACGTCTTCATCAGGACCGGCTTGGGCTCGTCCTCGGTGCGGATGATCCGGATCACCTCGTCGATGTTGAGGTAGGCGATCAAATAGCCGCCGAGAATCTCCAGCCGGTTCTCGATCTGATTCTTGCGGTAGTTCGAGCGTCGCAGCAGCACGTCGCGCAGATGGTCGAGCCATTCGCGCAGGCACTCGGCGAGACCCACCACCTTCGGGATCTTGCCCTTGATCAGCACGTTGAGGTTCAGCGGAATCTTGCTCTCGAGATCCGTGAGCCGGAACAGCGATTCCATCATCAGCGCCGGATCGACGTTCTTCGACTTCGGCTCGATCACGAGCCGCACGTCCTCGGCGGATTCGTCGCGGACGTCGCCGACCAGCGGCAGCTTCTTCTCGTTGAGCAACTCTGCGATCTTCTCGACCAGGCGCGACTTCTGCACGAGATAGGGAATCTCGGTGATGACGACGATCCAGGTGCCGCGGTTGCCCTCCTCCTGCTTCCACTTGGCGCGGACACGGAACGAGCCGCGGCCGGTGGTGTAGGCCTCGATGATCGATTCCTTGGAGTCGATCACGGTGCCGCCGGTCGGGAAGTCCGGGCCCTTCACCCAGCGCAACAGCGCGCGCGACTTGGCATCGGGCTTCTCGATCAGATGCAACGCGGCGTCGCACAGCTCGGCGGCGTTGTGCGGCGGGATCGAGGTGGCCATGCCCACGGCGATGCCCTGGGCGCCGTTGGCGAGCAGGTTCGGGAAGCCGCCGGGCAGCACCACCGGCTCCTTCGACTGGCCGTCATAGTTCGGCCGGAACTCGACGCCGTCCTCGTCGATGCCGTCCAGCAGCAGACGCGCGACGTCGGTCATGCGCGCTTCGGTGTAGCGATAGGCCGCCGGATTATCGCCGTCGATGTTGCCGAAATTGCCCTGGCCGTCGACCAGCGGATAGCGCGAGGAAAAATCCTGCGCGAGGCGGACCATCGCGTCGTAGATCGCCTGGTCGCCATGCGGATGGAACGAGCCCATCACGTCGCCGACGATCTTGGCGGACTTCTTGAACGCGGTGCCGGGATCGAGCCGCAGCAGCCGCATGCCGTAAAGGATGCGCCGGTGGACCGGCTTGAGGCCGTCGCGCGCGTCCGGCAGCGCGCGGTGCATGATGGTCGAGAGCGCGTAGGCGAGATAGCGCTCCTCCAGCGCCTCGCGCAGCGCGACCTCGTGAATCTCCGCCGGCTCCGGCGGAATCAGTGATTTTCCCATTAGCGTTTAGCTTTCAGTGGGTTAGCCCAGGAGCTTGAGCTGGCGTGAACGATTTGGGAACAGGCTTTATGCGATGACGCGCCGGCGCGCAATGACGGCCCTGCCCGGTTCCAGAAGGAAAAGGCCGGGTGTCCGGCCGCGGAACCGCAAAGTAGCCCGCAAATCATGCAGATCACGCGCCGCAGATGCATGCGGCTCCGCTCACGGATTGAGCAGCCAACGCGGGTCCCGTTGAGGTGCAACGCTGTCGCACACGAGTCTGTGTTGCTGAGATCGTCACGCTCCGTCGCTAAGGTGGCAGCGGGCATCCTTCGTTGCGTACCGACGCGACGAGGCGCGCCATCACGCCGCGCCTTGAACGCGGCAGATTCCATCCAGTGAGAAAGGCAGACACTCCATGAGCTCAGGATTCGTGACGACATCGGACGGCACGCAGATCTTCTACAAGGATTGGGGCTCGGGCCAGCCGATCGTCTTCCACCACGGCTGGCCGCTGTCGTCCGACGACTGGGACGCGCAGATGCTGTTCTTCCTCGACAAGGGCTTTCGCGTCATCGCGCATGACAGGCGCGGTCACGGTCGCTCCAGCCAGACGGAGACCGGCAATGAGATGGACACCTATGCGGCCGATGTCGCCGCGCTCGCCGCCAAGCTCGACCTGCGAGACGCGGTCCATGTGGGCCACTCGACCGGTGGCGGCGAGGTCGCGCGCTACGTGGCGAAGCACGGCAAGGGCCGCGTCGCCAAGGCTGCCCTGCTCGGCGCGGTGCCGCCGATCATGCTGAAGACGGAGAGCAATCCCGGCGGGCTGCCGATCGAGGTGTTCGACGGCTTCCGCGCGGCGCTCGCCGCCAACCGCGCGCAATTCTTCCTCGAGATTCCGACCGGCCCGTTCTACGGCTTCAATCGCAATGGCGCCAAGGTTTCCGAAGGCGTGATCCGCAACTGGTGGCGCCAGGGCATGATGGGCGGCGCCAAGGCGCATTACGATTGCATCAAGGCGTTCTCCGAAACCGACTTCACCGAGGACCTCAAGGCGATCGACGTGCCGGTGCTGCTGATGCATGGCGAGGACGACCAGATCGTGCCCATCGACGACTCCGCGCGCCTCGGCATCAAGCTGCTGAAGCATGGGACGTTGAAGACCTATCCGGGCTTCCCGCACGGCATGGCGACGACGCATGCCGACGTGATCAATGCGGACCTGCTCGCGTTCGTCAGGGGGTAGCTCGATCATTGCACTTCGCCGAATGCGCATTCCGATGCCGATGAAGCGATAGATCTCAAATCTTGCTCGTCATGGCCGGGCTTGTCCCGGCCATCCACGCAGCACTGCACACGCCGAACGACGTGGATGCCCGGGACAAGCCCGGGCACGACGAGTTCGGGGCTACCATTGATCCACTATCTCAATTTCCGCGTTGGAGACGTCGTCCTGCCTTCTCGCGACGCGCTCCGCGCCCGAGCTATCAAGATCGATTACCCTCTTCGGACAGAGGGCACAGGGAAGGCCGGACCTCGACTGAGGCCCGTGGCCCGCCTGCTCAAAAAATGCAGGCGGCAGGTACCACAGGTTCAGCCGGACGACCCGGCCCTCCCTGTGCGATGGGCTTACGAGTTATACGCGGTCTCCCCGGTGTCCGGCTTGTGAGCCACCGTCGCCCCTGGGATCATCACCCACGGACTTGGCGCCAGCATCGGGGCGCCAGGACGCTGCGATTTCGTCGTCCTGCTGGACTCGTTCGTCCGCGCGCACATGCGCGCTGCGATCCGGCAGGCCACCGCTCCCCGCTTCCTACGTCTCGTGACGATCGCGATGCGCCCCTCCTGTGGAGGCGGGATGCCGGGAAACATCGTCCTGATTTGCCCGACGACACAAGGCGAGCCCCCTGCGGCAGATTGGCTCGACGGGCAATTGGCGCATGGGAGATCGCGCCATTCTGCATATCAGAAACCGGACCGGCTGAGGCTCGGCGCGACCGCGGGAACCGATGGCGCCCGAGGCGCGTTCTCTCCGCATCAACGTAATGCGTATGCGATATCAACCGAAGCACGACCTGCTGGCGGGCATCTTTGCATGAAGAATTTTTCCGATGCATCCTTTTCGCCTGATGTCATCGCGCTGATGACCGAAGCCCTCAACGCGTCGGTCGCCGCGCTGCCTGAGCCGGTGAGTTCGACGAACGTGAACCTGCTTGCGGAAGCCGTGCTGCGCGCCGCCAAGGCCGGCGAGCGCGACGTCACCGCGATGCAGCGGCTCGCGCTGCTCGAACTGCAGATCATGCCGCGCATGTAGAGCGGATCACAGGCTTTCCTACAGTCGTAGAGCATTCCCAACGCGCTCACTTCCGGACCTCCTGGTTCGAGATGCGCCGCACGCGGCGCTCCTCACCATGAGGATGTCGGATCGCGCCTGACGCGCCGCCGGCCTCCCGCGTCCATCCCCCCAGCCCCTGCGCCACGTCCCACCCGTTCGCAATTGACAAATCTATTCGTCAATGTCTAACTCCCGTCGCCGCCGACAGAGCGGAGCAAAACGGGGAGGATCTTCATGCGACGGCAGCTGCTCGCCTGCGCGTTCCTGGCAACGACATCATTCATCGCGACAGGCGCTTCAGCCCAGGTTTCTGACGACGTGGTGCGGATCGGCGTGCTCACCGATCTCTCGAGCTGGGGCCGCGACAACAGCGGCCCGGGCTCGGTCGAGGCGGCGAAAATGGCGGTCGAAGAGTTCGGCCCCACCGTGCTCGGCAAGCCGATCGAGATCATCAGCGCCGATCACCAGATGAAGACCGACGTCGGAACGACGGTCGTGCGCGACTGGTTCGACAACGGCAAGGTCGACGCGGTCGTCGACATCCCCAACTCCGGTATCGCGATCGCCGTGCACAACATGGTGCGGGAGCGCAACAAGATCGCGCTGCTGTCAGGGCCCGGCGCGAGCTCGCTGACCGACGAGCTGTGCAGCCCGAACACCGTGCATTTTACCTACGATACCTATGCGCTGTCCAAGGTGACGACCTCGGCCGTGATCGGCCAGGGCGGAAAATCCTGGTACTTCATCACCGCGGACTATGCCTTCGGCCAGCAATTGGAGAAGGACGCCACGCGCTTCATCAAGGAGCTCGGCGGCACCATCCTCGGCGGCGTCAAGCATCCGACCAACACTGCCGACTTCTCCTCCTTCGCCTTGCAGGCGCAGAGCTCGAAGGCCGACGTCGTCGCCTTCGCCAATGCCGGGCAGGACACCGACAACGCCATCAAGCAGTCCGGCGAGTTCGGCCTGGTCAAGGGCGGCCAGAAGCTGGTCGGCCTGTTGATGTTCGACACCGACGTGCATGCGATCGGGCTCGAGGCCGCGCAAGGCACCTACATGACCACGGCGTCGTACTGGAACATGGACGACAACACCCGCGCCTGGTCGAAGAAGTTCTTCGCCCGCGCCAAGGTGATGCCGACGATGATCCAGACCGGCGTCTATGGCTCCGTGCTGCACTATCTCAAGGCCATCAAGGCGGCCGGTACCGACGATCCGAAGGCGGTGATGGCGAAGATGCGCGAGCTGCCGATCGAGGATACGTTCGTTCACGGCGGCAAGCTGCGCGAGGACGGCCGCGTCATCCGCGACATGTATCTGGCCCGCGTCAAGAAGCCGTCGGAATCGAAGGAGCCGTGGGACTATCTGGAGATCGTCAAGACCGTGAAGGGCGAGGATGCGTTCCGGCCGGTCTCCGAATCCAAGTGCCCGCTGCTGAAGAAGTAGGAGCGCGCACATGAGCGGAGCAGATCACCCGGCCGGCGACACCCATGATTGCGACGTGCTGGTGGTCGGCTCCGGCTGCGCCGGGCTGTCGGCGGCGGTCACCGCCGCCCATGCCGGGCTGAAGGTCATCGTGACCGAGAAGGAGCCGCGCTTCGGCGGCACCACGGCGCGATCCGGCGGCTGGCTGTGGATTCCGGGCACATCGCTCGCCAAGGCCTGGGGCATCGATGAGCCGCCAGAGCTGGCACGCACCTATCTGCGCCATGAGGCCGGCAACAGTTTCGATGCGGCGCGCGTCGACGCGTTCCTGACCAAGGGGCCGGAGGCCGTCGACTTCTTCACCAGCAAGACCGCGCTGAAGTTCGACATGCCGCTGACCTTTCCGGACTACCACGCGGAGGCGCCGGGCGGCACCCAAGGCGGCCGCTCGATGGTGACCCGGCCGTTCGACGGTCGCGAGCTTGGGCGTCACATCGAGGATCTCGGCCAGCCGCTGCCCGAGCTCACCGTGTTCGGCATGATGCTCGGCTCCGGCAAGGAGATCATCCACTTCATGCGCGCGACCAAGTCGCTGGCGTCGGCGTTCTACGTCGCGAAGCGGCTGTCGAAGCATGCGCTGGACGTGCTGCGCCATGGCCGCGGCATGACGCTGACCAACGGCAATGCGCTGGCGGGGCGGCTGGCGAAATCCGCGTTCGATCTCGGCATTCCCCTGTGGCTGTCGTCGCCGGTGGCCGAGCTGATCCGCGACGGCGAGGCCGTGCGCGGCGCCGTGGTGACGCGGCAGGGCAAGCGTATCAGGGTCAATGCGCGGCTCGGCGTGGTGCTGGCCTGCGGCGGCTTCCCGCATGACGTCGAGAGGCGCAAGGCGATGTTTCCGCATGCGCCGACCGGACAGGAGCATGTGTCGCCCGGCCCCGTCGGCAACACCGGTGACGGCCTGCGGCTGGCGGAGGCCGTCGGCGGCCGGGTCGAGGACGGCCTGCCGCACGCGGCGGCCTGGGTGCCGGTCTCCGTCACCACGCGCAAGGACGGCAGCAAGGGCGTGATGCCGCACTTCATCGACCGTGCCAAACCCGGCGTGATCGCAGTGACCGCGGACGGCGTGCGCTTCGCCAATGAAGGCAATTCCTACCACGACTTCGTGCAGGCGATGGTCAAGGCGGCGAAGCCCGGCCGCGAGATCGCGGCCTGGCTGATCACCGATCACCGCTCGTTGCGCCGCTACGGCCTCGGCTGCGTGCCGCCGTTCCCGATGCCGCTCGGGCACCATCTGAGCACCGGCTATCTCAAGCGCGGCGCGACGCTCGCCGAGCTCGCGAGCACGACGGGCATCGATCCGCGGGGGCTCGAAGCAACCGTCGCCGCGTTCAACGCCGATGCCGCGCTGGGCCAGGATCCCACGTTCGGCAAGGGCTCGCGCGCCTACAATCGCTATCAGGGCGATGCGCTGCACGGGCCGAACCCGTGTGTGGCGCCGATCAAGGACGGGCCGTTCTACGCCATCAAGATGGTGATCGGCGATCTCGGCACCTATGCCGGCATCCGCACCGATGCGCATGCCCGCGCGCTCGACGCCCAGGGCCACCCGATCGAGGGGCTCTATGCCGCCGGCAACGACATGGCGAGCATCATGGGCGGCAACTATCCGGGCGCCGGCATCACGCTGGGACCGGCGCTGACCTTCGGCTACATTGCCGGCCGCCATCTCGCCGAACGCGCTGGCCAAAGGAGCGCCGCATGAGCGACAGTCAGATGTTGGCCGGCAAGCTTGCGCTGGTCACAGGGGCGGCGCACGGCAATGGCCGCGCGATTGCGCTCGGCCTCGCCGGCCGCGGCGCCGATGTCGTCATCACCGACATCGACTTGGAGGGTGCCGAGCGTTGCGCCGCCGAGATCCGCGAGCACGGCCGCCAGGCGTGGGCGCATCGGCTGGATGTCACCGACGCCGCCGGATGCACCGCATTGGCGGCGCAATTGCGCGCCGAGGTCGGCGCCATCTCGATCCTCGTCAACAATGCCGGCATCATCATTCGCGAGAACATCGACTCGCCGCGTGCGCCACAGAACTGGCAGCGCGTACTCGACGTCAATCTCAACGGCGTGTTCAACGTCACCTACGCCTTCCTTGCCGCCTTGCGCGCGACGCGCGGCACGATCGTCAACATTGCATCCGTCGCCTCCTTCGTCGGCATCAGCAACACGCTCGGCTATTCGCCGTCCAAGGGCGGCGTGAAGTCGCTGACCCAGGCGCTGGCGCGCGAGCTCGCCGCGGACGGCATCCGCGTCAATGCCATCGCCCCCGGCGTGATCGCCACCGCGATGACGGAGTCGACCCGCAACGATCCCGAGCGGCTCGCCGGCTTCATGAGCCGCACGCCCCTCGGCCGCGTCGGCCAGCCCGAGGAGCTCGCTGGCCCGGTGGCGTTCCTGGTCTCCGACATGGCGTCCTACGTCAACGGCGTCACGCTGCCGGTCGACGGCGGCTTCCTGGCGGTGTAGGCACGGCGCCGGACCAGGGGCACAACAAGACATGGGACGAGAGAGCCGCGGCATCCAGTCGATCGAGGTCGGCGGCACCTTGCTGCAGGCACTGGCGCGCAGCGGCGAGCCGATGATGCTGCGCGACCTCGCGCGCGAGGCCGGGCTGCCGCCGGCCAAGGCGCATCCCTATCTCGTCAGCTTCTCGCGCATCGGTTTGATCGAGCAGGACGAAACCACCGGCCGCTACGAGATCGGCCCGCTGGCGCTCGAGCTCGGCCTGATCAGCCTGCGGCGGCTGTCGGCGGTCCGGATCGCCACCCCGAAGATCGCAGCGCTCGCCGGCGCGATCGATCACGCGGTATCGCTCGCGGTGTGGGGCACCAATGGCCCAACCGTGGTGCGGCTTGAGGAGCCGAGCCATCCGGTGCACATCGTGATGCGCGTCGGCTCGATCATGGCGCTGCTGGAGACGGCGACGGGCCGCGCGTTCGCGGCGTTCCTGCCGCCGAAGACCGTGAAGGCCGCGCTCGACACCGGCCTCGATCATCTCGGTGTCGGCTACAATCCGAAGCGCGCACCGAAGAGCCCGAAAGTGGCGGAGATGCTGGCCGAGGTGCGCGCACAGGGCCTGGCGCGCGCCATCGGCGATCCGCTGCCCGGCGTCAATGCCTTCGCCGCACCGGTGTTCGATCACGCCGGCCACGTCGCACTGGTCATCACCGCGATGGGCCCGGCCGGCACCTTCGACGCCGGTTGGCAGTCCCCGCTCGCCAACCGCCTGCGCGCGTGTGCGGCCGAGATCTCCAAGCAGCTCGGCCACGGCATCGCGCAGCCGTGACGCTCAGGCCGCGACCGAGCGTTTCTCCGGCCACGGCTCGGCCCACGCCGGCAGCCGCATCAGGCCATCGAGCCAGCGCACGATGTTCGGAAACGCCTCCATCGGCATCTCGGCCTCGCGCCAGTCGGTCGCCATCGAGGCGGCCGCGAAATCGGCGATGGTGAGCCGGTCGCAGGCGACGTGGCCGCGCGCCCGCAGATGCGCATCGAGCACGGCGGCGAAGGTCTTCAGGTTGGCGACCTTGCCGGCCAGCGCGGCACGGTCGGGCGCCCCGAGGCCGAACGTCTTGCGGACGATGTGCTCGAAATAGAACGGTCCGACCGCCGGCGCCCAGTGGCAGTCGTTCCACGCCAGCCAGCGCAGCACCTCGATCTGCTCCTGCGGATTGCGCGCCGGCCACATGTCGCAGCTCTCGCGGATGCAGAGGTGCGCCATGATGGCGGTCGACTCCCACAGCACGGTGTCGCCGTCGACCAGCACCGGCGCCTTCATATTCGGGTTGAGCGCGGCGAACTCCGGCGTCTTCAGGCCGCGGCTGATGTCGATGAACTCGGCGGGCACGCCGAGATGCTTGACCAGCGCCAGCACGCGGCGCGGCGCCTGGGCCTTGATCCAGTAGATCTTCATGACGGGTCTCCATCTCCTGTGCCTTGAAGACGAACGTCGCAGCACCGGATCGACAGTGACGGAGCAAAAATTCAGCGGCGGTTCCGCCGACTCCTACGGTTCCCGTAGCCGTCACATCGCGCGCACCGCCGCCCGTGCGGTGAGAATGCAACCCGGCAGGAACGTGCCCTCCAGCGAACGCTTGCCGGACGCGCCGCCGCCGCCGAAGCCGGCGGCTTCGCCGACCGCATAGAGCCCGCCGATCGGCGCACCCGTGGTGTCGAGCACCCGGCTCTGCAGATCGGTCTTGAGGCCGCCGAGGCTCTTGCGGGTAATCAGTTGCATATGAATGGCGATGTAAGGCCCGGCGCCCGGGGCCTGCAGCGGCGCAGGCTTGCAGGTGCGGAGCTTGTCGGGGCCCCATTGCCGCGCGTGCAGGATGCGGCGCAGCTGATCGTCATTGTGGAGCTTGTCGCCATTCCCAAAGTTCGCATCGAAGGCGTCGGCGGTGGCCTGCAGCACCTCCGGCTTCACGTCGCCGGTGCCGGTCAGCGCATTCATCTTGGCGGCAAGACCGGTCAGCGTCTCGTCGACCAGGAAATGCCGGCTCTCGCGCTGCATCTGCCTGACCAGGCGATGATTGCCGAGCAGGGTCTCCTTGAGGAACATCGGCATCTGCCGGTCGCGGATGCGCGGATTGTGCTCGGCGCCGGAGATGGCGAACTCCTTGGCGCCGATGCGCCAGTTCAACAGATGCCATGTATACGGCTTCTCCTGCGCCGCGACGCGCTGGCACAGATCATGGGTGTCGAAGCCGGTCACCAGCGGCTCGGGCCCGATGCGCTCGCCCCTGTGATTGAGCCACAGCGCCGATTTGCACGGCACCAGCGACAGGCCATGGCCCTCGAAATGCGGAAACGGATGCGGGATGCCGGCGGCGTAGTTCCACATCTCGCCGGCATGCGTGATCTCGGCGCCGAACACCTCGGCCGCGTGGTGATGCAACTTGCCGTCGGAGAACGGATGCGCGCCATTCAGCATCGCCGCCGGCAGCGGCCGGCCCTTGATCCAGTTGGCGCGGGCCTCCGCATGGCTGCCATTGAGGCCGCCCATCGCCAGCACCGTCAGCGGCGCGGCGATGCGGATTTCGGCGCCCGTCTCCTCGTTGACGGCGACCACGCCCGATACCGCGCCGGCAGCGCGATCGAGGCTGACAACGCGATGACGGTGCAGCACCGTCAGCCTGCCGCCACCGTCGGCCGCGCGCATCGCTTCGATCATTACGCGCGTGAGCCGCTGCGAGGTGCCCCAGACGATGTGATAGCGCGGCAGCGCATTGCCGTCGCCGTACCGGCCGCGCTCGACCCAGTTCACTGCCGGCATGAACGTCACGCCGTGCGCCAGCAGCCAGTCGTAGACCTCGCTGCGGGAATGCGCGACGTAGTAGCGCGCCCATTGCAGCGGCCAGTGCTCGGCGGCATCGAGCTCGCCGAACCTGATCCAGTCGCGCAACGCGATCTCCGGCGTATCCGGGATCTTCATGCGCGCCTGCAACGGCGTGCCGATCAGCGCCATGCCGCCGAATGCCCACAGCGCCAGCCCGCCGAGCCGCTCGGGCGTGTCCCGGTCCACGATCGTCACCGACTTGCCGGCGCGCAGTGCCTCCAGCGCGGTGACGATGCCGGCAAGACCGCCGCCGGCGATGACAACATCGGATTGCAGCGTCGCGCTCATGTCACGGCGCGATCTTGCGCTTGAGCATCCGCGCCACCGGCAACGGAACGCGGTCGAGCGATCCCAGGAGGTGCGGCAGGAGCTTCAGCTTGAGGCCGGTCAGCGCCGGCGGCACCATCGCCTCGATCAAATGGGGCCCCGGCCGCGCCAGCGCCCCCTGCAAGGCGCTGGTGAGTTCGTCCGGCGTGGTGACGCGGGTCGATCGCACGCCCATGCCGTCGGCGATCTGCGCGAGCTTGAGGACCGGCCCGTGCAGGTCGAGCTGCGCCCGCGCCTTCGGTCCGATCTCCTCGGCGCCGACACGTTCCAGCTCGACGTTGAGCACCGAGTAGGAGGCGTTGTTGAAGATGATGGCGGTGACGTTGAGCCGCTCGCGCGCGATCGTCCACAGCGACTGGATCGTATACATCGAGCTGCCGTCGCCGATCAGCGCGATGACCGGCCGGTCGGGACAGGCGATCGCCGCCCCGATGGCATTCGGCAGCCCCTGCCCGATGGCGCCGCCGGTCAAAGTGATCAGATCGTGGCGCGGCGCGCCCGCGGTGAATTTCGACAGCATCAGGCCGGAGCTGATCGCCTCGTCGATGATGATGGCGTTCTCGGGCAGGAGATGACCGACGGCCTTGCAGACCTTTTCCGCGGTCAGCTTCTTGCCGCGCGGACGCCCGGGCCGCGAGGCCGGCGACAATACCGGCGTGGCGCGCCCGGCCTCCAGGGCGGCGGCAAGCCTGGTCAGGCTGCACGCAGCGTGCTGCGCCGGCGTCGACAAGGTCAGCACCTTGCAGCCGTCATGTGGCAGATAGCTCTTCTTGCCGGGATAGGCGAAGAACGACACCGGCGCCTTGGCGTCGACCAGGATCAGGGTGTCGATCTCCTTGAGCTGGATCTGCGCCATCTCGGCGAGATAGGCGATCCGCTCGACGGCCGGCAGGCCCGTTCCACGCTGCATGCGTGTTGGAAACGTTTCGGCGTAGACTTTCACACCGCAGGTCGCGGCGATGCGCGCGGCCGCCAGCAGCGACTCCTCGTGCAGCGCCGTGCCTCCGAGTAGAAGAGCGCTGCGGCCGCCCGCCCTGATCGCCTCGGCGACGGCCTGCACGGTCGCATCGTCCGCAGGCGCCGGCGGCTCGATCACCGGCGCCGGCTCGGCGACGCCGCCCTCCCCCCAGGACACGTCGGCCGGCAGGATCAGCGTCGCGACCTGTCCGGGCCAGGAGCACGCCGCCTTCACGGCCGCCACCGCGTCGCGGCACAGCTCCGACGTCACCTGCGAGGTCCAGACGAATTCCGGCGAGACGTTGCGCGCGACGGTCTCGATATCGGACTGGAGCTGCGCGTCATAAGGGACATGATAGGTGGCGTGGTCGCCGACGATGTTGACGACGGGCACCTTGCCCTTGCGCGCATTGTGCAGATTGGCGAGGCCGTTGCCGAGGCCGCAACCGAGATGCAGCAGCGTTGCCGCAGGCGTGCCGGTCATTCGGGCGTAGCCGTCCGCCGCACCGGTCGCCACCCCTTCGAACAGGCACAGCACGGCGCGCATCTCCGGCGCGGAGTCCAGCGCCGCGACGAAATGCATCTCGGAGGTGCCGGGATTGGTGAAGCAGACCCGAATGCCGGAATTGACCAGGGTCCGTATCAGAGCTTGTGCGCCGTTGGGCATGAGAAAAGCCTGTTGCGGGGAAACTGCCGCAGCTCGGGGCGACTTGGCCGGCCCCGCCATGGCATTTCCCCTGTTTGTATTTGTGCCATTTTGGAATTGACGGTCTCAGAAATCCAATGAATTGTTATGCTTTGATCAATGAGCTGGGATCATCGATGCACACACCAACGTTGCGTCAGTTGCAGCAGCTGGTCTACCTCGCGGAAGAGCGGCATTTCGCCCGGGCCGCCAAGCGCGCCCATGTCACCCAGTCGGCGCTGAGCCGCAGCCTGCAGACCCTGGAGGACGAAGCGGGGATGCGGCTGTTCGACCGCAGCTCGCGCTCGGTGGAGATCACGGCGGTCGGCGAACGGCTGGTGGCGCGGGCCCGCTCGCTGTTGTCGGGCGCCGACGATCTCGGCCGCGAGATGCGGCTGTTGCGCTCGGGCGATGCCGGCCAGGTGACGGTGGGCGTCGGCGCGTTCACGGGCCTAGTGCTGCTGCCGGATGCGATGGCGCAGCTGTATGCCGAGCATCCATCCGTGCGCATCAAGCTGGTGCAGGACAATTGGCGCGCCCTGATGGACGTGCTGCAACAAGGCAAGCTCGATTTCTTCCTGGCGCACATCACCGACATCAGGACCGACGACAGCCTGGACCTCGAGCCGCTCGGAAGCCTTCCCGGCTACTTCTACTGCCGGCCGACCCATCCGTTGGCGGGGCGACGGGAGCTGTCGGCGCGCGATCTGGCCGGCCAGCACTTCGCCTCCGTCGCGCTGCCGCCGGACTTCAGCCGGCGGCTGGACGACCTGATCGCCGCGCCACGGGGACGCGGTTTCAATGTCGCCCTCGAATCCGAGAACGCCGGCCTGCTGGTGCAAATGGCGGTCCGCTCGGACGTCGTGCTCGTCGCGGGGGATGCGGTCGTCACCCACGAGCTGGCCTCCGGTCAGCTGGTCCGGCTCAATGTGGCCGAGCTGAAAGAGCCGCGCGCATCCGACCTGCTGCTGGCGCAGTTCGGCATCCTGCGCCTAAAGGGCCGCACCCTGTCGCCGGCGGCGATGATGCTGATGGACATGGTGCGCGCGCAAGCCGCGCAAATGCTGACCGGACCGCGCCGGCCGCCGGCTCCGCGCGCCGCACGCAACGCGCATCGATCTCGGCCGAGATCACGCAAGAAGCCGGGTGCACCCCAGCGCAACCGGTCGCGAAGTCATACCAGGAGCAAAGCCTGACCGGGGCGTGGCCCTGCGCCATCATCCGACGGCCGCGCGGCGCGACATCTCCTCCAGAACCCGCATTGCCTGCTCTGCCTGCGCTTCGGGTACGAACAGGTGATCATGATGAAAGGCCGAGACCGCGTTGACACTGATGCCAGCAGCAGCCAGCGCCGCTGTCACCCTGGCGAGGAAGCCCACCGCGTCGAGCGCTGATAGCACCGACAGCGTGATCAGGCGCGAGGTGAAGCGATACGCCAGCCCTGCCCGTTCGGCGTCCTCGCGCCGGACGATGAGAGTGTCACCCTCGCGCTCCCGGAACAGCATCAGCGGCGACAGCATCGCGGCCATCGCATCGCTGGCGCTGAGCGTGCAGAACACGAAGACGCCATCCTGCAGCTCCGGCGACATCGTGCGCAGCAGCGTGTCGAGATCGCGCTCGCCGGACATCGGAGCTCGTCAGGACCCGGCGAGGCGCGCACGGTCGTGCGGCGCGGTGAAATCCTGCCACGGCCCGACCGGGACGATGCCGGTCGGATTGATGGTGCGATGGCTCTCGTAGTAGTGCCGCTTGATGTGCTCAAAATTCACTGTCGCGGCGATCCCCGGCCATTGGTAGAGATCGCGCGTGTAGGCTGAAAGATGCCGATAGTCGGCGATGCGGCGGATGTTGCACTTGAAGTGGCCGACATAGACGGCATCGAAGCGGATCAGCGTCGTGAACAGCCGGATGTCGGCCTCGGTCATGGTGTCGCCGAGCAGGAAGCGGCGCGCCGACAGCCGCTCCTCCAGCCAGTCGAGCGTGGCGAACAGCGGGCCGATCGCCTCCTCATAGGCGGATTGCGTGGTCGCGAAGCCGCATTTGTAGACGCCGTTGTTCAGCGTATCGTAGACGCGCGCATTGATGGCGTCGATCTCATCGCGCTGGGCTTGCGGATAATAGTCGCCTTGCCTGGCGCCGACGCCGTCGAACGCCGAGTTCAGCATGCGGATGATCTCTGACGACTCGTTGTTGACGATGGTGCGGTTTTGCTTGTCCCAGAGCACGGGCACGGTGACGCGGCCGGAATAACGCGGCTCCGCGGCGGTGTAGACCTGATGCAGAAGGCCGGCGTGATTGACGCTGTCGGCCACGACGCCCGGACCCTCGGCAAACGTCCAGCCCTGCTCGCGCATCAGCCAGTGCACGACCGATACCGAAATCATGTCATCGAGCCCCTTCAGCGCGCGCATGATCAGGGTGCGGTGAGCCCACGGGCAGGCCAGGCTGACATAGAGATGATAGCGGCCCGCTTCGGCCTCGAAGCCGCCGGTGCCGGATGGGCCCGGACGGCCGTCAGCCGTGATGAAGCTACGGAACGCCGAATCCTTGCGGATGAAACGGCCGCCGGACGCCGCCGTGTCGTACCAGACGTCGTGCCATTGGCCGTCGACCAGGACTCCCATGACGCTCTCCTCTCACACCGTGGCCTGTGCGCAGGACTGCAACCTGCAGCCCCTTCGCCTGGGCCCTTACGTGACAGGAGTACACGTCACCCCGCCGCTGCGCCAGCAGAGAGCACGCTCCGAGAAGACGGCTCCGCCGAACACGCGGTCACGACTGGAACGGGATGGTGCGCCCCGGCTGCGCCGCCTGTTCCCGCGTATAGGAGACGCCGTGCACCTTCACGCCCGCGGCATTCAACAGCGTGATGATGCCGCCCCGGTTCGACAGCGCGACCGGCGCGACGATGGGCACCACCAGGGTGGCGCCGCGCCCGATCATGCCGCTCAGTTGCATGGCGTTCTTCTGCTTGTCCTTGATCTGCCAGCCGGTGAGATCGACGTCGACATCGGCGGTGTTCAGCAGCGTGACCGTCTCGTGCTCCGGCGTGCGCACGTCGTTGACATAGGCCGCGATGATCCGCACCAGCCCGTCGGGCACGTCGAGCGGCGGAATGTGGTCGCGGTCGGGAGGCGTATGCGGCGCGTTCGGGTAATCGGGATCGGGCGGAAGGATGACCCCTCCGCTGGCATCGTCCGAATGCCAGGCCTGGGTCTGGAATTTCAGGAAGATGGCGACCCATTGCTGCTGGTCGGGAAACTCGAAGAGCAGTCCGCCATCCTGCCAGGGACCGTTGTCCTTGGCATATTGGCCGGGCGGATTGCCCTGGTTGAAATGGATGTCGTGGATACCGCGGCCGGGCTTGAAGCCGAAATAGCGGTCCGCCTTCTCCTCCGGTCCCCATGCGACGCCGAAGGCATAGATGAGAGCCGTCTCGTCGGACATGGCGCGCTGAACGTAGGCGTCGATCTTCTCGTTGAGATCGTTGTCGGGGCCCGCGGCCGACAGCGGCAGCGGCTTCAGCTCCCATGGCTGCATCAGATTGCCCCGGATGAAATCGAGCGCCACGCCGCCGGGCTTGCTCTCCAACGGATGCAGCCCTTCCGAAAACGCCTTCAGGTCGTCGACGATTGGATGTTCGAAGCGCGAGCGAACCAGGAATTCGACCTCGCTGCCATCCTGGGAGCGGACATTGATGGCGATACGATAGAGCTCACCGCCGGCCGAGACCTGCACCTGATAGTGCGGACTGCTTCCCGTCGCCAGACGATTGTTGATGGGCCGCCCCTTGAGAAGCGAATAGTCATTCAATGGCATGGTCGTCTCCAACTCTGTCCGTAGCGATATCTAGGACGAGAACAGCAATCGATCGCGTTCAGCCTGCGACCCCTCGACATAGAAGCGCTCGAACCAGGCCGGCTTGCCGGACAATGCGGTCGGCTTGCGCAGCGTGATCGCGGCAGGCGCGGATGCAGCGCGCTGCCGCTCGGACTTGCCGTGGAACGCGTCGCGCATCCGGTTGCGAAACTGCAGGTGATCGAACACGCGGGTGGCCTCGATCGCATAGGACGTCGCGATCTTTCGGTCCTCGATCATGATGAGATGGTCGCCGTTGCCCTTCTCGCCGCTCGGCGAGAAGTTGCTCGATCCGGTGAACACTTTCGCGGTCGGCAGGCTGAAATCGGTCACCAGGAACTTGTGATGGATGTTGCGGCCCTTGCCGCCGGACCATTCGCTGCGGAACGGCTCCGGCGCCTTGCTCGCGAGATAGGCGAAATCGACGAGACCGATCGAGCCGTCGGGCTTGCGCAGCTCCAGGGCGCCGCGCTTGTCGACCGTGCCGTAGCTGAAGATCGGCCGCTCCATCACGCGGTCGAACGCCTCCTTGGTCGGACCGTCGCCGAGCTGGCTCAGAAACGCGACCGAGTAGAACACCGACGAGGAGGCCTGATCGATCGCGGCCCGGATCGGATTGAGCGAGAGATCGGTGGCCTGGTGCGGCGAGAAGCAGAGCTGCACGGTGGGCTTTCCCTCGGAATGGACGGCGTGCCATTTCTTGGAGAAATCATTCTTCCGGAAGAGCGAGGGGTCCTCGAAGGCGATGTCGAACATCTCGCCGAACAGCCCGGCGACATCAGGCGAATGAAAGACCAGCATGTTGTTGGCCTGAATATAGAGGCCGCGGAACGTGAAATTGGTCGAGCCGCACAGCACCTTCTCGGGCTTGCCGTTGCGGCGCGTGATCAGGACCTTGTTGTGCTGGAGATTGCTGAAATGCGTGCGCAGCACGGCAGCACCCGCCTGCTTGAAGCGCTTGGCGCTGCGCGATTCCGCGCTGCCGGGCAGCTTGTGGCTGTTATCCTTGGCGTTGGAGTCGTCGATGATCGCGCGCAGCCGCGGGCCGAACTGCTCCAGCAGGCCGATCACGTCGGGCTCATTGAGGTCATAGGCCATCACGTCGAGCGTGAGCCCGGGATCCGCCAGGGCGTCTTTCAAAAAGCCGAACAGGAGGTCGTAGGCCTCGAACCCCAGCCACTCATAGACGCTGTCGCCGGCCTCGTTGGCGAGGTCGAGCTTCTCGAAGCTCGGCCCGTCGCGGCTCTCGACGGGGATGATCTCGGCATTGTTGCCGAACTGATCGCGATAGGCCTGAGACGAGGCGAAGTTGCGGGTGAAACCGATGTCGATGAGGCCATCATAGGTGACCGCGCTCTGCGCAATGTCGAGCGTGAGGCTGGTCCCTGCCACGAGCGTGCCGTCGTTGCGCATGTGCTGCTTGGCGACGCGATACGTATAGACGCCATCCTTGGGCCGGTAGGGAAAGTGGATCCAGCGGAATTTCTGGAACGGTGCCTCGGTCGACGGGAAATTCCGGTTGCCGTCGACCTCCGCGCCGGCCCCGGCCGGATAGGAAAACGCGATCCTGTTGCGCAACTGGGAAAAATCCCGCGCGCCCGGCGACTTCACCTCGATCGAGAATCCGACAAGATCGGGTTCGGGCTCGGCGACGTCGAAGCCGATCATCGTCATGCGCTCTCCACGCCACAGCTTGGACGTGAACCCGTTGCTGGATTTGCTGTTCTCGAAATCGCTCATGATCGAAATGCCCCACGGTGATGAAAAAAGGCGCGCACGAAACGCATCTCGCCGAAGGGCTGCAATCTTCGCCATGAGCCGCGGACGACGCAACTTCAAAATGATGTGAAAATGTTCATCAACCAGGATTGTTGCATGATCCTACGTCGGTCATGTGAAGGCGGATGTGAATGACGTCACAGTCGGAGACGGTATCCGGATCAGCTTTGCCGTGATGCCGGCGCGTGTGTCGTCAGTCTCGACGTTGGCGAACGAGCGCGCGGGCGCATGACGACGAACGTCGAAAACGAGCCCTATCGCGAGGCGGGCCTTGCCCGCGTCACGGCGTTGATGAAGCCCTCGCGGGCGTCGGAATGGCCCTGCCCGCGCGGCTCCAACACGTGACGGAGAAGGAACATGCCGGTCAGCCGGAAACCGTCGAGCAGATCCTGCTGCGACCAGCCATGGCCCTGCTCGCTCTCGCGCAGGAAGGGCGGCAGCGGCAGCAGCCGGTCGGCCCATGGCGCCCCGGCCGTGCGCGACACCGCGCCGCCCGACTTCGGCGATACGTAGATCAGGTCCGAGGTCTCGCCGGTCGCAGCGCAAGAGTCGAGATCGAGCCCGAAGCCGAGTTCGGCGAGGATCGCCAGTTCGAAGCGCACGATGTGGGCGGCGGCGCCGCCCGCATCCTCGAAATCATCGAGCGCATGTTCGAGCCGCAGGTACATGTCTTCGTGCGGATCGCGCTCCGGCAACAGCCGGGCCAGCGAGGCAAGATGCGTCACGCCGTAGGCGCCGTGTTGCGCGGAGATCAGCCCCGCCGCCCGCAAGGTCAGCGCGTCGATGGCGTACATGCCGAGATGCTCGTCGAGCCGCGCGCGCCAGATAGCGCGCACCGTGTTGCCCGGCTGCAGCACCGGCCGCATGCGCTTGCCGCTCGCCCCGCGCACGAGACCGAGATGCCGGCCATGCTCGCGGGTCAGCAGCTCGACGACCGCCGAGGATTCGCCGTGCCGCCGCACGCCCAGCACGATGCCATCGTCGGTCCATTCCATGAAGCGAGCGGCCCCCCGGCAAACACCGTCATTGCGAGCGAAGCGAAAGCATCCAGCACGGCGCAGGACGTCTGGATCGCGTCACGCGCGAGGCGTCGCGCGCGGTCGCAAATTCCGCATGATCGGCGACATCAGCCCAGCCGTGTCACGCGTTGAACCAGCCGCGCGCATCGCCCGTGAACGAATAGTACAAGCCCATCGTCGTCAGCGCGCAGGAAATGACCTCGATGCCGGCATCGAGCGTCATGCCCTTCTGCCCGATCACCTGCACCAGGAAGATGTCGGACAGCACCAGCGCCCCCAGCAGCACCCAGCGCGGCCAGTTCCTGCGGCGCTGCGCCGCCAGATAGACGAAATAGAACAGCAGCAGGATGACCACCCCGTTGAGCACGGTCTGCGTGGTGATCATGTCCTCGGTTACGTCGAAGGTCGGCGTCCGGTCGGAGACGGCAACCGACAGCGCGTCCAGCATCAGCGAGATGTAGAGCAGCACTTCGAACCACAACACGTTGCGCGGCACGCTCATTGTCATTCCCTGGGGAACTCGAGCCCCATCTCCCGGTAGCGGTCGGGATCATCGCCCCAGTTCTCACGCACCTTCACGAACAGGAACAGGTGCACCGGCACGCCGGTGATCTCTGCGATTTCCTTGCGCGCCTGCGCGCCGATCGACTTGATCGTCGCACCGCCCTTGCCGAGCACGATCTTGCGCTGGCTGTCCCGCTCCACGAAGATCGTCTGCTCGATGCGGATCGAGCCGTCCTTGCGCTCGGTCCAGCTGTCGGTCTCGACCGTGGACTGGTAGGGCAGCTCCTGATGCAGATGCGAATAGATCTTCTCACGGGTGATCTCGGCCGCGAGGTGCCGCATCGGCGCGTCCGACATCTGGTCCTCGGGATAGTGGAACGGACCGGGCGGCACCATCTCCGCCAAGGCCCGCCTGAGATCGTCGACCCCGTCGCCGGAGATCGCCGAGATCATGAAGGTGCGCGCGAACGACAGCTTCTCGTTGGCAGCCGCGACCAGCGCCAGCAGCTTCTCGCGCGGCACCAGGTCGACCTTGTTGACCACCAGGATCTTCTCGTGCGCGACCGCAGCCGCCTTGTCGATGATGGCCTGCGCCTCATCGTCGATGCCCTTCTTGGCATCGAGCAGCACGCAGACGAGATCGGCATCATGCGCCCCGCTCCAGGCCGTCGTGACCATGGCGCGGTCCAGCCTGCGCTTCGGCGCGAAAATGCCGGGGGTGTCGACCAGGATGATCTGAGACGCGCCTTCGATGACGATGCCGCGGATCAGTGCCCGCGTCGTCTGTACCTTGCGCGAGACGATCGTGACCTTGGAGCCGACCAGCGCGTTGACGAGCGTCGATTTGCCGACATTGGGCGCGCCGATCAGCGCGACGAAACCGCAGCGGGTCCCGGCAGCCGGCACCGATTGTTGTTCAGCCGTCATTGCTGCCGCCGCTGACGCCTTCGCGCTCGATCATGACCGATGCCGCCACCTTTTCTGCCGCCCGCTTGGAGCCGCCGATGCCTTCGGCCGGCTCCAGCCCCGGCAGGTCGACGGCGACACGGAACTGCGGATCGTGATGCGGGCCGGTGCGCTCCACCTCCCGGTACACCGGGGTCGGCAGGCCCTTGCCCTGCGCCCATTCCTGCAGCACCGTTTTCGGATCGCGGAGCGGGCGCCGCGGCTTGTGCATGCGCTCGGTCCAGTTGCGCTCGACGAATCCAGCGGCGGCCGTGTAGCCGCCGTCGAGGAAGATCGCGCCGATCACCGCCTCGCAGACGTCGCCCAGCACCGACTTGCGCAACCGCGCCCCGGCGCCGGCGCCGACCGCGCCGAGCTTGATGTCGTCGAGCAGGCCGAGCGACTTGGCGACGTCGGCACAGCTCTCCTTGCGCACGAGATCGGCGAGCCGCTTCGACAGCTCGCCCTCGTCCGCGCTCGGAAACGAGCGGTACAGCATGTCGGACACAATCAGGCCGAGCACGTGATCGCCGAGAAATTCGAGCCGCTGATAGCTGTCGCCGCGCTTCTTGGACGATTTCAGCGCCGAGACGTGGGTAAAAGCGGTGCTGAGCAGCGACGGATCGACAAAGTGATGGCCGATGCGCGCCTCGATCGCGGCATTGGCGGCCTTGTCCGCGGCCTTGGCGCCCTTGGCGGCGCTGGTCCCCGCGCTCTTGGTACGGCGACCGCCCTTCGCCTTGCTGCGCGGCTTGCCGTCGGAATCGGCCTCGGCAACGAGCGCGGTCGGGTCCGCCCCATCCTCGGTCGGGCGAGCGGGCACCGATTCGGACTCGACGGTCTTCATGTCTGGCTTGGAGACCGGCTTCGCGTCGGTCTTGGAATCGGCCTTTGGCTCGGTCTTGGGCTCGGCCTTGGGCTCGCTCTTCTGCTCAGGCTTGATCTCGGACTTCGGCCGCGACGCGGCCTTGGGCGTTGCCTCCAGCGCACCCGTGCCGGGTTGCGGGCTCGATGCGGCAGCCTGCGTGGTCTGGATTTCGGGTGAGTCGTCGATCATCGCACGAATTTGAAGATTCGATTCCAGCGCACCGATACCGGCCAGCGCCAGAACGCCCAGGCATGCTCGCCTTCGGCAATGGAAAAGAAGATCAGCTGCGCACGGCCGACGATGTTCTCGAACGGCACGTAGCCGACCTGGCTGAGGAAGCGGCTGTCGGTCGAGTTGTCGCGGTTGTCGCCCATCATGAAGAAGTTGCCGGCCGGCACGGTATACACCGCGGTGTTGTCGACATAGCCATTGTCGACGCAGTCCAGCGTCTCATAGCTGACGCCGTTCGGCAGGGTCTCCTTCCAGCGCTTGACGCGCGCGGTCGAGTCCGGCTGCCCGCAGGGATCCTCGCCGATGAAATCGGAGAGCCGCTCGCGCTGCACCGGCTTGTCGTTGATGTAGAGCAGCCCTTCGCGCACCTGGATGCGGTCGCCAGGCAGGCCGATCACCCGCTTGATGTAGTCGGTGGTGTCGTCCTTGGGCAGACGAAACACGACGATGTCGCCGCGGTTCGGCTCCGAGCCGAAGATGCGGCCCGAGAAAATCGGGGGCGACAGCGGAATCGAGTAGTGGCTATAGCCGTACGAATATTTCGATACGAACAGATAGTCGCCGACCAGCAGGGTCGCCTTCATCGATCCCGAGGGGATGTTGAACGGCTGGAATAGGAAGGTGCGGATCACCAACGCGATCAGCAGCGCATGAACGACGACACGAACGGTTTCACCGAGGCCGCTCTCAGTCTTGGTTCCGGAGGTCACGCTCATCGCTCTTTCAATGTCCCTTGGCGAATGGTCCGACGATTCGCCAGCCGTTGCCGAACACCCCTCCGTCCGCGAACACCATACCGTTCCGCGGCTTAAGGGAGTCTGTCCTGATTCTGGTGGTTAAGGCCAACTCCGGTTTGACCCAGAATCCGCCCGTGATGCAGCCGGTTCGATCCCGGCGGGTTTTAGACGACTGCGCGGGGCCGCGCAATCAATCGCCGTATCAAAACTACATAACTCGCTGGAATCGATCGCATTTTTGTTTTTCCTGCGGGGCGGCCGCCCTTCAGGATGTCTCGCGGCGCACCGCCGAAATTATGACGAAGGCTTGCGCCAGCGGCCAGTCGTCGGTGATCGACAGGTCGATGCGCGGCTCGTGGCCCTCGGGGGTCAGCGCCTTCAGCCGTTCGGCCGCGCCACCCGTGAGCTGCATGGTCGGCCGGCCGCCGGGCAGATTGACGACGCCCATGTCGCGCCACCACACCCCGTGACGGATGCCGGTGCCGAGCGCCTTGGCGCAGGCCTCCTTGGCGGCGAACCGCTTGGCGTAGGTGGCGACCACCATCTTCTCGTTCTTGGCCCGCCGCTCGGCCTTGGCGCGCTCGGCCGCGGTGAAGATCCGGTTCAGGAAGCGCTCGCCGTGCCTGTCCATCACCTCGGCCACGCGGCGGATGTCGATCAGGTCGGAGCCGATGCCGATGATCATGCCGATGTCCCCAGCCGCGCCCGGCCACGATCCATGGCCGCGCGCATGGTCCGGACGGTCTCGGCGAGGCCCACGAACAGCGCCTCCCCCATCATGAAGTAGCCGATGTTGAGCTCGACGATCTCCGGCAACGCCGCGATCCGCTCGGCGGTGACATAGTCGAGCCCGTGGCCGGCATGGACCTCGAGCCCGGCCGCATAGGCCTGCCGGGCGCCGGTCACGATCCGCTCCCACTCCACCTCCGCCTTGTCGTGGTGGCCGTCGGTGATGGCATCGCACCAGCCGCCGGTGTGGATCTCGATCACGGGCGCGCGCAGTCGCGCCGCCATCTCGATCTGCGCCGGGTCGGCGGCGATGAACAGCGACACCCGGATGCCGGCATCGCTCAGCCGGGCGATCGCCGGCGCCAGCGCCTTGTGCTGGCCGACCACGTCGAGGCCGCCCTCGGTGGTCAGCTCCTCGCGCCGCTCCGGCACCAGGCAGCAGGCATGCGGGCGCGTCGCCAGCGCGATCCGCACCATCTCCTCGGTGGCCGCCATCTCGAAGTTCAGCGGCTTGGAGATCTCGGCCTTCAGCCGCGCCATGTCGTCGTCGCGGATGTGCCGGCGGTCCTCGCGCAGATGCGCCGTGATGCCGTCGGCCCCGGCCTCGATCGCGAGCAGCGCGGCGCGCACCGGATCGGGGCTGCGGCCGCCGCGGGCATTTCGCAAGGTGGCGATGTGGTCGACGTTGACGCCGAGGCGCAGCTTCGGAGGATGTGACTTTGACGGATCGGACATGGGCCGGCTCGCAGGACTTTCGAATAGACTACGGCTTGTTTAGCGCATCCCGAAGCAGAACGCCGCAGCCATCCCCGCAGATTAGCCATTCACCCGGTCGACCCGCGCCACGATGGTCTTGGCGCGCAACTGGTTGATGATCGCCGAGAGATGCTTGAGGTCGTAGACCTCGAGATCGATCGTGAGCTCGGTGAAATCAGGCGAGCGGCGGCTCATGCTGATGTTGTCGATGTTGCCGTCATGCTCGGCGATCACGGTGGCGACCTGGGCGAGGCTGCCGGGCTCGTTGACGTTCTCGACGCGAATGCGCGCCGGAAAGCGCTGCGGCGAGGTCTCATCGACATCCCAGCGCACGTCGAGCCAGCGCTCCGGCTCCTCCTCGAAATCCTTCAGCGCCGGCGACTGGATCGGATAGATCGTGATCCCCTCGCCCGGCGTCACGATGCCGACGATGCGGTCGCCCGGCACGGCGCCACCGTTCGGCGCGAACTTCACCGGCAGGCCGGAATTGAGCCCGCTGATCGGGATGGCGAACGGGCCGCGGTGGGGCTCGGCCGCGGGCGCGGCAGCCTTGGCCGCCGGCGCGGCGGCCGTCTTCTTGGCGCCATAGCGCACGACGCGCTCTTCCTTGTAGTCCGGATACATCGCGCGCGCGACGTCGGAGGCCTTGATCTCGCCGCGGCCGACCGCCGCCATCACGTCCTCGATCGAGGCGCGCGCCAGACGCGGCAGCGCGCCCTTGAGCTTGTCGTCGGCATATTCGAGCTTGGTCCGTTCGAACAGACGTTCGACGATGCGCCGGCCCAGCCCGGCATATTGATCGCGCACGGCGGTTCGGGTGGCGCGCCGGATGGCGGCGCGTGCCTTGCCGGTGATGGCGAGCGTTTCCCAGGCCGAGGGCGGCGCCGACTGCGCATCCGAGGTCAGCACTTCCACCTCGTCGCCGTTCTGCAGCTCCGACGACAGCGCCGCGAACTTGCCGTTGATCTTGCAGCCGACGGCGCTGTTGCCGACGTCGGTATGCACCGCATAGGCGAAGTCGATCACGTTTGCGTGGCGTGGCAGCGCGATCAGCTTGCCCTTCGGCGTGAAGCAGAACACCTGATCGTGAAACAGCTCGAGCTTGGTGTGCTCGAGGAACTCCTCGGGGTTGGCGCTCTCCGAAAGGATGCCGATGGTGTGGCGGAGCCACGCGAAGGCGTTCGATTCGCGCTTCAGCCGTTCCGTCGGCGAGGCGAGGTCGTCCTTGTAGAAGGCGTGGGCGGCGATGCCGAGCTCGGCGATCTGATCCATCTCCTCGGTGCGGATCTGCAGCTCGACGCGCTGCTTGCCCGGGCCGATCACGGTCGTGTGGATCGAGCGATAGTCGTTCTGCTTCGGCGTCGAGATGTAGTCCTTGAAGCGGCCGGGCACGACAGGCCAGGTCGTATGCACGATACCGAGCGCACGATAGCAGGATTCCAGATCCGGCATGATGACGCGAAAGCCGAAGATGTCGGACAGCTGCTCGAAGCCGATGGATTTGCGTTCCATCTTGGTCCAGATCGAGAATGGCCGCTTGCGGCGGCCGAACACCCGCGCGGTGAGGCCGTGCTCGCGAAACTTGCGGGCCAGCTGGCTCTCGATTTCGCCGATCAGGTTGCGGTTGCGCTCCGCCAGCGCATCGAGCCGCTGCATCACCACGCTGTAGGCCTGCGGGTCGAGCGTCCGGAACGAGAGATCCTCGAGTTCCTCGCGCATCTCCTGCATGCCCATCCGGCCCGCCAGCGGCGCGTAGATGTCGAGCGTCTCCTCGGCAATCCGCCGCCGCGATGCCTCCGGCACGAACTCCAGCGTGCGCATGTTATGCAAGCGATCCGCGAGCTTGACCAGCAGCACACGCACGTCGTCGGCGATCGCCAGCAGGAGCTTGCGCAGATTCTCGGCCTGCTTGGCCTCGCGCGAGACCAGCTCGAGCCGCTTCAGCTTGGTCAAGCCTTCGACGAGCGCACCGATCTCGGGGCCGAAGAAGCGGTCGATCTCGGCACGGGTCGCCTCGGTGTCCTCGATCGTGTCGTGCAGCAGCGCCGCGACGATGGTGGCGTCGTCCAGCTTCAGGTCGGTCAAAATGGCCGCGACCTCGAGCGGATGCGTGAAATACGGGTCGCCCGACGCGCGGGTCTGCGACCCATGCGCCTTCATGGCGTACACGTAGGCGCGGTTGAGCAGGTCCTCGTTCGTATCCGGATTGTAGGAGCGGACCCGTTCCACGAGATCGTACTGCCGCATCATGCGGGAGCGCGGCTTCGGCGGCCGCGGCCGCTCAGCCGGCGGCGGAGGCGCCAACGCGGCCGATTCGGCCGCCGCCTGCATCTGCTGAGGAGTGTGGCCCGAAACCACCATGGAAAATGACTAAACCTTTATCTTCGTGACCAAATCTGCCGGATGGCAGGCGCTTGGCGCAGCCCTATGGTAATCACGGAATCACGTTCAAATGCAAAGGCCCGGACGTGGTCCGGGCCTTCACATTCTCACAAGTTAGCTGGAGCTCGCGCTGACGGTGACGAGACCGTCACTCGTCCTCTTCCGGCTGCTCTTCCGGCGGAGCGAGGCCCTCGAGGCCCTTCAGCAGCTCTTCCTCGGTCATGCGCTCGACGGCCACCTCGGTGTCGTCGGCATCGACGCTGGCACCGGCCGAGCCGATCAGCGGCACCGTGTCCGGCTCCGGCTCGTCGACCTCGACGAACTTCTGCAGCGAATGCACCAGTTCTTCCTTCAGATCCTCGGGAGAAATGGTCGAATCCGCAATTTCCCGGAGTGCGACGACGGGATTCTTGTCGTTATCTCTATCAATTGTAAGTTGCGATCCTGATGAGATCATGCGCGCGCGATGCGCGGCCAGGAGAACCAGGTCGAACCGGTTGTCGACTTTATCGATACAATCTTCCACAGTGACGCGCGCCATTGTCGCTCCGGTCCTTTGTGTGCTTAATATGCTGATTATGCTGGGCTAGTTATAGAGGCTGGCCGGCTTTCGCAAGGCAAAACTGGCGTCAGGGTTCGGTAAGGGGCAAGGAGTACCGAATTCGGCAACCTTGACTGGCGCTCCGTCCAGACCCGCGGAATTCGGGCCTTGGACAAGAAAACGCTTCATTACGTCGTCACAAGTGCGCCTTTGTTGCCCCGACCACTCCTGTTTGCGGTAACCTCACACCAGATGGACCGCCGACGCCTTGGCAGTATCTTGAAATGGAATGCGCGACCGACTGGAGTCGCGCCAAAAATAGAATCTAACTGAACGCGAGACACTGAATGTCATCTTCGACCAACAAGATTGCGCTCTTCATTGACGGCGCCAACCTATACGCCACGGCCAAGACGCTCGGCTTCGACATTGACTACAAGCGCCTGCTCAAGGAATTTCAGAGCCGCGGCACGCTGCTCCGCGCGTTCTATTACACCGCGATCATCGAGGATCAGGAGTACTCGTCGATTCGGCCCTTGATCGACTGGCTCGACTACAACGGCTATACGGTCGTCACCAAGGCGACGAAGGAATTCATCGACGCCAGCGGCCGGCGCAAGGTCAAGGGCAACATGGACATCGAGCTCGCCGTCGATGCCATGGAACTCGCCGAGCATATCGACCAGATGGTGCTGTTCTCGGGCGACGGCGACTTCCGTTCGCTGGTCGAAGCGATGCAGCGCCGCGGCGTTCGCGTCACCGTGATCTCGACCATCTCCAGCCAGCCGCCGATGATCGCCGACGAGTTGCGCCGCCAGGCCGACGTCTTCACCGACCTCATGGAGTTGCAGTCCAAGCTCGGCCGCGACCCGTCGGAGCGCCCCGCCCCGCGCGAGCCGCGCCACCATTCCCCGCAATTCCTGCAGCGCTCGACCACGGCGCCCGCCCGCGCCACGACCACCACCACCACCACGCCCAACGATGACGATTTCGAGGACTAGGCGGACGGGCACTCAGCCTGCGCCGCCTGCCCCGTCTTCGACCAATCCCGATCGAGACTGTCCGCTGTGCCCTCGCCTCGTTGAGTTCCGCGAGGCGCAGCGCGCGCGTGAGCCGTCATGGTTCAACGCCCCGGTGCCGTCGTTCGGCGATCCCGACGCGCGCCTCCTGATCGTCGGCCTCGCGCCAGGGCTGCAGGGTGCGAATCGCACCGGGCGCCCGTTCACCGGCGACTATGCCGGGGAGCTGCTCTACGGGACGCTGCTGCACTACGGATTTGCAAAAGGCCGCTTCGAAGCCCGCCCCGACGACGGGCTGACGCTGGTGGACTGCCGAATCAGCAACGCGGTGCGCTGCGTGCCGCCGCAGAACAAGCCGCTGCCGGCCGAGATCAACCAATGCCGGAGCTTCCTCGGCGCCACCATCGCCGCGATGCCTCGGCTGCGCAGCATCGTCGCGCTCGGCCGCATCTCCCACGACACGCTGCTGAAGCTGCTGGGCTTGCGCGCGGTCGCGGCGCCGTTCGCCCATGGCGCCGTGCACCAGGCCGGCGGGATCCGGCTGTACGACAGCTATCACTGCTCACGCTACAATACGAACACCGGCGTGCTCACGACCGAGATGTTCCACGCCGTGTTCGCGCGCGTGAAGGCGGATCTGGATTAGTTCGGCCCGCCCTTATCCTCACGCGGCAGATGCGCGGTTGTCCTTCAGCCACGCCAGCACGTCGCCCGCGTTCCTGTCCGGTGGAAACACCGGATAGAACACGTGGGTGATGCGGGCGTCGTCCACGATCATGGCAAGCCGCTTGATCATGGTCAGCCCGGCGATCTCCATCGTCGGCAACCGCAGGGCATTGGTCAGCTCGAGCTTTTCGTCCGACAGCACCGGAAACGGCAGGTGCAGGCGCGAGGCCATCTCGGTCTGATAGGCATTGCTCTGCGTCGACAGGCCGAACACATGCGCGGCGCCGGCCGATTTCAACTCGCCGAACAGGTCGCGGAAGCTGCAGGTCTGCGGCGTGCAGCCGCGCGCACCCGGGATCATGTCCCAGTCCTCGACGAGCGACACCTTGCCGGGTTCGCCGGTCCGCGGATAGGCGAACACGACGGTCCGTCCTGGCAGATCGGACAACGTGACCAGCGTGTCGTCGGTCGCACGCAGTCCGATCGCGGGAATGATCATCCCGACCAGATGATCAGCTGCGCCGTCGTCGGTCGGAGCCGGAATCCGGCTCCAGTCGACGTCCAAGAGGTTCTTCTGATTCATCGGATGCTTTCCCAAGGCTCAGGCGTGCCGCCGAGGAGCGCGCGGCAAAGGTCTCGTTAGCCGCGCGCCCGCAGCAGCCGGCCCTTCTCGCGGCCCCAATCGCGCTTCTTCTCGCTCTCGCGCTTGTCGTGCAGCTTCTTGCCCTTGGCGACGGCGAGCAGCAGCTTGGCGCGGCCCCGCTCGTTGAAATAGAGCTTCAGCGGGATCAGCGTCATGCCTTCGCGCTCGACCGCGCCCATCAGCTTGTTGATCTGCTTGCGATGCAGCAGCAGCTTGCGCGGCCGCTTCGGCTCGTGATTGAAGCGATTGGCCTGCAGATACTCGGGAATGTTGGCGTTGATCAGCCAGATCTCGCCGTTGCGCGAATCCGCATAGGATTCCGCGATCGTCGACTTGCCGCCGCGGACCGACTTCACCTCGGTGCCGGTCAGCGCGATGCCGGCCTCGATGGTGTCCTCGATCGCGTAGTTGAACCGCGCCTTGCGATTCTCGGCGGCGACCGTGATCTTGGGTTCGTTCTTTTCAGCCATCAGGACTTTTTCAGGAGATCACGGATCTCGGTCAACAGCTCGACCTCGGCCGAGGGCTTCGCCGGCGCCGCGGGGGCTGCCGCTTCGTTCCGCTTCAACCTGTTTATCACACGGATGATCATGAACAGCACGAAAGCGATGATGAAGAAGTTCAGGGTCAAGGTCAGGAACTGTCCATAGGCCAGCACGGCACCCTGCTTCTTCGCGTCCGCCAGGTTGCTCGCATTGACCGTCTTGGACAGCGGGATGAAGTAGTTCGAGAAATCGAGGCCGCCCGTGATGGCGCCGATGATCGGCATGATGACATCGGCGACGAGCGAGGTGACGATGGCGCCGAAGGCCGCGCCGATGATGACGCCGACGGCGAGGTCGACGACGTTGCCCTTCATCGCGAATTCACGGAATTCCTTCAACATGCTCGCGTCCCCCTCAGATACGTCGGCTCAGTTGATCAGTCCGGCATGAACCATCGCCTCGCGCACCGCGACCCGGGTCGGCTCCGACACCGGCACCATCGGCAGCCGCAGCTTCTCCTCGATCTTGCCGAGCAGCGACAGCGCGTATTTCACCGGGGCCGGGTTGGACTCGATGAACAGATTGGTGTGCAGCGGCATCAGCTTGTCGTGGATCTTCAGCGCCGTTGCGACATCGCCCTTCTGCCAGGCCTGGTGGAATTCCGAGCACAGCCGCGGCGCGACGTTCGACGTCACCGAGATGCAGCCATGGCCGCCATGCGCCATGTAGCCGATGATCGTCGCATCCTCGCCCGAGAGCTGGTTGAACTCCTCGCCCATCGCGGCGCGCTGCTGCGACACCCGCACCATGCTCGCGGTGGCATCCTTCACGCCGGCGATGTTCTTCAGCTCGAACAGGCGCTTCATGGTGTCGACGGACATGTCGATCACCGAGCGCGGCGGAATATTGTAGATGATGATCGGAATGCCGATCGCGTCGTTGATCGCCTTGAAGTGCTGATACAGGCCTTCCTGCGTCGGCTTGTTGTAATAGGGCGTCACCACCAGCACTGCGTCCGCCCCCGCCTTCTCGGCGTGCTGGGCGAGCTCGACCGCCTCCTTGGTCGAATTGGAGCCGGCGCCGGCGACGACGGGCACGCGTCCCCGGGCCTCGGCGATGCACCACTCGACCACCCGCTTGTGCTCGTCATGACTGAGCGTCGGGCTCTCGCCCGTCGTGCCGACCGGCACGAGGCCGTTGGTGCCCTCGTCGATCTGCCAGTTCACAAGGCTGCGAAAAGCGGCCTCGTCCACGGACCCGTTCTTGAAAGGAGTGACCAAGGCGGTGAAAGAACCCCGGAAATTCGTCTTGGCTGCCATGAAACTCCCTCCCAAACGCCGTTTGGCCCCTGTGCGAGCCACTTCATACCGGGTCTGCCGACGGGGCGGAAGGCCCGCCCGCGGCTGGGCTGCCTTCTCAACAGGCACACGAATCGCGCGAATCGCTTTGCCGAGGCCCGCGATCACCCTTCGCTGAAGCCCCACGGCCCGCACGCCGCCCTTCGGTCGTGATTTCGCCGCGGTGTTGGCGCAGGTTGCAGTCCTTCCCGGTATATTTAGGATTTGTTCACCTTTTCGATAGACCCATGTTGGTCAGGGGATCGAAGTCATCCGCCGCAAAAGGAACGCCGTGCCCTTTTCTGCCCGCGCCACTGCATTGCGATCGACCGCCCTGTCGGTGTCACTCTCGGTGTCCTTGGCCGCCGGCCTGACACTCGGATGGGCTCTCGCCGGACATAGCGCTCTCGCCAAGGACCAGGCTGCTGGGTCCAAGGTTTCGGGATCCAAGGCTCCCGCGACCAAGGTTCCGGTGCCGAAGGCGCGTCCGATCGCGCGCAGCGCGGTTCCGAAGACGAACACCCACGAGGCCGCCGGGACCAAGAGCGAGGTCGACGCGCGGGCCGAGGCGAAGGCCGAGGTCAAGAGCAGCCCCAAAGGCGCCGGCGAGACGCCGCGCGCGGCCCCGAGGGACATCACCCCCAGCGCGGCGGCTGCAAGCCTGCCGGCCCGCCAGCATGCCGCCCTGCCCGCCTCCCGCAAGCTCGTGGTGCCGGCTGCGATCGCCGTGACGTCCTCGACCTCGCAGTCCGACAAGGACGCGCTCGAAAACGTGATCGAGCTCGTCCGCAAGCGCAAGCCCAGCGATGCCACCGAGGTCGTGCAGGCGATCTCGGATCCCGTGGCGCGCAAGCTCGCGGAGTGGGTGATCCTGCGCAGCGACAACAACAATGCCAGCGTGGAGCGCTACCGCGCGTTCATCGCCGCCAACCCGTCCTGGCCGTCACAGACCTTCCTGCGGCGCCGGCTCGAGGCCGCGTTGTGGGACGACAAGCGCGACGATGCCGTGGTGTGGTCCTGGTTCGAGAACGAATCGCCGCTGTCGGCCAAGGGCAAGTTCGCGCTGGCCCGGGTGATGCTCAATCGCGGCGACCGCGCCAATGCCGAGCGCCTGGTGCGCGATGCTTGGCGCAACGACGCGATGTCCGAGGAGACCGAGAACAACATCCTGGACCAGTATGGTGCCCTGCTGTCCGGCGGCGATCACAAGGCGCGGATGGACACGCTGCTGTATGGCAGCGAGCACGAGGCCGCCATGCGCGCTGCCCGGCGGCTTGGCTCGGGCCACGTGGCGCTGGCAAAAGCGCGAATCGCGGCCTACCGCAAAGCCTCCAACAGCCAGAGCCTGCTCGAAGCCGTGCCGCGCGAACTCCACGGCGATGCAGGCTACATCTTCAGCCGCATCCAACTGCTGCGGCGCGATGAAAAATTCGCCGAGGCGGCGCAGCTGATGCTGAACGCGCCCAAGGATCCCGGCCGCCTGCACAATCTGGACGAATGGTGGATCGAGCGCCGGCTGCTGGCGCGCAAGATGATCGACACCGGCGAATATCGCAACGCCTACCTGATCGCGCGCGACGCGGCGCTGCCGAACCGCGACATCTACAAGACCGAGCAGGAATTCACCGCGGGCTGGATCGCGCTGCGTTTCCTCAACGATCCGGCCACCGCGGCCCAGCACTTTGCACGGATTGGCGTCGGCAGCGTCAATCCGACCACCCTGGCGCGGGCCGGCTATTGGCAGGGCCGCGCGGCAGAAGCGATGGGGCGCATGCAGGAGGCGCGCGCGGCCTATACGTCGGCCGCCGAGCAGTCCACGAGCTACTACGGACAGTTGGCGCGCGCGAAGCTCGGCCTGCCGCAGCTCGGCCTCAATGCCGCGCCGAGCGGCCGCGGACGCGGCGTCGAACGGCTCGAGGTGGTGCGCGCGGTGCAACTGCTCTACGAGCTCGACGAGGGCGAGGTCGCGATCCCGATCTTTGCCGACATGGGCGACAACGGCGACCCCGACGTGCTGGTCGGAATCGCGGAAATCGCCGCGCGAAACAGCGATGCGCGAGCGATGCTGCTGGTTGGCAAGGCCGCGCTCAATCGCGGACTGCCGTTCGATCATTACGCCTATCCGGTCACGGGCATCCCCGCGTTCCGGGCGCTCGGGCCGGAGGTCGAGCAGAGCGTGATCTTCTCGATCGCGCGCCAGGAGAGCGCCTTCAACCAGGCCGTGGTCTCGCCGGCTCAGGCCTACGGGCTCATGCAGGTCACGCCGGATGCGGGTCGCTACGTCTGCAAGCGCGCCGGCGTCAGCTTCGATCTGAACCGGATGAAGACCGACCCGGTCTACAACGCGCAGCTCGGCGCGGCTGAGCTTGGCGGCCTGCTCGAGGACTATCGCGGCTCGTACATCATGACGTTCGCGGCCTACAATGCCGGCCGCGGCAGCGTACGGAAATGGGTCGAGCGGTATGGCGACCCACGCGATCCGAAGGTGGACGCGGTGGATTGGGTCGAGCTGATTCCGTTCGCGGAGACCCGCAACTACGTGCAGCGGGTGATGGAGAACCTGCAGGTCTATCGCGCCCGCTTCGGCGGCGGCTCGCGGCTGCAGATCGAGGCCGATCTGCGCCGCGGCGCTGTGGTGGAGTAGCGAGTAGCGAGTAGCGAGTAGCGAAGCCTGGGCTCCGCTCCGTCGTCAACTGCTGTTCGTTACTCCCTATTCGCCATTCGCCCGCACTTACCAGTTGCGCTGGGCACGCACCAGCAGCGAGACCGAGTCCTGGTCCTTCAACTGGTAGGTCGTGGCCGGCTTGGCGACCGCCGCGACCGCCGGTGCGTTCGCCACGCCGGTGAACTTCTGGTCCAGCCGGGTCCAAGCGACGTCCGCAGAGAAGGTCAGATTCTTGACCGGCGTCCAGCGCGTGATCACACCCACCGTCGAGATGTTGAAGTCGGGGTTGCAATTCGCAGGCGTGATTCCGAGAGCGACCATGCCCGCACCGTTGCAGATCAGTCCCTTCGCGGTGTTGTTGTATCTGACGCCGCTCCAGGAGCCGTAGACCGCCGTGTTCCAGAACGGATCCCAGTTGTGGGTAAAGGCACCCCGGAAGCCGTAGGTGGTGGTCAGCTGCTGCTGGGTATTCGCCCCAAACACCGAATCCGACACGCCGGCGAAGCCCAGGCTCTGGAAAGCGCCGGCCATGTTGCTGCCGCCGTACATCGCGTAGTTGATCGGCGCGAGGCTCTGGAAGTTGTAGCGGCTGGCACCGTTGGTGTAGACGCCCTGCAGATTGATGGTGTCGCCGGCGCCGGTCGGGATGTTCTTGATCGACAGGGCGAGCTGACCGGCATAGCCCCATTTGTCGGCGGGATGCCCGGTCGTCTCGCTGGCACCGAAGAAGGCGGCGTGATTGTCGTGTGCCGCGAAGGACGCCTGGAACAGGCCCCAGGCCTGATCGACGCGCACCATGCCGACGATGTCGGGCGCGACGTTGCCGCCGAAATTCGACGTGCCATAGCTGCCGGTGAGCACGCCGGCGGCCGTCTGTCCCGCCGTATTCCAGATCTGCGACTGCGAATACTGCGTCGCATCCTGGGCCGAGATCGCGGCCGTGATGCCCGAACCGAAGTCCGCGGTGTAGGTGAACTGGTTGACGCCGGTGATGGTGCCGCCGCCTCCGGTCAGACCGTCGAAATTGTTGCCGGGGTAGTTGGCCCAGGGCGCGTCGAACTGCGACACGGCCTTACCCATGGTGAAGCCGGCGAACTGGATGAAGGCATAGAAGACGCCGATCCCGCCTTGTGCGATGTTGCCGTCAGCCTGCGCTCCAGGCGCGCCCGCCGTCGAATAGGCAGTTGCGCCCGTGGCGGAGCCGGTCCCGGCATAGCTGCCCCCGGTCCACTGGAAGACACCGTCGAAGAAGGTGCGCACGACGCCATATTCGGTCGCGGTGCGGGTGTCGATGTTGAGGTCGGCGCGCGAACGCGTCGTGTAGTAGTTGCTGAGACGATTTCGCCCGCCGGCGACGCCGTTCACGGCATTCTGGAAGATCGTATTCGTGCCGAAGCCGGCCTCGACCCGCAGATAGCCGCCGAGCTTGATGCAGGTGTCGGTGCCCGGAATGTAGAAAAATCCGGCGCCGTACATCGAGCAGACCCTGACATACTCAACCGCTTTGGCCTTGATCGGAAGGTCGGCGGCCTGAGCCCCACCCATGGCGAGCAACGCCGCCCCTGAGCCCAAAACAAGGCTCCTCACAGTCTTCATACTAACCTCCAAATTGCTCAGTTCAGACCGGCCCGGCTCGACATCGAACGACCGCCCCAACGGTCAGCCCGTCTCCAGCTGCACCACAGTGCCCGCGCATAGCGTTGCAGTGGGAACGATCGCGAGGCAGAGTTGGTGCTTTATCGGACCATTCTCGTGACCGGCCGGATCACGCATGTGGCACGGCCGCGGCACGGCACGCGGTCGCCGGATCTCCAAGAGTAATGTGTCGGGGAAGACTTTCGCCGCCGAATGCGTGTCGCGGTCGTGGCGGGAATGCAGCAGGACGGACGTCGAGAACCGCGGCGAGCGCGAGGCTCAAACTCTCTGGCCCCGTCATCCCGGCGATCGTGGCACGGGCCCTCGCCCGCCCGAGATCACGCAGGCCAAGCTTGGCTCAAACGCGCGGTCGAACCGAGCGAACCCGCTGACCGCCTCTCACGGATGTTTGAGCCGCATGGCCACGAGGCGGTCGCGAAATTCCATCCAGATCGTATTGCGTCGCGTGGCCGCGCGGTGTGGTTCTCGGGCGGGTCTGCAGCATGTTTGTCAGCGACAAAGCGGCACGGTGAGGAATGCGGGTCTCGGTGCTGGAGCACGCGCTGGCGAGGCAAAGAAAAACCCCCGGCAGTTGCCTGCCGGGGGTTGGTCAAACCGTCGTGAGACGGTCTGGATCAGAAGTTGCGCTGAGCGCGGAGCAGCAGGACAGCCGACTGCTGATCCTTCAGCTCATACACCGCAGCCGGCTTGGCGACAGCGGCGGCAGCCGGGGCCGTGACCGAACCCGAGTGCTTCTGGTCGAGCCACGAGTAGGCGAAGTCGGCCGAGAAGGTCAGGTTCTTGACCGGGGTCCAGCGCGTGATCAGGCCGATGGTGGCCAGATCGAAGTCCGGATTACAGGTCGAACCCGCGTTGAAGGTCGCAACCACGCCGGGGCTGGTGCAGATCAGGCCCTTGGCCGTGCCGTTGTAGCGGACGGCAGCCCAAGACCCGTAGATCGCAGTGTTCCAGGCCGGGTTCCAGTTGTGGGTGTACGCACCGCGCACACCGTAGGTCGTGGTCAGCTGCTGCTCGCCACCCGTGGTGAACACCGAGTCGCCCACGCCGGCAATGCCGAGGCTCTGGTAGGCACCAGCCAGACCCGTGCTGCCGTACATCGCGTAGCTGTTCGGCATCAGGCTCTGGATGTTGTAGCGGCTCGCACCGTTGGTGTAGACGCCCTGCACGTTGATCGTGTCGCCAGGTCCGGTCGGGATGTTCTTGATCGACAGGGCCAGCTGAGCCGCCCAGCCCCACTTGTCGGCCGGGTGGCCGGAGGTCTCGGACGCGCCGTAGTAAGCGACATGGTTGTCATGCGCCGCGAACGACGCCTGGAACAGACCCCAGGCCTGGTCGACACGGACCATACCGACGAAGTCCGGAGAGACGTTGCCGCCGTAGTTGCTGGTGCCGTAAGCACCGCCGATCACGCCAGCCGCCGTCGAACCCGCCACGTTCCAGAGGTTGTTCTGGTAGTAGGCGGTCGCATCCTGAGCCGAAACGGTGGCCGTGATGCCGGAGCCGAAGTCAGCGGTGTAGCTGAACTGATTGACGCCAGTGACCGTGCCGCCGCCGCCGGCGAGACCGTCGAAGTTGTTGCCCGGATAGTTCACCCAGGGCGTGTCGAACTGCGACACGGCCTTACCCATGGTGAAGCCGGCGAACTGGATGAAGGCATAGTACACGCCGACCGAACCCTGCGCGATATTGCCGTCAGCCTGTGCGCCCGGCGCACCAGCCGTCGAGTAAGCGGTCGCACCGGTGGCCGAACCCGTGCCGGCATAGCCGCCGGAGGTCCAGCTGAAGGTCAGGTCAGCGAAGGTACGGACCACGCCGTACTCGGTCGCCGTGCGCGTGTCGATGTTGATGTCCTGACGAGCGCGGGCCGTGTAGTAGTTGCTCAGGCGGTTATGCGCACCACCCTGGCCGCTGAACGTGCCGTTGAAGTCGCTGTTCGTGGCGATCGCCGTTTCAGCGCGGAGATAGCCGCCCAGCTTGATGCAGGTGTCGGTGCCGGGGATGTAGTAGAAGCCCGCACCATACAGGGAGCAAACCTTCACATACTCGACCGCTTTGGCCTTGATCGGAAGGTCGGCCGCCTGAGCCGCGGACATGGCGAGCAGAACTGCCGCCGAGCCGAGGACAAGGCTCTTAACCGTCTTCATTTAAACCTCCAAGTTGCTCTTTTGAGAAAGAACCGGACCAAGATCCCCCAGGACGATCCGCTTCCTCTGCTCCCGAAAAACCGCTTCAGCCGCTTCGCGCCATCGGACACACCCGCATCACGCGAGGGACTTAAGCGAACCACCTGTCACGGGACGATCGAGTAACCCCCCACCGTCATCAGGAACTATGCCTTCGCTCATTCAGTAAGCAAAATAGTTTATGCAGTCAGGTAATTGAATGAAGCCGAAATGTGTCTTGGGGGCAACACAATGGCAGCTTGTTGTGCAGCGCACGGGGGACGGCCGATGTCCTCCTAGATAAGTGATTTTGTTGCGGATTTTTTTTCTTTAGGGTCGAGCTTCGTACCGGAACTCCTGAGCAATGGCGCCCTTGAAGAACATGTCTGCCGCACCTGTGGAAGCGGACGCGCAACCGAAGACTGTCGAACATCTGCCGAAGAATCGCGACGCCATTCTTCGCTTCGCCCGGGAGATCTCCACGATCAACGTCCATCTGGAGGAGCTGAGGTACTTCTGGGCCAAGAGAATCGGCATCAGTGGCCCGCAATGGATGATCCTGATGGCGATCTCCGAGCTGGATCAAGGCGAGGGAGTCGCCGTGAATGCGGCAGCCAAGCGGCTGCACGTCGACCCTTCGTTCGTCACGACGCAGTCGAAGCTGCTCGAGAAGAAGGGCTTCATGGAACGCAAGCCCGCCCCCAACGATGCGCGCGTGGTCCGGATGTCGCTCACCACCAAGACCTCGGAGCAGTTCGCCGAGCTGGAAGCTCAGCAGGCGCAGATCTTTAGCTTCATCTTCGAGGAATTCGACGCTCGCGAGCTGGCGACCTTCACGGACAAGCTGGCTGGCCTCAAGGACCGTTTCGAGAAGGCCAGCGCGCGACTCACGATGGGACTCTGAGGCCCCCGAGGCGGTCACGGCCCGACCGCCTCCTACGGGGGAGCTGAAGCAGACATGCGGTCGCGTCAGCCTGGAGGCCGCTGAGACCCCGCCAGACGCTTGGCGATCCAGTCGAAGACGAAGGCATCGGCCTCGAGCCAATCGGCGCCCGCGCTGGAGACGATCTTCAGAGTGATGTCCGGGTGCTCGCGCTTGATCTGCGCGATCAGCCGGGTCGCGATGTCGGCCCGCAGCCAGCCACGCTCCGGCACCGTCACCAGCAGCGGACACATGATCTGCCGCGCCGCCAGCCCATCGCTGGCGATCGACAGCCTGCCCCGCTCGCCCGCACCGGGTCGGCGTGACAGGAAGACGCGCTCGTGAATATCCCACAAGCCGGCGTCGCAGACCGCCGCAGCATAACGCGGATCGAGTGCGATGCCGCGCGCGACGAAGGACGAGCTCCAGTCATCCGCCAGGATGGCGATCCGGCCTTCGTCCACGTCGTCACGGGACGTCGCGTAGTCCATCACGCTTGCGATGGCTGATTCGAGATCGCGACGGCCGACGATCTCCTCGAAGCGGCAGTCCGGTCCGCTGCCCAGCAGATCGACCACCAGCAGCGCCAGGCCGCGCTGCTCCGCATGGGCTGCAAGCTTGAACAGGGAGGTTTCCTTGCGACGGCCGGGCTCACCGATGCAGATGACGGTGGGCGCCCTGCCTGCCTCGCAACGCGCCGGCAGGAAATAGGCTTCGAGCGGATAGTCGGCGCGCCAGTGAATTGTGACGACCTCTCCTTGCGGATCGGCACCGCGCAGGAATTCGCGCGCACATTCGCGCATGCGGGACAGCACGACGGCCTGGCGGGAGCGTGAGCTGCTGAACGGACAGGCCGCAGCCTCATAACAATCGATCGCGCGCGACCATTTGCGAAACGCCAGCTCGGGACGGCCGCTGCTCACGGCGTCGGCGGCGGCAGCCTTCATCGCATCCGCGCATTGCATCCACTCGCGGTACCACGACTCGTCGTCGCTGGCCTCGATCCGCTGCGCAACCGCCAGACATTCCGCAAGCTCGGCCCGGCCCTCGGGCCGCGCTTCCAGCAGCCGCGTGATGGCGCCCGCCAGATCGTCTTGGTCGGACCACGGACGCAGCACTCCCACAGAGCCTTCCGAACTCATCTTTGGACTCATTCCTCGCTGGCGTGACGGTGTGGCCCCGTCATCTGGCGGTCATGGTGACCATCCGGCATTTCCCGGTCAAGCCGATGCGCAACGATTTTGGAGAGACGATCGATGTTTGCGCTGACGGCACGGCCTGCGGAGATCACGCCGAGGCTCTGCAATCGAGACGCAACGTCAGATGCTGGGCGGCGAGGAGATCCCGACATGAAGAAGCCTCCGGCGGGGCATCGCCAGAGGCTTCCTGGGGTCTAACATCGTATGATCGTCGTCTTGCGTAGGTGGTGAATGATTACTCAGGCATGACAAAATTAGCTTATCAACTCATCTGTTTTCAACACCATTTTTAAAAAAATACCAGCATGCAGCCAAACTACTGAAACGAATGCGATTTTCGAGCCACAGGCAATCGGATCCCTTGCTCAATTGCCTCGATCCGCCGATTTGGCATCGATCGCTGCTTGAGCGAACCAGACCCGGTGCCGCGCCGGAATGAGCGCCCGCACACAAGCAAAAACCCCCGGCAGTTTCCTGCCGGGGGCTCTTGAACCCGATCAGACGATCAGGATCAGAAGTTGCGCTGAGCGCGGAGCAGCAAGGACACCGAGTTCTGGTCCTTGAGCTGATAGACCGCAGCCGGCTTGGAGGTCGTGGTCGTGGCCGGAGAAACGATGTTGCCCGAGTACTTCTGGTCCAGGTTGGTCCAGGCCACGTCGGCCGAGAAGGTCAGGTTCTTGACCGGGGTCCAACGGGTGATCAAGCCGAGCGAGGAGATGTTGAAGTCGGGGTTGCAGGTGAAGCCTGCGCCCGCGATCGCACCCATCGCCGCGCTGCCGCAGATCAGGCCCTTGGCAGTGTTGTTGTAGCTCACGGCAGCCCACGAACCGTAGATCGCCGAGTTCCAGGTCGGGCTCCAGTTGTGGGTGTAGGCGCCACGGAAGCCGTAGGTCGTGGTCAGCTGCTGCTCACCGCCGGTCACGAAGACCGAATCGCTGACGCCAGCGAAGCCGAGCGTGCCGTAGACACCAGCCGTGCTGCTGCCGCCGTACATCGCGTAGGTGGTCGGCACCAGGCTCTGAGCGTTGTAGCGGCTCGCACCGTTGGTGTAGACGCCCTGGATGTTGATGGTGTCGCCGGGGCCGGTCGGGATGTTCTTGATCGACAAGGCCAGCTGAGCAGCCCAGCCCCACTTGTCAGCCGGGTGACCGGTGAGCTCGGTGGCGCCGTAGTAGCCGGTGTGGTTGTCATGCGCCGCGAACGACGCCTGGAAAAGACCCCAAGCCTGGTCGACACGAACCATGCCGACGATGTCCGGAGAAACGTTGCCACCGAAGTTGTTGGTGCCATACGAGCCGCCGATGATGCCGGCCGCGGTGATGCCCGACACGTTCCACATGTTGGTGGTGTAGTACTGGGTCGCGTCCTGCGCCGAGATCGCCGCAGTGATGCCCGAGCCGAAGTCGGCGGTGTAGGTGAACTGGTTGACACCGGTCACGGTGCCGCCGCCGCCCCACAGGCCGTCGAAGTTGTTGCCCGGGTAGTTGGTCCAGGGCGCGTCGAACTGCGACACGGCCTTACCCATCGTGAAGCCAGCGAACTGGATGAAGGCGTAGTACACGCCGATGCCGCCCTGGGCGATGTTGCCGTCGGCCTGAGCGCCAGGAGCGCCAGCCGTCGAGTAGGCGGTCGCGCCGGTCGCGGAGCCCGAGCCAGCGTAGGTGCCGCTGGTCCAGGTGAACGTCAGGTCAGCAAAGGTGCGGACCACGCCGTACTCGGTCGCGGTGCGCGTGTCGATGTTGAGGTCCTGACGAGCGCGGCTGTAGTAGTAGTTGCTGTGACGGTTCATGCCGCCGGCAACGCCGTTGACGGCGTTGTTGTACTGGCCGTTGCTGGCGAACGACGTTTCAGCACGCAGGTAGCCGCCCAGCTTGATGCAGGTGTCGGTGCCGGGGATGTAGTAGAAGCCAGCGCCGTAAAGCGAGCAGACCTTCACATATTCGACCGCCTTGGCCTTGATCGGAAGGTCAGCTGCCTGAGCCCCAGACATGGCGACGAGAGCGGCCGCCGAGCCCAGGACAAGGCTCTTGATCGTGTTCATAATGTTAAACCTCCAAGTTGCTCAGTCAGGGAAGGTTCCGCCTCCGCTGGGTGAGAGACACCCTTGGGGTTGGACCCGTTATCCCTCTTCGACCCGTCGCTCAGCCGCTTCGCGCTATCGGACACACCCGCATGAACGCGAGGGACTTGAGCGAACGACCTAAACGGGACGACGTTGGGATGCCCCCCTTCGTCGTGCGAGCAGAATTACCGAAGGCCTTTGCACACGCAACAAAGGAACCATCATTGCGGCGCTCAAGCGGCGCCTTTTCGGACCGGTGTTGCACAAAAGGCACGGAACCGTGGTTCTGCGGGAACACCTAAGTGGCTGTTTATGTTGTCGTTTTGTGACAACGCAATTTGGGGTGCTTAAGGCCGCGAGCACTCGCCCGCCAGGAACCCGCCCCAAGTCAGGCGTCTGGGCCACGAATCCAGCCCACGCGCTGAACGAGAATCGGGCTGGAGGACGATGCCGTCTGCGCCCCCTGCCACCGGCCGCCTTTGCAGACGACCCTCTATATTAGGGGGCCTCCGTGTCAGGGACCATCGAGAGGGCCGGCGCCGCCCGTCGACTTCCACGCCGTGCCGCCGCCGATCAACGGCAGGCTCCGCTCGCATCGATGGCCGAAGGTGAAGAGCACCGTCCGCACCGGTCCAGCGAAGCCGCGGCCCTGTGAGGATTTCGAAACCGCATGCAATCTGCCGCTTGCGGCTCAGCGCGGCGTCGGGCATACCGACGCTCGCCGGAGACGTGGCCGAGTGGCTGAAGGCGGCGGTTTGCTAAACCGTTATAGGGTTGTAAAGCCCTATCGAGGGTTCGAATCCCTCCGTCTCCGCCAGCCGTCCCTGCGCGGCCAACAGCCCCCCCTGATCATCTCAACGCCGAGCCGTTCACGCACCTGCCGGATCGCAACGGACCGTGACCGTCGTGATCACGGTTGCCGCTCAATCACGCGCGGTTCAATCGAACAAGCCACGGCTGATGTTGATCACGAAGGCGGCGGGCACGCCGATGATGGTGCCGACGAACCCATAGCCGAGCACAGCCCACCATGACGCTGCGCCTCCCGCTCCCATCACGGCACCATAGATGGCGCCGAGACCCGCACAGAGGGCGGTCACCACGACGAGGCGGCGGTCATTATGGGCCTCGACCCGCAGACGCTTCAACTCGCGACGGCTCTGCACCGCAGGCCCGGCCGGCTCGGTCGATCCACAATGCGGGCACGCCACTGCGCTGAAGGAGACACCGCTGCCGCAGTCATGGCAGTCGATCAGCTCTTGCCGCCGCGCCTGTCGCCGTGCCTGGCCCATGCCGTCAATCCCGCTTGTCTGCCTCACACCGAACGACAGATAGGAGATTTATCGGCGCGCGACGAGGCCCGCTTCCGACGAGAATGAGCGATCGGGCGCGGGTCACCCCAGCACCCCGGTTCGCGGCCGGCAACTCTGGCGCGTGCGGCATGCTCGCGCCGAAAGCGAGATCCGCCAAGCCGCGGCTTAGCTCGCTCAGTGCGCGGTCATCCAGGCGCGCGCCTCGCGCTGCGCGGTCGCGATCTCGGCATCCGACATCTGCTCGGCGACCTCGCGGCGCATTGCCACGGCGTCGACGCGCCCCCTGAGGGCGGCGAGATTGAACCATTTGTGCGCGGCGATCAGATCGACCATACCGTCGCGACCGCTCGCATAGAGCATGCCGAGCTCGAACAGCACATCGCCGCTGGCGCCCTGCTCCGCGGTGGTCACGTCATCAAAATTGAGTTGTCCTTGAAACATCGTCGCTCTCCTTCGCTCGAGGAGGCGGCCGGTCAACCCGAGCACGCCCCCGTCCAACTGTTCAACGCCTGGTTATCCCCATGCCGTCTCGCGGCTTATGCGCGAAGGATGACCGATCAAGTTTGAAAGGCAGTTTAAACATCGTGCTGAACGAGCCCTGAACGCGGAGCCCCGCATTTTCCCGGGCCGGCTTCAATGCATTGATTCGAAATGGATTCTTCAACTCGGCAAAGAGCGGTTTACCGTTCTGTTTGGCAAACTCATAACCATCCGCGAAAGCGCCTCACCGCGCTGGCGCGGAGCGCACCACGCCGTTGGTCAACAGCCGCACCGGGACTGGACACGTCTCGACAGCACGTGCGGGGGATTGCGCAGCGCGGTACGAGCACGGCTGCGCCGAGCTGCTGATGATGATGCCGTTCGTCTATGGGAAGGTTGGAGGCACACAGTCGCCAAAGGCGCGGTGCTCAAGGATCGAGGGCGTCGGCGAACACGTCAGGATCAGATCCCACTCTGGCTGATAGCCGCTCGTGAGATTGCAGACCGGAAACGCGATCTGCACCGAACGAAGAAATCCTGTTTCTTCTGCCGGACCGTACCGCGAGCGAAGCCGCCCTCGAGTTCGATCCGACCGTTGACCTGATGTCTCGCCGACACCCTCTATCGTCTGTTGGAGCTTCAGGAGATCCGCCCGGCTCTCGAGGAGCTATGCCGACCTGCGTTCCAACGACGTGCCGGCATCAGTTGCCGGACTCATCTCGCAGAGGACTGCGAGAGTTACTTCTTCTTGGCGACCTTCTTGGTCTTCTTGGCAGTCTTCTTCGCCGCGGTCTTCGCGACCTTCTTCACTGCCTTCTTCGCCTTCTTCGCTTTCTTGGCCATGTTGCCCTCCGATGTGAGATGGCTTAGTCGATGCGTGCACTCGGGAATCGAGCTGCACTCCTCATCGATACACCAACGAGTGAAAAAAAACAGCTTCCGGCTTAAGGAAGTGTTGACAGGCGCGCGCGTGTGCGGCTGACGAAACGCGCGAAGCAGCGCGTCGATCGATCGAGAAAATACAAACGTCTCCCCGCGCAAGGCCGCGATCGCAACTAATCGAGATTGCGCAAAAAGCCTGTGCTGCAAGTATTTTTCTGAACGGCTGAGCGGCACGTCGCACGCGACGACGCCGGCGTGTCGGCGTGCAGACTCGCATGGTGAGAGCAACGCGCGGACTCTGAGTCGTAAATTTTGGCAATGAAAAAATTTTCATTGCACACGCCCTCGTGTGCGTTCGAACGCTCGGCAATGGTGGCTTTTTTGCGAATCGCGTGCGGCGATTCGCCGGACCGCGACGCCAAGACAAACGGCGCGCACCATGTGCGCGCCGCTGGAACGAAGACGGGCGATCGTCGTTCAGATGCCGAGCTTGCTCTTCAGGAGATCGTTGACCGCCTGCGGGTTGGCCTTACCGCCCGACGACTTCATCACCTGACCGACGAACCAGCCGGCGAGCTGCGGCTTGGCCTTCGCCTGCGCGACCTTGTCCGGATTGGCGGCGATGATCTCGTCGACCACCTTCTCGATGGCACCAAGGTCGGTGACCTGCTTCATGCCGCGGCTCTCGACCAGCTCGCGGGGGTCGCCGCCCTCGCTCCAGACGATCTCGAACAGATCCTTGGCGATCTTGCCGGAGATGGTGCCTTCGCCGATCAGCGCGACGATCGCCGCGAGCTGGGAAGCCGACACCGGCGAGGACGCGATGTCGCGGCCCTCCTTGTTGAGCCGGCCGAACAGCTCGTTGATCACCCAGTTGGCGGCGAGCTTGCCATCGCGTGCCCGCTCGGACAGCGCCTCCAGGACGGCCTCGTAGAACGCAGCGCTCTCGCGCTCGGCCACCAGCACGGAGGCGTCATAGGGCGACAGGCCGAAATCCGCGATGAAGCGCGCCTTCTTCTGGTCCGGCAGCTCCGGCAGCGCAGCCTTCAGCTCGTCGACGAAGGCCTGGCTGAATTCGAGCGGCAGCAGGTCCGGATCCGGGAAGTAACGGTAATCGTGCGCCTCCTCCTTGGAGCGCATCGAGCGCGTCTCGCCCTTGTCGGGATCGAAGCGGCGGGTTTCCTGCTCGATCACGCCGCCGTCCTCGATGATCTCGATCTGGCGCCGCGCCTCGGCCTCGACCGCCTGGCCGATGAAATTGATCGAGTTGATGTTCTTGATCTCGCAGCGGGTGCCGAGCGGGCCGCCCGGCTTGCGCACGGAGACGTTGACGTCGGCGCGCAGGCTTCCCTTCTCCATGTCGCCGTCGCAGGTGCCGAGATAGCGCATGATCGAGCGCAGCTTGGTCACATAGGCCTTGGCCTGCTCGGCGTCGCGGATATCAGGCTTGGAGACGATCTCCATCAGCGCCACGCCGCAGCGGTTGAAGTCGATATAGGACAGCGAGGGCGACTGGTCGTGCAGCATCTTGCCGGGATCCTGCTCGATGTGCAGGCGCTCGATGCCAACAGTGGCGGTCTTGCCGCCGTCGAGCTCGACCGTGACCTCGCCCTCGCCCACGATCGGGTCCTTGTACTGGCTGATCTGGTAGCCCTGCGGCAGGTCGGGATAGAAATAGTTCTTGCGGTCGAACACCGAGCGCAGGTTGATCTTGGCGTTCAGACCAAGCCCGGTGCGCACGGCCTGGCGCACGCACTCCTCGTTGATGACCGGCAGCATGCCCGGCATCGCCACGTCGACCAGCGAGACATGGCTGTTGGGATCGCCGCCGAACGCGGTCGAGGCGCCCGAGAACAGCTTCGACTTCGAGGTGACCTGGGCGTGGATCTCCATGCCGATCACGACCTCCCAGTCGCCGGTGGCGCCCTTCATCAGCTTGCCGCTGGTTGCCGTCATGGCCCTCAACTCCCCATCAGCGCGGAGACGATCCGCTCAAATTCGATATCCAATGCATCCTTGGCGACGGGCTGCCCGGCCTGCCGATACCAATAGGCGGCATTGCCGAGATCGCCTTCGACGCGATGCAGATGCGCGTGCGCCCAGGCCGCGTCGCGGCCGGTCTCGTCCTGAATGATCTTGTGCGCCCGGTCCCAGTCGCCCTTCGCCAGCCACCACAGGCCGGTGAGCACCGGCGTCAGGCCGGCCGCGGGCGCGTCGCCCGCGAGGCTCGTCTTGAACTCGGCGACGCTTACCACCACCGGACCGGCGTGAAGCGTCCCGCCGCCTGCTCGATGACCTCGCCGAGCGAGAACAGCGTCTCCTCGTCGAACGGACGGCCGATCAGTTGCAGCCCGAGCGGCAGCCCCTGTCCGTCCTTGCCGGCCGGCACCGCGATGCCCGGCAGGCCCGCCATGTTCACCGTCACCGTGAAGATATCGTTGAGATACATCTCGACCGGATCGGCGCCGCCCTTCTCCCCGATGCCGAACGCGGCCGACGGCGTCGCCGGCGTCAGGATCGCGTTCACGCCCCTCGCAAAGCAGTCCTCGAAATCCTTCTTGATGAGGGTGCGGACCTTCTGCGCCCGGATGTAATAGGCGTCGTAATAGCCGGCCGACAGCACATAGGTCCCGATCATGACGCGGCGCCGCACCTCGGGCCCGAAACCTTCGGCGCGGGTGTTCTCGTACAGCTCGCCGATCGACTTGCCGGGCACGCGCAGGCCGTAGCGGACGCCGTCGTAGCGGGCGAGGTTGGAGGACGCCTCCGCCGGCGCCACGATGTAATAGGCCGGCAGAGCGTATTTGGTGTGCGGCAGCGACACCTCGACGGTTTCTGCGCCGGCGGCTTCCAGCCACTTGCGACCCTCACTCCAGAGCTTCTCGATTTCGGCCGGCATGCCGTCGAGCCGATACTCCTTGGGAATGCCGATCTTCATGCCCTTCACGGACTTCCCGATCGCAGCCTCGTAGTCCGGCACGGGGATGTCGACCGAGGTCGTGTCCTTCGGGTCGTGGCCGGCCATCGAGCGCAGCAGGATGGCCGCATCGCGGGTCGAGCGCGCGATCGGCCCGGCCTGGTCGAGCGAGGAAGCGAAGGCGACGACGCCCCAGCGCGAGCAGCGGCCATAGGTCGGCTTGATGCCGACGGTGGCGGTGAACGCGGCCGGCTGGCGGATCGAGCCGCCGGTATCGGTTGCGGTCGCGCCCATGCAGAGCAGCGCCGCCACCGCCGACGCCGAGCCGCCGGACGAGCCGCCCGGCACCAGCGTGGTGTTGGAGCCCTCGCGGCGCCAGGGGTTGCCGACCGGGCCGAAGTACGAGGTCTCGTTCGACGAGCCCATCGCGAACTCGTCATTGTTGAGCTTGCCGAGCATCACCGCGCCATCGCGCCAGAGCTGCGAGGTCACTGTCGACTCGTAGGTCGGCACGAAATTACCGAGGATCTTCGAGCAGGCCGTGGTGCGGACGTCCTTGGTCGCGAACAGGTCCTTGATCCCGAGCGGAATGCCGGCCAGCGGCCCACCCTCGCCTCTATTGATCTTGGCGTCGGCGTCGCGCGCCATCGCGCGCGCCTGGTCCGGCGTCTCCATCACGAAGGCATTGAGCGCCCGCGCCTCCTCGATCGCCTTGAGATGGGCGTCGGTGAGTTCCAGCGACGTGAAGGTCTTGCTCGCGAGACCCTTGCGGGCCTCGGCGAGCGTCAGGGACGTCAAATCGGTCATTTGTTGATCGGGCTGCAGAAGAAAGGGGAAAGCGTCTTGTCGTCGGCCGCGTCGTCCGCGAAGAACTTGTTCTTCGCAGGGGAGGCTTTCTTGGTATTGGCGGCCGCTTCGAGCTGGTCGAGGATCTCGTTGACGGTCTTGTCCGGATCGGCGGCCTTGCCCTGCCGCTCCATGGCGTCGAGATAGTCCATATAGGCCTTGTAGGCCGCTTCATCGTCGCAGAGCAGGCACATGGCGTTGGCTCGCTTGTCGGTTTGAAGGAGCGGATCACGCGCGATAAGCGCGGACCTGCCCTGGCTATTCCACGACCTTCGGCACGAGAAAGAAGTTGTTCTCGGTCATGGGCGCGTTCTTGACGATGTCGTCGGCGATCTCGCCGTCAGTGACGACGTCCTGGCGCTTCTTCATCGCCATCGGTGTCACCGAGGTCATCGGCTCGACGCCCTCGACATTGACCTCCGACAGTTGCTCGACGAAGTTAAGCATCGCATTGAGCTCGCCCTGCAGATGCGGGACCTCGGCGTCAGTGACAGCGATCCGCGCCAATTGCGCGATCCGGCGGACGGTGGCGGCATCGACCGACATTATATAGGGCCTCACGGGACAAGGTGAACCCGCCCTATAGCAGAGCCCGCTTTCGCGCCGCAACCGGCAGCCTCCGGACTTTCTGGGGCAGCGCCCTGCCCGCAGCGTCAGCCCGCCATCCGCCGCAAGCGCGCCTGGGCCTGTTCGGCCAGTGTCCGCGTCAATTCGGCGGCCGGTAGCGCGCGCCCGAGCGGCAGCGCCTGCCCGGCCCAGAGATTGGTGAAATCGACCCTTCCCTGCTTCTCCGCGGCGGCCTTGAGCGGACCGAGCGCGGTGGCGGCATGCGGAAACGCCGGCGCATCCGGCGAGATCGGCCCGACCTCGCGCATCACCCGGTTGGCGACGCCGCGGGCGAGCCGGCCGGTCATCACGTTGGTGATGACGGTGGATTCGTCATCGGCCGCGGCAAGCGCGGCGCGGGCCATCGCGCTGACCTTGGACTCGGGGCAGCGCAGAAACGCGCTGCCGATCTGCACGCCGCTGGCGCCGAGCGCGAACGCCGCGGCGATGCCGCGCGCATCGGCGATGCCGCCGGCGGCGATGACAGGCAGCTTCACCGCATCCACGATCTGCGGCACCAGCGCGAACGTACCGACCTGCTCGGCAAGCTTGTCGGTCAGGAACATGCCGCGATGACCGCCCGCCTCCGCACCTTGCGCGATGATGACGTCGACGCCGTTCCGCTCCAGCCACACCGCCTCCCGCACCACGGTCGCGGACGCCATCACGACCGCGCCTGTCGCCTTCACGCGCGCCAACAGCGACGGCTCAGGCAGGCCGAAATGGAAGCTGATGACCTCCGGCCCCAGTTCCTCGACGACGGCGCACATCGCGGCATCGAACGGAGCGCGGTTCGCGGCCGTCACCGGAGCCGCCGGATCCACGCCATACTCCTGGTAATAGGCGCCGAGCCTCTGCTTCCATGCGGCCTCACGTGCCGCATCGGCCTCGACCGGCGTGTGGCAGAAGAAGTTCACGTTGATCGGCGCCGACACGCGCTGGCGGATGATGTTGACCTGCTCGCGCGCCTTGTCTGCGGAGAGCATGGCACAGGGAAGCGAGCCGAGCCCGCCGCCTTGCGCCACCGCGATGACGAGATCGGCATCCATCACGCCGGCCATCGGCGCGAGCACGATCGGGTGCTCGGTCTTGACGAGATCCAGGAAGCGGCGATCGGGCCACATGGGCTGCTCCTATTGCTTGGCGAAGACGGCGGACGAGTTGCGCCGCCCTTGCAGGATCTGCTCGGCCTCATCGACGATGCGCGCGACGATCTCGGCGGCCGGCGGGATATCATGGATCAGGCCGACGGCCTCGCCGGCAATGACGGCGGCGATGTCGAAATTGCCTTCGGTCCGTGCCTTCACATAGTCCGCCGACACGTTCTCGACCTGCTGCAGCAGCTCGACCTCGCGCCCCTTCCAGCGGCGCGCATGGTCGTTGACCAGGCAGCGTCCGGTAAACGGCGCCGGCCAGACATTGTTGCGGGACAGGTCGAAGATGATGCCGCGCACGGTCTCGCCGGCTTTCGCAGCGCAGATGCGCCGCTTGGCCTCGTCGGCGCCGGCAGCCTCCCGGCTGGCATAGAAGCGCGTGCCGAGCAGCACGCCCTCCGCCCCCAGCATCAGCATCGCCGCAAGGCCGCGGCCATCGGCAAGACCGCCGGCCGCCGCCACCGGCACTCGCCCCGCGGCGAGGTCGACGATCGCCGGCACGATATCGAGCGTGGTCCGCGACGCGCCATGACCGCCCGCCTCGGTTCCTTGTGCAACCAGGATGTCGGCACCCGCCGCGATCGCCTGCTCTGCCATCGCTTCGTCCTGCACCTGGCAGATCAGCAACGCACCGGCCCGCTTGATAGCCGGCGCGAACCGCGCGGGATCGCCGAATGACAGCATGATCGCCGCGGGCCTGGCGGCGAGCGCCACGTCGAGCAGATCGGGTTGCTTCGCCAGCGACCAGGTGATGAAACCGATACCGAACGGCGCAGGCAAGCCTTCAAGCTTTGCGGTCTCTTGCGCGAGCCAGGTTCGGTTGCCATAGCCGCCACCGAGAATACCGAATCCCCCGGCGTCGCTGACCGCGCGCACGAGGCGCGCATCGGCAATCAGATCCATCGGCGCCAGCAGGATCGGCTGGCTGATGCCGAGCTTCTCCGTCAACGCCGTCCGCAGTGCCATGAAAGTCTCCTCAACTCTGGACGGCGACTTTAGGCGCGGCTAGCATTCTCTCAAAATGAATACTTGAGAACTCTGCCATCGCAGATTCAAAACGGAGATCGGCGTGGAACTGAGCGACCTCGAAACCTTTGCAGCCGTGGCGCGCAGCGGCGGCATCACCCGCGCTGCTGAGGCCCTCAACACGGTGCAGTCCAACGTGACCCAGCGGATCAAGGCGCTGGAAGGCGAGATCGGCACCGCACTGTTCGAGCGGCACAGCCGCGGCATGACCCTGACCCATGCCGGGCTGCGACTTCTGCCTTACGCCGACCGGATGGCGGCGCTGTCGCGCGAAGCGCTGCTCGCCGCGCGCGATGACGGCGAGCCGAGAGGACCGCTGACGATCGGCTCGATGGAGACGACCGCCGCCGTGCGCCTGCCGACGCTGCTCGCGGATTTTCATCGGCGCTTCCCGGCTGTCACCCTCGGTCTGCGCACGGCGCCAACCGCCGAGCTGGTGGCCGCCGTACTCGACGGGACGCTCGAGGGCGCTTTCGTGGCCGGCCCGATCGAACATCCCGAGCTCTCGGGTATCATCGCCTTCGAGGAAGAGCTGGTGCTGGTGACGGCCCGGCGCTTTGAAAGCCTGTCAGCCTTGCGTGCGGCCACGGCTGCCTCCGGCCCGACGGCGCTGGTGTTCAGGGCCGGCTGCACCTACCGGCAGCGGCTGGAGCAGGTCTTCAACGATTTCGGCTGGCCCGCGGCCGCGCGCATCGAGCTCGGTACGCTCGACGGCATGATCGGCTGCGTCGCCGCTGGCATGGGCGTCGCGCTGCTGCCACGCGCTGTGGTGACGCGAAACGAGATGATCGGCAGCGTCAGCCTGCACACGCTCGATCCAAGTCATGGACGCGTCGAAACCCTGTTCATCCACCGCCGCGCGGCGCATCGCAGCAGCGGCCTCTCGGCCTTCATGGCCGGACTCGCCGGCCGGGACCACGACATCGCAGCCTGACGCGATTCATTCAAAGATTGTGCTGAGCATCGCCAGCGAACGGCGCATTCCATTGCGCGAAATGACGTTTTCGCGCAGGGAAAAACAGCCATTTCGACCGATGCGACTTTCGGGCGCTGTGCAGCGCACGCGCGCGAAATAGCTTTGTCTGGCCATCCTCTACTACGTTAGGATGCAGCGCTGGCCCAGCGCGAAACAGAACAAACGTCAACATGTCGGAGGAAATGCGATGCGCAACGCGTTCGTGTTGTGCTGCTCGATTGCCATGATGGGTGCGATCGGGACGGCGAATGCCCAGGACAAGACCCCGGATTGGACGAAATCGAAATGGGGCCCACAGGACGAGATCGGCGCGGCCAACTACATCACGCCGGAGCTCGTGGTCAAAGCCGCCTCGCTGGTGAAGACCGGCAAGTCCTACCCGCTCGGCATGATCGTCGATTCCAAGACGCCGGCCTATCCGCCGCGTTCGTTCAAGATCACCGTGGTGCAGCCGGGCCAGGCCGGAATTCCCGGCCTCGGCCCGAACAAGGCGACCTACAATGACGACATCGTCGAAGGCTGGGTCGGCGTCGGCAGCCAGATCGACGGGCTCGGCCATCTCGGCATCGAGCACGTCTATTACAACGGCAACAAGCTGCTCGACTTCGCCGATCCGACCGGCCTGAAGAAGCTCGGCATCGAGAAGGTGCCGCCCTTGGTGGCGCGCGGCGTGCTGCTCGACATGGCGGCTTATTACAACACCGACGTGGTCAAGGAAGGCACCGCGTTCAACGTCAAGGAGATCGAGGAAGCTGCCAAGAAGCAGGGCGTCGAGATCCGCCAGGGCGACATCGTGATCTTCCACACCGGCTGGCTTGGTTTGATCGGCAAGGACGATAAGCGTTACGGCGCCGGCGAGCCCGGTCTCGGCGTCGAGGGCGCCAAATACCTGACCTCGAAGGGCGTGGTCGCGGTCGGGGCCGACAACTGGGCGGTGGAGGCGATCCCGTTCGAGTCGCCGAACCTGTTCGAGGTGCACCAGATCCTGCTCGCCATGAACGGGACCTACATCCTGGAGAACATGAACACGGCCGACCTCGCCAAGGACAAGGGCTACGAGTTCCTGTTCGTGCTGGGTCAGCCGCGCTGGCGCGGCGGCGTCCAGGGCATGATCAACCCGATCGCGATCCGTTAAGCTCCGCCGATCTCCTCGTGAGGGCATCCCGGGAGCGCCGCGTCCTCACGAGGAGTCTGGAATCGTCCTGCGAAAGTAAGCCTTGGACAAGGAGTCCGCCGCAGGCGCGCCTGGAGCGAGCCGGCCGACACAGACCTGGGACCGGTCGGTCAGTCGACCAAGCCGCCCCTATCGGACGTTAATGGAGGTAGGCGAGCAACAAGGCACTCGCCATGTCTCGCGCACGCGGGGCGAGCGCCGCGTCCGACAATTCGCCCGCAGTCCAGAAGGACAACACGCCGCGGAAACTGAAGGCGAGTTGCTCTGGAAGGCAGCACAGCGCTTGTTCTCGCCGGCTGGCCGTCAGTCCCTCTCCCTTTCCCAAGGCCAGTGCCCAGAAGGCAGTGGATCGGGAAAGCGTCTGACCGGGCGAAGCCTGGGCGGCACCCAGCCATCCCATCACGGTCCGGTTCACGTCTGGATTCTCCAACATCACCGCCACCGCCGTATCAATAGCCAATAGCACGCGTGTCTTCGTATCTCTCGATGGTGGCGCGGCGGTGTACCGCGTCTCCATGGTGTCGATCCGACGTATGGAGAGAGCCTGCATGATCGCCGCCTTGTTGCCAAACTGATTGAACGGCGTCGCGAAGCTGACCCCCGCCTCAGCGGCAAGGTCTCGCATCGAGAAATCGGCCCTGCCCTGACGGAGAAGCCGCTCTGCCGCATCGAGGACGTGCCGACGAAGCGGCTCGCCTCTCATGCCAATGGATGAATGTTCGGTCTTGCGAGGTACCATGCAATATCTATATCATGATATAGATAACCTTGTCATGCGGAGTTGTACGATGGCGGCTGCCGAATCGAAGATTTTCCTCGTCACTGGCGTCAGTTCGGGCTTGGGCCGAGCGTTCGCAAAGGGCGCGCTGGCCGCCGGCCATCGGGTGATCGGGACCGTGCGAAGGGTCGGGGATGCCGAGGCTTTTGCCGCGCTTGCAGCGGGCAAGGCTCATCCTCTCGTGATCGATGTTACCGATTTCGATGCAATCCCGGCTGCTGTGGCAGAGGCCGAGAAGCAGATTGGCGCGATCGACGTCCTGGTGAACAATGCCGGCTACGGTCACGAGGGCACGCTGGAGGAGTCCTCGCTCGACGATCTGCAGCGGCAGTTCGCCGCCAACGTGTTCGGCCCTGTCGCGATGATGAAGGCCGTGTTGCCGGGGATGCGCGCGAGGCGGCGCGGCCATATCGTCAATGTGACCTCCATGGGCGGCTTCATCACCATGCCCGGGATCAGCTTCTATTGCGGCAGCAAGTTCGCGCTGGAGGGCATCTCGGAGTCGCTCGGCAAGGAAGTGGCCCCCTTCGGCATCCGCGTCATTGCGCTTGCGCCCGGTCAGTTTCGTACCGATTGGGCGGGACGGTCCATGGATCGCACGCCGCGCAGCATTTCCGACTACGACGCCGTCATGGATCCGATTCGCGCCGCCCGATTGGCCAAGAGCGGAAACCAACCCGGCGATCCCGCGAAGGCCGCACAGGCATTGCTTGCCCTCGTGGAAGCCGAAAAACCGCCTGTGCGGCTGTTCCTCGGCGAGGACGCGCTGGCCCTGGTCGAGCAGAAGATCGAGGGCATGAAAGCCGAAGTGAGTGCCTGGAACAAGCTCTCGCGCTCCACCAGCTTCGCTTGATGATCCAAAGCCGGCGCATCCGGGAAAGACTGCAACGCTCGACATCTGGGCCGGTCGACTCGCGTGCGCGAGCTTCATCGGGGCGGCGAAGCGATGCACGTCCTCACCTGCTGGCCCGCCACGCACCTGCGTGTTAAGCGCATTGCCATGCCCGCCCCCATCCTCCCCCTCATCGAGGCCGCTGGCCGCTGGCCCGAGCGCGGCGCGCTCGTCGGCCTCGATCTCGGCACCAAGACCATCGGCGTCGCCGTGTCCGATCCGGACCGGCGGCTCGCCACCGGCGTCGAGACGATCCAGCGCAAGGCCTTCAAGGCCGACGCGGCGCGACTGCTGGCGATTTGCACCGAGCGCAAGGTGGTCGGCTTGGTGCTGGGCCTACCCATCAACATGGATGGCAGCGAGGGGCCGCGGGCGCAGTCGACCCGGGCGTTCGCGCGCAATCTCGCCGGCCTCACCGACCTGCCGATCGGCCTGTGGGACGAGCGGCTGTCGACGGCGGCGGTCGAGCGCGAGCTGATCGGCATGGATGTCAGCCGCGCCAGGCGCGCCGAGGTGATCGACACGCATGCGGCGATCTTCATCCTGCAGGGAGCGCTCGATCGGCTTGCGACCTTGCGCCAGTCCGGTCGCTAGCCCATGAGCCCCGTCGCCGCGGCGCTCGCGCCGGTATTCCTGCTGATCGTGGTCGGCTTCGGCCTGCGGCGCAGCCTGATCCGGCTGGATACGCAATGGCACGGGCTCGAGCGGCTGACTTATTATGTGCTGTTTCCGGCGCTGCTGATGCAGAGCCTGGTGAAGGCCGATCTCGGCAAGGTGCCGGTCGCCGGCATCGGCGGCGCCTTGTTCCTGGCGATGCTGGCGATGTCGGCGCTGTGCCTCGCGCTGCGGCCGCTGCTCACCCGCTCCGGCATCGATGGTCCGGCCTTCACCTCGATCTTCCAAGGGGCAACCCGCTGGCAGACCTACGTCGCGCTCAGCGTCGCCGGCAGCCTGTTCGGCGCGTCCGGGCTTGCGGCGGCGTCGGTGGCGATGATCGCGATCATCCCAATGGTCAACGTGTTCAGCGTCGCCGTGCTCGCCCACTACGCCTCGCCGACCCGCCGCTCGATCCGTGAGATCCTTGCCACCATCGTGCGCAATCCGCTGATCTGGGCCTGCATCGCCGGGCTCGCACTGAACGTGGCGCATATGCCGCTGCCAAAGCTCTGGCACGATGCCGCCGATGCGCTCGGACAGGCCTCGCTGCCGATCGGCCTGCTGGTGACCGGCGCCGGCCTGCACTTCGAAGGCTTGCGCCGCGCTGGCCCGGCCGCTGCGCTCGGCGTCGTGCTCAAGCTGGTCTTGATGCCCCTTCTCGCGATCGGGCTCGCCGGATGGTTCGGCGTCACCGGCCCGAGCCTCGTCGTCGTCGCGATCTGCGCGGCGGTGCCGACCTCGCCGAGCGCCTATGTGCTGGCCAAGCAGATGGGCGGCGACGCGCCGCTGCTGGCGCAGATCATCTCGCTGCAAACGGTGCTGGCGGCGCTGACCATGCCGCTCGCGATCGCCTGGGCGAGCTGAACGCGTCCGTTCAGGAAGAACCGCTGGCCAGCCACATGGTCTGCACCGTGGCGGCGAGGTTGTTGAGGCCGTGCAGCACCATGGTCAGATAGGTGGAGTGGGTACGAGAGCGCAGATAGCCGAACCACACGCCGAGGGAAAACACGTTGATCAGGGCGAACCAGTCGTACTGCAGATGCAGCACGGTCCACAGCAAGGACGACAGCACGATGGCGCCGGGCACGCGCAGGAAGGAGTCCGACCAGCCGCGGTAGAGAAAGCCACGCGCCATCAGCTCTTCCGACACTGGTGCGGCGACGCAGAAGGCGATGACCAGCAGCCAGACCACGCCGTCGCCTCTGGCGGTCTTCATGATGTCCACCATGAAGCTCGCCGACTTCTCTTCGCGTCCCGTCAGCTGCGCCGCCAGCTCCCAGCATCCCAGGATCACGACCATCCCGACAACGCCAAAGACGAAATTCTTCCAGCCGGTCCAACGCAGGCCCAGATAGTCGACGAACGACATGCGGGTGTGGCGGACGGCAAAATAGATCGGGATCAAAATGGCCGGGACGCCCATGATCGCCGACAGCGAGACCGTGAGCGACCGGCTCGCGATCTGGATCATGGCCAACTGAAACGCGGCCATGCTGTCGATTGGACCCTCATGGCGCAGCAGGAAATAGACGATCGGAGTCAGCTGGCCGATGAAGAACACGACGATGATGAGGAGGCCCCACAGCAAGGTGCGCCAGAAGCCCAGCGTGCGAGGCTGATGCTGCGCCGGAGCGACCTGCTGCGGCGGGTTGCCCGGATCGAGCGAATCCATCACGGCGGCTTCGGGAGAGTCGGTCAAGGCAGCGCGCGCTCCAGCAAGCTACGGATGTCTGAGCGATCGAGATCGACCGCGCCATACATGCTCGGGTGAACATTGGCGAGCCGCGTGGCGGCGAAAAGCTCCGCATGAGCGGGCATAACGAGGTTGAGCGCGGCGGCGGCTGCGAGCAGCGCCAACTTCTCGACTGCGAGGCGCGCGACGCGCTCGGAATCCGGCCGGCGGAAGCTGGTCTCGATGAAGGCGAGCGACTCCGCCGCGCCGGGCAACCCGCTGGTCTCTGCTTTGAGATGCATCAGGACGTGCGCGGCCGCCTCCGCCTCGCGCGCCAGCGCCCGCAGCACGTCCAGGCACATGACGTTGCCCGAGCCTTCCCAGATCGCATTGACCGGCGACTCCCGGAAATGGCGGGCGAGGATGCCGTCCTCGACATAGCCGTTGCCGCCCAGGCATTCCATCGCCTCATACAGGAACGGCGGCGCGCTCTTGCAGACCCAGTATTTGATCGCCGGTGTCAGCAGCCGCACGTAGTTCGCCTCCCGCGGCGACAGAGGCGCGCGATCGAACGCCTGACACAGCCGCATCACCAGCGCCACCGTCGCCTCGACATGGAGAGCCATGTCGGCGAGCACCGCCTGCATCAGCGGCTGGTCGGCGAGATGCTTCTGGAACACGCTGCGATGGCGCGCATGATGCAGCGCGTGCGCGAGCCCCGAGCGCATCAGGCCGGCAGACGAGATCGCGCAATCCTGCCGCGTCAGTTGCACCATCTGGATGATGGTGCTGATGCCCCTGCCCTCGTCGCCGACCCGCTCGGCATAGGCGCCGACGAACTCCACCTCCGACGAGGCATTGGAGCGGTTGCCGAGCTTGTCCTTCAAGCGCTGGAACTGGATCGCGTTCACCGAGCCATCCGGCTTGAAGCGCGGCATGAAGAAGCAGGTCAGGCCGGCATCGGCCTGCGCCAGCACCAGGAAGGCGTCGCACATCGGCGCCGACATGAACCATTTATGCCCCGTGATGCGATAGCCATCGGTCGTACGCTCAGCGCGCGTCAGGTTGGCGCGCACGTCGGTCCCGCCCTGCTTCTCGGTCATGCCCATGCCGAGTGTCATGCCGCGTTTTTGCCACCACGGCGCAAACGCCGGATCGTAGTCATCGGTCGCGATGACCGGCATCGCTCTTGCCAGCAGATCAGGCTGGGCGGCCAGCGCCGCCACCGAGGCCCGCGTCATGGTGATCGGGCAGAGATGGCCGCTCTCGACCTGCGAGGCGATATAGAACTTCGCGGCGCGCACCACCTCCGAGCAGCCGCCGACGGGCTGGCCTTCTGCCGTCCATGTCGAATTGTGCAGGCCGGCTGCGGCCGAGCGCGTCATCATCGCATGGTAGGCCGGATGAAATTCGACGACGTCTCGCCGAAAGCCCTTGGCGTCGAAGCTGCGCAGCTTCGGCGTGTTCTCGTTGGCGAGCCGGCCCTGCTCGGCCATCGCAGCTGAGCCCCAGAGCGCACCGAATGCAGACAGCTCCTGCTCGGCTCCGGCACCATCATTGGCCTTCAAGGCATCCATCAACGGCCGGTCGGCCGTGAACAGATTGACGTCCTCGAATGGCGGCGACTGGTTGAAGACCTCATGGGTCGCGAAGGAAGACTGCCTCATGGCCGTGCCCTACAGAGATCGATCATCGGCGCGGCCGAATGGGAAAAACATAAGTCGTCGCGCCAGCGCCCGGCAGCGAAAAGTGCCACCACTCCTTGGCATAGTTCACAAAACCTTGCCGCGCCATCACCGCGACCAGTTCGTTGCGCCAGCGGCGCTGCTCCGGTGTCAGGTTCTGCGCGGCGGTATGAGCCTTCACGTCGGAACAATCGTAGCCGGTTCCCATGTCGACGCCGCCCTCGGGCGCGCGTAGCGCTGCGGGCGCGGTGCAGTCCGCGTAGTCCTTGGCCGGGTCGAACGCCGCGGAATTGTCGGCCGCGAGCTCGACCAGCGTGAGATCGAGCGCCGCACCGGTCGAATGGCTCGAACGCACGGCGATGTAGCCGAGACGGAACAGGTCCTGCTTGGCAATGCGCGGACTGTAGCGGCGGCCGGCCGTGGTCTCGACGCCGTCCTGCGACCAGGCCAGCATCTCTGCGACCGCACGCACCGGCCGGTAGCAGTCGAGCATCTTCAGCGACAGGCCGCGCGGCCGCAGCTCGGCCTGAGCCGCCTGCAGCCGCCGCGCCACGTCACGCGTCACGACGCATTCGGCCGCCTCGTAGCCCGGCAAGGGTCGGCCGACGAAATTGTTGCTGCCGGCATAACGGATGTCCTGGAGGATCGTCGGGTCGATGTCGCGGAGATAGACGAAATCGAACGGCAACGCGGCCGCGCCGGCCGGCACGATCGCCGCCAGCAAGATCAGGGCGTATCGGAGCGGACCTCTTCCGGCGATGGCCCGCCAGTCCCCGGTTTGGAGCCCCCCGAGAGGCTCGGAAGACGGAACGGGGGAAAACTCGGAACCCCGGCTTTCGGCCTTGCCCCCCATGGAAACCGCGCCTATAGCTCTGGCTTTAATGGCAACCTCTCCGAAATCGACTTTCGTCCTCGGGCACCGGCATTTGCTGGGAATCGAGGGCCTTTCCGCCCACGACATCACCGGCCTCCTCGATCTGTCCGAGGAGTATGTCGAACTGAATCGTCAGGTCGACAAGAAGCGCACCGTGCTGCGCGGCCGCACCCAGGTCAACCTGTTCTTCGAGGCCTCGACGCGGACCCAGTCGTCGTTCGAGATCGCTGGCAAGCGGCTCGGCGCCGACGTCATGAACATGTCGGTGTCGTCCTCGTCCATGCGCAAGGGCGAGACCCTGATGGACACCGCGGTCACCCTGAACGCGATGCATCCGGACATCCTGGTCGTCCGTCACCACGCCTCCGGCGCGGTGGAGCTGCTGGCGCGCAAGGTCGACGGCTCCGTGATCAATGCCGGTGACGGCGCGCACGAGCATCCGACCCAGGCGCTGCTCGATGCGCTGACCATCCGCCGCAACAAGGGTCGCATCGAGGGGCTGGTCATCGCGATCTGCGGCGACGTGCTGCACTCGCGCGTCGCGCGCTCCAACATCCTCTTGCTCAACACCATGGGCGCCCGCGTCCGCATCGTCGCGCCCTCCACTTTGCTGCCGCCGGGCATCGAGCGCATGGGCGTCGAGGTCGCGCGCGACATGCGCGAAGGGCTCAACGGCGCCGACATCGTCATGATGCTGCGGCTGCAGCGCGAGCGCATGAACGGCTCGTTCGTGCCGTCCTCGTCGGAATATTTCCAGTATTTCGGGCTCGACCAGAAGAAGCTCGCCTACGCCAAGCCCGACGCGCTGGTCATGCATCCGGGACCGATGAACCGCGGCGTCGAGATCGAATCCATCGTCGCCGACGGCGCGCAATCGCTGATCCGGGAGCAGGTCGAAATGGGCGTGGCCGTGCGCATGGCCGTGCTCGAGGCTCTGGCCCGCAACCTGCCCAACGCGTGATACAGAAGTCGGGACCAAACGCCATGCTGACCGACCGCCGCCCGATCCTGCTTGCCAATGCGCGCGTGATCGATCCCTCCCGCGACTTCGACGGCCCCGGCGACGTGCTGATCGCCGACGGCGTGATCCGCGACCTCAAGCGCGGCATCGGCGCCGCGGGCGTGCCCGAGGGCACCGATGTCGTCAACTGTGCAGGCAAGATCGTGGCCCCCGGCCTGATCGACATGTGCGCCTTCGTCGGCGAGCCGGGTCTGGGCCATCGCGAGACCTTCGCCAGCGCCAGCCAGGCCGCCGCCACCGGCGGCATCACCACCATCATCTGCCAGCCCGGCACCGAGCCGGTGATCGACAATTCGGCGACCGTCGACTTCGTGCTGCGCCGCGCCCGCGACACCGCGATCGTCAACATCCAGCCGATGGCGGCGCTGACCAAGGGCCTGCGCGGCGAGGAGATGACCGAGATCGGGCTGTTGCGCGCCGCCGGCGCCGTCGCCTTCTCCAACGGCCACACCAGCGTGATGAACGCGCAGGTGATGCGCCGCGCACTGACCTATGCGCGGGATTTCGACGCCCTGATCGTGCATCACACCGAGGATCCCAATCTCGTCGGCGAAGGCGTCATGAACGAAGGCGAGTTCGCCTCGCGGCTCGGCCTCTACGGCATCCCGCCCGCAGCGGAAGCCGTCGTGCTCGAACGCGACATGCGCCTGGTGGCGCTCAGCAAGGGCCGCTATCACGCGGCCGCGCTGAGCTCGATCGACTCGCTCGACATTCTCAGGCGCGCGCGCGAAGCCGGCCTCACCGTGAGCGCGTCGGTCTCGATCAACCACGTGACGCTGAACGAGAACGACATCGGCCCCTACCGCACCTTCCTCAAGCTGACGCCGCCGCTGCGCACCGAGGCCGACCGCCGCGCGTTAGTCGAAGCGCTGGCCTCGGGCCTCATCGACGTCATCATGTCGGACCACACGCCGCAGGACGTCGAGGTCAAGCGGCTGCCGTTCGCGGAGGCTGCGAGCGGCGCGGTCGGGCTCGAGACCATGCTGCCGGCGGCGTTGCGGCTCGTGCACAATGGCGAGCTGAGCTGGACGACCCTGATCCGCGCCATGTCGACGCGGCCCGCCGAGCTGCTCGGCCTGCCCGGCGGCAGCTTGCGGGCAGGCGCGCCGGCCGACATCATCGTGATCGATCCGGACGTGCCCTGGATCCTCGATCCGGCCGACCTCAAATCGCTGTGCAAGAACACGCCGTTCGACGAAGCCCGCTTCACCGGCCGCGTGGTCCGCACCATCGTCGGCGGCCGCACCGTGTTCGAACATGTCTGACGCAAGGCGAAGCTTGGAAGGAGTGGTGTGATGGGTTCCGAAGCCTTCCTGCCGGTCGCTCTCATCATCGGCTATCTCCTGGGGTCGATCCCGTTCGGCCTGATCCTGACCAAGCTGGCCGGCACGCAGGATCTGCGCAGCATCGGCTCCGGCAATATCGGCGCCACCAACGTGCTGCGCACCGGACGCAAGGGGCTCGCGGCAGCAACCCTGCTCGGCGACGCGCTGAAGGGTACGGCGGCGGTCATCATCTCGGGCTATCTCGGCGGCCCGAATGCCGCGATGATCGCGGGCCTCGGCGCCTTCCTCGGTCACTTGTTCCCGGTGTGGCTGAAGTTCCGCGGCGGCAAAGGTGTCGCCGTTTACATCGGTATTTTGATCGGTCTGTTCTGGCCGGGCGCGATCTTCTTCTGCCTGGTCTGGCTCGCCACCGCATTCGCGCTCCGCTACTCATCACTCGCGGCACTCGTCGCCAGCGTGCTGACACCCATCGTGTTGTGGGCATTCGGCCACACCGCGCTGGCGGCCCTGTTCGCCCTGCTCACACTGTTGCTCATTTACATGCATCGCGAAAACATCAAGCGATTGCAGTTGGGCACCGAGAGCAAGATCGGGGCGAAGAAGTAGTCGCTCCGGACAAATACGGAGCAAATACGGAAAACCTGTGTTGCGCCCTGATTTCACAGCGGCTGCGCAGCAACACCGGCGATTCATCAGCTCATAAGTTAACGCGGGACTCTGGCGTGAATCATGATTGCCTGTCATGATTCCTGCATGTGGTTACGCAAGACCAACTCCAGCGGTTCGTCGGCCACGCACGATGACCGTACTGATCAGGCTCCGGCGCAGCAGAAGGCGGCCCCGGCCCGGTCGAACGCCAGCCTGCTGCTATCGGCCGCTGAGATCTGGTCGACCGGCATCACGGCCGCTGCAGAACCGGCGCAGACGCCCGAGACGCCTGCCGGGCCGGTCATGTCGGACGTCGCGCTCCCCGCCGAAATATCCGAGCCCAGCCCTGCGCCGGAACGAGCCGATGGCGCGCCGGCCGTCGCCGAGATGATCATGGCGGCCACGAGCACGCCCGTGATCAGCGAGACAAAGACCGCAGAGGCGCCCGAGCGAACGCTCGCGGAGACGATCGCAACGGTTAAGCTGCCGCCGCCGCCCCGGACATGGCCGCCGCGCAAGCTGTCGCTGGCCCTGCAGGGCGGCGGAACGTTCTCGGCCTTCACCTGGGGCGTGCTCGATCGCCTGCTCGAGGAACCCGGTTGCGACTTCGACACCATCAGCGGCGCCAGCGCCGGTGCGGTCAACGCCGCGCTGCTCGCGAGCGGGCTCGCCAAGGGCGGCCGCGACGAGGCGCGCAACCGGCTCGCTTTGTTCTGGACCCGGCTGATGGAGGAGGCGTCGTTCCGATCGCTGCTGGTGATCGGCGCGTACTCGCCGGCGAGCAGCTCGGTGTCGTTCGGTGCGGGGCTGCGCGGCGGACGCGCCGACCCGCTCGATCTCGATCCGCTCCGCGACATCCTCCGCGAAACGATCGATTTCGACGCCGTGCAGGGCCCGGCCGCGCCCCGCCTGCTGGTTGCGGCGACCCGGGCTCGTGACGGCCTGCCGCAGATCTTCCGCAATGCCGGCATCACACCGGATGCACTGCTCGCCTCCACCTGTCCCGCGCAACTGCACGCCGCTGTCGACATCGAGGGCGAAGCGTATTGGGACGGCGGCTACGTCACCAATCCGCCGCTGATCCAGATCGCGCATGAGTCCAGCGCCGCCGACCTGCTGGTCGTTCAGGTCACGCCCGCGCGCGACGGCCATGTCCCGACGACCTCGGCCGCGATCGATCGCCGCCTCGACCAGATCGCCGGCAATGCGGTCCTGAACGCCGAACTCGCGGCGCTCGAATGGGCGCGCAGCGACGGCCTGCATCCGCCGCGCGTCCATCGGCTTGCGGCCGAGGACGAGATCGAAGCCCTGGCACAGCGCGATGCGACCGATCTCGGCAGCGACTTCGTCGAGCTGCTGTACCAGCGCGGACGCGACGCAGCCGAGCGCTGGCTGCGCGAAGCTCCGGTCGGCACCACGCCAGCCATCCAGGGCGATCAGCCGGTGCTATCGTCTCCGGTGTCCGAGTCCGAGGATGTGCGCGACGTCGCGCCGGCGTAGCGCGCCCTCTTCCCTGCGTCCTCGGGTTGCTCCATTCTAGTCCCCGGTAAAGGGGGCTTTGCGTGGATGCCATCAACACGACGATCGAGCTGAGCGACACCGAGCGGCGCGACCGGCTGCGCCTGATCCGGTCCGACAATGTCGGCCCGCGCACCTTCCGCTCGCTGCTCGACCATTTCGGCACCGCGCGCGTAGCGCTCGACCGGCTGCCCGATCTGGCACGCCGCGGCGGCGCGGCCGGAGCCGGCCGGATCTGCACGGTCGGCGAAGCCGAGGCCGAACTCGAAGCCTGCAAACGGCAAGGCGTCGAACTGCGGGCGCCAGACGAGGACGGCTATCCGCCCCGCCTCGCCACCTGCGAGGATGCGCCTCCGTTGCTCGCGGTGCGTGGCGCCCGCGAGACGTTGATGCGCCCGATGATCGCCATCGTCGGCTCGCGCAACGCCTCCGCCGCCGGGCTGAAATTTGCCGGCCAGATCGCCCATGAGCTCGGCCAGGCCGGCTTCGTCGTCATCTCCGGCCTCGCCCGCGGCATCGATCAGGCTGCGCATCGCGCGAGCCTCGGCAGCGGCACGGTCGCGGTGCTCGCCGGCGGCCATGACCGGATCTATCCTCCGGAGCACGTCGACCTGCTCGGCGCCATCATCAGTGGCAGCGGCGCCGCAATCTCCGAGATGCCGCTCGGACACGAGCCGCGCGCCCGCGACTTTCCCCGCCGCAACCGGCTGATATCAGGCGCCTCGCTCGGCGTCGTCGTCGTCGAGGCCGCGCATCGATCGGGCTCGCTGATCACGGCGCGCATGGCCGGCGAACAGGGCCGCGAGGTCTTCGCCGTCCCGGGCTCGCCGCTCGATCCCCGCTGCGCGGGCACCAACGATCTCATCAAGCAGGGCGCCGCGCTCGTCACCGAAGCCGCAGACATCATCCAGGCCGTCGGCCCGATCATGGAGCGGCCGCTGCCCTTTTCGCTGCGCGAGCCGGAGGAGGAGTTGTTCGCCCCCGATCCCGAAAGCCACGACCGCGCGCAGATCACAGCCCTGCTCGGCCCGACCCCGGTGTCGATCGACGACCTGATCCGGATCAGCGGCCTGTCACCCGCCGTGCTGCGCATGGTGCTGCTCGAGCTCGAGCTGGCCGGCCGCCTAGAGCGCCACGGCGGCGGGATGGTGTCGCTGACCTGACTCTCAGTCAGCATCCCTGCGCGCGTCGAAGCGCGAGCGCGCCTGCTCGATCAGCTCCTGGTGCTGCATGGCCCACTGTCCGAGCGCCTGCACCGGCTGCGACAGCCCGCGGCCGAGATCGGTCAGCTCATAATCCACCCGCGGCGGGATGGTCGGAAACACCGTCCGCGTCACCAGCCCGTCGCGCTCGAGGCCGCGCAGGGTCAAGGTCAGCATTCGCTGGGAGATGCCGCCGACGAGCCGCTTCAGCTCATTGAAGCGCTTCGGCCCGTCCTGAAGCATCATGATGACGAACACGCTCCATTTGTCGCCGACACGCGCCAGGATCGAGGCCACACCCCGGCAATCATTATGATTTGGCTGCGTCGGGAGGTCGGGATCATCGCTGTCAGCAGGGGTCATGGCTGTGCCCGGGTTTCAAGAATGTGCGTTCTTGTGGGGTTACAGCACAGTCACTCATAGTGCGCCAGTTACAAACCAATACCGAGGTAACTGACCCATGACTCAACTCCTCCACATCGACTCCAGCGTGCTCGGCCCCAACTCCGTCAGCCGTCAGGTGTCCGCCGCGATCGTCGCACGGTTGCGCCAGATCACGCCGGGGCTGGAGGTGACTTACCGAGATGTCGCAGCCGAGCCGCTGTCGCATCTGTCCGGAACGCATGTCGCCGTCGCATACGGTGCGCCCGTTGAGGATCCCGCAGTGAAAGCTGATGTCGCGGCCGGACAGGCCGTCCTGGAGGAGTTCCTGGCCGCCGATATCGTCGTGATCGGCGCCCCTATGTACAACTTCTCCATCCCGAGCCAGCTCAAGGCCTGGGTCGACCGCATCGCTGTCAAGGGCAAGACTTTCACCTATGGCCCGAACGGCCCGCAAGGCCTGGCCGGTGGCAAGCGTATTATCGTGGCGGTCTCGCGCGGCGGCCATTACGGCGCGGACACGCCGATGGCGGCATTCGAACACCTGGAGACCTATTTGCGCAGTGTCTTCAGCTTCATCGGCGTCACGGATCTCGAATTCGTTGCGGCCGACGGTGTCCAGATCGGCCCGGAGCATCGCGAGCAGGCGCTGGCGAAGGCGATTCAGACGGCCGGCGGTCTCGCCGCTTGAGTCCCTCGGTGGCTGCCGCCGGCAGCCACCGCTTTCAATCCCGGGGGCAGGTCTCAAACCGCCACCGACCCGGCCGGTTAGCCCCGAAAGATCGGCGCTCCGGCCGGCGAGCTCGTGGCACCGCCATCGCCGAAGGGCCGCGGCCTGTTTCCGATCCTGGTCGCACTGCGGCAGTGGAGCGAGGAATTCGACGAGCACCCCGACGAGATCGCCACCGCGCTCGTCGACCGCGCGAACCGCAGGCCGGTTCGCAAGCGCTGCTGACCGCGGAGGACGGCCGGATGCCGGCGCCGGAGGAAACCGCCCTCGCCCCGCGGTGAGCGCGGGCGGCCGTCAGCAGAGCCTGCGGCGGCTGCGCAGCCTCAGATGCTCCTCGGCCTCAAGGTTCGCCATGCGCAGCAGGTAATCGAGCATGTCGAGACGATGGCGCTGCGCCAGATGCGACAGGCTGGCCGTCACCTCGGCGATCAGCGCCGCCGCGGCGTCGGGATCCTCCACCATCGCCTCGACGTCCGGGTCGCTTTTGTCCGCTGCCTTGGCCAACAACCGTCACCCAGCATAAGGAATTTGACGAAAAACAACCTCAAGAGAGCGCGGTTCTCATCGTGCTCCGTACAACCTGATAGGTACTTCGCCGGTCCAACGCAATCGCCTTTCAACATCCCTCGATTTGACAGGAACCCCCTCACCACCCATGTTCGGGTCAACGCAGCCGGCGCGAATCCCGCGAAGCCAGCTTCAATCCTTCCACTAAGCCATTGGAAATACATGAATATCGTCATCGTGGAGTCGCCTGCCAAGGCCAAGACGATCAACAAGTATCTGGGCTCCTCCTACGAGGTTCTGGCCTCTTTCGGTCATGTCCGCGACCTTCCGGCCAAGAACGGTTCCGTCGATCCGGACGAGAATTTCCGCATGATCTGGGAGGTCGATCCCAAGGCGGCGGGCCGACTCAACGACATCGCCAAATCGCTGAAGGGCGCTGACCGGCTGATTCTCGCCACCGACCCTGATCGCGAGGGCGAAGCGATTTCCTGGCATGTGCTGGAGGTGTTGAAGGAGAAGCGCGCGCTCAAGGATCAGAAGATCGAGCGCGTCGTCTTCAACGCCATTACCAAGCAGGCCGTCTCTGAGGCGATGAAGCACCCGCGCCAGATCGACGGTGCGCTGGTCGACGCCTACATGGCGCGCCGCGCACTTGATTACCTCGTGGGCTTCACTCTCTCTCCCGTGCTGTGGCGCAAGCTGCCGGGCGCCCGCTCGGCCGGACGCGTGCAGTCGGTCGCGCTGCGCCTCGTCTGCGATCGCGAGCTGGAGATCGAGAAGTTCGTGCCGCGCGAATACTGGTCGCTGATCGCAACCTTGGCGACGCCGCGCGGCGACACCTTCGAGGCGCGTCTCGTCGGCGCCGATGGCAAGAAGATCCAGCGGCTCGACATCGGCACCGGCGCGGAGGCCGAGGATTTCAAGACCGCGCTCAACGCGGCGAGCTACACGGTCGCGACCGTCGACGCCAAGCCGGCGCGCCGCAACCCGCAGGCGCCCTTCACGACGTCGACCCTGCAGCAGGAGGCGAGCCGCAAGCTCGGCTTCGCACCGGCGCACACGATGCGCATCGCGCAGCGTCTCTATGAAGGCATCGACATCGGCGGCGAGACCACCGGTCTCATTACCTATATGCGAACCGACGGCGTGCAGATCGACGGCTCGGCGATCACCCAGGCCCGCAAGGTGATCGGCGAGATCTACGGCAACAAATATGTGCCGGAGAGCCCGCGCCAGTACCAGGCCAAGGCCAAGAACGCCCAGGAAGCGCACGAAGCGATCCGCCCGACCGACCTGTCGCGCAAGCCGGCCGAGCTACGCAAGCGGCTCGATGACGACCAGGCCAAGCTCTACGAGCTGATCTGGACCCGCACCATCGCGAGCCAGATGGAATCCGCCGAGCTGGAGCGCACCACCGTCGACATCATCGCCAAGGCCGGCGCCCGCACCCTGGAGCTGCGCGCCACCGGCCAGGTCATCAAGTTCGACGGCTTCCTCGCGCTGTATCAGGAAGGCCGCGACGACGAGGAGGACGAGGACGGCCGCCGCCTGCCGCAGATGAGCCCGAACGAGCCGCTGAAGCGGCAGAATCTCGCCGTCACCCAGCATTTCACCGAGCCGCCGCCGCGCTTCTCGGAGGCCTCGCTGGTCAAGCGCATGGAGGAGCTCGGCATCGGCCGGCCCTCGACCTATGCCTCGATCCTGCAGGTGCTGAAGGACCGCGGCTATGTGAAGCTCGAAAAGAAGCGGCTGCACGGCGAGGACAAGGGCCGCGTCGTCATCGCCTTCCTGGAGAACTTCTTCCGCCGCTACGTCGAGTACGATTTCACGGCGGATCTCGAGGAGCAGCTCGACCGCATCTCCAACAACGAGATCGCCTGGCAGCAGGTGCTGAAGGATTTCTGGACCGGCTTCATCGGCGCCGTCGACGACATCAAGGATCTGCGCGTGGCGCAGGTGCTCGACGCGCTCGACGAGATGCTGGGGCCGCACATCTACCCGCCGCGCGACGATGGCGGCGATGTCCGGCAGTGCCCGACCTGCGGCACCGGACGGCTCAACCTCAAGGCCGGCAAGTTCGGCGCCTTCGTCGGCTGCTCGAACTATCCGGAATGCCGCTACACCCGCCCGCTCGCCGCCGACAGCGAGGCCGCGGCCGACCGCGTGCTCGGCCAGGATCCGGACACCGGCCTCGACGTCGTCGTCAAGGCCGGCCGCTTCGGCCCCTACATCCAGCTCGGCGAGCAGAAGGATTACGCCGAGGGCGAGAAGCCGAAGCGCGCCGGCATCCCGAAAGGGACGTCGCCCGCGAGCCTCGAGCTCGACTACGCGCTGAAGCTGCTGTCGCTGCCGCGTGAGGTGGGCATCCATCCGGAGACGGGTCTGCCGATCATCGCCAATCTCGGCCGCTTCGGGCCGTTCGTGAAGCACGACAAGACGTATGCGAGCCTGGAGGCCGGCGACGAGGTGTTCGACATCGGCCTCAACCGCGCCGTCACCCTGATCGCCGAGAAGATCGCCAAGGGCCCGAGCAAGCGGTTCGGCGCCGATCCCGGCAAGGCGCTCGGCGACCATCCCTCGCTCGGCCCTGTCGCCGTCAAGGCCGGCCGCTACGGCGCCTATGTCACCGCCGGCGGCGTCAACGCCACCATTCCCGGCGACAAGGAAAAGGATACGATCACGCTCGCCGAGGCGATCGTCCTGCTCGACGAGCGCGCCGCCAAGGGCGGCGGCAAGAAGGCCAAGGGCAAGGCTGCTGCGAAGCCGGCCAAGGCTGCCAGCAAAGCGGCTGCCAGCAAGGCCAAGCCGAAGACCGGCGGCGACGACGACACGCCGAAGCCGGCGAAAAAGGCCGTGGCGAAGAAGGCGGCCGCCAAACCGAAATCAGACTCCACCAGCAAGGCGCGTGCGCCGGTTGCCAAGGCCGCCAAGACCTCGGCCAAGCCTGCGACCAAGGCGACGCCCAAGAAAAGCGCCGGCAAGGCCCGCGGATGAGAAAATGACCCAAAAGCGCGACATCGGCTTCCCTTCGCGGGAGGCCATCGTCGCCTTCATCCGCGCCAATCCGGGCAAGGTTGGCACCAAGGACATCGCCCGCGCGTTCGGCCTGAAGAACGCCGATCGCGTCGCGCTCAAGCAGTTGCTGCGCGAACTCGTCGCCGACGGCACGGTGAAGAAGAGCGGCCGCAAGAAGGTCGTCGAGACCGCGTCCCTGCCGGCCACGCTGGTCGCCGACATCACCGGGCGCGACAGTGACGGCGAATTGATCGCCAAGCCGGCCGAGTGGGACGAGGCCGAGCAGTCCGAGCCGCCGCGCATCCGCATCCACACGCCGCGTCATGCCGGGCCGGGCTCGGTGGCCGGCGTCGGCGACCGCGCGCTGCTGCGGGTCGAGCCGATCAAGGATGATGGCGGCGTCTCCTATCGCGGCCGCGTCCTCAAGGTGCTGGATCAGGCGCGGCCGCGCGTGCTCGGCATTTTCCGCAGCAATCCAGGCGGCGGCGGCCGCGTGATTCCGGTCGACAAGAAGCAGGCCGGACGCGAGCTCTCCATCGCCCCCGCCGACACCAAGGACGCCAAGGACGGCGATCTCATCAGCGTCGACCTGCTGCGCGGCCGCGGCTACGGCCTGCCCTCGGGCCGGGTGAAGGAGCGCTACGGCTCGGTCGCGACCGAGAAGGCGATCAGCCTGATCGCCATCCATGCCCACGAGATCCCGATGGACTTCTCGGCCGCAGCCGTCGCTGAGGCCGAAGCCGCGCAGCCCGCGACCTTGAAGGGCCGCGAGGACTGGCGCGAGCTGCCGCTGGTCACGATCGATCCGCCCGATGCCAAGGACCACGACGACGCGGTTCATGCCGAGCCGGATCCCGATCCGAACAATGTCGGCGGCTTCATTGTCCATGTCGCCATCGCCGACGTCGCCTACTATGTGCGGCCGGGATCGGCGCTCGACCGCGACGCGCTGATCCGCGGCAACTCGGTCTACTTCCCCGACCGCGTCGTGCCGATGCTGCCGGAGCGCATCTCCAACAATCTGTGCTCGCTGGTGCCGGGCGAAGCGCGCGGCGCGCTCGCCGTGCGCATGGTGCTCGGGGCCGACGGCCGCAAGCGCTCGCACTCGTTCCACCGCGTGCTGATGCGCTCGGCCGCCAAACTGTCCTACGCACAGGCGCAGGCCGCCATCGATGGCAAGCCGGACGACGTCACCGGTCCCCTGCTCGAGCCGATCCTGAAGCCGCTTTATGCCGCCTATGAGGTCGCCAAGCGCGGCCGGGACGCGCGCGATCCGCTCGACCTCGACATTCCCGAGCGCAAGATTCTGCTCAAGAAAGACGGCACGGTCGACCGCGTCGTCGTGCCGGAGCGCCTCGACGCCCACAGACTGATCGAGGAGTTCATGATCTCGGCCAACGTCGCCGCGGCCGAACTGCTGGAGAAGAAGGCGCTGCCGCTGATCTACCGCGTGCATGACGAGCCGACGGTGGAGAAGATCCATGCGCTGCAGGAATTCCTGAAGACGCTCGACGTGCCCTTTGCCAAGAGCGGCGCGCTGAGGCCATCGCTGTTCAACCGCGTGCTGACGCTGGTGGCCGGCCAGGACTACGAGCATCTCGTCAACGAGGTCGTGCTGCGCTCGCAGGCGCAGGCGGAATATTCGACCGACAATTACGGACATTTCGGCCTGAACCTGCGCCGCTACGCGCATTTCACCTCGCCGATCCGCCGCTACGCCGACCTCGTCGTGCATCGCGGCCTGCTGCGCGCGCTGGGCCTCGGTGACGGCGCCCTGCCCGACAGCGAGACGCCGGATCATCTCACCGAGGTCGCGGCGCAGATCTCGGTCACCGAGCGGCGGGCGATGAAGGCCGAGCGCGAGACAGCCGACCGCCTGATCGCCCACCACCTCGCCGACCGCATCGGCGCGACGTTCCAGGGCCGCATTTCCGGCGTCACCCGCGCCGGCCTCTTCATCAAGCTCGACGATACCGGCGCCGACGGCCTGGTTCCGATCCGGACCCTCGGCACGGAATATTTCGACTATGATGAGACGCGGCATGCGCTGATCGGCCAGCGCAGCGGTGCCATGCACCGGCTGGGTGACGTTGTCGACGTGCGTCTGGTAGAAGCTCAGCCGGTGGCCGGCGCGCTGCGCTTCGAACTCTTGACGCAGGCCGACGTGCTTGTCTCGCGCCACGGCCGCCGCGAGCGGCCGAAGGGCAAGGCCGGGATCAAGGCAAGGGCCAAGAGCAAGGCAACGAAGCGCGCCAAGGCCGAGGCGCGGCCGAAGCACAAAGAAAAGAACCGCAAGGAAAGTCAAACGGCAGGGGCAAAACGCAAGCCCGGCACATCGAAGAAAGGCAGATCGTGGACGCCATGACCTCAACGCCCAGCACATTGCCCCCGCAGACGTGGACGCGCGACACCGGCCTCGCCGAGAAGCGCGACGTCTGGACAGCGATGAAGCGCGGCCTGCGCGGCCGCTGCCCGCGCTGCGGCGAGGGCAAGCTGTTCCGCGCCTTCCTGAAGGTCGCGGACAACTGCGACCGCTGCGGCCAGGATTTCTCCGGGCATCGCGCCGACGATCTTCCAGCCTATCTCGTGATCGTCATCGTCGGCCACATCATCGTGCCGCTGGTGCTCTCGATCGAGACCAACTACGCGCCGCCGGTGGCGCTGCAACTCGCGATCTATCTGCCGGTGACCTTGGTCGCCGCGCTCGCCTTGATTCAGCCGGTCAAGGGCGCCGTCGTCGGGCTGCAATGGGCGTTCCGCATGCACGGCTTCGACGACAATCCGGTGGAAGGCATTCCGCCGGTCTGAGCGACCAGACAATCAACGAATAAGAAAAAGCGGGGAGGACATGAGCGAGACGGCACAGGCCACGGGCGCAGCGGCGGGCAAGCCGGCCGAGAAGGAAGCCGACCATCATCCCTACACCAAGCCGAAGGATGCTGCGACGTTGATCCTGGTGGATCGCAGCGGCACGGTGCCGAAGGTGCTGGTCGGCAAGCGCCACGACAAGGTCGTGTTCATGCCCGGCAAGTTCGTCTTCCCGGGCGGCCGCGTCGACAAGTCAGATCATCGCATCCCCGTCGCAGCGCCGATGCCGGCCGAGCTCGAAGCCAATCTGTTCAAGGGCAAGCCGCAGACGACGGCCTCGCGCGCGAAGTCGCTCGCCGTCGCCGCGATCCGCGAGGCCTGTGAGGAAACCGGTCTCTGTCTCGGACGCAAGGTCGGCGGCTCCGCGCCGAAACTGGACGGGCCATGGGCGCCGTTCGCTGACGCCGGCCTGCTGCCCGATCCCTCCGGCCTGTTCCTGATCGCCCGCGCCATCACCCCGCCCGGCCGCATCAAGCGCTTCGACACGCGCTTCTTCACCGCCGATGCCTCCGCCATCACCCATCGCGTCGACGGCGTGATCCACGCCGATGCGGAGCTGGTCGAGCTGGTCTGGGTCGAGCTCGGCTCCAAGCCGCTCGCCGATCTGCACCCGATGACCAAGAACGTGCTCCACGAGCTCGACCGCCGCCTCGCCACCGGCCCGCTGCGCCACGACGCCCCGGTGCCGTTCTTCCATTTCTACGGCGGCAAGATGCAGAAGGACGTCCTGGGCGCGTGAGCTGAACGGGGCTAGACTGGCTGCGTTCATCGGAGAGCCGATCCATGACGCAGCCTCGCCGCCTTCTGCTCGCCTCCGCCGCCCTGATCGCCCTCGCCGCGGCACCCGCGCGGGCCGAGCTCGATGTCTCAGGACTGAAAAGCACGATTGCCGCCTCGCTCGAGCGCGACTATCCCGCGCTCGACGCGCTCTACAAGGATCTGCACGCCCATCCCGAGCTGGCCTTCCAGGAGGTCAAGACCGCCGCAAAGCTCGCGGAGCAGATGCGGGCGCTCGGCTTCGAGGTGACGGAGAAGGTCGGCAAGACGGGTCTGGTCGCGCTCTATCGCAATGGCGAGGGACCGACGGTCATGGTGCGCACCGAGCTCGATGCGCTGCCGATGGAGGAGAAGACCGCCCTGCCCTATGCCAGCCGCGACAAGGCCAATTGGAACGGACGCGAGACCTTCGTCGCGCATAGTTGCGGCCACGACGTGCACATGGCTAGCTGGGTCGGCACGGCCAAGACGCTCGTCGGCCTGAGAGACACATGGAAGGGCACGCTGATGTTCGTCGCGCAGCCCGCGGAGGAAGAAGTTGCGGGCGCAAAGGCGATGCTGGCCGACGGCCTGTTCACGCGGTTTCCGAAGCCCGATGTCGGCTTCGCGCTCCACGACGGCGGCTTCGCCTACGGTTCGCTGACCTATCGCACGGCAATCGGCTCTTCCAGCGTGGATGGACTGTTCGTTCGTTTCCACGGCCGTGGCGGGCACGGCGCAGCTCCCCATCAGACGATCGATCCGGTGATGATGGCGGCGCGCTTCGTGATCGATGTGCAGAGCGTGATCAGCCGCGAGAAAGACCCGACCGAATTCGGCATCGTCAGCATCGGCGCGATCCATGGCGGGACCGCCGGCAACATCGTCCCCGACAACGCGCTCGTGGTCGGCACCATCAGAAGCTTCAAGCCTGAGGTCCGCGCCAAGCTCGTGGCGGGCATCGAGCGCACCGCGAAGGCCGTGGCCGCCATGGCCGATGCGCCGCCGCCGCAGATCGAGATTAGCGAGGGCGCGAAGGCCGTCATGAATGATCCGGGCGTCGTCGCGACCGGCGAGAAGGTGCTGCGCGCCGCCTTCGGCGACAAGCTGATGTTGGTGCCGCCGAGCACGACCAGCGAGGACTATTCTGAGTTCGTGTCAGCCGGCGTGCCCTCGATGTTCTTCGGCATCGGCGTCTACGAGCCCGAGCGCGTCGCCGCCGCGCGCGACGGCAGCGGCCCGCCGCTGCCGCCGAACCATTCCCCGCAATTCGCGCCAGTGCCCAAGCCGACCATCGAGACCGGCGTCACCGCGATGACGCTCGCCGTGCTGTCGGCGTTCGATGCACGCGCACGGAGGCATTAGTTGTCCGGCCACGAATGACTTGCCATGAGACGGGCAGCCCTACGCCACCAAAAAGTGTCGTCCCGGCGAACGCCGGGACCCATACCGCGGAATCTGTCGTGGGCCCCGGTGGTCGAGACTGTGCTCACATGGCGTAGTTCACGGAGCATGGGTCCCGGCTCAAGGCCGGGACGACACCATTTGCTGCGTAACCTGTATTGCCTCACGACAGAATGAGCGTGCTGCGCACGACCGCAAAAACGAAATCGTGTTCTGCCGTGGGTTGCTGACGCGGATCGGGCGAGTTCCTATCTGCTCAAGAGATCAACCATCCACGGACACCCCATGGCTCCCCGTCAACTCAAGCTCGGCGCCTTCATGCGTCCGGTCTCCATCCACACCGGCGCGTGGCGCTATCCCGGCGCCTGGCCGGACGCCAATTTCAACTTCGCGCATCTCAAGCGGCTCATCCGGAAATTGGAGGCCGGCAAGTTCGACGCCTTCTTCATGGCCGATCATCTGGCCGTGCTGAACATGCCGATCAATGCGCTCAAGCGCAGCCACACCGTGACGTCGTTCGAACCGTTCACGCTGCTCTCGGCGCTGTCGGCGGTGACCGAGAATATCGGCCTGATCGCGACCGGATCGACCACCTTCGACGAGCCCTATCACCTCGCCCGCCGCTTCGCTTCCCTCGACCACATCTCCGGCGGCCGCGCCGGCTGGAACATCGTCACCACGTCGAACCCGGATGCCGCGCTGAATTTCGGGCTCGACGACCACATGGAGCATGCCGAGCGCTACAAGCGCGCCCGCGAGTTCTACGACGTCGTCACCGGCCTGTGGGATTCGTTTGCCGACGATGCCTTCGTGCGCGACGTCGAGAGCGGGCTGTTCTTCGATCCCGACAAGATGCACGTGCTCGACCACAAGGGCAAATATCTGAAGGTCCGCGGCCCGCTCAACATCGCCCGCCCCGTGCAGGGCTGGCCGGTGATCGTGCAGGCCGGCGCCTCGGAGGACGGCAAGCAGCTCGCGGCGGAGACGGCGGAGGCCGTGTTCACCGGCGGCGGCAGCCTCGCCGATGGGCAGAAGCTCTATGCCGACATCAAGGGCCGCATGGACAAGATCGGCCGTGATCCTGAGCATCTGAAGATCCTGCCCGGCGCCTTCGTGGTGGTCGGCGACAGCGTCGACGAGGCGAAGGAGAAGCGCGCGCTGCTCGACAGCATGGTGCATTACGACAGCGCCATCGCCTCGCTCTCGGTCATCCTCGGCACCGACGCTTCCGGCTTCGATCCCGACGGTCCGCTGCCTGATATCCCCGAGACCAACGCCTCCAAGAGCGGCCGCCAGCGCCTGGTCGATGTCGCCGCGCGCGACCAGCTCACGGTGCGGCAACTGGCGCAGCGGGTCGGCGGCTACGGCGGTCTGTCCTTCGTCGGCACCGCCAAGACGATCGCCGACCAGATGCAGGAGTGGCTGGAAAGCCGTGGGTCGGACGGTTTCAACATCATGTTCCCGTTCCTCCCCGCGGGGCTCGACGACGTCGTCGACAAGGTGATTCCCGAGCTGCAGCGCCGCGGGATCTTCCGGACGGAGTATGAGGGGCCGACCCTGCGGGACAATCTCGGCCTGCCCCGACCGAAAAACCGCTTCTTCGCGGCCTAGGGACCCCAGAATCTGGCCCTCAAACCTTGACTTTGGGGGCTGGCTGGGTAGGTTGCCGGCCAACGGCGCCCCCTCTTTGGCCGGTGCCCACCCCCGATCCCGATTCCAGAGGTTCAAGACATGGCCAAAGCGGTCACCATCAAGGTCAAGCTCGTGTCGACCGCCGACACCGGCTTCTATTACGTTGCCAAGAAGAACTCGCGCACCATGACCGACAAGATGGTCAAGAAGAAGTATGACCCGGTCGCGCGCAAGCACGTCGAATTCCGCGAAGCCAAGATCAAGTAAGATCGCGGTCTGCTGCGACTTCAACGGGGCCGTTTCGGCCCCGTTTTTTATTGCGCGCGATGCTCCCACTGCTGCGGCACGGGCCGTCCGCTTCTGATCGGTCCATTTGGCTGCGGCTGAATCTGGTTCCCGACTTAAGGAGCCATCAACCAAACCCATGCGATTTGGGGTAGCGGCGCCCCCCCAGCGTCTCCCTCCTTATTTTACCGGCAGACCAGCGATGACCGATCTTCAGACTTTGCAGTCCCGTCTCGATTTCATCGGCATCGACAATGCGACCCGAGAGGCGCTGCGAGAGCTGCGGCCGCTGATCGGCAAGGTGCTGCCCGGCCTGCTGGAGCAGTTCTACGCCCATGTCGGCAAGGTCCCGCATCTCGCCAAGATGTTCTCCAGCCAGGCCGCGATGCGGCACGCCTCGAAGGCCCAGCTCGACCATTGGATGTCGCTGGCGACCGCGAAGTTCGACGATGCCTATGTGAAGTCCGTGACGAGGATCGGCCAGGCGCACAACCGGATGGGGTTGGAGCCGCGCTGGTACATCGCCGGCTATTCGCTGATCGTGACCGGGCTGCAGAAGGCGATCGAGACGGAGATCGCGGACGGCTGGTTCGGCGGCCAGGCGGCGCGCGAGAAGAAGGGCGCGCTGCAGGCTGCGATCACCAAGGCGGCAATGATCGACATGGATCTCGCCATCTCGGTCTATCTCGATGCGGCCAAGACCGAGCAGCACGTCGCCATGCAACGCATGGCCGACGAGTTCGAAGCCACCGTCGGCCAGATCATCAACAAGGTCCATGCGGACGCGCGCACGCTCGAGGTCTCGGCCAACACGCTGACCAAGACCGCCGAGCAGACCCAGCACCTGTCGGCCAGCGCGGCCTCGGCCTCGGGCCAAGTCTCGACCAACGTGCAGTCGGTCGCCTCGGCCGCCGAGGAGATGACCTCCTCGGTCCATGAGATCGGGCGGCAGGTCAGGGAATCGACCACCATTGCCAAGGAGGCCGTTCGCCAGATCGAGCAGACCGATGTCGGCATCAGCGAGCTGTCGCGCACCGCCGAGCGCATCGGCGACGTGCTCAAGCTGATCACCTCGATCGCCGCCCAGACCAACCTGCTGGCGCTGAACGCGACCATCGAGGCGGCGCGCGCCGGCGACGCCGGCCGCGGTTTCGCGGTGGTGGCCTCCGAGGTCAAGGCGCTGGCGTCGCAGACCGCCAAGGCCACCGAGGAGATCGGCCAGCAGATCGAAGGCATTCAGAGCGCGACGCAGTCCTCGGTCGCCTCGATCAAGCAGATCGGCGGCACCATCCAGCAGATCTCGGAGATCGCCGCCGGCATCGCCGCCGCCGTCGAGCAGCAAGGCGCCGCGACGGGGCAGATCTCGCGCAACGTGCAGGAGGTCGCCGGCGGCACCGCGCGCGTCGTCGGCAACATCGGCGACGTCAGCAAGGGCGCCAGCGCCACCGGCACCGCCTCCGCGCAGGTGCTGTCATCCGCGCACTCGCTGTCGCGCGAGAGCGATCACCTCAAGGATGAGCTGGAGAAATTCTTGCGCAGGGTCCGTGCGGCCTGACTACAAAGAAGGGTGGATCGGCGTTGGCCGTCCGCCCTGCGACGTCGCGACGCTGCGCGCCGGCTTACATCCCGTGGCTCAGGAACACCGCCGAGCAGCGCTTGCTCAGCTTGGCCCGGTTCTGCGTCAGACAGTTCTGGACCCCGAAGTCGTCGCCGAGCTGAGCGCGGCAGAAACGCTTGGCGTCGGGCGCGCACGCCTTCTGCTCCTGCGGCGTCCCCATATGGCCCTGAGCCATGGCGAACGACGGCAGAACGGACAGCGACACGGCAACCGCGAACATCAGCTTCTTCATTGGGCGCTCCTCCTTGGGCTGAAACAAAACGTTTCCCACCCAAGGGGGTTCCGACGGAACTGCGCGTCCGAAGGCCGGATGGCGAGCGTCGCAGCCAATGCTGCCTGCACATCCCGCTCTGAACGGTCAGCGCCTTGCCGCAATTCTCAGCCGGCGCAGGACGTGGCCCGCGCCAGCGCAGCACGCGCGAGCAGACGCGTCGAATCCAACGTCGGCAGAGGCGAGTTGGCATCGTCGATGATCAGCGGAATCTCGGTGCAGCCGAGCGCGACGGCGTCGCAACCTTCCTCCTTCAGCCGCGTGATGATCGCCTGAAACGCGGCGACGGAGGGCGGCTCGAACCGCCCGTAGACCAGCTCATCCATGATGATGCGGTTGGCTTCGACGCGATCGGCTTCTTCCGGACGCGCGAACGCCAGCCCGTGTGCGGTCAAGCTATCCGGATAGACATTGCTGTCGACGAGCCATTTGGTGCCGGTGATGCCGATACGCCTGTAGCCTCTCCTGACCGCTTCCGTCGCGACCACGTCGGCGATGTGCAGCCACGGCAGCGGAGAGCGCGGCAGCACCAGCGGCAGGGCCTGGTGGATGGTGTTGTCCGGGCAGATCAGGAAATCCGCGCCGGCCGCGGCGAGCTTGCGCGCCGAGGTCAGCATCAGCTCGGCGACTCCAGCGAGATCGCCGCGATCGAGGCAGGCCACGTAGTCGGCGAGCGACGGCGTGTGCATCGACACCTCGGGATGGCCATGCGGCCCGAGCAGGTCGGCGCCCTCCTTGCAGATCGTGCGATAGCAGAGCGCCGCGCCCTCGGCGGAGCAGCCGACGATGCCGATATGTTTTGCCATTCGTCGTTCCATTTCCATCAACGTTGACGACGATGATAGCGCGAAAAGCGGCCGAGGGTGAACATCACCCCACCGCGCACCATCCTCTGCCATTGCGCGCACAGCGAAGCAATCCAGAGTCCTTGCTGAGCCCTGGCTTGCTTCGCTGTGCTCGCAATGACGCGGTTGCAACAGATCGCGCGCACGACATCGCCAGGGCCGATCACACGCTGATCCGCCCTGCCGAGACATTTGTTCGCACTGGCCTGTTCGCAGCTACATCACGCCGCGGGACATCATGGTGTTCGCTATGTCGAATCTCAGGCGCTCGAGCGCGCGGTGGGCTGCGATATGGTCGAGATCGCCTTGCGTCAGGCCGATATCCACCAGTTGCGCCTCGCTCAGGTCGCATAGCTGGACTCTCATCCGCCTGAGCCGACGGCCTTCCTGAAACACCAGCCAATAGCCCGCGAGCAGGCCGAACAGCCCCGGAGCCGAGATGCCCGGCGGCCCGGCCGCATTCTTTTCCGACAACGCGTCACGCAGCACCGTGACGGATGCGTTGGGTCGCGGCGCGGCTGGCGCCTGGTGCACCGCGTTCTTCACCAATGAGAGGGGGCGATCGCGCGTGGCGGCATTGCGCGCGATCTCGTCTGTGAGATGGGTCTGAGGTGGCATCGGTCGCTCCTGCTGCGTGATGCCGGCAGGGAGCGTGGCCAAACAAAAGGCCCCGTCCGATGCCGGCGGGGCCTGGTGGAATGATCGTGTCGTCGAAATCCTAGCGCACGACTCCTCCCACGGCCCAGCTGCGGCGGGCCGCATGTTTGCGGTTGGAGTTGCGCACGACGTTGATCATGGTTTGTCGGTACCACGATGATTGCGCCAGATCAAGGCATGTAGTTCCTGCGCTCGCAGATGAGCACCTATGCGAGGCTTGTGTTCTGCCGAACTCCCGCAGACGACGTCTCCGGCAGGATAGTGTCCATAGATAAGCGCGATCTCACCTCCGTCGTTGCGAGCGCAGCGAAGCAATCCAGAGTCGTGTGCGGGACCCTGGATTGCTTCGCTGACGCTCGCAATGACGTCGCGGCGACCATCTCGCGCTGTTGGTCGGTTATCCCTGCGTCGCCACTTTCAACGACCAACTACATTCCCCGACGCGAGACGCCGCCCGGATATGGATCATCCCTCAACCTGTCGAGCGTCCGCAGCGCGGCGATGTGCTCGATCTCGGCGCGCGTGATGCCGATATCTGTGAGCTCGCGTTCGCTCAGGTCATGCAGGCAGTCCCGCACGCTCTCGCGGCGTTGCCATTCTTGGATCGCGCGCCAGCACCAGCCGATCAAGCGGATGATCGGCCAGGTCGGCGTTGCCGGCGGACCGGCCGCGTCCTTTTCTGGCGACACGTCTCGCAACGCTGCGATCGACGCTTCGGACTGCATCGATGGCTGCACGCTGTCGATCGCGTCGGTGATTGACGCGATCGAGAGATCGACGTTGAGCGCCGACACGTGCGCAGCGTCGATCGTCGCGTTGGTCTGATGGGGTGGCATCCTCTGCTCCTGCTGTTATGCCGGCAGGGAGCGTGGCCAAACAAAAGGCCCCGTCCGATGCCGGCGGGGCCTGGTGAAACGATCGCAACGTCCAATTCCTAGCGCGCGACTCCTTCCACGGCCCAGCCGAAGCGGGTCATGTGATAGAAGTTGACGATGCGGACCGATTTGCTCATGTCACATAAGGTATCATGGCACGCACGCAACATCAAGGGATATTTGGGCGCCCCACATCCTGGCGGCGAGTTGTTGTAGATCGACCGCGCGAGCACGGCGGGCGGATTGGCGTCAGCTCAATCTGCCGATTTGCGGCGAACGTGAAGCGGCGCGCTGATCCGCCCTACGGAGTGCGGACTACCAGCTGAAATGTCCACATCGGGCACACTCCACAAACATCAGACGCTCTCTCGTCCGAGATACGTCGGAATGAGTCCACAACCATCCGGCCTTGCGCGCTGACCAGCGCTACGTACCGCGCCCCGCCATGAACCGATCCAAGATGTCAGCCAGCGAGCCCGAAACGCCTCCCAAGACCATGAAAACCAAAAGGTTGGTCTGCACACCGAGCGCTTCGAGGACCAAGACTCCACACAACATCAGCACGCCGGCCAAAACACCCATGCGAAGCGGCTTCATGCCTTTTCCCTAACAAGAGAGCAACGCCGCAACCAAGCTAACATGAGACGCCTGAAGTTCGTAGGGCCGATCAGCGTCGGCCTGATCATCAGGGGTCCATCCTGAAGCATTGAGATGAGGAAGCGATCTCCCCATCGAGCGCCACCGAGACGGTCCTGCGCCGAAGACTAACTTTTCGAACGCTTTCAACGAGATCGCTCTCGCCGGCTATCCAGATCGCAATTTTTTACTTTCGCTTTTCCAGAATTCATGCTATCCCCCTGCACATCCCACCTCGCCAAGAGGGGCGCATCGCGATCGTCACGAGCGTGAGGTGGGCTGCGGTGGGCGTGTCGGGTTGCAGCGTGGCTTGTCCGCGCCGACGAACATCCTGATGCGCACGGTGAAGCCGTGTGGTCCTGGCCTCCCGATGCTGAGGCCAAGCGGGCGCTGCGACGAAGCGCGCTCGCGACGGGGGCAAGAACGCCGGTCCCCGGGGAGAGCGCGGAGTAAGCCGTAAAGCCATCGCGCAGGGAGGGCCGGATGTCCGGCTCGTACCTGTGGTTCTGCCGCGTGCTTTCTTTCTGCACGCGGACCATGGGTGCGACCAGCACCCGGCCTTCCCTGCGCCCTCTGTTCTCGAAGAGGGCTTTGAATGGCACAACTCGGGCGCGGAGGCGCGGCGAGGATGAAGAGTGATGTGTGGAAACAATCGGCTCCGCACTCGCCGTCATTCCGGGGCGCCCGTAGGGCGAGCCCGGAATCCATACTCCCGATCGTGGTTATGGATTCCGGGCTCGCGCTCCGCGCGCCCCGGAATGACGATGTGGAGAAAGATGACGCTATTCGCCAGCAACGGATGCTCAGCGGCGGTCACACGGGACCGCCGCCCTGCCCCTCTAGCGGCCGCGGCCGGCGGCTTGCGGCAGGAACGGCGCCGGCTGATGCACGGGGGCGATCGCCACCGCGCGGTTGCGGCCCTCGTTCTTGGCGCGGTAGAGCGCATTGTCGGCGCGCTTCATGACGTCGGCGATCGGCTCGCCCTTCTGCTCCAGGGTCGACAGCCCGATCGAGGTCGTGACCTCGATGCGCTTCTCGCCCTTGTGCACCGAGAACGGCTCGTTGGCGACCGAGCGCCGCAAGCGCTCGGCGACCATGCCGGCGACGTGCAGGTCGGTTTCGGGCATCACGATGACGAACTCCTCGCCGCCATAGCGGCAGGCGAGATCGATGCCGCGGATCGACTTGCGCACGCGCATGGCGAACTCGCGCAGCACGTCATCGCCGGCATCATGGCCGTAATTGTCGTTGATCGACTTGAAGTAGTCGATGTCGAGCATCATCAGCGCCAGCGGCTTGCCACGGCTCGCGGCCTGGTCGGCGAGCGTCGAAAGATGCGTCTCCATGTAGCGGCGATTGTGCAGGCCCGTCAGCGCGTCGGTGATCGCCATCTCGATCGAGTTCTGGACGTTGTCGCGCAGATGGTCGGTGTAGCGGCGCTTGCGGATCTGGGTGCGGGCGCGCGCCAGCAGCTCGTTCTTGTCGACGGGACGCAGCAGATAATCGTTGACGCCGATCTCCAGGCCGCGCAGCAGCCGCGAATTGTTCTCGGCTTCCGCAATCGCGAGGATCGGCACCTGCCGGGTGCGTTCCAGCGAGCGCAGCTGGCTGCACAGCCGCAGGCCGTCGTAATCGTTCAGGTCGAGCGAGACGATGACGAGGTCGTAATTGCCTTCGGCGGCGTTGAACACGGCCTCGGCGGGATTGGTCTCGACGTCGATGGCATGCTCGGTCGCCAGCATCGGCCCGAGCCGCTCGTAGGACGACGGCCGGTCGTCGACCAGCAGCACCCGCCCGCCCTTGCCGGCGTCGGCAACCGCGTTGCGCTCGGGCGCCTGCACGCCGATCTCGAGCGAGGTCAGCGCGCGCATGCGCAGCTCGTCCGTCATCATCTTCAGCCGCGTCAGCGAGCGCACGCGCGCGATCAGCACGACGTCGGAGACGGGCTTGGTCAGGAAGTCGTCGGCACCGGCCTCCAGGCCGCGCACGCGGTCGGACGGGCTGTCGAGCGCCGTCACCATGACAACCGGAATGAAATGCGTGGCCGGATTCGACTTCAGCCGGCGGCAGACCTCGAAGCCGTCCATGTCCGGCATCATGACGTCGAGCAGGATGATGTCGCATTCGGCGCGCTGGCAGATCTGCAGCGCCTCGGCGCCGTTCGCGGCGGTCAGCACGTCGAAATATTCGGCCGACAGCCGCGCCTCCAGCAGCTTGACGTTGGCCGGGACGTCGTCGACGACGAGGATACGCGCGGACACTGCAGAAACTCCTTAGCCGATAAAGCGGCGTACCGTTTCAATGAATTTTCCGACCGAGATCGGCTTGGAAAGATAGGCTTCGCAGCCACCCTCGCGGATGCGCTCCTCGTCGCCCTTCATGGCAAAGGCCGTCACTGCCACCACCGGGATGGCACGCAAATCCGGATCGTCCTTGATCCATTTCGTCACTTCCAGGCCCGAGACCTGCGGCAGCTGGATGTCCATCAGGATCAGATCGGGGCGGGTCCGGCGCACGATGTCGAGCGCCTCCACGCCGCTGGACGTACCGGACGTCTGGTACCCGTGGGCTTCCAACAGATCGCGGAAGAGCTTCATGTTGAGCTCATTGTCTTCCACGATCAGGACGGTCTTGCCCATCCGCCCCTCCGAATCACTGACACCGGCATGTCCTCTGGCGGACGCCTGTCCACCGCTACTCATCTAATTCAAACTAGCCCCAGATTCGTTCTAAGCCGTTAAGTCGGTATTCGATCTTTCCCCGAGATGGTTTCCACTTGCTTGAACCCATTCCGAAGACTCGGGCATGATGGCGCAAAGTAGAGCCGACAAGTTAACGGAAAGGCAAATCCGCCGTTGAAAAAGCCCGTTCGAAATCCGCGCGAAGTCGCTGAAATCGTTGCAGTTCAGGCCCTCGGCTTCCTGGCCGGCGAACCGGAGCGGCTGGGCCGCTTCCTGGCCGAGACCGGGATTGGGCCGGAGACGCTGCGATCCTCGGCCGCCGACCCCAATTTCTTGGTCAGCGTGCTCGATTTCGTGCTGCGCGACGACGAGACGGTAAAGGCTTTTGCCGCCCACTCCAAGTTACATCCGACCAATATCATGGCAGCACGGCAGGTATTGGGCGACCGGCAGTGGGAGCGCGACGTGCCGTGACCAAGTCAGCGCCAGCGAGCGGGTCGCGCGCGGTCGCCGGGCCGGCCTGCTTCTGCCGCGACTGCCTGACGGACCTCGATGATGGCGCGCGCCGCTGTACGGTCTGCGGCTCGCCGCGCCTCGTCCGCCATCGCGCCCTGCCCGCGCTGACGCTGGCCCATATCGACTGCGACGCGTTCTATGCGACCGTCGAGAAGCGCGACAATCCCGAGGTCGCCGACCGGCCCGTCATCATCGGCGGCGGCAAGCGCGGCGTGGTGTCGGCCGCCTGCTACATCGCCCGCACCTATGGCGTGCGCTCGGCGATGCCGATGTTCAAGGCACTGGAGCTGTGTCCCGCAGCGGTCGTGATTCCCCCGGACATGGCGAAATATGTCCGCGTCGGCCGCGAGGTCCGGCAGGCCATGCAGGCGCTGACGCCGCTGGTCGAGCCGCTGTCGATCGACGAGGCGTTCCTGGACCTGTCCGGGACCGAGCGCGTCCACGGCATGATCCCGGCAAAGGTGCTGGCGCGCTTCGCCCGCGAGATCGAGCAGCGCATCGGGATCACCGTCTCGGTCGGGCTGTCCTGCAACAAGTTCCTCGCCAAGATCGCCTCCGATCTCGACAAGCCCCGCGGCTTCGCCGCGCTCGGCCAGGACGAGGCGCCGGCGATGCTGGCCGACAAGCCCGTCGGCTTCATCTTCGGCGTCGGCCCCGCCACGCAGCAGCGGCTGGCGAACCAGGGCTTCCGCACCATCGCCGACCTGCAGCGTGCCGACGAGATCGAGCTGATGAAGCAGTTCGGCGGTGACGGCCGCAGGCTGTGGCGGCTGGCGCGCGGCATCGACGACCGCAAGGTCGTGGCCGATCGCGGCGCCAAGACGATCTCCAGCGAGACCACCTTCGACACCGACATCCGCGACTACGCGACCCTGGAAAAGACCCTGTGGCGGCTGTCGGAGAAGGTGTCGGCACGGCTGAAGGCGAGCCAGCTCGCCGGGTCGACCATAACGCTGAAGCTTAAAACCGCGGACTTCCGCCAACGAACGCGCTCGCAATCGATCGCGGCGCCGACGCAGCTCGCCGGCAAGATCTTCGCAATCTGCAAGGAGATGCTGGCGCGCGAGACCGACGGCACGGCGTTCCGGCTGATGGGCGCAGGCGTCAGCGCGCTGCGCCCGGGCTCGGAGGCCTCCGACACCGACATGCTCGACCGCCGCTCGGCCTCGGCCGAGCGCGCGATCGATGCGCTACGCAAGAAGTTCGGTCAGGCCGCGGTCATCCGCGGCATCGCCTATGACGGCCCGGAGCAGACGGAATGATGCCCCGGTCAATTGCTGCAAGGCTTGCCGTCCTTCACGTCCTTGACGTCGAACTTGCCCAGCGCGCCGGCGATGACGAAATCATTGTAGTCGAGCACGAGCGCGCGCGAGACGCCGTTCTCGTAGAGCTCGAACGACATCGCGTAGACTGGCGTCTGCTCGCCCTCGGCCCGCTTGGCGTCGCGGTCATAATAGCTGACCGTCACCGGCCAGCGCGTCATCTTCTTCATCTCGTCATTGTCGGTCGAGGCGTCGGGCTTGGCGGCCGCCTTGTCGGCCGGCACGGGCGCACCGATCACGGTCAGCGTGTTGTAGACCTTCTCGCCATTGTCCGAGCCGTCATAGACCGTCAGCTCGAGCAGCGACTTGCCCTCGCGCGCGGCGGCGATGATGCGATGAATCTGCTCGGTCGGAAACACGGTCGAGCCGTCGAGCGTGAAGGTCTTCGCCTCGGGCTGCTTGAGCTTGACGGTGATGTGATCGCCGGTGCGCTCGGCGATACCGTCGACCGGGCTGGAGGCCTGCTCGTTCATGCGCGAGTCGATCTTGAAGCGGTAGCTCTTGCCGGCGCCGTCCTCCCACGCGGTGGAGCGCAGGTCGCTCAGGGTCACCTTGCCCTCACCGAGATCGAGCTCCGAGACCTGGCGGAATTCCGAAGTGTAGCCGTTGCAGGCGTTGCCAGAGAAATTGTAGAGGATGCGACCGCGCGCGCTGTTGACGGGGCTCGAGCCGCGCGACTTGACCAGGCTCAGGTCATAGAGCGCCTGATGCGGCAGGAACGGCACCGCCGCCCCGGCCTGCGCCGGACCGAACGTGATCGCCGCGACGGCGAGCGCTCCCATCGACAGTCGGAACGAATGAGCCATGAGTTTTCCTCGGAGGACGTATCGCTGAACCGTCACATTAGAGATCGCTGCATTGCGTCGCAACTGCGGCTGTCTCACGGAAACGTGCGCTTAAAGCGCCGGAATCGCGTCGGTGCTGGCTGCTTGCATGTCACTGGCAACTGCGCCAAACAGGGCCTCGGTCCGGCACGGGACCGGCTTTCAGGCGACAGAACGGGGATTCGAGATGGCGGGTACGGTTGAACAGAATCTGGCGGCACAGGGCATCACACTGCCGGCACCAAAGGCGCCGGTGGCCAATTACGTCCCGTTCGTGCGCACCGGCAACCTGCTGTTCGTGTCGGGCCAGGTCTGCCTCGGCGCCGACGGCAAGATGATCGCCTCCGGCAAGCTCGGCGGCGGCGTGTCGATCGAGGACGGCTATGCGGCCGCGGAGGGCTGCGGGATCAACCTGCTCGCCCAGGTCAAGGCGGCGGTCGGCGATCTCGACAAGGTCGTGCGCGTGGTCCGGCTCGGCGGCTTCGTCAATTCGGCGCCCGATTTCCTCGACGGGCCCAAGGTGCTCAACGGCGCCTCCGACCTGATGGTCGCAGCGTTCGGCGACAAGGGCCGGCACGCCCGCACCACCGTCGGCGTGTCGGCGCTGCCGTCGGACGCGGCGGTGGAAGTCGAAGGTGTGTTCGAGGTTGAGTGAGAGAGAGCGCATGATCCGGAATAGTGCGCGGCGGTTTTCCGACGAGATCATGCGCCAGCAAAACGGACGGGGCGAATGCGCGCACCTGACTGGCTGACGGCCCGCCCCGTCGCCCATCGCGGCCTGCACGATGCTGATCGCGGCATCATCGAGAACATGCCGGCCGCCGCACGCGGCGCCGTGGCCGGCAACTTCGCCATCGAATGCGACATCCAGCTGTCGGCCGATGGCGAGGCCATGGTGCATCACGACTATGATCTCGGCCGCCTCACCGAGGGCACCGGCCCGCTGATCGAGAAGACCGCGGCAGAGCTGAAAGCGATCAAGTTCAAGCAGACCGACGAGCAGATGATGACGCTCGGCGACCTCTGCAACCTGATCGCCGGGCGCGTGCCGCTGGTCATCGAGGTCAAGAGCACGTTCCAGGGCGATCGCCGGCTGGTCCGGCGCATGGCCGAGGTGCTGGCGTCCTACTCCGGCCCGGTGGTCGGGATGTCGTTCGATCCGGACCAGGTCCGCGCCTTGCGCGAGACCATGCCGACGCTGACGCGCGGCATCGTCGCGCAGCGCAGCTACGAGGACGGCTACTGGGCCAAGCTGACCCAGGCGCAGCGCGACAGCATGCTGCATCTCAAGCATGGCTTCAGCAGCCAGCCGCATTTCGTCGCCTATTGGGTCGAGCAGCTGCCTGCGCCTGCCCCCTGGATCGCGCGCAACGTGTTCGGCTGCCCGCTGCTGACTTGGACCGTCCGCACCCCCGAGCAGCGCGCCGCCGCAGCCCGCTATGCGGATCAGATGATCTTCGAGGGGTTTACGCCGGAGACGTGACGCCGGCCTTGAACTCGCTGCTGCGATGCACGATCTTCAGGGCGTGGCATCTGGGGCGTCCCGGCCGGGGCGTGCCGTGCCGGCCCGTTTGACAAGGATTCGATGGCATCGCCTGAGATCACGCTCGAAGCCGTTCCCGGGATCAACGAGGTCCCGGCCGCAGCATGGGACGCCTGTGCCAATCCCGAGGGCCGCGTCAGTCCCGGCTCATCTTCCGCCTGCGGGCGCGGCTACAATCCGTTCATCTCACACGCGTTTTTCTCGGCGCTCGAAGCCTCCGGCTCGGCCACCCTGCGCACCGGCTGGGCGCCGCGCCATCTGGTGGCGAAGATGGGTGACGAGGTCCTCGGCGTCGTGCCGTGCTACCTCAAGTCCCACTCGCAGGGCGAATATGTCTTCGACCGCGGCTGGGCCGATGCGTATGAGCGGGCCGGCGGGCGCTACTATCCGAAGCTGCAGGTCTCGGTGCCGTTCACGCCGGCCACAGGGCCGCGGCTGCTGATCCGCGCCGACCAGGACCGGGACATGATCGGCAATGCCCTCGCCCAGGGACTGAAGGCGCTGTGCGGGATCAGCGAGGCGTCCTCGGTCCACGTCACCTTCGCCCGGCAGGCCGAATGGCAGCTGCTCGCCGCGCAGGGCTTCCTGCAACGCACCGACCAGCAGTTCCACTGGCACAATCAGGGTTTTTCCACCTTCGACGATTTCCTGGCGACGATGAATTCGCGCCACCGCAAGGCGATCAAGCGCGAGCGGCGCGACGCATTGGCCGCCGGCATCACCATCCATTGGCTGACCGGCAAGGACATCACCGAGGACGCCTGGGACGCATTCTTCGAATTCTACATGGAGACCGGCTCACGCAAGTGGGGCCGGCCGTATCTCAACCGCAAGTTCTTCTCGCTGATCGGCGAGAGCATGGCCGACGACGTGCTGCTGGTCATGGCCAAGCGCGAGAGCCGCTGGATCGCCGGCGCGATCAACTTCATCGGCTCGGACACGCTGTTCGGGCGCAACTGGGGCGCCATCGAGCACCACCCGTTCCTGCATTTCGAGGTCTGCTACTACCAGGCGATCGACTTTGCGATCCAGCACAAGCTCCAAGTCGTCGAAGCTGGCGCTCAGGGCGAGCACAAGATCGCGCGCGGCTACCTGCCGCAGACCACCTACTCCGCGCACTACATCGCCGACCGCGGCCTGCGCCGGGCCATTGACGACTATCTCAAGCGCGAGCGCGCCTATGTCGAGGAAGCCGGCCGCGAGCTCGCCGAATCCGCCCCGTTCCGGAAAGGCATGGACGAGCCGTCTTGACCGGCGACACGCGCCGGTGAGAGTAAGGCGCACCAAGAGGAACCGCTTAAGGGACTGCCCATGACCGCCTACGATCCCAACAATCCGTTCGCGAAGATCCTGCGCGGCGAACTCCCCTGCACCAAGGTCTATGAGAACGACCACGTGCTGGCGTTCCTCGACATCATGCCGCGCGTGCCCGGCCACACCCTGGTGATCCCGAAGGCCGCCGCACGCAACATCCTCGACATCACCGAGGAGGACTATCTCCACGTCGGCCGTGCCGTGCGCACCATCGCCCGCGCCGCCAAGACCGCGTTCGCCGCCGACGGCATCACGGTGCAGCAGTTCAACGAGCATGCCGGCGGCCAGATGGTGTTCCACCTGCACGTCCACATCATGCCTCGCCGCAACGGCGATTCCCTGCTGCCGCCGGCGAGCCGCAAGGAAGATCCGAAGGTGCTGGAGGAGAACGCCGCCAAGCTGATTGCGGCGCTGAAGGGCTGATCAGGCCTCGTCGAGCCCGATGTCGAGCGCGGCCGACGAATGCGTGATCCAGCCGACCGAGATCAGGTCGACGCCGGCCGCGGCGATCGCGGGCGCGGTCTCCACGGTGATCCGGCCCGAGGCTTCGGAGATGGCCTTGCCGCTGATCATGCCGACCGCGGTTTCGAGCTCCGCCGGCGTCATGTTGTCGAGCAGCACCGCATCGACGCCCAGCGTCAGCGCCTGCTCGAGCTGAGCCAGAGTGTCGACCTCGACCTCGATCTTGACGAGATGGCCGGCATGGGCCTTTGCGCGCGTGATGGCAGCCTTGATGCCGCCGGCGATGGCGATGTGGTTGTCCTTGATCAGGACGGCGTCATCGAGCCCGAACCGGTGATTGCCGCCGCCCCCCGCGCGCACCGCATATTTCTCCAGCGCGCGCAGGCCCGGCGTGGTCTTGCGGGTGCAGACGATCTGCGCCTTCGTCCCCTTCACCGCTGATACCAGGGACGCCGTCGCGCTGGCGACCCCGCTCAAGCGGCAGAGGAAGTTGAGCGCCACGCGCTCGCCGGTCAGGAGCGCCCGTGCCGGGCCGCTGATGGTCGCGATCGCGTCTCCCGGCGTCACGACGCTGCCGTCCGGTCGCACGATCTCCATGCGCACGTCCGGCGAGACGGTCTGGAAGGCGCAGCGCGCCACATCGAGGCCTGCGATCACCCCGTGCTGGCGCGCCCGCAGCTTCAGCGAGGCGCGCTGCTCGGCGGGGACGATGGCATCGGTGGTGATGTCGCCGGCGCGGCCGAGATCCTCGAGCAGCGCCATGCGCACCAGCGGCTCGTAGAGCAAGGGCGAGAGAGGATTGAGAGTCATGGCACTGCGCTCCTGAACGGCGTCTGCTCGGCCTCGACAATGTCGCGGGCAACCGCGATCGCCTCGGGCAGAGTGAGGCTGGATGGCTGCGCGACGGGCAGCGTGCCCGGACGATCGCTGCGGAAATGCGCGCCGCGGCTCTCCTCCCGCGCATGGGCCGCGACCGCGAGCATCAGGCCGACCACCGCCGGGTCAGCCATGGACCCGGCCTGCTCTGCCAGTGGAAGCAGGCCGCTGACGGCAGCCGCGATCGTGCGATGCTCGCGCATCACGCCCAGCGCATGCGACAGCAGCGGCCGTGCGGCCGACGGATCGGACCCCGGCGGAATGGCAGCCACCGCGCACGGCTTGCCCGCACGCTGCGGCGCCCCGGCCACGCTTTCGGCCACCCATTGCGCGCAGACGATCGCTTCCATCAGCGAGTTGCTGGCGAGCCTGTTGGCGCCGTGCAGGCCGGTGCGGCTGGCCTCGCCACAGGCCCACAATCCCTCGACCGTGCTGCGTCCCATCGTGTCAACAGCGATGCCGCCCATATGATAGTGCACGGCCGGCCGCACCGGGATCGGATCGCGCGCGGGGTCGATGCCCGCCATGCGGCAGAACGCGCTGATCACGGGATAGCGCGCGGCGAAATCCTTGCCCGGCTTGTTGCGCGCATCGAGGAACACGCGGTGGCCTTGCGCACGGCGGCGCCATACCGCCCGCGCCACCACGTCGCGCGGCGCCAGCTCAGCGCCGGGCTCGTCGGCCATGAAGCGCGTACCGGTGTCGTCGATCAGGACGGCGCCGTCGCCGCGGATCGCCTCGGTGAGCAGCGGCAGCGGCCGCGACGGTCCGTCGAACGCGGTGGGGTGAAACTGCACGAATTCGAGATCGGACAGCACGGCCCCGGCCCGCGCCGCCAGCGCGAGGCCCTGGCCGAAACAACCGGCCGGATTGGTGCTGTCGAGGAACAGGCCGCCGATGCCGCCGGTTGCGATCACGACGCGTGTCGTGGCGAGGATCAGAGCCTCATCGCCGCGCGCCGCAGCCACGCCCTGGATCGCGTTGTCATTGACGATCAGCCGGCGCGCCTCGACGCCTTCGAGCAAGGTCACCGAAGCACAACGCCTGACAGCCGCGATCAGCGCGCGCATGATCTCGCGTCCCGTGCCGTCGCCCGTCGCATGCACGATCCGGTTGCGGCTGTGTGCGGCCTCCAGGCCCAGACGCCAACGTCCATCCGCACCTCGGTCGAACGCAACGCCAAGCTGCGCGAGGCGCTCGACCGCGGCCGGCGCCGCATCGATGATGCGGCGCGAGGCGGGCTCGTCGCACAATCCGGCTCCGGCGGCGAGCGTGTCCTTCAGATGCAGCCCCGGATCATCGTCATCGCCAACCGCCGCGGCGAGGCCACCCTGCGCCCACATGCTCGACGCCTCCGCGCCGAGCGGCGACTTCGACAACAGCACGACCGGCTCGGGCGCAAGCGCCAGCGCCGTCATCAGACCTGCGGCACCGCCGCCGATGATCACGGGACGGCCGATCAACTTCGAAACATCGATGCTCATGATGCCAGCATCCTTTCCACTGCGCGCCGCGCGCGCTCGGCCATCGCGGGATCGATCGTGACCTCGTGCGTGTTGGTCTCGAGCGCATGGCGGATGTTCTTCAGGGTGATCCGCTTCATGTGCGGGCACAGATTGCAGGGGCGGATGAACTCGATGTCGGGATGGAGCACGGCGACATTGTCGCTCATCGAACATTCCGTCAGCAGCACCACGCGGGCCGGCCTTCTTGCTCCGACGAAGTCCGACATCGCCGCGGTGGAGCCGGCGAAGTCCGCCTCCGCCACGACCTCGGGCGGACACTCCGGATGCGCGAGCACGGTGACACCAGGATGGTTGTCGCGCAGCGTGCGGACGTCCTCGGCGCTGAAGCGCTCATGCACCTCGCAATGCCCTTTCCAGGCCGTGATCCTCACCTTCGTCTGTGCGGCGACGTTCCGCGCGAGATATTCATCCGGCAGCATGATGACGTGATCGACACCGAGCGACTCGACCACCGCGCGCGCGTTGCCGGAGGTGCAGCAGACGTCGGACTCGGCCTTCACCGCCACCGACGTGTTGACATAGGCGACCACGGGCACGCCCGGGTGGCGCGCGCGCATCAGCCGCACGTCGTCGGCGGTGATCGACTCCGCCAATGAGCAGCCCGCCTCTACGTCGGGGATCAACACGGTCTTGTCGGGATTGAGCAGCTTGGCGGTCTCGGCCATGAAGTGGACGCCGGCGAGCACGATCACCTCGGCATCGACCTTGGTCGCTTCGCGCGCCAGCAGGAGGCTGTCGCCGACGATGTCGGCGACGCCGTGATAGATTTCGGGCGTCTGATAGTTGTGCGCCAGCACCACGGCATTGCGCCGGCGCTTCAGCGCCAGAATGGCTTCGACATCGTCCTCGAAGACAGCCCATTCCGGCGGCGGGATCACCCGGCTCAGACGCTCAGCAAGCGATGCATTCGGCGCGACGGCGGGCAGGACAAGATCGACCATTTATACTCTCCGTGAGCATAAGATGGCTTATACTTATCCTGAGCATAAGCTGTGTCAAGAGCGGGAGATCAAGATCGCGAGAGCGGCAGCTTGGTTCCGACCACCGCCCGCTCGGCCAGAACGCCCTGCCGGAAGCGGAACAGCTTGGCCGGCCGGCCAATCGTGTCGGCAGCAATTGCGCCTGTCTCTTCAACCAGTTCCTGCTGCTCGATGAGGCGGCGGAAGTTCTGCTTGTGCACGAGCCGGCCGGCGAGAGCCTCGACGCTGCGCTGCAATTGCAGCAGTGTAAATTCTTCCGGCATCAACTCGAACACGACCGGCCGGTATTTGATCTTGGCGCGCAGGCGGGCAATGCCGGTGGCGAGAATCCGACGGTGATCACCGATCATGGCGCGCCCGGGCAGCATCGGCTGGCTGGCCCCCTTCTCGCGCACGCTCTCGGGGATCATCGCCGCCTCATACAGCAGCTCATAGCGCTGCAGCGTCAGCTCCTCGTTCCACTCGCGGCCATCGAGACCGAAGGTGATTGCGGCGCGCTGCCATCTCGTCTTTTGCAGCGCCGGCTGGTCGGCGGCTCGCGCCCAGGCCTTCAGCTTCGGCGCGATGATCTTGGCCAGGATCGTCGGCGGTCCGTCGCGATGATCCTCCCACGGGAAGTAGTCGTACCACGACGACCATTGCGCATCCGCGCCCTCACGCCCCTCTTCCTCGCGGGTCAGGCCGAGATAGCTGATGGAGATGCGGTGCGGCGCGTCGGGATCGCCGCCGCGACCGCGGTCGGCGAAGGTGTAGAGCTGCTCGACATAGCCGAGCGGATGACCGGTCTGCGCCTCGACCCAGGCGCGCAGCCCCATCTGCAATGAGCGGTGCGCGAACTGAAACGGTCCGCTCGGCAGCGCCGCAGCATGCTCGATCGTCATGATCTTCGGGTGTCCGTCGGTCACCGCCACCAGCACGGCGACGAGGTCCGCCGTGATCGCATCCAGAGCCGTCACCGTCTTCTGCGGCCGCTTGTTCACCTTCGACATCCGGATCCGTCGGTCCTATTTGTCATCCTCACCCGCCGCCGCCGGCGTGAACGCGCAATGATCCGGCTTCAGGTCGATCAGCGGCGTCTCGTCGAGGCAGTCGAGACCGCGCACCAGCACGGTGTTGCCTTCCAACGCGACGAAGCGGACGGTCGACACGCCGATCGGATTGGGACGCACCGGCGAGCGCAGCGCGAAGGTGCCCCGGGTTTCGCCGTCATGATGGCGCGGGCTCTGCTTGACGAGATCACGGCGCGCCCGGTTGAGCCAGTACAGCACCTGGAGGTGGCTGAAGGCGTCGATGCCCTGCAGCGCCGGCACCCAGGGCTCGAAGATCTCGAGCCGGCACACCGGCCCCTCGAAGCTGCCCTGCCGCGGCGTCTCGAGCCGCGAGGTCCAGGGCGTGCGGATGCGGCCGATGAAATACAGCGTGGCGTCGCGCGGCTGTGGCGCGTCGACGGCGACTTCTCCCGGACGGAGATCGGAATCAGTGGTCATTGCGGAGTCCTTGGGTCTTCCCGGCAATCTATCCGAACCTCGGCTCACCGCAATTGCGGTCGCGCAAGATCGCGCAACTCAGCCGAGCCACCATTTGCCGGCCAGCATCGCGGCTTCGCCGCAGACGACACCGGCAAAGATCGAGCGGCGGCTCGCCATGAAGGCTGCAAGGCCGGCAGCGACGGCACCGTAGCGCAGCCCCCACGGCACGCTGGCGAGCGCGCCCGGCGGCTGCACCAGGATCTGGGCGATGACCCCCGCCAAGATGGCGGTCGCGACCGCCTTGACCCACATCAGCAGGTCCGAGCCCTCGTCGAGCCCGCTGCCGAACCAAAGTCCGAGCAGGCGCCATATCTGGTTGGGGATCACGCCCGCCACCAGCAGCACCACGAGCGCATGCCAATCGCCGATGAAGTCGCTCATGCCAGCCCCCGCCGCTCGCGCCATTTGTGCGCGCCGAACGCGAGCGTTCCGGCGACGACGCCGCTGACCAGGATGTCGACGCCGCTGTCGAGCTGGGCGGCCAGAGGATACAGCACGAGGCCGAGACCGAGCGCGAGCACGTCGGCAAGCTCCCTGGCGTTGCGCAGGGTCGAGAACAGGAAGGCCAGCGGCGTCAGCAAGAGCACCGCGGCGCCGAAGGTCTGCGACAGATTGGCGGCGAGAAGATACCCGATGATGGTCGCGATCAGCGCGATCCCCATCAGGCCGGTGCCGAGCCCATGCACGAAGGCGATACGGCGCTCGCGCGGCACATGCGGCAGGAAGCGATAGCATTCGACCCACAGGGTCACGGCGGTGAAATGCGCGATCAGCACCAGGTGCCGCCGCTTGGTCTGCGGCGAGCGGATCAGCGGCAGCACCGCCACCACCATCGGAAACAGCCGGATCGCGCTCATCGTGACCGCGATCGCCGATTGCAGAATGGTCTGGCCGGAGCCGAGCGTGGAGACCAGGATGATCTGCGCTGGACCGGCCCAAACCAGCACCGTGCTCAGGATCGCCCAGAGCATGCTGAAACGGGTATCGTGGGCGAGCGCGCCGATGCCGATGAAGGTGACGAACAGCACCAGTGACAGGATGGTCGCTGACGTCGCGCGCAGCCCCCAGCCGAAGGCGCGCAGTGAACCATGCCATTGCGGCGAATCGAGCGGAGGAAGTGTCACGGGCGGCCCAGCGGAACGAACCGCGATAAGGCTGGCGAAAGCCGCTCGCGTCAACCGCCATCAGGCGCGCGCGGGTCTGCGTCCGGCGCAGCCATCCCCCACACGCCGCGCTGCGGCAGCTCTATCCGGAGCGATTGCGCAGCACGAAGCAGGCACCACCGGCCTCGCGGATCCGACTGCAGAGAGCGTCGGCCTCGGCCCGCGTCTCGGCGCCGATCCGCACCTGATAGAAGGCGCGGTTGCCGCGCGAGCGCATCACCGACGACAGCAGGCTCGGGTCGCGGTCGCCGATGACCGGGCCAAGCCCCTTGATCGCCCGCGAATACATCGCGAGCGCCTTGTTGCGGTCGAAGCCTGCAGCCAGTTGGACGCCCCATGGTTTCGCGGCCGACAGCGCCACATGCTGCTCGAGCTCCGTGACGAACGGATTCGGCGCGCGCTTCAACATCGCCATCAGCTGACGACACGAGGTCGGCGGCGGGCTTGGCGGCGTCTTGCCGCCGTTACCGGCGGCCGCCCACTCATCGATCGTGGCTCCCGTGATGGCCGAGACGTAGTTGCGGGTCTCCCAGGGCATCTGCCCCTTGCCGGCGAGCCAGTCCTGCACCCGGCGCGGCCCCGCATTGTAGGCCGCCGCCGCGAGCCCGAGATTGCCGAACTGGTCGCGCAGCTCGGCCAGGAACTGCGCCGACTTCGGCAGCGCCTGAACCGGATCGAACGGATCGAGCAACTGGCGCTCGTTCGCCGTGCCCGGCATGAACTGCGCGATTCCCTGCGCGCGCTGGCCGTTGCGCGTGACCGGCCCGACTGCATCGCTCTGGAAGCGGCTCTCCTGCCAGATCACGCGAGCGAAGAATTCGAGCGGCAGATCATTCGCCTTGGCTGCGGATTCGATCATCAGGCAGATTGCCTCGCGCGTACCGCTCTCCTTGGGCTCCTCGGACTTGTTCTCCGAGCTCTCTGCCGCAGCGTCTGCCGGCTTGGCAGCCTCCTGCGGCGAATCCTGCCGGGCGCCGTCCTTCGGATCAGCCGGCGCGGCAGCGTCACGGTCGGAGGCCTGCTCCGCCGCCACGCCGGACAAGGGCATGGTCAGCATCAAGGCAAGGCCGAGACAGGCAATGCGAGCAACCGAAATCATGGAAAGCATCGTGAGCGCGGTGCAATGGTTGGAATTCTGCCGAGAGACAAAGCCCAAGACCATGCGGGGTTCCACCGCGCGGCGCCTTGACACAGCGAACGAGCCGGCTAGCACTCCTCGAGTGCCGCAGGGAGCGCGACGGATGACCGCACCGACCGACGACAGACTCGGCTTCGCGCCCGAAAGCGATGCGCCATTGTCCTACATGGCGCGCACGCGCGACTACTATCTCGCGATCGGCTATGACACGCCCTATCGCTGGGCTCACTACACGTCGGCGCCGTTCCATCCCTTGCGCAAGCCGCTCGCGCAGTCGCGCGTCACCATCGTCACCACGGCCGCGCCTTTCGATCCCGCCAAAGGCGATCAAGGCCCCGGCGCGCCCTATAATGGCGGCGCCAAGTTCTACTCCGTCTATGACGGCGACACGTCGGCGCAGCACGACCTGCGCATTTCCCACATCGCCTATGATCGCGCGCACACCTCGGCCGAGGATTCCGGCACCTGGTTTCCGCTACCACAGCTCCTAAGGCTGGCAGGTGAAGGCCGCATCGGCGCGGTCGGACCGCGCTTCTTCGGCGCGCCGACCAATCGCAGCCACCGCGTCACGATCGAGACCGATGCGCCAGAGATTCTCGCGCGCTGCCGCGCCGACGAGATCGACGCCGTCGTGCTGGTGCCGAACTGTCCGGTGTGCCACCAGACCGTGAGCCTGGTGGCACGGCATCTCGAAGCGAACGGCGTCGCGACCGTCGTCATGGGCTGCGCCAAGGACATCGTCGAGCACGCCGCCGCGCCGCGCTTCCTGTTCTCGGATTTTCCGCTGGGCAATTCCGCCGGCAAGCCGCACGACGCGGCCTCACAGGCCTTCACGCTCGAGTTGGCTTTGCGTGTCCTCGAGAGTTCACCAGCCGCACGCACGACCGTGCAATCGCCTTTGCACTGGAGCGACGATCACGGCTGGAAGCGCGACTACAGCAATCCGGCCATGCTCGCGCCGGACGAGCTGGCGCGGCGGCGCGCCGAGTTCGATGCGCAGAAGGCGATCGCGCGGCAGGTTCGTGGAAAGCAGGTGTGAAAGCCACACTCGCGCGAAACTCGCCCGGGAATTTCTTCGGATAATGCTGATTGCGCTTGCCGTCCCGCTCCAGTTGCGCTTGAGTTCCCCCGGGTTTGAAGGGGGCAGTACCAAATGAGAGTTGTAGCGTTGGTGGCGCTGTGCGCCGCGCTGGGAGGCTGCGCGTCCGTAACGCGGGGTACAACCGAGACGATCAGTGTCGCGTCGACGCCGTCCGGGGCCGAAGCCACGATCGCCGGTCTCGAAGCGCCGATGACCTGCACGACGCCCTGCTCGTTCGTCGCCAAACGCAATGCCGACATCTCCGTCACCATCGAAAAACCGGGCTACGAGACCCAGATCATCCCGTTGACCAAGGACATCCCGGCGACCGGCGCGGCCGGCTTCGCCGGCAACATCCTGGCGGGCGGCCTGATCGGCATGGGTGTGGACGCAGCGACTGGCGCGGCGACCGACCACAAGCCGAACCCGGTGATCGTCACCTTGCAGCCGCGCATGGCGGCGCCGGCAGGCCGTCCGCAGCGGCCGCCGCGGCGGTCGGCCCCGCCGCCGGCACAACCGGAGGCCGGGACCTAGCGCCCGCCAAGCCTGTCAGCCAGCCGCCGATGGCGCCTCGCCGGGAGTGACCGTGTCGACCGGCAACGCGAACTGCTCGACCCGGTTGAGCGGCTTCTTGTTGAGCAGCAGCCGGGTGACGTCGGGGCGCGAATAGTGTCCCGCCGGATCGGCGGCATTCTTGGCGATGCCGATCATGCCCAAATCGATCTCGGCGATCAGCAGGCCTTCCTGCTCCGGCGGCAGCTTCTCGGCGAGCGACGAGCCATCCGGACCAAAGATCGCGGCGTGGCCGCCGCCGACATGCAGCAGCGCGTGCTTGTCGGGCCGGTCGCACAGTTCGTCGATCATCGCCTGCGAGACGGTGGCGCACGGCGCCAGCACGAAGCACGAGCCCTCGACCGCATAGACGCGCGAGGCGGCGTTGTTGACCTCGGCGCCGAGCGCCGGCGCGAACGGATCGTACAGCGAGAAGCTCGGCCACGCCGCGACGTGCACCTGCTCGTTCTGCGCGTACATCGCATATTTCGACAGCGGCTGCAGATGCTCCCAGCAGCACAGCGCACCGATCCGGCCGATGTCGGGACGATCATGCACAGCAAGGTCGCTGCCGTCGCCCTCACCGTAGACGGTACGCTCGGCATGGGTCGGCCGCAGCTTGCGGCGCCTGGCAATGGTCTCGCCGTCCGGGCCGATCAGCCATTGCGCGATGTAGAGGCTGCCGCCGTCGCGCTCGGAGAGTCCCAGTACGGCCGTCAGCCTGGCCTTGCGCACGGCAGCCCGCAGCGCTTCGGCCTGCGGGCTGTCATAGGCCAGCGAGTTGTCGAAATAGCGCTGCACGAAGCCGCGACCGATGCACCAGGCCGGCGAGTCCATCCAGATGTGCCAGGGATAGCCGGGGATGAAGACCTCCGGAAACGCGATCAGCTTGGCGCCCTTGTCGGCCGCCTCCTCGATCAGGGCGATGGTCTTCTTGATCGAGGCGTCCAGGTCGAGCCAGGCCGGTGCCGCCTGCACCACCGCCACCTTGTATTTCGGATGTGCCAGTCCCATCGCTGCTGCTCCCTGATGCCGTGCGCGGCGGTGGCGCCGCGACCGGGCCAACTATTGACGCCAGCCGGCTTTCGCGCTCGTCTGCCAGGGAACGAAAATTCGACTGCGGCCGAGACGAAGACCCCAGCCGGCCCGGAATTTGCTGCATTGCCACAGATCAAGCCGGCAGAGGTGCAGGGGGAGACGGAGCGATGCCGATCCTGTTCACCACCGACGGAAGCCCGGGCCACCGCCGGCTGGCGCGGTGGCAGGACATCGTCTGCGACGTCTATGTCGGGCTCGATTGCACGTCCGATCTCGGCAGCGCGTTTCGCGGCTCGGTGACCCACACCACGTTGGGACGGGCTGTCTGCTCCGAGGTTGCCTCGGACCGGCAGCGCGTGCACCGGACCTCGCAGCGGATCTCCCGGGCGGATGCCGACTTCGTTCTCGTCGCATTCGGACGTGAGGGAATCGGCGGCGTCGTCCAGGATGGCCGCGACACCGTGATCCGGCCCGGCGAGTTCGCGATCTACGACACGACCCGCCCCTATGAGCTGCAGTTCGACGCCGCGTTCAAGCAGATCGTGTTCAAGCTCCCGCGCGAGATGCTGCAGCGCCGGATCGGCCCGACGGAGACCGTGACGGCGATCAGCTTCGGCCCCGACAGCCCGCTCCAGCCCCTCGCCCATGAGTTCATCGTGAGGCTCTGCGAACGCGCCGAGCACATCGGCCCCGAGCATGCCGAACCTCTCGCCAACCAGGCCGCCGACCTGCTCGCCATGACCCTGGCCGAGCGGTTGCGCGCACAACCCCTGCCCGCCTCGAGCCATCGCGCAACGCTGCTCTATCGGATCAAGGCGCACATCCGCACCCGACTATCCGACGCCGGCCTCTCACTGCCGGAGATCGCACGCGAGCTCGGGCTATCGACGCGCTACGTCAATGATCTGTTCTCGGACGAGGAGACGTCGTTCCAACGCTTCGTGCTGGCCGAGCGGCTCAAGCAGTGCCGGCGCGATCTCGGCTCGCCGATGCTGGCGCATCGTCAGATCAGCGAGATCGCGTTTTGCTGGGGCTTCAATGACCTCTCGCATTTCGGCCGCGTGTTCCGCGAGCAGTTCGGCCTGTCGCCACGCGAGTGGCGGCGCAGCGCCGTAAAGCGCTGAGCTGGCCGCAACGCGCCCGCCTCACGCGCCTCGTGGCGCTGTTCGCGCCCTCGGCTTGTGCGAGGTGGCGCCCGGCCGTCAGCGCGGCGGATCGGCGCGCAAGGCATCGACCAGCCAGTCACGAAAGGCAAGCATGCCGGACGTCGGTTCTTTCGACTTCAACCAGGTCAGCCAATAAGAACCGGCGGCGACCCCAGCCGCAAACGGCCGGACCAGCCGACCCGTCTCGAGCTCGCAGTTGAACATGGCGATCGGAACCAGGCCAACGCCGACGCCGCGCGCGGCCGCTTCGGCCATCGCGACGGAGCTGTCGAAGATCGGCCCCTGGATCATCGGGCATGGAGCGCCCGCGACTGCAAACCATAATGGCCATTCCTCGGCGCGATACGACCGCAGGAGATTTTCGCCCGCGAGATCCGACGGCGCGCGCAGACGACTCGCGACATCGGGATGACAGACGGGCGACAGCGGGGCAGACATCAGATGGATGGCCTCAGCGCCGTGCCAGGATCCGTCGCCGAAGCGAAGCGCGATGTCGAGCCCGTCTCCGGCGATATCGATGCGGTTGTTGTTGGTGAGGAGGCGCAGGTCGATATGGGGGTGCGCATCTCGAAAACCGTCGAGGCGTTGCAACAGCCATCCCGTTGCAAAGGTGCCGACACAGCCGACGGTCACGACCTCGCGGGTTCCCTTCGCTTCGATGCGATCGATCGCGCCGCTGATGCGACTGAACGCATCGTTGAGGACGGGAAACAGAGCCAGGGCTTCGTCAGTCAACGTGAGGCCACGCGGCAGGCGCCGGAACAGGTGAGCGCCCAACATCTGCTCGAGCTGTTTCACCTGGTGACTGATCGCGGTCTGCGTGACCCTGAGCTCCAAGCCTGCCTTGGTGAAGCTCAGATGCCGGGCGGATGCTTCGAAGGCCCGCAAGGCGTTCAAAGGGAGATGGCTGCGGATGGGCATGATGACCAAGTTCTGCTCATGGCTCGACGAATAAATGATCGTTTGTCAGTCGTCACCTCGTTCGGCAGGTTCGCGCAGTCACTGGAGAATGAACATGCTGACGAGACGGCATCTGGGTTTTGGAATCCTCGGGATGGCGGCTGCGGCGAGCGGGCTGCCATCACCTGCGGCGAAGGCGGCGGCCGACCGAAGGGCGCATCTGGAAGGGGAACTCGCCCGCATCGAGCGCGAGAGTCTCGGACGGCTCGGCATCGCCGTCCTCGACTCCGAGAGCGGGTTCGAGGCGGGCCTGCGCTCGGCCGAGCGCTTTCCGATGTGCAGCACGTTCAAGTGTCTGGCTTCCGCGGCTGTCCTGAAGCGCGCCGACGCCGGCGAACTGCATCTCGACACGCGCGTCCCGTTCGAGGCGAAGGATCTCGTAACATATTCGCCGGTGACCAAGGAGCACGTCGGCCGCGGCATGACACTCGCCGAGCTCTGCGAAGCTGCGCTCAGCCAGAGCGACAACACCGCGGGAAATCTCCTGTTGCGGCAGATCGGCGGTCCTGCGGGTCTGACGCGTTTTGCCCGATCGATCGGCGACGAGATCAGCCGCCTGGACCGCTGGGAAATTGAGCTCAACGAGGCGCTGGCCGACGACCCTCGCGACACGACCAGTCCGGCCGCCATGCTACAGAACCTGCGCCGCGTGCTCCTTGGCGAGGTCTTGTCGACGAATATGCGCCAGCGATTGACGGACTGGATGATCGCCAACAAGACCGGCGACACTCGGCTTCGCGCCGGTGTGCCGCGTGACTGGCGCGTCGCCGACAAGACGGGCGCTGGGGACCGCGGCACGACCAACGACATCGGCATTCTCTGGCCCCCGGGCCGCAAACCGGTTCTGGTCACGGCCTATCTGACTGGTTCACAGGCGTCTCCCGAGGATCGCAACGCAACGATCGCGAAAGTCGCGCGGGCGGTTGCAGACGTCGTGATGGGACAGGCTGGGTAGTTCCAGCATCCGGCTTCCGAGCCCCTCCGGAAGCCGGACATCAGACCCAAGATGTTCGCCATGGCGGCGCAACGATTGGGCAGGCTAAGCTGCGGCCGGCCCACGTCATCGGAATGTGCGGCCGCTGCCGGGATCGATCCGATGCGCCGCTTTGCCATGAAGGCCCTGTTCTCCCTGCTGACCTTGCAGCGGGACGACGAGACACAGCTGCGCTGGGACCGGATCGTCCTGATCGGCTCGACCCTGGTGACGATCGGGCTGATCGCCCTATATGCCTATAGCAAGGCCGAGGGCCGCTGGTAGCCGGGCGCAAGACACGCGAGAACGAGTTCATGAGACGACGAATGGGGTCCGCCTGCCTGCTGCTGGCGTTCGCGTCGACCGCCAGCCATGCGCTGGACAGCGAGCAGAAGCGTGGAAAAGCGCTCTTGCAAAGCCTTTGCAGCCGATGCCATGCGGTAGGTCTCACAGGCGCCAGCCGGCACCCCGACGCGCCCCCGTTCAGGACCTTCGGTGACAGCAAGCTCTACGACGAGGATTTCGCCCAGCGGCTGCAGGCCGGCCTGTCGACCATTCACAAGGACATGCCGAGCTTCCAGTTCGATCGCGCCGAGGCGGAGGCCGCGGTCAATTACCTCAAGGCGATCCAGGTCCGCCCCAAACGGCGGTGACGCGCCGGCGCGCTCCGCTGGCGTGAAACGGGACTTGTACGGCCCGGTTGCCCGTTCCCGTTCATTGTCCGCGGCCCGGCTGCGACCGGAGCCCGCATGATGACACCGACGACCACGGGTCTGCACGCCGACGGACTGCCGCTGCCGCAGCGCACCTGGGCGATCGTGACGATCGCCCTCGGCATCGTGCTGGCCGTGATCGACGGCGCCATCGCCAATGTGGCGCTGCCGACGATCGCCCGCGACCTCCATGCGAGTCCTGCTTTTTCGATCTGGATCGTCAACGGCTATCAGCTCGCGGTGACGATCTCGCTGCTGCCGCTGGCGTCGCTCGGCGAGATCATCGGCTATCGGCGGGTCTATCTCGCCGGCCTCGTGCTGTTCACGGCTGCCTCCGCCTTCTGTGCGCTGGCCGACAGCCTGCTGCTGCTGACGCTCGCGCGCATCCTGCAGGGCTTTGGCGCCGCCGGCATCCTCAGCGTCAACTCGGCGCTGGTGCGTTTCACCTATCCGCACGCTCTGCTCGGCCGCGGCATCGGCATCAATGCGATGGTGGTCGCGGTCTCCGCCGCGCTCGGTCCGACCATCGCCGCCGGCATCCTCGCCGTCGGTAGCTGGCCGTGGCTGTTCGCGATCAACGTGCCGCTCGGCATCGTCACCTTCGTCTTCGGCTTCCGCTTCCTGCCGCATACGCCGCGCGCGCCGCACATGTTCGATTGGCAGAGCGCGGCGCTGAGCGCGATCACCTTCGGCTTCCTGATCGCCGCCGTGGACAGCCTCGGCCATGGCGAGGCGCTGGTGACCTGCGCGATCGAGTTCGTCGTCGCCGTCACGGCCGGCGTGTGGCTGGTCTGGCGCCAGACCCACATGGCCTCGCCGCTGCTGCCGCTCGACCTGCTGCGCATTCCGGTGTTCGCGCTGTCGATCGCGACCTCGATCTCGTCGTTCTGCGGCCAGATGCTCGCCTTCGTCGCGATCCCCTTCTATCTCGAAAGCCATTTCGGCTATTCGCCGGTGCAGATGGGCCTGCTGATCACGCCGTGGCCGATCGCGGTCGGCCTGACGGCACCGATTGCGGGACGGCTGGTCGAGCGCGTGCCGGCCGGGCTGCTCGGCGGCATCGGTCTCGTCATCTTCGCATGCGGGCTCGGTGCGCTCGGCCTGCTGCCGCGCGAGCCGTCGGCATGGGATGTCGTCTGGCGCATGGCGCTGGCCGGCTGCGGCTTCGGCTTGTTCCAGACGCCCAACAACCGCACCATGATCGCCGCTGCGCCACGCGAGCGCGCCGGCGGCGCCAGCGGCATGCTCGGCACGGCGCGCCTGCTCGGCCAGACCACGGGCGCGGCCCTGGTCGCGATGTTTCTCGCGATCGACGCGACCGACGGCACGCGGCTGTCGCTCTTGACCGGGGTCGGTTTCGCGCTGGTCGGCGCGTTCCTGAGCATGCTCAGGCTGTCGCCGGCCGGCGCCCGCGGCGCCGAGCGCGTCCGCGTCCAGGACGGCCAACGGCTGAAGGGCGAGTCGTGACAGCGATGACGGACTGGACGATGCTGGCCCTGCTCGCCCTCGCCGCCTTCGGCTCGGGCATCGTCAATGCGCTGGCCGGCGGCGGCGCGTTCCTGACCTTCCCGACGCTGCTTGCCGCCGGCATTCCCGCGATTGACGCCAACGCCTCCAGCACGGTCGCGCTCTGCCCCGGCCAGTTCGTCAGCGCTTGGGCCTCCCGTGAGATCTTGAACGACGCAAAGGCGCCCTGGCGCCACGACCTCGTGCGGCTGTCGATCATCAGCCTGCTCGGCGGCACGCTCGGCGCCGTGCTGCTCTTGGTCACACCGTCGGCCGCCTTCAGCCGGCTGGTGCCCTGGCTGTTGCTGTTCGCCACGAGCGTGTTTGCATTCGGCATGCGTTTTACGCCGAGGGATGGCGCGCGCTGGTTCGGGCCGCGGACCATCCAGGCGGTGCAGTTCGTGATCGCGATCTATGGCGGCTACTTCGGCGGCGGCATCGGCATCCTGATGCTGGCGGCCCTGGTGTTCTACGGCATGCGCGACATTCGCGCCATGAACGGCATGAAGGTGCTGCTCGCTGCGCTCATGAATATGACGGCCTCCGCCATCTTTGCGTTCTCAGGCCGCGTGCATTGGCTGGAGACGCTGACGATGATGGGCGCTGCCATGGTCGGCGGCTTCGTCGGCGCGCGGCTTGGCCAGATCATCCCGCCGGCCCATGTGCGCCGCTTCATCATTGCCGTCGGCTGCGGCCTGACGGTGTATTTCTTCGTCAAGCCGGCCTGAGCCGGACGTCGCATCACAGAACCTCGCGTCAAACGAAAAAGGCCGGCGCGATGGCCGGCCTTTCGTAGTGATCTCGTAGCGTCAGGCCTACGCCTTGACCAGCGGTCCCTTCGGCGCCGGCCCCTTCGAGCCGCCGCCGGACTTCGGCTTGCGCTTGCGCGCGGCCGGAACTTCGGACTTCGGCGTGACCGGGCCCTCGACGAACTCGAAGCCGATCTTCTCCTCGACGCCGGATTCGTCCTTGACGAGGACGACACGGACGTGACCGCCGCCCTTCAGCTTGCCGAACAGCACCTCGTCGGCCAGCGGCTTCTTGATGTGCTCCTGGATCACACGGCCCATCGGCCGCGCGCCCATCTGCTCGTCATAGCCGTGCTGGATCAGCCAGGCCTTGGCCGGTTCCGACAGCTCGATCGTGACGTCGCGGTCGGCGAGCTGGGCCTCGAGCTGCAGCACGAACTTCTCGACGACCATTCCGATCACCTCGACGTTGAGGTGCGCGAACGAGACGATGGAGTCGAGCCGATTGCGGAATTCCGGCGCGAACTGCCTGTTGATCGCCTCGTGGTCGTCACCTTCCCGCTTCGAGCGATGGAAGCCGAACGCCTGCTTGGCCATGTCGGCCGCGCCTGCATTCGTGGTCATGATCAGGATCACGTTGCGGAAGTTGACCTGCTTGCCGTTGTGGTCGGTGAGCCGGCCGTGATCCATGATCTGCAACAGCACATTGTACAGGTCCGGATGCGCCTTCTCGATCTCGTCCAGCAGCACCACGCAGTGCGGATGCTGGTCGACGCCATCGGTCAGGAGGCCGCCCTGGTCGAAGCCGACATAGCCAGGAGGCGCGCCGATCAGGCGCGACACCGTGTGCCGCTCCATGTACTCCGACATGTCGAAGCGCAGCAGCTCGACGCCCAGGGTCGAGGCGAGCTGCTTGGCGACCTCGGTCTTGCCGACGCCGGTCGGACCCGAGAACAGATAGCAGCCGATCGGCTTCTCCGGCTCGCGCAGGCCGGCACGGGCCAGCTTGATCGAGGCCGACAGCGAATCGATCGCCTTGTCCTGGCCGAACACCACGCGCTTGAGGGTCTGCTCGAGATGCTTGAGCACCTCGGCATCGTCCTTCGACACGCTCTTCGGCGGAATCCGCGCCATCGTGGCGATCGTGGTCTCGATCTCCTTGATGCCGATCGTCTTCTTGCGCTTGTTCTCGGCCAGCAGCATCTGCGCCGCGCCGGATTCGTCGATCACGTCGATCGCCTTGTCCGGCAGCTTGCGGTCATGGATGTAGCGCGACGACAACTGCACCGCGGCCTCGATGGCCTCGTTGGTGTATTTCAGCCGGTGATAGTCCTCGAAGTACGGCTTCAGCCCCTTCAGGATCGCGATCGCATCCTCGACCGACGGCTCGTTGACGTCGATCTTCTGGAACCGGCGCACCAGCGCGCGGTCCTTCTCGAAATGCTGGCGATACTCCTTGTAGGTCGTCGAGCCCATGCAGCGGATCGAGCCCGAGGCCAGCGCCGGCTTGAGCAGGTTGGACGCATCCATCGCGCCGCCCGACGTCGCACCGGCACCGATCACGGTGTGGATCTCGTCGATGAACAGGATCGCGTTCGGATGCGCCTCGAGTTCCTTGAGCACCTGCTTCAGGCGCTCCTCGAAGTCGCCGCGATAGCGCGTGCCCGCGAGCAAGGTGCCCATGTCGAGCGAGAACACGGTCGCGGCCGACAGCACCTCCGGAACCTCGCTGTCGACGATGCGCTTGGCGAGGCCCTCGGCGATCGCCGTCTTGCCGACGCCGGCTTCGCCGACGAACAGCGGGTTGTTCTTCTGGCGCCGGCACAGCACCTGGATGGCGCGGTTGATCTCGGAGTTTCGGCCGATCACCGGATCGATCTTGCCGTCACGCGCCTTCTTGTTGAGATTGACGCAATAGGTTTCCAGCGCCTCGCCCTTTTTCTTGGAGTCCTCGTTGCCCTTGGCTTCGGTCTCCTCGTCGACGCCGCGAACCGGGCGCGCTTCGGAGACACCAGGGCGCTTGGCGATGCCGTGGCTGATGTAGTTCACGGCATCGTAACGCGTCATGTCCTGCTCCTGCAGGAAGTACGCGGCGTGGCTCTCACGCTCGGCGAAGATCGCGATCAGCACGTTGGCGCCGGTGACCTCTTCGCGGCCCGACGACTGAACGTGGATCACGGCGCGCTGGATCACGCGCTGGAAACCTGCGGTCGGCTTGGCGTCGTCGCTGCCGTCCGTGACCAGATTTTCGAACTCGGTTTCGAGGTAGTTCACGAGACTGCCGCGCAGCTTGTCGAGGTCGACGCTGCATGCGCGCATCACGGCCGCTGCATCGGAGTCATCGATCAAGGACAGAAGGAGGTGTTCCAGTGTCGCGTATTGATGATGACGCTCGTTGGCGATCGCCAGCGCACGATGCAGGGATTGTTCAAGGCTTTGAGAAAAAGTCGGCATGCGCGTCCTCTGTGGCCCCTTGCCATCATGATCGCCGCCGCCCGGTCAGGCAACAACAACCTTCGTCAAATATAGTTATAACCGAGTGCGACAAAAGACCGGCCGAGCCGCTCGATTACGGGTTCACCGGATCGTCAATGCAAAACCCGTTCCGATTGCGGCAAATCCGGCTGCGACAACCGAACGGCGCACGCCGCCGAGCGGGGAGAGATAAGGACCAGAGCGGCCGTAATTCTTCGGACGAGAAGTGAAACCTGCCCGGATTGCGCTGACCTCGTCTGCAGCAATTTGCGGCTTTCGATGACCCTTCGTCCGATGCCGATTCGCGGTGATCAATCGGGCAGCGCCCCAGCCCCCGCCCCTGGCCAGCAGATGCGCGCGTCGGCGGCTCCCTTCGCGGAGGGAGCCGGCTATTTCTTCTCCATCACACACTGCAACGGGTGCTGGTGCTTGCGGGCGAAGTCCATCACCTGCGTCACCTTGGTCTCGGCGATCTCGTAGGTGAAGACGCCGCACTCCCCGATGCCGTGATGATGCACGTGGAGCATGATCTTGGTCGCGGCCTCGACGTCCTTGTTGAAGAACTTCTCCAGGACGTGAACGACGAACTCCATCGGCGTGTAATCGTCGTTCAGGATCAGGACGCGGTAGAGGTTGGGGCGCTTGGTCTTCGGCTTGACCTTGGTGATCACGGACGTGACCGGGCCACCGGTGCCACCGGACTTGTTGTCGTTATTGCTCATCCTGGGCGCGGATCGGTTCAATCTGGAAGTTGGCTGCGACATCTTGCACGCGTTAGATATGGCTGCGAGGCTCCCAATAAAGAGTTTCCCTCGGCGGGTTGCTCTCAATAAGGGGTGCCCCCCGACCTGTCCCCTGCCGGGCCGCTTTCCGCCACCCGGTCCTGCTTTCCAGATCGCCTGTCCCAGCCGACCGGTCCGGTCGGACCGACACCGGGAATATGGGTCAGCGCCCGGTTTGCCGCAAGCGCAGGCCCGGGACGGACCGACGCTCCGGCAGGACCGATTCCCTGCCCCGGCGATGAGGCGCAAGGTTAATCAAACCGGTCGCATTTTACAAAGCCCATTCAGCGGGCATTGACAGGGAACCAGCCCGGTTGCGGGCGCGGCGCCACGCTGCGGGCATTGGCCCGGTGTTTCGCGGTTTCGATTTACCCGTCCTTGACGAAGCCGAACCGAAAACACCTGCAGAAAACCATAATTGGTGAGCGACATGACCGATGTCTCCTTCATTCGACTCTGCCGCCGCGCCGTCCGACGGTTCGCCTGCGACCGCGGTGGCAATATCTCCATGCTGTTCGCCATCGCGCTCGTCCCCATCCTGGCCTTCGTCGGGGCAGGCGTCGACTACAGCCGGCTGAACGCCGCGCGGTCGTCGATGCAGGCGGCGCTCGACTCCACCTCGCTGATGCTGTCGCGCGACCTGGCGCAGGGCACGATCAGCGCAGCCGACATCGGAACCAAGGCAAGCGCCTATTTCAAGGCGCTCTACACCAGCACGGACGCACAGAACGTCACCGTGACGGCCAGCTATACCGCCTCGACCAGCTCGTCGGCCTCCAACATCCAATTGTCGGCCAACGGTCAGATCGTCACCCAGTTCATGAAGATTGCCGGCTTTCCGACCATGGACTTCGGCGCCAAAACGACATCGACCTGGGGCGACGTGAAGATGCGGGTGGCGCTCGCGCTCGACAATACCGGCTCGATGGCATCCAGCGGCAAGATGTCCGCGCTGCAGAACGCCGTGGCCGGCAGCGGCGGGCTGATCGACCAGCTCAGCGCGCTGGCCAAGACCCCGGGCGACGTCTACATCTCGGTCGTTCCATTCGCCAAGGTCGTGAACGTCGGCGCAAGCAATTACGCCAAGGACTGGATCGACTGGACCGACTGGCAGAATCCGCCCACGATCCAGCCTGCCAATGGCTCCTATCAGGCCGCAATCCCGAACGGCAGCTACACGCAATCGCAATGGGACATGGTGGGACCGGGATCCTCCTGTCCGTTCAAGTCCGGCAACGGCTTTCCCTACTTCTCCTGCACCAGCGACCCGGCGACCGGGAGTTCGAGCGCCTCGCGGATTCCGACGAGTGGGAGCTACACGGGCTACATCTGCCCGGGCTACGATTCCGCCTCGCACAGCTATTACAACGGCTGCTGGAACAGCGTTCAGACCAGCACGCGGGTGAACTGGTGCACCGGCAGCTATTGCAGTTGCCCGACCAGCGGCAGCAATCTTCCGAACAACACGTGTAGTTGCACGGGAAGCGGATCCAGCACGGTGTGCAAGGTCAACACCTTCACCCACACCTGGGTCGCCAACACCAAGAGCACCTGGACCGGATGCGTCGCCGACCGCACCCAGCCGAACGACGCAAATGCCGTGTCACCGGCGACCTCCGACGTGACGACGCTGTTCCCGGCCAACCAGCACATGGAGAACAACATCCAGTACTGCAGCAGCACGGCCTCCACGAAACTCGCGGAAATCGTGCCGCTCAGCTACAACTGGAGCTCGCTGAAGAGCGCAGTCAACGCCATGCAGCCGACCGGCGGCACCAACCAGGCGATCGGACTTGCCTGGGCCGTCCAGTCGCTGATTCCGAACGGCGTGCTGGGCGCGCCGGCGGAGGACGTCAACACCACCTATAATCGCGTCATCATCCTGCTATCGGACGGCCTGAACACCGAGGACCGCTGGCCCGAATACGGCAACGGCTCGTCGCAAGCCTCGGGCAACCCGATCGACGCGCGCCAGGCGCTGCTCTGCTCGAACCTGAAGAACACCAAGGATTCGAAGGGCAACGCGATGTACACGATCTACACGATCCAGGTGAACACGAGCTCGCCCGCCGATCCGACCTCGGCCGTGCTGCAGAACTGCGCCAGCAGTCCCGACAAGTTCTACATGCTGACGAGCTCGAGCCAGATCGTGACCACGTTCAACTCGATCGGCACCGCATTGTCGAAGCTGCGCGTCGCCAAATAACAGAAGCGCCGGGCACCGACAGCGCTCCACCTTCAGCCAACAAAAAAGCCCGGCGCAAGCCGGGCTTTGTGCTCCCTGCAGGCGCGAACGGTCAGTGCGCGGCCGGCGGGGTGAACTTCGCGGCGATGCCTTCCAGCGGCTTGAACGCCTGCTTGGCGAGATCCGAATACAGCCCGGCGATCTTCTGCGAATCGGCGACGAAGGTCTCGTAGGCCGACTTGGCGAACTCGGTCTGCACCTCGAGCACCTTGTCGAGCGACTTCACGCCCTGGAGCTTCTCGACGAACGACTTGGTGTCCTCGAACGACTTCTTGGTGTAGTCGCCATACGCGGTGGCGATGGCCTGAAGGCCGTTCTGCACGGTGGTCGCGGAGTTCACGACGGTCTCGAACTGCTCTTTGCCGTAGTTCTGAAAGTCTTCAACCTTAAACATGTGGCATTCCTTTCCCTGATTTTGAGCGCCCTCAGGGAAGCCCCGGCTCCCTGACGCATTCATAATATAGTGCAGCGCACAAAAAAATCAAGAATCTTGTGCAATGCACCATCCCGGGCATTGCGGTCTCGACGCACCGTCGGACGCCCCAAGCCGGGGCAGTTCGGCAGAAATACCAGCCATCGCCGCAAGGTTTCTTTAATCCTTTGGCAACTCGACCGTCCTAACCTCTCCGGTGGTCCCGGCCAGCGTCGGCCGAACCGTAAAGCTGTTCTAAAACAGCGTCTTAACAAAACCTCAGTTCGAGGCCTTCGATGCTTGGCAGCGTCACGGCGCGATCGGGAGGTCCGACAGGCACGGTTACGGGGGCGTTCGGCACAATTTCGCCTTACGAGCCGGTGATCACGTCAGAAATTGGACGGGGATTTCATGCTTCGCAAAAAAATGGCTTCCTCGCGCCTGTTGCGAGTTGGCGTCTACGGACTGATCACCCTCGCGACGGCAGCAGTGGTCACGGTCGACAGCGCGGAGGCGCGTCGGCGCCATCGGCAGCATCACGCGCGTCACTCCCCCCATAATGACGAGGGCAGCTACAGCCCGGCGTTCGCGTCGATCGTCGTCGACGGCAATTCCGGCGCGACGCTGACGGCGACCAATCCCGACGCCTTGCGGCACCCCGCCTCGCTCACCAAGATCATGACGCTCTATTTGCTGTTCGAGCGGCTCGATTCCGGCAAGATGAAGCTCGACACCGAGATGCCGGTGTCCGAGCACGCCTCCGAGCAGTCGCCGACCAAGCTCGGCCTGCGCCCCGGCCAGAGCATCCGCGTCGAGGACGCGATCAAGGGCCTGGTGACGCGCTCCGCCAACGACGCCGCCGTGGTCATCGCCGAAGCGATCGGCGGCGACGAGGACGAGTTCGCCAAGATGATGACGCGCAAGGCGCGCTCGCTCGGCATGAGCCGCACCACCTATGTGAACGCCTCCGGCCTCCCGGCCGACGCGCAGATCACGACGGCGCGTGACCAGTCGATCCTCGGCCGCGCGATCCAGGACCGCTTCCCGCGGTACTACCGCTACTTCTCGACGGTGGTGTTCAATTATCGCGGCCAGTCGATCCGCAACCACAATCATCTGCTCGGCAATGTCGAGGGCATCGACGGCATCAAGACCGGCTACACCCGCGCCTCCGGCTTCAACATCGTGACCTCGCTGCGCCGCGGCAACCGCCATCTGATCGGCGTCGTACTCGGCGGCCGCAGCGGCGGCTCGCGTGACGCCATCATGCGCAACCTGCTCGCCGAAAATCTCGACAAGGGCGCGACCCGGCGCACCGTGGCGGCGATCGGCGAGCGCGGCGGCTCCGACAGCGGCGATGCCGATCAGGGCACGATGCAGCTCGCCTCGGCGGCGCCGGAGACGCCGGCCCCGAGTCGCGCCTCCAAGATCATCTCAACCCTCTCGGAAGCCACCGCGGCCCTGCCGCCGGCGGCACCGAGAGAGGCCAAGGTCGAGCCGGCGCCGATGACCTCCGGCGTGATCCAGAGCCAGCCGATGTCGATCGTTCCCGGCTCGACCGAGCCGATGAAGCCGGTCAAGGTCAGGACGGTCCAGGTCAAGGCCGGCGCGGTCAAGCTCGCGACCGCCGCGCCGCAGCCGGCCGCCCCTGCTCCCGCACCCTTCGCTCAGCGTGTCGAGGCCATCGAGCCGGCGCCGCCGATCGCCCGTACCGAGGCCCCCCGTCCCGACATGCCGCCGCAGCCGCCGGGCCATGGCACCGGCAACGGCATTCTCGGCGTGCTGCCCGCCTCCAGCCTGCCGGCAGGCTCGTCGCAGGCCATGGCCTATGCGGCGCCTCCGGCCCAGCCGGCGCCGACGCAGATCGCCTCCGCGAGCGCTGCGCCGGAGCTTCCGAGCAAGCCTTCCGTCACGCGCAGCGGCTGGATCATCCAGGTGGGAGCGCTGGACAACGAGGCCGAGGCCCAGAAGCGGATCGAGGCGGCCCGCAGCTCGGCACAAGGTCTCCTCAGCAAGGCCGATCCCTTCACCGAGACGGTTGCGAAGGGCGACAAGACCCTCATCCGCGCCCGCTTCGCCGGGCTCGATCGTGATCAGGCCGAGGCCGTCTGCAAGAAGCTGAAGCGCGCCGACATCTCCTGCATGACCGTGCACAACTAACGCCGGCACTGATCCTGTTCCGATGAGGCCCGCGCGACACAGCGCGGGCCTTTTCGTTTGCGGACCACGCGATCGACGGCGGGACGCACGGGTGCAAACCACTCGTCAAGGATTTCCCGCTAGAACTTTTTCACCATGACGAACGATCGTGCCTGGCAAGGGCGAGAGCCGCCGGCGTCGACAAAGTTGCGTTGAAAGCGGGTTCGGTGTTGTGGCGTTGGTGGCGTTGCCGGAGTTAGCCGTGATGCGTACGAAGCAGAGTATCCTTGGCCTCGTTCACCCGGGCGGCGAGGTACGTCGACCCCCCTTGGTCGGGATGCAGTTTCTTCATGAGCGCGCGGTGGGCACGCCCGATCTCGTCTCGCCCCGCGCCCGGCTGCAGGCCAAGGATCTGATAGGCCTCCTCTTCCGTCATTTTGGAGCTCGACGCCGCGCGGCCCTGCCGCCCTGCCGCATCGCCCTGCGCGTGCTGACGCCAAGCGGGAAACCGGCGGTCCAGATAAGTTTCAAGTAGAGCGACGCTGTCGGCATCGAGGCTCGGCGTCATCGCGGCGAGCTGCGGCAGATCGAACTCGTCCAGCGACCGGCCGGCATGGGCGCCGGCGACAAAGCGGCCCTGCATCTGCCCGCTGTCATGATCGAGCACCATCTCGATGAAATGCGAGCGCACCCGCGAGCTCTGACCGGACGAGCGCTGCCCACCCAGCCCGAACATGCTGCCGACATTGCCGAGACCACCGGGTGACCAGCCGAGCAGCCCCGCCCCGAACAACCCGATCGGGATCGCCACCACAAGCTCGCCGCGGAGGCCGGTGAAGGCTGCCACCGCAAGGCAGCCGATACCGCCGGCAACCTTGATCGCGCGCGCCAGCGCCGCCGGATTCGCGTTCCGGAACATCTGCAGCAACAGATAAAGGGTGATGACGGCGACGGCGCCAGCGATCAGTGTCATGACCCGAATATAGGGCGTGCCGGGACAAAAAGCATGATCGGCTGCGTCCGCGACCGGCAGGCTCGAGCCGCTGCGCCGGGCTTGACGTTGGCGGCCGCCGAAATCGATCTCTACTTCATCTGCCCGATCAGGCGTGCCGCGCCCGCTTCGGAGCCGGCCAGCCGGAGCAGCGCCGCCCGGCCACCCGCCGCGTAGGCCGCGGCGGCGCGCAGAAGGTCGCGCAACTGCGCGGATGCGCCGGGATCGAAACGGCACCATGCTCCCCCCGACAGCCGCGCCATCTCGCGAAACGCCTGCTCGGCCGCGGGCTCATTGCCCTCCTGGAACATGAACAGCGGAACCTTCAGCAGGCCGAGCTCGCCGGCCTTTGCGCAGAGCACGTCGACATTCTCCTCCATCGCGTCGCCAACGAACACGACGGCGCGGATTCCGGATGCTGTCGCATGGCGCCGCGCCTCGGCAAGAACCTTGCCGATCTGGGTCTGGCCGCCGCGGCAATCGATCTTGCCCATCAGCCGGGCGAGCTCAGCGCTGTCGGATATCCAGCCAGTGGCGCGGCATTCATCGAAGCCACGATAGTACACCAACCGGATATCGAGGCTGCCGAGTGCGGCGGCCTCGCGAAACATGTCGGCCTGCAGGGCACAGGCCATGTCCCAGGTTGGCTGGCGGCTCAGGGTCGCATCAAGCGCAAAGACGAGACGGCCTCTGGTTCCCTGAGCGGCAGGAGCCATGGCCTTGGCCTGCGCAACGAACGCCGCAACGGCGTCTGCCGTGGAACGCTCATTGTCGGGCAACCGCTGCTGGCGCGATCCCTCTTCGGCCGAGGTCAACGGGGCAGAACCGGGCTTCGAACGATCATCGACCATGCACGCACCTTGCTCGGACGCGCATCATGTGGGCAGGCGGACGGACGGCTTCAACAACGGCAACGCATCTGCCCGCCGACGTGGCAGGCAAGGATCAGGCGAGGCTGGCGCGCGCCCCGGCGGCTTGCGCGCTCAATGCGTCAGCGGCTTGGCCGGCGTCGCGGTCTTGCCAACCGGCGCATAAGGCGCGACGGGACCCGGATCGAGCAACGGGGTCTTGGTCTCGACCGGCCCGATGTCGCTGGTGCTGTCGCTATCGGCGAGGAACTTGTCCAGCATGGCCTGGATCGACGACTTGGCGTCGTCAGGTCCGGTGTCGCGCATGTCGTTGTGCTGGAAGTCCGTCTTGACGACGGTGATGCCTTCCTTCTCGCAGATGTCGTCGCTCGGGATCACGCCGGGATCGGTCTTGAATTGCGGGTCCTTCGAGCGGAACGACAGGATCTTGAACTTGCCGTCGGTGACGAACGGGACGCGGAGGTTGTCGAGCGTGACGACCTTCCGGACGTCTTCGGGATACTGCTTGGCGAAATACATCGAGATGTCGCCGCCCATCGAATGACCAACCATCGTCAGATGATCATAGTCGGCATTCGGCTGCACCTGGTGCATCTGCTCGACGGCGAACCGGATGTTGGCGACACCGCGCTGGATCTGCGGCAGCCGGCCGACATAGGGCTCGCCGACCTTCGTCACCATCGGCGCATCGGTCGGCAGGTCGTGCTGGATGCTGACCGCCATGTAGCCGCGCGCAGCAAATACGTTGGCCAGGAACGAGTACTCGGTGAACTTGACGGTGTTGCCGTGATTGAGGATCGCGACCGGCAGCTTGATCATGCCGGCTTCGGCCTGCATCTCCTTGTCGCGCCGGACGGCCACGGCGACCTCGACCAGCCGGTTGTCGCGCGAGGCGTCATAGAACCTGATGGTCTCGTGCCGGATAGCCCACTTGCTCGCGGTGAAGTAGCCGACCGCCGCCAGCACGCTGACAGACACAAGAACGGTTATTCCACGCTTCATGTTCGTCCCTCGGGAGCACAATCAAAGGTAGTTTTGAACCTGTAAGACTCTCGCGACCCGTTCTGTTTAATATATGTAACGGCGCTGTGACAGGAAGACCAAATGTTGTGTATCCGTCGCCCGTTCGTTGTGCGCCGCACCTAGTTGCTGTGCAGCATAGCTGGGTTCCGCCGCCCGTCTCTTGCGACTTGAGCCCTGAACGTCAGGTTCAAATCAGTCATGAATTTGACGGTAATCTAGCGAAATTGGCGGCTGCGGCGTTGACCTGAGACAAATCTTCCTCTGTCCGCCCCCAAAACAGGCCGGACGCGCCGTTACCCGCCACCGCTGTCCGCAGATTGTTTAACCAAGCCGGGCGCACGTTCAACGCGCACAATGTCTCAGGCGAGGTCTCGCCCGAGTGCGGACGGTATTCAGGCGCTGATGATGTCGTGCAGGTCGAGTGGCTTGTCGACCTGGGCGAACCATTCGGCGCGGTTCGCGGCGCGGCGGCGGCCGCGCTCGTCCAGCGGCAGCTTGAGCTGGCGCAGCAGGCTGGTGACCTCCTCCCGGGCCGTGACGTGGCCGAGATTGGGGCGGGTGCCCAGGGTCGCCTCGTCGATGTCGTCGAGCGCGGTCAGTCCGCGCGGGAAGAACTCACGGTAGACGACGCGTTCGGCAAAGCCGTCGATGGCGCGAAAGCCGAGCCGCAGCGACAGGTCCTTGAGGCCGTCGGCGACCAGTTGCTTGTTGCGGGAGCCGAGCATCGACAGCCGGTTGCGGACCACGATCCAGTCGGTCATCGCACCGTCCACCTGGCGGCGCTTGCGCCGGACGTCACGCACCATCTCCGCATAGTGGCTCTCGCCGGTCACGGCATAGGTCGCGGGATCGACCGTTCCCAGCACGTCGAAGTCGAGGAAGCTGTCGTTGATCGGCGTGACCAGCGTATCCGCCATCGAATGCGCCAGGCGCATCAGGTAGCTGTCGTTGCCGGGCGTATCGATGACGATGAAATCGAACGAGCGTTCGACGGCGCTCACGGCCTCCATGAACTGCTGGAACTCGGTGTTCTCGTTCTCGTCGATCTGCAACGTCCGGCCGAGCTGGATGCAGTAGTGCGTCGGCAGTTCGAGGCGCAGGCCGGTGCGGCGCGCCCAGGCGCTCCGGTTGTTGATGTAATGGGTGAAGCTCTGCTGGCGGCAATCGAGATCGATCGTGGCGACACGCTGGCCGGCCTTCAGGAGTGCCACGGCAATGTGCAGGGCGGTGGTCGACTTGCCCGACCCGCCCTTCTCGTTTCCAAGCACAACCACGTGGGCCGAGCCCGATTGTCCTTGGCTAGTTTGCACCAGCATGTTGTCGACCTCTTACGATCATCTTCGAGTCACGGTCGTCTGCGGTCAAGTGAAATGCATCGTCATCGTGAATCCCACGGGGGACGCATCCTCCGCTACTACTTGACGCGCGCGTTTACCAACTCCGCATCGGACGCGGAGACGTGCTAACAGGCGTATTCAAGTATGCTGAGCGGCGTGTCGCGTTCTTGTTAAGGGCAGTCGCCCGAGCGTCAAGGCCGAACAGTGCAACCGCAATTTTTCGCTGTGAGATCGAGCAAAAATGTCACGAAGCCCGCGCGTCGCCCGCACCGTTTCCGCCCTCCGCCGCGAGCTCGACAGCTTGCGCGCGAGAAAAGCCAGCATCGCGCTCGTGCCGACCATGGGCGCCCTGCATGAAGGGCACATCTCGCTGGTCCGGCTGGCGAAGCGCCGCGCCGACAAGGTGGTCGTCTCGATCTTCGTCAACCCGACTCAGTTCGCGCCGACGGAGGATTTCGGGTCCTACCCCCGGACCTGGAAGGAGGATGTTGCGAAACTCGCGGCCGAGCGCGTCGATCTGATCTGGCATCCCGACGCGAAGGCGATGTATCCGGACGGCTTCGCGACGCGGATCGTGCCGGAGGGCGCGGCATTGGCCGGGCTGGAGGATCGCTTCCGTCCGCATTTCTTCGGCGGGGTCGCGACCGTGGTCGCCAAGCTGTTCACGCAATGCCGGCCGGACGTCGCGATCTTCGGCGAGAAGGACTATCAGCAGCTCCGCGTCGTCGCCCAGATGGCGCGCGACCTCGATCTCGGCGTCCGTGTCGTCGGATCCCGTACGGTGCGCGAACGCGACGGACTCGCGATGTCGTCGCGCAATGTCTACCTCACGGCAGACGAGCGGCGGGCGGCGCCGACGCTGCACCGTGTCCTGAAGGAGCTGGCGGCCCGGCTGCGCGCCGGCGACGACATGCAGGCGGCCATTGGGGATGGCGCCGCCGCGATCACCGAAGCCGGCTTTGCCTTGGACTATCTCGAGGTCCGCGACGCCGAGACGCTGGCGCCCATCGCCCCGAACGAGTCAGGACCGAAACGCATCCTGGTCGCGGCCAAGATCGGAACCACGCGACTGATCGACAATATCGCCGCGTGAGCCGCCGGGAGACCAGCCGTCCGCCAACACCGTGAGCGCGCCCTCGCCCGCAAGGCAGAGGCAAGGACAACTGACGCCGCGTCGAGCGTACGCCCGGCCCTTGCGAGCGAGGCTGACTTCCGCCTCGCGTGAGATGCTCACGCGCAACACCACCGGCTCATCAAAGTGCTACAGCAGGCCGAGATCGCGCAGCTCGCGGCGCAGCGGCTCGGGCATGGCTTCGACGCCCGCCGCACTGGACTTGCCGAGATCGGCCGGCGCATCCTCGGCCGTCAGATAGCGCCAGCCCTGGAACGGACGCATCGGCCGCGGCGACACCGCGATCACCTTCGGCTGCATGATGATGCGGCACCGCCCGATGCCGTCGCCGTCGCGGAACGGCTCGATGCCGACGATCTTCTCGCGCGCGGCGACCTCACCGCGAATCACCCAATACAGCGAGCCGCCGGCGAGGATGTCCTCGACCCGTTTCGGCGTCATCCGCGTGACATGGACGTGCTGCTGCGGCAGGCCCTTCTTCTTGGCCGCGAGCATGCGCTCGGCGATCCACTCCTTCAGCTCTTTCACGGACTCGCAGCCGACGGCGAGCTTGATCAGGTGCAGAGGCATGATGGCGGTTCGACCAGCGGGATCTATTCGTTGTTGGCGGCCGGCTCGGCGGCCTCAGGCGCCGCTTGAGGCGCCGCAGCGGCCGGCTTCGGCTTCGGCGCGGCCTTCTTGGCCGCCGGCGGCGCCTGGGCGTGGCTGGCAGCCACGGTCGGTGGGGCTGCGGGCGGCGCAAGCTGCGTCGGCGGTTTCGGCGCGGCGGCTGCCGGGGCGACCGAGCGCGTCGAGGCCGTCGGCTCGGGATTCATGATGCTGACCGGCGGGGTGTTCGCCGAGCTGGGAAATTCGGCGGTCGTCGGCTTGCCGTTCGGCGCCGACGGCGCCAGCCCTGGAGGCGCCAATCCCGCAAAGGTCCCAGCGGCCGGTTGGCCCGGCGCCGCATTCCACTGCGAGGCGTAGCGCGTCACCAGCCCCTCATAGGTCCGCCCTTCCATGTTGTTCATCAGTTGCTGGCGATCACCCACGGCACGGAACATCACGCAATCGCTCGGCGTGCAGCGGTCGCGTGTCAGCAGCACATAGGCCATCAGGCCATAACGATCGCGCTCGACGGCGCGGCGCAGCGCCAGCAGCTCCGCGGTCATCACCTTGTTGGCGCTGGCGACGTCGCCCACCTGGGACAGCCGGCTCAGCATGCCCGCCGCATAACTGACGGCCGCGGCGGTCATCTCGGCCGATCCGAACAGGCTCTTCTCGCAATTCGCGAGCACCAGATCGCCGGCGAGATCATCCACGCAGGCCAGGGCGGGTGCCGAGAGGCCGACGGAGGCGGTCACCGCAGGATCGCCATTGGCGCCACGCGGGGTCGCATCCTGGCTCCGCATCATCGACGCCACCGCAATCCCGACCGCCAGCAGCGTGATCACCGTCAGCGCGCCGTTGGCGACCGATTTCTCGGCCCTGAGCAGCGTCATCAGCACGACCAGTGCAAAGAAACCCGCCGCGGCAACGGTGAGCCACATCGGGAACGCCGGTGAGTTCAAGAGCTGATCCAACGAGGAAGGCCAGGTCGAGTTCATGCGCGCTTGTTCCTGACGCGGGCCAGCGAAAACGGCCCCGATGGCGTCCCTACATGGGACGGCCGTGAAACGATCATCAAATTCAAATGATCACCCGATCGATTGCGGCCCCACCAAGACAATAAGACGATTCCATACGCCTGCGGGCGCCGGATGGTGTGGAGCTACCCGCTATCCCCAAAGGGATCGCGCAGCAATCGTCATCGCCTCGCGCCACGGCTCCCGAACGCGTGGCAACTCCCCCTCTCGCTTCGGCCATGTCTCCGGCGGCCGCGTCCGCCGACGCGGCACGTCATCTTCAAGACAAGGCCAATTGGCTCTCTCTGGCAACCCGCTCGAAGGCTTCCGTCGAGCTTTTGATCCGATACTGGCAGTCGTCGTCTTCCGTCGGAAGCTGGCGGATGATCTCGTAGGTGCCTGTGGCGGCCGGACGCGAGACGTTGCTCGCGGTGAAATAGACGGTCGCCCCAATGGGGAACTTGTGTTTCAACGCCCTCTCCTGCTCGCATGCCGGCAAGAGCCCCTGGTCCCGCTGCCCGGGCCGGCGTGTCTTTATAAATATTGCCCTTATATCACGCCGCCGCCCGCCCTGACCAGCGACCTCACGACATGGCAAACGCGGAGATTGCGAGAGTCTTCAACGGGATGGACCCGCAAACGGTATTCTTGGACGAGCGGGTCGGGGTTCGCTCGTCCACCACGGACCAAATCGCGAACGGACGAGACCGCTCAGATGTTCTCGACCCGCTCGATGACCCAGTCCTCCGCCAGGCCGTCCTTCACCCAGGCCGCGAAGGCCGGCATCGCCATCATCATGTCCATGTAGGCGCGGGTTTCGGCGGCGACCGGAATGGCGAAACTGTGGAAGCGCGTGACCACCGGCGCGAACATGGCGTCGGCGGCGCCGAAGCGGCCGAACAGGAACGGCCCGCCATGGCTGTAGCGGGCACGGCAGTCGCGCCAGATGTCCTCGATCCGGGCGATGTTGGCCCTGGCATCGGCAGACAGCTCCACCGGCCGCACCGGCCGGTGCAGGTTCATCGGGCATTCGTTGCGCAAGGCCGGAAAGCCGGAGTGCATCTCCGCGCAGACGGATCGGGCATGGGCGCGCGCAGCGGCATCGGCGGGCCACAGCCCCGCCTGCGGGAAGCGCTCGGCGAGATATTCGATGATCGCGAGCGAATCCCATACGCTGATCGCGCCATCGATCAGGATCGGCACCTTGCCGGCCGGGGAATGCTCAAGGATGCGCGCCTTGTCGGCGGGATCGGCGGTGTAGAGCGGGATCACGATCTCATCGAAGGCGATGTCGCAGCCGCGCAGCGCCAGCCACGGCCGCATCGACCATGAGGAATAGTTCTTGTTGCCGATCACCAGCTTCAGCGTCATGTCGCACCGTCTCCGTGTTGGGCGTGGACGGCCCGCGCAGCCGCGCCGTCGACGCTCATGCTATGGGCGACGCATACAGGATGATCGGCCGCTGCGTCGACACACAAGCGCTACGCCCCAGACCACGCGCCCGTCCCCGTGCCGTCGCCGGCCGCAGGGTAGATCAGCGGGCGAAATCCTGCGGCGTGAACGACATCTCGATCACCTTCCACTCGTTGTAGCGATCGGGAGGCAACATCGCGTAGGGCTGGCAGGCATTCAACGCCTGGACCGCGCTCTCCTTGAGCTGGATCGCCTTGGAGGCTGCGACGACCTCTATCACCTCCGGCTCCGTCGCCAGCCGTCCATCCGGTGTCATGCCAAAGCGCAGCCTGATGAGCACGTTGTCCGACAGGGACAGCGACGCCGGCAGCCGCGCGCAGCTCCTGACCTTCTGCCGCAGGGCCGCTTCCAGATTGGCGGCGAGGTTCGTCGTCGCGGTCGGCCCGGCGTCCTTGCCGTCCTCCGGGCCGCCGGGACGCGGCAACGGTGACAGCGGCTCGGGTAGACCGAGCATGACCCCATACTTCACCGTGAGATCCGGTTCGGGAGGCACATAGGTCGGCGCGGGTGGCGGCGCCGGCTTGACGGCGGATTTGCTCTCCGCCTTTGCGGCCGTCTTCACCGCCTTGGGCGATGCAGCCTGCACTGGCTGTTTCGCCGCCGGCGCAGGCTGCATCGGAGGATTGGGGGTCTCCCTGGCGTCCTGCGGGGGACTGGGCGGTGGCGGTGCGGCGGCCGCGGGCAAGGCGCTCGGGTCCGGCTGCGGCAGCACCAGATCCGGCGTCGGGGATGGCGATGGCGTGGCGACCGGCTCGGGCGTCTTCTGCGGCTCGTCAGCGTCGACGATGTTGACCTCGATCTCGTCGCTCTTGGGCAGCTCGTAAGGCCGGACCGAGGTCGAGACCACGACCCCACCGGCGATCAGGAGATGCGCGAGCACGGACGCGGCGATGCCCCAACGGATGAACTGCCAACGTTCCATGCTGCTTCACTACGCCCGCGCATGAGCGAAGGCGCGCGGTGCGCCATCGCTCTGATCATCGGCAGGGAATGCGGCAGCCGCCGTCGTGCGGCCCGCCGGCCGCTCCCTGTCATGTCAGGCTGTAGCACAAATGCGCGGGCGCCGCCCTCAATCCCATTTCGGCGCAAAGGCGAAGTTGGTCATCCGTCCTTCGGGGCTGCCCATCGCGAAGATGTCGGCCATGTCCTGCTCCGAGAGCTCGAAATCGAACACGTCGAGGTTCTCGGACAGCCGTTCGACCTTGGAGGTCCGCGGGATCGCCACGACGTTCTGCTGCACCAGCCAGCGCAGGCAGATCTGCGCCGGGCTCTTGCCATGGGCGCGGCCGATCCGCGTCAAGGTCGGATCGTTCTTGATCTTGCCCTTGGCGATCGGGCTGTAGGCGACGAGCGCGATGCCATGGCGCGCGCAGGCCTCGCGGACCTTGGTCTGATCGAGATAGGGATGATACTCGACCTGATTGCACACCAGCGGCTCCGGCGATGCCGCCACTGCCTCGTCGAGCAGACCGACCGTGAAATTGGACACGCCGATATGGCGTGCGAGCCCGAGCGTCTTGGCATGGGCCAGCGCGCCGAGCGTCTCGCTCAGCGGCACGTGCGGATTGGGCCAGTGCAGCAGCAACAGGTCGACCTCGGAGACGCGCAGCCGGACCAGGCTCTCTTTGGCCGAGCGCTCGAGATCGTGCGGCGCAAAATGCGTGGTCCACACCTTGGTCGTCAGGAACACCTCGTTGCGCCGGACGCGGGACGCACGCAGGCCCTCGCCGACCTCGTGCTCGTTCTCATAGACCTGCGCGGTGTCGATGTGCCGGTAGCCGAGAGTGAGCGCCTGCTCGACGATGCGGCTGCAGGTGCGGCCACGCAGCTCCCAGGTTCCGAGACCCAAGGCGGGAATCCTGGCACCATTGGCCTCGATCATCAGCATGGCCGTGCACTCCAGCGCGCGTGCAACATTATGTAGGCACACGCTGGGCGTTGCCAACGCACGACCCGTGGTGGGCTTAAGTCTTGGCTAAAGCCGCGAACACCGTCTCGGGCGCGTGCGCGATGACGGTGAGCAGCGCGCGCGCCGGGCCGCGCGGCATGCGCTTGCCCTGCTCCCAATTGCGGATGGTCTCGACGGGCACACCGAGCTTGGCGGCGAATTCCTGTTGGGTCAGATGCACCCGCCGCCTGAGATCGCGCACTTCGAGCGGAGCCGCGGGCGCCAGCGGAATCTCCTCCCCGTCGCGCAGCTCCACGATCCGTCCATCTGCCTTCAGCCGCAAGCGTTGCATCGTCCGACTCCGTGTCGAGCGACAGTCTCGCCGAACCACGTTAAGGCCGGATTAACGATATAAGTCGTTCAGGCGCCGGGGTTATTTCAGGCCGAACCAGAGCGTGGCGATGCCGAGAAACGAGAAGAAACCGACCACATCGGTCACCGTCGTGACGAAGGTTCCGGAGGCGACGGCGGGGTCGGCCCGGACCCGTTCGAGCACCATCGGGATCAGAATGCCGCCCAGCGCACCCGCGACGAGATTCGAGATCATTGCAAGCCCGATCACGATGCCGAGGCCGGGCATCTTGAACCACGCCACGGCGGCGATGCCGGTGACGAGCGCAAAGGCCAGGCCATTGACGAGCCCGACCAGCCCCTCGCGCATCACCACCCGCATCGCATTGTTCGGCCCGAGCTCCCGCGTCGCCAGCGCGCGCACCGCCACCGTCATGGTCTGGGTCGCGGCATTGCCGCCCTGACTGGCGACGATCGGCGCGAGCACGGCGAGCGCCACCATCTGCTGCAACTGGTCCTCGAACAGGCCGAGCACCGATGACGCCAGGAACGCGGTGGCAAGATTGATCAGCAGCCAGTTGAAGCGGCCCTTGGCGATGGTCCAGACGCTGTCGGACAGTTCCTCGTCGCCCGACACGCCGCCGAGCGCCTTGAAATCCTCGTCGGCCTCCTCCTCGATGACATCGACCACGTCGTCGATGGTGATGACGCCGGCCAGCCGGTTCTCGGCATCGACCACGGGGGCCGCGACCAGATTGTACTTGCCGAACAGCCGCGCCACCTCGGCCAGATCGTCGGTGACGGTGACGCGACGGCGGTCCTCGTCGATCAGATCGGCCAGCGGAACCGGACGGCGGGCGCGCAGCAGCGTATCGAGCGACACCGCACCCTGCCAATGCCGTGCGTCGTCGACCGCATAGATCTCGTAGAACCGCTCGGGCAGATCCCGCGTCTCGCGCATGTAGTCGATGGCCTCGCCGACCGTCCAACCCAGCGGAACCGCGATGAACTCCCTCTGCATGCGGCGGCCGGCCGAGCCCTCGGGATAGTCGAGGCTGCGCGCGAGCGCGTCGCGCTCGGACGGCGGCAGGCGTTCGAGGATCTCCTCCTTGTCCTCCTCGTCGAGGCTTTCCAACAGCTCGACGGCGTCATCGGATTCGAGCTCGCGCACGCCCTCGGCGACGGTCGCGGGCTCGAGCTCCTCGAGGATCTCCTCGCGGACCGCGTCGTCGACCTCGTTCAGCGCGGAGAAGTCGAAATCGGTGCCGGTCAGCTCGACCAGCCGGACACGGTCGTCCGGTGCGAGCGCCGCGATCAGGTCGCCGAGATCGGCCTCGTGCAGCTCGGCGACCTCGGCGCGCAGGAACGCCTCGTCCTCGGCGGCGATGGCCGCCGTGATGGCCGCGATGAATTCGGCGCGAATCTCGCCGGATTCGGTGCGCATCGGCGCGCGATCGCGTAGAGTGGCATCAGCATGGGCAACGTCCGATGTCTCGTTCATGACGTGCCTCACGCGCTTGATTTCAGAGCAAATGGTCTGATTTGTGCTTTCACGCATTACATAATCGGCAACAGCGAGCGCAACGGGAAAAGATGCGGCCTTGGCGATCGATGACGGGATGGGTAAACGCGGCCGGCGTCGTGGCGGCGCTGCTCGCGGCTGACGTCACCGCGGCCGCGCCTGCCGCATGCCCGCGCGAAGGTACGCTCGGCACGTCGCGCATTCTCACCGTCGACGCCGCGACACATCCGCGCGTCGGACTGAAGAGCTTCCCGGACACGCTGCCGCTGCATGACGGCGAAGTGGTTCTGACCTTCGACGACGGCCCGTCGCCGCCGATGACCGACAAGGTGCTGGCCGCGCTCGCCAGGGAATGCGTGCGCGCGACCTTCTTCCTGGTCGGCGAGCCTGCGTCGCGCCGCGCCGCGTGGGTGCGGAAGATCGCGGCCGAAGGCCACACCATAGGCCATCACAGCTTCACGCATGCGAATCTCGCGCACGTCACGCCGGAACAGGCCGTCGATGAGATCGATCGCGGCATCGCCGCCGACGAGAAGGCGCTCAACGGCGCGGAGACGACCACGCCGTCGACGCCATTCTTCCGCTTCCCCTATTTCGAATCGACACCGGCGACGCTCGACCTGCTGCAGTCGCGCGGCATCGTCGTGTTCGGGGCCGATCTTTGGGCCAGCGACTGGAACCCGATGTCACCGCAGCAGACGCTGAAGCTGCTGACCGCCCGGCTGAGCCAGGCGCGCAAGGGCATCATCCTGCTGCACGATCCGCAGCCGCGCACGGTCGCCATGTTGCCCGCGTTCCTGCGCTACCTGAAGAACCACGGCTATCGCGTGGTCCATGTGGTTCCGAAGCAGCCGGCGGATGTGCATCACGAGCAGCATAGCGAGCGCCCTTCACCCGCGCCGACGCCGCCGCACGAAGGTGGTTAATCCGTCGTTCAGGGCCGCTGTCTACGCTCGACGGCCGTGATCGCGGCGATTTCTGCCGCTTGCAATCCGGCAACAGCCGCGCGCAAACCGGAACCCGGAACGATGTCATCTCGCGACAGCCGAACATCCCTGCTATGTCTTGGCGGTCGCTTGCGCCTTCCGCGCGGCTGCGACACATCATCGAGCGTCGAAGACCCTGGCCGAAGGCGTCGGGACGGTGAAGGGAATGTGAGCAGCGTGATGCGTGATCGTCGGTGGGCTTGCGTCGGACGGCCAACATGGCTCGCAGTGCTGTTGGGCACCGTCGCCTGCTTCGCCTCCAGTGTCGGATCATCGGCGGCATCGGCAGCCGATTGCCCCGGACATCCCAACGCGCTCGGCACGTCGCGCGTCCTGGTGGTCGATCCGCGCGAGCATCCGCGCATCGGCGCGATGCAGTACAAGGAGACGCTGCCGCTGAAAGATCACGAGGTCGTCATCACCTTCGACGACGGCCCGCTGCCGAAATACAGCAATCAGGTGCTGCAGATCCTTGCCGATCAATGCGTCAAGGCGACGTTCTTCACCATCGGCCGCCAGGCCAAGGCCGATCCCGAGGGCGTGAGGAAGCTTGCGGCCGCCGGCCACACCATCGGCACCCACAGCCAGAACCATCCGCTGAGCTTCAACAAGATGACGCTCGACCAGGTCAAGCCCGAGGTCGACCAGGGGATCGCCTGGACGACAGCGGCGCTCACCGATCCGTCGGCGCTGTCGCCATTCTTCCGCGTGCCCGGCCTGCTGCGCGGCGACGCCGTGGAGAGCTACGCCGCCTCGCTCGGCCTGCAGGTCTGGAGCGCCGATTTCCTCGCCGACGACTGGCGCAACATCTCCGGCGCCAAGGTCTATGAGCTCGCGATGAAGCGGCTGGAGGCGCGCGGCAAGGGCATCCTGCTGCTGCACGACATCCATGCGCGCACCGCCACGGCGCTGCCGAAGATCCTCGCCGAGCTCAAGGCCAAGAACTACCGCATCGTCCACGTCGTGGCGGCGACACCGGACCGGCCGGCGACGCCGACCGAGCCCGAGGACTGGCTGGTGCACCGCCCGTCGGACGAGACCCCGGTGGCGCATTGGCCCAAGATCGCGCCCGTCGATCTCGCTGGCGCCGATACCGGGGCCCGGGCCAGGCTGGACGATTTCGGGATTCTCAACGTGCCGGCGGCTGTCGCGCGTGTCGTGCAGAAGCCGGCATGGCCGCGTCCGCCGCTCGCGCCGCGGCTTGCGGCGCCGGCCTTGGCAGCGCCGGCGTCCGATCTGTTCGCATGGCCGCCTGTCGCGCCGCTGTCGGCGCAGCGGCGCCAGCTGGCCCGGCTCGAGAGCCCGGCCCCGAAGGCTGTGGCCGCCAAGCCGGCGCCGCGCCCGGTGCGCCTCGCCAGCCTCAGGCGGCGCTGAACATTCGCAGATGTTGCAGGTGAGGACGCGGGACAATTCGCCTGCGCCGCGCGCGATCAGCTCGAGACCAGCTTGCTGACGCAGAGGATGACGGTGGCCGCCAGGAAGAACAGGTCCATGTAGGACTTCTTCTCGCCGTCCTTGCGCAGCGATCCGACGTCGGACACCACCTGCCTAGAGACCACCTGCCCCACCGGCCCGTCGCCCAGCATGCCGGCCAGACGGCGAACGTCCGACTCCATCTTCTCGATCCGTCCGAAGAAGTGGAAGGTGCGCACCACCGTGACGGCGCGCATGCCGGCATAGATCAGCACCACCAGCGCCAGGACGGCGCGGTTCTGGTACTTCTCGACGTAGTTCAGGCTGAGATAGACGGCCGCGAGAAATACGAAATTCGAGATGAAGCGGTACATGAGGCCCGTGAAGTTCATCTGCTCCCCCACATGATGTTCGGATCACTGGCCGACGACAGAACTCACGAAACGCGTTTCGCCCCCGCGTCCTGGTCCAACCGGCGTCACCCTAGGAGAGCGGGCTTGCGAATTCGTGAAGTGGAAATTTTGCAGCGCCAGAACGGCCCAGAACAGGCCCGCTTGGTAAACAAGGGACTGCCCGGAGAGCGTCTCTGCAGCCTGCAATTGCAGGGCGGCAGCAGCTCTCGCAGCTATGCGCCGAATCGCGCCGGTGCGCAGGCGGCGACGTCGACGCTCGGCGCTTCGCCGCTCATCAGCTCGGCGAGGATGCGTCCCGTCGCAGGCCCCAGCGTGAAGCCCTGGTGGCCGTGGCCGAAATGCAGCCACATGCCCTTGTGACGCGCCGCCTGGCCGACGACCGGCAGCATGTCGGGCATGCACGGCCGCGTGCCGATCCACGGCTCGGGCTCCACCGGCCTGCCGAGATCGATGAGCTGGCGCGCAGCAGCCTCGGCCTTGCCGAGCTGAACCGGGGTCGATTTCGCATTCGGCGATGACAGCTCGGCACCGGTCGTGATGCGCACGCCGAGCGCCATCGGGTTCATCAGATAGCCGCGCGCCGCATCGCGCAGCGGCAAATCGAGCGGCGCGCCGCCGGTGTAGTGACGGTGATAGCCGCGCTTGCGCACCATCGGGATGTCGTAGCCGAACCGCGTCAGGAACTCCGGCGACCACGGCCCGAGCGCGACCACCACGGCCTCGGCCTCGATGCGTCCCTCCGCGGTGGTGACGGCCCAGCCGCTGCCCGCCTGCGCCAGCGTGGTCGCGTCCCCGCGCAGCAGCTTGCCGCCGCGGCGCGTGAACAGCTCGGCATAGGAGGCGACCAGGCTGCCGGGATCCGACACGGTCCACGGCTCCTGCCAGTGCAGGCCGCCGATGCCGCTGTCGATCAGCGCGGGCTCGGCCTGCTTGAGCTGCTGGGCGCTGAGCAGCTTGAACTTGACGCCGAAGGCTTTGCCGACGGCTTCGGCCTCCCTCGCCTCCTTGTCGAACTGCGCCTGCGTCCGGTGCAGCACGCGAAAGCCGTCGCGGCGCACGAGGTTGCCGGCGCCGGCCGCGAGGATCAGGGGCTCGTGCTCGGGCGCGGCGCGCGCGATCAGTTGCGCATAGGTGCGCGTCAGCACCTCGTGGCGCGCGGGGAACGAATTCCACCAGTATTGCAGCAGCGGTCGCACGTGATAGGGCAGCGCCGCGAGGCTGTAGTGCACGTCGTTGGTGCGCGCGAGCGCGATGTCGAGCACGCCGGCGATATCATAGGGCATCGCGTAGGGCCTGACGGCCTCGCTCTGGATGATGCCGGCATTGCCGTAGCTGGTCTCGCGGCCCGGCTCCCTGCGGTCGACCAGCGCCACTGACCAGCCACGGCTTTGCAGGTGCAGCGCCGTGCCGACACCGACCATGCCACCACCGAGAACGATCGCGCTTTGCATCGTCATCACTCCTGCTCAGGTCCGCGCCGCCGCGACGACGGTGACCTCGATCTTCACATCCGCGATCATCTGCGCCTGCACCGTCGTGCGCACCGGCATCGGGTCCTTGAAGTGCCTGCGATAGGCCTCGTTGTAGGCGGCGAAATCCGCCTTGTCGGCGAGGTGCACCATGCAGGACACGATGTCGTCGAGCGTCAGCCCCTCGCCGGCCAGCGTTTCCGCGATGTGCTTGAAGACGAGGTCGGTCTGCGCCGCGATGCCCTCGGGGATGCTGCCGTCATCGGCGACCGGAATCTCGCCGGACAGGAACACCAGGCCGCCGGCGCGGCGCACCAGCGAGAACGGCCATGAGGGGGCGTCGGACATCGTTAGTCGCTCCAGGATGTAGTGATCATGAGTGCCGCCTCAATCCCACGCCATGAAGCCGGGCGTCTGCGCCAGCGGCGGCAGCGACGCGAGCCTTTCGAGATCGGGCCGGGGACGGCGCAGCTCGGCATCGTCGGCGAACGCGGCCTCCAGCGCCGCGGCAACGCCGAGTACCAGCGCGTCGCCGCCGCGGGGACCAACGATCTGCAGGCCGAACGGCAGGCCGTTGTCGTCGAGGCCGAGCGGCAGGCTGAGCGCGGGATGTCCGGCCAGGGTCACCGCGTAGGCGAGCGCCAGCCAGTGGAAGTACGACCGCGTCGGCACGCCGTCGATCTCCGCCGGATACAGCTCCGCCCACGGCCGCGGGCTCAAGGTGATGGTCGGGCTGATCAGCACGTCGTGGCTGGCGAAGAAGCCCTGATAGGCGCGGTAGATGCGGGTCTGGTTGGCGCTCGCGCGCGAAAAATCCTCGAGGCTGTAGGACAGGCCCTCCTCGACATTGGCGCGCACGTTCGGCCCGAGCATGTCGGGCCGCTCGCGATAATTCTTGCCATGCTGGGTAAGGAACAGCGAGGCACGCAGCACCGCAAAGGTCTCGTCGGCGCCGCTGCAATCCGGCGCGCCCTCATGCGCGCCGGCAAACAGCGGCGCGATGCGCGACACCCGCGCGCGGAAGGCGCGGCGGATCAGTTGTTCGGTCGGCGCAAAGCCGAAATCCTCGGTGAAGGCGAGCCTGAGCTTGTTGAGTTCGACCGCCGGCGGCACGGCCCAGCGCGCAGGCGCGCCGCGCACGGCCTCGCCCGGCAGGGTGTAGGCGAGCGGATCGCGCGCATCGTCGCTCGCCATCACCGACAGCATCAGCGCGGTGTCGGCGACATCGCGCGCCATCGGCCCGTCGGTCGACAGGCACGACCAGCCATGGGCGCGCTTCTCGCTGGCGACGAGGCCGTAGGAGGGGCGCATGCCGACGATGCCGGAGAAGCCGGCCGGATTGCGCAAGCTGCCGCCAGTGTCTGACCCTGAGGCGAGCGGGGCCATGCCGCAGGCAAGCGCGACCGCCGAGCCGCCGGAGGAGCCGGCGGCCGAGCGCGCGGGATCGAACGGGTTGCCGGTGGCGCCGAACACGGGATTGCGGGTGTTGCCGCCCGCCGCCCATTCCGGCGTGTTGGTCTTGCCGAAGATGATTGCCCCGGCAGCGCGCAGCCGGCCCACCGAGGCCTGGTCGACGGCAGGGACGTTGTCGGCCAGGATCGGGCTGCCATAGGTGGAGCGCATCCCGGCGGTGTCCTGGGTATCCTTGATCAGCACCGGCAGGCCGTGCAGCGCCCCCCGGTCCTCGCCCCTCACGATCTCGGCCTCGGCGACCTCGGCCGCCGCGCGGGCAGCCGGCTCGTCCAGGGTCACCACCGCGTTGACGGCCGGATTCACCGCCGCAATCCGGTCCAGACACGATTCGAGCAGCGCAACCGGCGAGATCGCCTTTGTTTTCAGGAGGTTGACCAGCTCGACGGCGGTCTTGTCGCAAATCGATTCCACGGGCTTCTCTTTTCCGTTTCGGAAAACTATTTAGCATATAGGAAATCGAATGCACGACCCGAAAACGCATTGTTCCACCGCTGTCCACGCATGACCTTCGGACATCGGGGCACCCGATTGAATATGTTGTTCTTTGGGGCGAGATTGTCGGCCTGCCCCGGCCATCGGCACGCCTGATCCGCTAACGGATTTTCCGGAGATCGCTTTGACAGACACCGCCATCAGCGCGTCGACCGAAGGCCCCCACTCCCAGCTCGGCCAGTGCCTGAAGGCGGCCCGGCAGGCGCGCGGGCTGACCCTGAAGCAGGTCGCCGAAAAGACCGGCATGGCGCTGTCGACGCTGTCCAAGGTCGAAAACGGCCTGATGTCCCTGACCTATGACAAGCTGCTGCAGCTCACCTCGGGCCTGCAGATGGACATCGCCGAGCTATTCAGCCCGACGACGCCGCGCCCCGAGGCGGGTCGCCCGGTGACCGCCCGCCGCAGCGTCAGCCGCGCCGGCCAGGGCCAGATCGTCAACACCAGGTTCTACACCTACACCTATCAATGCACCGACCTGATCGGAAAGCGCATGGTGCCGATGATCGCCGAGGTGCGCGCCCGCACGCTCGAGGAGTTCGGCCCCCTGCTCCGCCACAGCGGCGAGGAATACTTCCTGGTCACCCGCGGCACCATCGCCGTCCACACCGAATTCTACGCCCCGGAGATCCTGCACGAGGGCGACGGCATGTATCTCGACAGCACCATGGGCCACGCCTACCTCAACGCGGGTGACGCGGAGTCCGCGCAGGGCGTGTGTCTCTGCACGAGTGAGCAGGCCGATCTGTTCGAGCAGCTGCATAGGATTGCGAAGAAGGATGCGGTGGAGTAACCGCCAGCAACGCTACTGCATAAAATCAGCGAGATACTCGGACGTCGGGTTCGCCCCCGTCAGCAAAAGATGCTCGCGCGCCCGCGTGCAGGCGACGTAGAGTAGCCGCCGCTCGGTCTCGTAGATGTCGTCGAGCTCGGCCTCATCGGCGGCGTCCTCGACGCGCTCGTCGAGCGGCAGGATGCCCTCGTCGCAGGCCATGACGACGACGGCGCGGAACTCAAGCCCCTTGGCGAGGCTCATCGCGCCCGTGGTGATCGCGTCAGCCCCCGCAATCCCGGCCAGCGCAGCCCGCGCGCGGGCCACCAGCGCCTCGGTGCGCACGAACACGCCGATCTCCTGCGGCACGATGCCATCCGCCAGCCATGCCGCGATGGTCGCGCCGACATGCGCGCCCTCCTCCGCGACATCGGCGAACGCCTTCACCTCCGGCCGCGGCCCCTCGAACACCGAGATGATGCCGCGCCGCTCGTCCTCCAGCCCGTCGGAATCGCGCAGCACCGTCGGCAGCAGCCGGTCGGCGGCGCGGCGGATCTGCTGCGAGGTGCGATAGCAGACCTTCAAGGTGAACGAGCGGCCGCGCACGTCGACGCCGAGGCTCGCCCAGGAATACGGATGCTGGAAGATCCGCTGTCCGGCGTCGCCGGCCAGGAAGAGCCCATCATTGGCCTTCGGCGCCAGCGCCGCGAAGAAGCGCAACTCGGCCGGCGCGAGATCCTGCGCCTCGTCGATGACGACATGGTCGAACGGCCTGGCCGCACGGCCTTCGAGCGCCGTCGCAAGGTCGGTGAAGACATTGGCCCAGGTCGTGTAGCGCTCAGCCGCGAGCGCCGCGCGCACCGCTGCAAATACCGGCCACAGCCGCACCCGCTGGTTGGGGCCGAGCCGGCTCTTGCGCCCCATCCGCTGCACGGTGGCGTAGGCCTCGAGCGACGACAGCCCCCAGGCAGCGACGACGTTGCTCCATTCCGACAGCAGGAAGCGCTCGGAGAATCCCTTGAGATCCGCGGACGCCATGCGCAGCCGCTCGCGCAGCACCTGCTCGGAGGCGATGCGCGGCCGAAAACCGTGTTCGAGCTGATACATCTGCTCGGCAATGCCCTTGAACGAGGCCGTGGTGATGCGCGGCACCACACCGCCGGTCTCCGGCGCCAGCACCAGGAGCTTCTTGGCGAGCGCATCCGCCAATGGCCGCGAGAAGCTCGCCAGCAGGATCTTTGCGTGCGGATTGTCGCGCGCGAGCCTGACGGCGCGATGGATCGCGACGATGGTCTTGCCGGTGCCGGCCGAGCCCGCCACCCGCGCCGGGCCTGCGAAGCTGCGCGCCACCAGCGCGCGCTGCGAGGGATGCAGGAAGACGCCCCATTTCTCCCAGGGGTACGCCAGCGCCTGCTCCAGCTCCTCCTGGCCGGCGATGGGACGGATGCGGCGCAGCGCATCGGGATGCTGATAGGGATCGGCCGGCGCAGGCGCCGGGCGCGCCAGCACGCCGGTCGCGGCATATTCGAGCAGCGCCTCGGCCGCTTCCGCCGGCAGATGCTTTGTGAGCGTGAAGAAGCCGTCCTCGTCGGCGGCCCTCACATCGGCCAGCCAGTCCGCCGGCACGCCGATCGACAGCAGCGCCTCGTCATCGAGCGCGGCGAACAGCAGCGGGGCCGCGACCCCCGGCCCTGCCGCCGCCGGCTGCGGCACGACGAGATCTAGCGTTGCCGGTGGCGCCACCTCCTCGACCCGCTCGCGCACCTCGACGATCTGGATCGCGCCGGTGCGCGGATGCGCCTCGATCCGCCGCCGCTCGGCCCAGGCATAGGCGTCGTCGTGATGGCCGACATAGGCGACGAGCACGGTGTCGCCGGTCTTGTGCAGGATCAGCCTGACATCGCGATTGACCCGCGCCGACCAGAAATTGCGGTCCTTGCTGTTGTCGATCCGGTGCAGTTGCAGCCCGTTGCCGCCGGGGTCGAGCTGCAGATCGAACACGCTCGCCTTCACGGCCTTCTGGTCCGCGCCGGCAAGCTTGGCGAAGGAGGCGGTGAACGTGTCGGCGAGCAGGAAGTTCATGGCTTGGACCCCGAGTCCAGTCCGGTTCGGCCTACGTAAACCTCTTTCCCAGTCAATTCATTGCGGTAAACATCCACTCCGTCTTGCGTCCGCAGGAACTTCAACGACTTCGCTTCAGAACCGCCGGGAACGAAGCCGTAGGTATGAGACAGGCTGTTCTCGAACTCCCACCCATCTGGAGTAAAGACCTGCCTGACAGCACTGCCTTTCAGGCGACAAGCGGCTACCCGCATCTTGGGGTTGCCACCCAGGTTGACATGACCGTACTCGATCCACGAACAACTCGATCTTGGCCCGGCCAGTTGATCGACGACTACGATATCAACCGCCTCACCGTTGCTGGTATGAATGAGGCCGTGGCTAGCCGTAAGAAACTCGACGAACGTCCTGACATCTTCAGCCGCCATGAAGCCCACACGAGCCAGCTCGTTGTCTGAGCATAACGTCGCATTAGGCAACGACGCCTTGAAGCCGTCCCACCCTGTCGGAGCGCGTTCGAAGAGTGACGCCAGCTTGACAACGACGGAGATCGCTTCAATCAGCACAGCCATCTCACACTCCAAAAACTTTCATCACCTCGTCGCCAAAATGGTTGATTACCTTCACCGCGATCTTGCGGCTCTTCGGCCGCGGGAACGGGCGCGACGTGTCGGAATAGAGCGTCGCCCAGGCGTCCTCGTCGATGTCGGCCTGGAGCGCGGTCTTGAGACTCTTGTAGGGATCGTTGGCGCCAAGGAAATAGGCGTGGCGGACGAAGAAGCTTTCCTCGTTGTAGTCGGTGTCGACGAACCAGGCGGCGATGCCCTTGGTGTCGTTGGATCTGATGTCACCGGTGTTGGGATCGAACACGTCGACGCCGTTGACCTTGACTCGGATCTCCGACCCGCCTTCGTCGAGGATCTGCACGTCGGGCTCGCCGAACACGACGAACATGTTGCCGCGCCCGGTGTTCTTCAATTCGTCGGACATGTGCATGTCCGGATTGATGCGCGCCTTCAAAATCTTCAGGCTGCCGAGGCTGCCCAGCTCCGAGGAATGCGCATCGAAATTGAAGGCGCAGGCGATCAGCACGTCGAAGCGGTTGTCGACCGCCTCGCGCGCGGCGGCGACGAGGTCCTGGCGGCCGACCGTGCCGTATTCCGGACCGATCAGGATCGCCGCGCGGCGCTCCGGGCCGTTGTCGCCCTCGATGAAGCTGCCGCTGGCGCCGATGAAATTGCCGGGCCAGGGCGCGAGGCTCTCGAACGAGATGCGGTCGCCCTTGGCCTGCTGCTTGACGCCCTCGGTCTTGAGATAGTCGATCACGATGGCCGCAAAGTCTTGCCCGGCGAGATCGGCATCGCCGGCCGCGCGCTTGCCCGCGGCGGCGTCGATCAGGTCGATCAGTTCCTCCTCGCTCGCGGGCGCGGCGCGGTGCGGCGACAGGCTCTCGACCGTGAACGGGCCGGCGACGCGGACGCGGCCATTGTCCTGATACGGCTTGTCGTAGAGATACTCGACCTCGGCCCGCGCCGCGATCGACGCATCGATCTCGCGCTGCCGCGCGATCCGTGCCTCCCACCATTTCGCATGTGGCTCTTTCGCCGCAGCGGGCGCATCGGCCGGCAGCTCGCGCGGGACCTGCCACTCCTCCCAGGTTTCGCTCATCGCCGCATTGAGCGCCGTGCGCAGAGGCTCCAGTGCCGTCTGCCAATGATTCCAAATGTCGTCGATGTCCGGATTGTTAGCGATCTTGCCGAGCATGATTCGCGGCACTCGCTCGTAGACGAAGCCTTGGCGAATGTCCTGTTGCACGGGCGTATCGGCCGGCACACGTTGACTCAGCTCAGCCTCCTTGGAGCGCCCCTCGCGACTGTCGGCGAGCAGATACCAGGGGTAGCGTGCCGCCATCAGCCTTGTCCGCGCCAAAGCGAGGGCCACGCGGCTGGTATCGACTGTGATCCATCGCCTGCCCCATTGCTCGGAGACATACGCGGTGGTGCCGGAACCGCAAGTCGGATCAAGCACGAGGTCGCCAGGGTCAGTCGACATTAAGATACAACGCTGAACCGTCTTCGTTCCGCTTTGGACAATGTATACCTTGTCGTCAGTGAAACTCCCCGTCCCTGTATCAATCCATACGTTGCCGATCTCTTTTGCACCGAAGTCATCGATGTATCGAATGTAAGCAGCCGAAAAACCAGATGGAGTAAGTCGATTAGCTTTCTTCAGTCGGCTTACGCCGACCTCACCTGTGGACCAATAACGTTTGCCCGGCCGCATTTTTTGGCCAAACAGCTCGAACTCGAACGATCCGGGAGGCTTCTGAGACGTGAAATTGTCGAGCCTGAAGACACGTCCCTTAGAAGGGTGAAACGATGATAGTTCATCGTCACTCATCCTCCTGCGCTCGCCGGCCGGGGTTTCAAGCCACCGATACACATTTGCCTGATCGTCATCGAGCCCTTTTTCTACTAGCGGCTTACGATATTTCAACGACAAGAAATTTCGAGCATACCAGACTAACTGATCCGAAACACCGGCTAGGTATTCCGCCGACCTGCCAGCTGTTTTCATTACTGCAATCTGGCTAACAAAGTTACTTTCTCCGAATACCTCGTCCATGACCGCACGCACGCGATGTACGTTTTCATCTCCAATCTGCACGAAGATAGACCCGCTCTCCGTTAGGAGATCGCGCATCACCGTCAGCCGATCGCGCAGATAGGCCAAGTACGAATGTATCCCATCCTTCCACGTATCCCGGAACGCCTTCACCTGCTCCGGCTCGCGACTGATGTCCGTCTGCTTGCCGTCCTTGACGTCGCGTGACTGGGTCGAGACCTGCCAGTTCGAATTGAACTTGATGCCATAGGGCGGGTCGAAATAGATGCACTGCACCTTGCCGCGCAGCGCCTCGCGCTCGGCGAGGCTCGCCATCACCTGAAGCGAGTCGCCGAGGATCATGCGGTTCGACCAGTGCTGGTCGTGCTGATAGAACTCGGCGCGCTGGTCCGGTTCGATGCCGTTGAAGTCCGCGAACAGGTCGGGCGCGTCGCTCTCGGCCTCGCGCCTGCTTTCGGTGTGCCCCTTCAGATCGTCGATGATGGCCTTCGGATGGATCTTCTCCTGGATGTAGAGCGGCGGCACGTTGACGACGAGGTCGGACCAGTCCTGCCGGTCCTTGCCGCGCCACACGAGCTGCGCATCCGACAGCGTGAGCTTGCCGGTCTCGGCCAGCTCCTGCTTCTGCGCCTCGCTGATGGTGATGCGCATGCCGTTCCAGATCAGCTCCGGCTGGCTCGGCTCCTCCGGCGTGCGCGTGGTGCCCTCCGGCAACGGCCGCGCCCGCCTATAATGCTTCGGCGGCAGCGGCGAAGCATCCTCGTCGCGACGGAAGAAGCTCTCCATTTCCGCGGTCGGAATGTTCTTCCGGCTGGCAGCGTCATGCTTGAGCGCATCGACCTGCTTGGTGGACTTGGGAGTTTTCGGCGAACGGGCCATCAGTCAGTCTCTGTAAAATGCACGCGAGCGCGAAAGGCGCTGCGCATGAACGGGCGCATCTCTCTCCTCGTCATGGCCGGGCTTGTCCCGGCCATCCACGTCGTGAGGAGCCCGCAGGCCGACGTGGATGCCCGGGACAAGCCCGGGCATGACGTGCCCCAAGGGGCGGTTTTGCTTAGTCGCGACTTGATCGATCATGCCGGGACCTTGGCTTTTGCGGATGCCTCGTCCGACATCACCTTCTCGACCAGCCTCGCAAAATCCTCGTCCATCGTCGCCCAGTCGCGGAATTCCGCGAACGCCCAGCGGCCGAAGCCGCCGAGGGCGTTGACGCCGGGGGCCCAGAGGTCGCGCGCGGTCTGCGCCTTGGCTTTGTCGCTCTCATCGCGCATCCCCTTGACTTCGAGCACGAGGTTCAGCGGCTCATCCGTCCCGACATCGAGACGGACGATGAAATCCGGGATGTAGCGGCGCATCACGCCGGCATCGAGATAGGGGATGTCGAAGCCGAGCGCCTGGTTCTTGGCGTAGGCGAGCACGCGCGGATGGCCTTCCAGCGTCAGCGCAAGCTGCTCCTCCCAGTCGCTGTCGAGCACGACGTGGCTGATCTGGCATTTCGGCGGCTGCGCGCCGGTCTTCCACACCGGCTTCGACGTGATGAAATTGACGAAGCGCGTCGAGCCTTTGGGGTTGTAGGGATCGAGCACCGCAAGCAGCCGCCCGCTGCTGCCGCGGGTGCAGGCGATGTTGATCTTCTCCGCGGCCCGCGCGAGCTGGTCCTTGTAGAGGATGGCGCCGATCGGCACGCCCTTCGTCACCAGATAGCCCTCCTCGATCCAACGGCGGGCGATGCGCTGGATCTGCGGAAACAGATGCTGCTTGGGAAAGCCCTCGTCATCACGGAAATGCGTGTAGAGCAGATGCTTGGCGAGGTTGAAGCTGATCTCCGACGAGCGCAGCGCTTTCAATTCCTCCGGCTCGATCGTGACACCAGCACCGACGATGCCTTCCATCACCACCTTGGTCGGGCCGATGTCCTGCGGCGTGATCTCCAGCCGGCTGTCGGCAGTGAACTCGGCTTGCAGCTTCTCGGATGGCAGGTCACGGCGATAGCCGCTCACGCGAGGAAACACGATCTCCAGGCTGGCGCGCTCCTTGATCGCATGGACCCGCGTCACTGGCTTTGGCGCGGTCGGCTTGGTCTCCTGCGGGGAAGACGCGAAGTCGAACGGAATTCCCATGATGTCGGCATATTCGACGTCGAACAGGCCGGTCTTGGGATTGAGCTCGTAGGACTGCCGGCGCAGGCCGCGGCCGACCACCTGCTCGCATAGGAGCTGGGTGCCGAAGGCGCGGATGCCGAAAATATGTGTGACGGTGTTGGTGTCCCAGCCCTCGGTCAGCATCGACACCGAGACCACGCAGCGGATCTGCTCGCCGAGCCGGTCCTTGCGGCCAACCGTGTTCATGACCTCTCGGAGGATCTCGCTGTCGCTGACCTCACCCTGCCCGCCCGCGCCCTCGCGACCCGCACGCTCGCGCTTGAACTGCTCGATCTCCGGGCCGGCTGCCTCGCGGAACCCCTTGTCGAGCGCCTCACCGGATTCGAGCTGACGGGAGTCGATGAGCAGAGTGCGGGGCCTCGGCAAACGCGTGCCCTGATCGTCGTAATTGCTGAAGAGCTTCAATTCTCCGGGCTGGAAAGCCGACCGCTCGCTATCCTCGAGGTCCCGCTCGAATCCGGCGACATATTCAAAGACCAGTTTCGAGATCGCGGTATTCTGGCAGACCACGATGAAGACCGGGGGCACGCCGATGCCGGCAGCTTCCCAGCGCCTGAACTCGCCTACATAGTGACTGTACAGCGCATGCAGCGCCGTCTTCATCATGTTCGGCAGGTCAAGCGGGCTGAGCTTGCTGGCACCTGCGGCGGTCTTCGGCAAGTCCTTGCCGACATGCTTCCAAAGATCCCGGTACACGACCGCGTCGGTCTGGACGAGATTGTCGGTGACGGGAACGCGCGGCAGCTTGACGATGCCGCTCTCGATCGCATCCATCAGGCTGAAATCGGAGACCACCCAGGGAAACAGCACGCCCTCGCGATAGCCCGAGCCGCGCAGGAAGAACGGCGTCGCCGAGAGATCGTAGACCGCACGGACGCCCTTCCCGAGCCGGCGGTGCAGCGCTTCGATGCCGCTGATCCAGAGCCGCGCCGCCTCCTCGTTCTCGGCCGCCTCCTTCTTATCGTCACCACTGAGAGCGCCTTCTTCGTCGCCGTCCTGCTTGTGCCGGTAGCAATGATGCGCCTCGTCATTGATGACGTTGACGCGCTCGAAATTGAGCAGCTTCTCACAGGCGCGCTTCAGCATCTCGGCGTCGGTCTCGGCCGTCTTGACCGGCTCCGGCGCGTTGCCGGTCAGGAAGCTGCGCGCCACCTTGCTAAGCGACAGCGTCTCGCGATGCTGGAAGGCATGGTAGTTGGTGATCACGATCTCGGCGCGGCGGATGTCCGGCAGCATCTCCGGAGGCACGATCTCGCGCGTCTCGTAATAATTGTCGGACTCGCTCGGCAGGAGCACGCGCAACCGGTCGCGGATGGTGATGCCCGGCGCGACGATCAGAAAGGCGCGGGAAAAGTCCTTGGAGTCCTTGCGCACCGCATTGACCGTCTGCCACGCGATCAGCATCGCCATGACCGTGGTCTTGCCGGTGCCGGTCGCCATCTTCAGCGCGAGTCGGAACAGCTCCGGATTGGCCTCCTCATTGGCATTGCGGAGCTGATCCAGGAATTTTTTCGTCGCGGCGCGCTTCGGCGCCACCTCGGTGAACCAGATGATGGTCTCGACCGCCTCGATCTGGCAGAAGAACGGCCGCGGGCCGACAAACTCGTGATGCCGCCAATGTTCGAGCAGCCGCTGCGTCGCCGATGTCACGCCCCAGTCGGCCGGATTGCGCAAACCGCGCCATGATTCGACATGGCCGCGGATCTCGTTGATCAGCGCGTTCTCGCTGTAGGTCTCCAGCTCCAGCGACGCCTGCGCGCTCGCCACCTTCTTCCGCGCCGCGGGAACGGGAACGATAAAACGAGAAGGCCGCCGCCCCGGTCGCGGCGGACCGTCCAGCGGCTGGCCGTGATCGTCCATTGGATGGTGCCACTGCGGCGCAGCATACGGCGAATTGAGAATCGGCCGCTCATAGAAGCTGGTCAATATCCCGTCCCCACCCCTGCAATTCACTTGTCGAGCGAATAAATCGATCCATGCGTCTGATGCGTGTTTCCGTCGTTTTACCGCCGGCGTCAATCCTCCGATGGACGACTTTCCCAAGCCCGACGGGCGACTCGCGCGTTCAGGACCCGCGCGTTCGGCGCTCGGTCGCGGCCGGATGTCGGTGCGCGGAAAATCCGATTTCCCGCAACGCGCCAACCACATCACCCCTGTCCAGTCCCCTCGCGAAAAATATTCCTATTTCGCTTTATCGGAAATCATGATTGTATCTCCCCGTCCCGCCTCGGCACGAGGGGCGTATCGCGATCGTCACGGCACGCGGGGTGGGATGCGGTGGGCGCAGCGGTTCGCAGCATGACGAAGGTCATGCGGACGAACGAAGCCGTTGCGCCGGCGAAATCGTAGGGTCCTGGCCTCCCGGTGCTGAGGCCAAGCGCGCGACAACGCGTTCGCGTTGCGCGGGTGACGGGGGCAAGACAGCCGGTCCCCGGGGAGAGGACGTATAAGCCGGAAAACCATCGCGCGGGGAATGCCGGGATGTCTCGGCTGAACCTGTGGTTCCTGCCGCCTGCATTCTTGTTCGCAGGCGGGCCATGGGTGCGGCCAGCACCCGGCATTCCCCGCGCCCTCGTCGTCGAGAGGGCGAAACGACCGGCACAGCTCGGACGCCCTGCGCGCCGCGAGGCGGAAACGACTTGCCCGGACGGCGCTGTCGATCGGGGCGAACACGGGATCGCTCACCGCATGATCGCCCGCGGGCTCACGTCGCCTTCCTGCCGGCCAGGGCCGAGACGATCGCCTCCGACAATTGGCCGAGCCGGAACGGCTTGGCGAGCAGCCTGCTCGTCGCGCGGAAATCTTCCGGCACCAGCGAGGGGTCGGCGAAGCCGGACATGAAGACGATCGGCAGCTCAGGCCATCGGCGGCGCACCTCGCGCGCCAGGTCGATGCCGGTCATGGCATCCGGCAGCAGAATGTCGGTCAGCAGCAGCGCGAACGGGTCCGACCGCTCCAGCGCGGCGATCGCGGCTGCCGCATGGGTGACGACGACCGGGCTGTAGCCCATCGACGTCAGCATGGTCGATGCCATCGCGCCGACCAGCGGATTGTCCTCGACCACCAGGATCCGCTCGCCGGTCTGCGGCCGCGCCAGCCGCGCCGCACCGGCGCGCGCGCGGCCCGTGGCGCCCGGCCCCGCGCTCGGCAGATACAGCGTGACGCAGGTGCCTTCCGCCACCCGGCTGTCGATCAGCACCGTGCCGCCCGATTGCCGCGCAAAGCCATAGACCATGCTGAGGCCGAGGCCGCTGCCCTTGCCGAATTCCTTGGTGGTGAAAAACGGCTCGAAGGCGCGGCGCGCGATCTCGGGCGGCATGCCGGCCCCCAGGTCCGACACCGCGATCGTCACGTAGTCGCCGGGCATGATGCGCTCGTCGCCGTCGTCGAGCGGCTGGTCGAGCACGGCATTCGTCGTCGCGATCGTCAGGCGCCCGCCGCCGTCCATCGCGTCCCGCGCATTGAGCGCCAAATTGAGCAGCGCGTTCTGCAATTGCGTCGGATCGATCAGGCAGTGCCACAGCATCGGGTCCTGCGCCAATTCGATCTCGATGTTCTCGCCGAGCGTCCGCTGCAGGATGGTCGTCATGCCGTTGACGAGCTGGTTCACGTCGGTGACCTGCGGCTGCAGCGCCTGCTTGCGGGCGAAGGCGAGCAGCCGGCGGTTGAGATCGGCGACCCGCTCCGCCGCCTCGATCGCCCGCTCGACCATGCTGCGACGGGAGCTTTCGCCGGGCGTGAGCGCGTCGAGCAGCAGATCGAGATTGCCGAGCGTCGCCGCCAGCATGTTGTTGGAGTCGTGCGCGATGCCTCCCGCCAACTGGCCGATGGCCTCCATCTTCTGCGCCTGACGCAGTTCGTCCTCGATGCGCTTGCGCTCGGTGATGTCGACCGACAGCACGAAATAGCCGCGCACCGTGCCATCCTGGCTGCGATCCGGCACGCGAATGGTCTCGCACCAGCGTTCACGGCCGTCGGGAAACGCGATCTTCTCCTCACCGCCCGCGGTTCGGCCGGCCAGCGCGGCCTCGATCTTCGGCCTCACCTCGTCTCGCCGCGCGGGGTCGATGTAGTCGTCGATCCGCCGGCTGCGACCGACCCCGCTGGACGGCTGCGCATACCATTCGCGCGCGACGCGGTTGGCATAGCGGATGTCACCATCGGCGCCGACCTGGACGATCAGCGCGGGCACGTTCTCCGTGACCAGCAGATGCTGCTCGAAACTGTCGCGCAGCGCCTGCTCGGAGGCCGCGCGCAGCCGCCATTGCCGCGCCAGGACGAGGCCGAATCCGGCGATCAGCAGATTGAGACCGGCGGCGATGGCGCTGTAGTACAGCGCATTGTTCTTCCAGCCGGCCAGATACTCGACCGGGTCGCGCGCCACGGTCACCACCAGCGGCAGGCCGGCGACGCGCCGATAGCTGATGCTCCGCGACGTCCCGTCCGTCATGCCGCTGCCCTCGAAGCTGCCGTGAGGCGCCTGCGGGAGATAGAGGCTGAACAGGCGATTGGACCCGACGTTGCGGCCGGCGAAATCGTCGGCATGCGGCGAGCGCAGCAGGATCGTGCCGTCGTCGCGATAGAGCGTCACCGTTCCGCGCTGCCCCACGTTCAGCGACAGGAAGAACTGCCGCAGATTCTCGTAGTCCACCGCCACGACGATCACGCCGGCAAATCGTCCGTCCGGCATCATCAAGGCGCGGCTGACCGCGATGAACCGACCCCTGTTCACGCGCGAGGCCACCGGCACGTCGATGAAGAGACCGCGGCCGGGGTCATCGCGCTGGACCTTGTAATAGGCCCGATCGGCGAAATTGTTCTCACGGCCGGGAACTCCGTTGCCGGCGCTGTCGCCGAGCAGATTGCCGTCCGCATCCAGCACGACGATGCCGCCCGCGGCGGGGTACGGCACCACCCTGCGCTTCAACTCGCCGATCAGGGCCGGGTTGCCGGCAGTGAGCAGCGATGGGTCCTGCTTGAGACTGTCGATCGTCGTGTTCAAGAGCACGTCGACGCCCTGGATGTTGCGCAACATGTATTCTTCGAGCGCGCGGGCGAGATCTCCGTTGGCCGCCTCGGTGGTCCGATAGGTCTCCCGATAGTTGACGGAAAGCATGTGGGCCACGAAGGCATCACACAGCAGCGCCAGCACGAGGCCACTCAGCACGATGATCCACGGAGTCCAGCGCCGGTCCATCCAGGAGCCGGACGCGAACCTCGTCCAGGCGTCGACGATGCCTTCCTGCCGCGGACCGCGCCGATGGTCGGCTCTCGCTTTGATCTGGTCCGGCATGGCGTCGAATTCAGGAGGTCGTCGGGCGGTTTGATTGTGAATCGATCGGCTTAGGGGGCATCGGCGAAGGTCCGGATTATGCCGAATTCCGCGTCTCCAGGCGCGTCGCGATCCATATCGCGGGCGCTCGATAGCACGGTTTGCCGGGGCGTGTCATCGGCACCCGCCAAGCGCTGCGGCGGTCGCGGAGGGGCTCGAGGCGTCAAGACGCGATCAGAGCTGGTGCTCGAACGCCTCGCGCTCGGCGCGGCTCAGATGCAGGCCATGCTTGGTGCGCCGGTCGAGGACGTCGGCGGCCGTGACGGCCCACTCCTGCTCGCGCAGGAAAACGAGCTCGCGCTCATAGAACGAGGCACCGAAATGGCGGCCGAGATCGCCGACGTTGCGGGACGCTCCGAGCAGGTCGCGCGCGCGGGTGCCGTAGAGCCGCGCATAGTGCGCCACTACATCGCGCGGCAATCCCGGATAGGCGCCTGCGAGATCAGCGAGGAACTGATCGAACGGCACGCCGAAATCGCCGCCCGGAAGACGCGCGTCCGCCGTCCATGCCGGCGCCATCTGCGGAAACCACGGCGCGAGACGTTCCATTGCCTGCTCGGCGAGCCGGCGAAACGTCGTGATCTTGCCGCCGAAGATCGACAGCAACGGCGGCTGTCCGGGCGCACCATGCATCTCGAACACGTAGTCGCGCGTCACCGCCGACGGATTGTCGGCGTTGTCATCGTAGAGCGGCCGCACCCCGGAGAAGGCGTGAATGATATCACCCTTGCCCGGCGCGGCCCGGAAATAGCGCTTGAGCACGGCGAGCAGATAGTCGATCTCGGCACCATCGACAGCGACGTCGTCTGCGCGGCCGTCATGCACGATGTCGGTGGTCCCGATCAGCGCCAGGTCGGTCTCATAGGGATTGACGAAGATCACGCGGCGGTCGGTGTTCTGCAGCAGATAGGCCTGCGATCCGCTCCAGAATTTTGGCACCACGAGATGGCTGCCTTTGACGAGCCGCACGTTGTGCGCGGAGTTGAGCCCGGCGACACCCTGTACCACGTCCTGCACCCAGGGACCTGCGGCATTCACCAGCGCCTTCGTTCGGACGATCTGAACCTCGCCGTCTTCGGAGCGCATCTCCAGCCGCCAGGCATCGCCCTCACGCCGTGCGCTCACAGCGCGGGTGCGCGGCAGGATGATGGCTCCCTTGTGCGCGGCATCGACGAGATTGAGGATCACCAGCCGGGCATCGTCGACCCAGCAGTCCGAATATTCGAAGCCGCGCCGGAACTCGGGGCGCAGCGGCGCGCCCTCCGGCTCGTGCGCGAGATCGACGTTGCGGCTCGCCGGCAGCTGCTTGCGGCCGCCGAGATGGTCGTAGAGGAACAGCCCGGTGCGCACCAGCCAGGCGGGACGCTGCTCCGGCGAGTGCGGCAGCACGAAGCGCATCGGCCAGATGATGTGCGGCGCCGAGGCCAACAGCACCTCGCGCTCGATCAGCGCTTCGCGCACCAGGCGGAATTCGTAGTACTCCAGATAGCGCAAGCCGCCATGGATCAGCTTGCCCGATCGCGACGAGGTGCCTTGCGCAAAATCGTCCTTCTCGCACAGCAGCACCTTCAGGCCGCGGCCGGCGGCATCTCGGGCGATACCAGCGCCATTGATGCCGCCGCCGATCACGGCGAGGTCCAACAGACCGTGATCGGTTCCGCTGCGTGAGACCGTCGCATTCATCGCTTGCTGCTGCGCTTCTTCTCTGGCTTGCTGCGCGCAGCGGCACGCGCCTTCGTCGCAGCCTTGGCCGGCTTTGCCGCTTTCGCCTTCGGCTCCTGCAGACCATAGGTCGAAAAGCCCTGCGCCGTCTCGGCGATCTCGGCGTCACCCAGAATGTGCGGCTGGCCGAGGGCGAGCGACAGGTAGTACTGCTTCGCGATGGTCTCGAGCTCGACCGCAAGCCACATCGCCTTGTCGAGGTTGGCGCCGACCGCGATCATGCCGTGATTGGCCAGCAGGCAGCCGTTGCGGCCTTCCAGCGCCTCCAGCGCAAGCTCGGACAATTCGGCCGTGCCGAACCGCGCATAGCCGGCGCAGCGGATGTCGGTGCCGCCGAACGCCGCCATCATGTAGTGGCAGGCCGGGATCGGCTTGCGCGCGATGGCGAGCACGGTGGCATAGGTGGAATGCGTGTGAACGACGCCGCCGACATCCGGACGGCCGCGCATGATGTCGAGATGAAAGCGCCATTCCGTCGAGGGCTTCAACGGCCCCTCCCAGGAACCGTATTCACCCTCGAGCGGCATCGAGGCGATCATCTCCGGCTTCATCGAGTCATAGGGCGTCGCCGAGGGCGTGATCAGCATGCGGTCCTTGTAGCGGGCGGAAATGTTGCCCGAAGTGCCCTGGTTCAGCCCCGACGCATTCATCCATCGGCATTTGGCGATGATGTTCTCGCGGATCAGCCGTTCCTCGCGATTCATGTCGAAAACCTTTCGTCGTCAGCAGGGATTGAGCGGCGGCTCGCCGGCCAGATAGCGGCGAACCTCTTCGGCCGCCTGGTCGGCGGCAAAGGTGACGGTGCGCACGGATGCGCCGGCGATGTGCGGCGTCAGCGTGACATTCGGGAGCTGCAACAGCGGCCAGTCCGGCGGCACCGGCTCGACCGCAAAGGTGTCGAGCATCGCGCCGGCCAACCGTCCCGAGCTGAGCACCTCGAACAGCGCCTTGTAGTCGACCAGCGGACCGCGCGCGGTGTTGATCAGGATCGCCCCCGGCTTGATCTTCGCCAGCGCCTCGCGATCGATGAAGCCGGTGGTCTCCGGCGTCACGCGGGCATGCAGGCTGATGACGTCGGCGCGCGCCAGAAGATCGGCAAGCGCGACGTGCTCGACACCGTCGTTGCGGTCCTGTGCGCTGAGCTGGACGTAAGGGTCGGTCACCAGGATCCTGCAGCCGAACGCCTTGAGCAGCTTCACGACGCGCGTGCCGATCGCGCCATAGCCGACGATGCCGACGGTCATCTCCCCGAGCTCGCGTCCGGTCCGGTCGGCGCGATAAAGATCGCCGCGCCACTCCCCGCCCCGCATCGACTCGTGACCGCTCCTGATCAGACGGGTCTCCGCGAGCATCGCGCCGATGGTGAACTCCGCCACCGCGCTGGCATTTCGTCCGGGCGTGTTGACGACCAGCACGCCATGATCGCGCGCCGCCTGCATGTCGACATTGACCGGACCGCCGCGCGACACCGCGATGAACTTGAGCCTTGGCAGCCGCTGCAGCATCGCGCGCGAGATCGGCGCGAGATGCGTCACCAGCAGCGGCGCTTCGCCGATGAATTCGGCGAGCTCATCCGGATCGCCCATGAACTCCTTGAGACCATCGAGCTTGGAGCCGGCATAGCCGTGCTCCATCGGCTCGTCCGGCCAGGGCTGTTCGAGCATGCGGATGTCGACGCCGTCGCCGCAGATGGCGGTGATGCGTTCGGCGAACACCGAGGGCAGCATGAAGCGGTCGCCGATGATGGCGATGGAGCTAGACATGATTGGCTCCTGCACGCTGGGCCGCAAGCTGCTTCCACACCGGCCGAGCCGCGAGGCGAGCCTCGACATAGGCCGGGAACAGCTGCGCATAGCGCTCCGCCAGCGCCGCATCCGGCGCCTGCGGCTCATCCAGATACGGTCTCACCCATTCCTCCGCGCAGATCATCATGTCCGGGTAGAGCCCGGTCGCGACCGTGGCGATCATCGCCGCCCCCGACGCGCCGGCTTCCTCGCGACGGCAGACTCGAATCGTGCTGCCGAGTGCCGCGCCAAGAATCGCGCCGAGCGCGCGGCTGCGTGCCGCGCCTCCGGTCAGGCGAATTTCCGTCGGCAGCGGTCCCATCGCCGCGTAGCAGTCGCGTGCGGCGAAGGCCAGTCCCTCCATCACGGCGCGCATCAGATCCCAGTAGCCGTGACGGGTGCGCAGGCCGACCAGTTGCGCAGACGCCTCGTGGGACACGAATGGTCCGCGCTCGCCAGCATCCGAGATGAAGGGATGATAGAGCAGCTCGCCCGCCTTCGCCGCGAGCACGCGCTCGTCCAGCCGCCGGATCAGATCATTGCGCGACCGGGCGATGCCTTCCATGGCGAGCACGCCTCGCGCGACATCGAGCAACCAGTCGATGTTCAAGGTCGCAGCCATGGTCGACTGCATCTGGGCATAGTGGTCCGGCACCGGGAACGGCATCGTATAGCCGGTCGCCTCGGCATTCAGCTTGACCGCGTCGGCGCTGTTCGCCAGCCGCATGTGCATGCCGGTCGAGCCGATGATCGTGCAGCCGACGTCGGGTGTGGGATCATATAGCCCACCACCGAGCGCATTGCAGATCACGTCGACATAGCCGAGCGACACCGGCACGCCCTCGGGCAAGCCCGTCTCCGCCGCGGCCGCCGCGGTCAAGCCATGCGTCGTCGTGACACCATCGACGACATCTGGAAACAGGCGCGCGGAACCAGCGATGCCGATGAGACGCGCCGCCTCGCCGTCGAAACCGCGCTTGCGAAAGTCGCCGCAGGAGAACGTCGCCTCGGACGGGTCCGTGGCCCGCTCGCCGGTCAGCTTGAAGTAGAGCCAGTCCTTGCAGTGGAACGCCGTACCCGCGCGTCCCAGCATCTCTGCGTCATGCGCCTGCAGCCAGGCCAGTTGCGCCCCCTGCTGGCAAGCGTTGAGCCCCGATCCGGTGCGCTGATAGTGCGCGGCATTGCGCTCGCCGCCGCGGAAGGCTTCGACGAACCCTGCCGCGCGCGAGTCGAGCCACAGCAGCGCGGGCGCGACGGGATGGCCGTCCGCATCGATCAGCCAGGTGCCGTCGCCCTGCCCGGTCACGGCGATCGCGGCGACGCGACGGAACAGATCCGGCAGCGTGCCGCCCAGGCCGCGCAAGGCCGCGACGGTGTCGGTCCAGGTCCGCGCCATGTCCTGCTCGACGCGGCCGCCCGGCAACGTCGCGTAGCTGTTGGGAATCGCGAAATCCCCGAGCTGGCGTCCGTCCCGCGCAAACGCCACCGCCTTGATCACCGAGGTCCCGGCGTCGATGCCGATGATCACGTCGCGGATCGCAGCCGAGGTCATGTTCAGCGTGCCTCCGCGTGGCGGACGCAAACGCCGTCGGCGCCGAAAATATGGAGATGGCGTGACTCCAGCGCGCAGGGCACGACGTCGCCCGGTCGCGCCGCGACCTTGCTGGATGTCACGCCAACCAGCAGATGACCGGCGCACTCGCCCGCAATATGCGACTGATCGCCGAGCCACTGGTTGGAGACCACGCGCAGCCTCGCCTCGCCGCTGCCGATCGCGATCCGCTGCGGCCGGATGCCGACCTTGATCCGATCGGCCCGCACCAGCGTCTGCTGTCCCGCCGCGTCCAACGTCTGCCCGGGAATGTGAAAGGCAACATCGGAGCCCACAGACAGGCGGAACCCGCCTTCCTCCTGCGTCACCACAGCCTCCATCAGGTTCATCGGCGGCTCGCCAATGAAGCTCGCGACGAACAGATTGGCCGGGCGGTTCTTCAGCTCCCGCTCGCTGGCGAACTGCTGAAGCACGCCGTCTTCCATGACGGCGATGCGATCGGCAAGTGCGCTCGCCTCGGTCTGGTCATGGGTGACGAAGATCGCCGTCATGCCGCGCTCGGCGAGCAGACCCTTGATGCGGCCGCGCAGCACGGCACGCAGCTGCGGCTCCAGTTGACCCATCGGCTCGTCGAGCAGATAGAGGTCGGCATCACGCACCAGCGCTCGGGCCAGCGACACCCGCTGCTGCTGTCCGCCGGAAAGCGCGTGGGGATGATGATCGAGAATGTCCTCTATCTCCACCAGGCGGGCAATGCTGACAACGCGTTGCGCAATCTCGGCGCGCGACAATTGCCGCGCCTTCAGCGCGAACGCAATGTTCTCACGCACCGTGAGCGGCGGGTACAACGAATAGCCTTCGAACGCCATCGCCACCTTGCGCTTCGCCGGCGCCAGATCATGGATCGTCCGCTGCGCCAGCGCGATCGACCCCGAACTCACGCTCTCGAAGCCGGCGATCATGCGCAGCGTCGAGGTCTTGCCGCAGCCGGAAGAGCCGAGCAGCGCGACGATCTCGCCGGCCTTCACCTCCATATCGAGCGCGCGCACGGCATGAACCGGCGGCTTGCCCCGGCTGTGATAGACCTTGTCGACGTTGCGGATTTCGAGCATGCCCATCCCCGATCCTCACGCCGCCTGCCGCCGCGGCGCCAGGCCGATGCGCTCGCCCGTGGCGTGGTCGAACAGCAGCGCCGCTTCCGGCGCGAACCGTACGAACACGTCCTCGTCGGCATGCGCCTCCAGCGCCTCGGGCGCCTGCGCCGCCAGCCACTCCGATCCGTCGGCGAAGCGCAGCAGCACCACGGCGCGCTCGTGGATCGGCGTGACCGCGACGATCCGCGCCGGGATCACACCCTCGCCGCCATCACGCGTCACCACGACATCGTCGGGCCGGACGCCAAGCCAGCAACGCTCACGCATATTGGACGGCACGCCGTCCGCATCGAGCCGGATCAGCGTCCCGGCAACAGATGCGGTCAGCCGCCCCTGCTCCGCCACCGGCGTGACCTCGGCAAGATTGATGCTGGGATCGCCGAACAGCCGGGCCACGGCGACCGACGCCGGCCGCGCATAGATCTCCTCCGGACGCGCCACCTGCACCAGGCGGCCATTGATCAGCACGGCAATGCGATCGGCGATCGCCATCGCCTCACGATAATCCTGCGTCACGTAAAGCACCGCCGCAGAGCTCCTGCGCAGCAGGCTCGGCAGCTCCAACCGCATCTCATAGCGCAGCTTGGCATCGACGTTGCGCAAGGGATCGTCGAGCAACAGCACCCCGGGATTGCCGATCAGCGCGCGCGCCAGCGCGGTGCGCTGCTTCTGGCCGTTGGACAGTTCACGAGGCTTGTGGCCGAGCACGTGCTCGATCTTCAACAGCCGGCTCATTGCCGCAACCTTGGCCGCAATGTCGGCCGCGCCCGTCGCGCGCAGCCCGCTGGCGATGTTGTCGCGCGCGCTCATGTGCGGAAACAGGGCAAAATTCTGGAACGCCATGCCGATGCCGCGCTGCTCCGGCGGCGCGTCGACGATCGAGCGGCCGCCGACCAGGATGTCGCCGCCGTCAGGCTCGAACATGCCGGCAATCATCCGCAGCAGCACGGTCTTGCCGCTGCCGGACGGGCCGAACACCGCGACGATCTCGCCGGGCTCGACCGTCAGCGACACGCCCTTGGCGCAGCTTGCGGCGCCGAAGCTCTTGTCGACCGATTGGAGTTCGAGACGCGCCATGTATCCTCAACCCTTCACTGCACCGAGCGAGAGACCTTCGACCAGATAGCGCTGCGCATAGAGCGCGAGCAGCAATGTCGGGGTGACCGACAGCACGATCGCGGCGGCGATCTGGCCGTATTGGATACCGGACGCCGTCACGAAGGCCAATGCGCCGACCGTTACCGGCTGCTTGTCGGCCGAGGCCAGGATCAGCGCAAAGACGAAGTTGTTCCAGCAGAAGATGAAGGACAGCAGGCCCGCCGCGGCGATGCCGGGCCCGGCCAGCGGCACGGCAATGCGGGTGAACGCCTCGCGCCAGGAATGCCCCGCGAGCCGGTAGGCGTGCTCGATGTCCGGACTGATGTCCTCGAAATAGCCGCGCACGATCCACAGGATCAGCGGCAGCGCGATCAGCTGGTAGACCCAGACGATGCCAAAATAGGTGTCGTTGAGGCCAAGCTGCTGGTAGTACAGCGACAGCGGAAGCAGCACCAGGAGCGGCGGCGCGAAGCGGAACGACAGCAGCGTGAAGGCGATGGTCTCGCCGAGCCGGAACTTGAAACGCGCGAACGCATAGGCCGCGGGGACGCCGAGCAGCAGCGCCAGGATCACCGACGCGCTCGACAGCACGAAGCTGTTCATCAGATTGCGCATGAAGGTGAGCTGCAGATTGCCGGCGGCGGTCTTGAGCTGGCCCGAGATCAGCGCCTCATAATTGGCGAACGTCGGCTCGAACAGGATGCGCGGCGGGATGCGCAGGATCTGCTCATTGGTCTGGAACGACATCAGGAGGATCCAGACGATCGGAAACATGAAGAACAGAAGCACCAACGCAAGCGCGATGCCACGGAAGATGCGCCCTGCCAGACTGGAGTGATCCATGATGTCTCTCCCTCAGGCGTGACCGTGGGCGCGCGCGCGCAGCCGCAACCAGTTCTTGATGAAGATGTTCGACAGGATGTTGGTGATCAGCCACAGGATCATCAGCAGCGCCGCCGAGCGTCCGACATTGGTGTACTGGAAGAACTCGAGATACGCCTGCACCTGGAACACCATCAGCCGGTCCCCTGGCCCGCCTTGCGTCATCGCATAGACGATGTCGAACTGCTGGATCGAATCGAGCAGCCGGAACAGCGAGGCGGTGATGATGTAGGGCGCGAGCATCGGCAGGGTGATGCGGAAGAACACGAAGCTCGCCGGCACGCCGTCGAGCGCCGCCGCCTCGAACGGCTGCCGCGGCAGCGAGCGCAGACCAGCCAGGAGCAGGATCATGATGAACGGCGTGTAGACCCAGACGTCGACCAGGACGACGGTGAACAGCGCGGTCGACGGATCGGATGCCCATTTGAAGTCGTGCACGCCGAGCAGCCCGACCAGATAGGACAGGATGCCGAAGCTCGGATTGGTCATCAGCTTCCACATCAGCGCGGCGATCGCCGGCGCCGTCATCAGCGGCAGCAGCAGCATGATCGAGACGGCGTTGTGGAAGCGCGTGGGACGTCGCAGCAGCAGCGCGATGCCGAGGCCGAGCAGCAGCTCGGCGATGACGGTCACCGCGGTATAGACCAGCGAGATGCGCAGCGTGTTCCAGAACGCCGGATCGGACAGGAAGTCGATATAGTTGTCGATGCCGATGAAGCCGCGCAGATACGGCAGATTGAGCCGGTAGCGCTGCAATGAATAGACCGCAGCGGTCACGAACGGCACCAGGATGGCGATGCAGACCAGCAGCGCCGGCAGGCTCAGCAGATACGGCAGCAGCCGGCCGCGCCAGCGTTTCGTGCGGCGCGGCGTCGCCTTGGTCTCGACAAGTTGGGCCATGCTCATGACAGGCGTGATCACATCAGCGCGGGATGGGGCCGACCCGGACGCTTGTGGGGAGCATCCGGGCCGGCAGGCGGTCATGGGAGATGCGGCGCGGCCTCAGCCGAGGCCGGCCTGCTTCAGCTGACGGTTGATGCTCTCGGCAAGCTTGTCGAGGCCCTCATCGACGCTGATCTCCTTGGCCACCATCTTCTGCAGCGAGGCCGCCCACTCCGTCGTGAGGTCGAAGAACAGCGGCTGCGCCGTGAAGTAAATCTTCGCACCTGGTGCCGACAGGTCATGCTGCTCGAGATAGCCAGGATAGGACTTGGCGATGCGGTCGCGGAATTCGCCGTCCTTCCACACGGAAGCGCGGACCGGATTGACGAAATCCATCTTGCGGGCACCGAACAGATCGTGCTCGACGGAGGCCGCCCACTGCATGAAGGTCCAGGCCGCATCCTTCTGCTTGGAGAAGCTCGACATCGCCAGCGACCAGATCCAGACGTTCGGCGTCGGTGCCTTCGCGGCCGGATTGGCCGCGAACGGCGCGTAGCCGAGATTGCCGCGCTCCTTGTTCTCGCCGCCGTTCATGAAGTAGCCGAGAATGTCGGCGTCGAAGATCATGCCGGAGGCGCCGGCGCCGAGGTCCGTGCCGACCTGATACCAGGTGTAGGTCGACCAGTTCTTCGGACCCGCCCCCTGGATCATCTTGACCCATTTCTCGTGGAAGTCCTTGGAGGCCTTGGTGTTCATCGCGGCCTTCAGCTTGCCGCCTTCCATCACGAAATCCTTCTGGCCGAAATTGGCGTAGGCCGAGAGGAAGCCCGGATGGATGGTCGCCCACGAGCGCGAACCGCGCACGCCGACGCCATAGGGGCCGCCAGCGTCCTTGGTGATCTTGGCCGCGACCTCCAGCATGTCGTCGAGATTGGTGGGCGGCTTGACGCCGACCTTGTCGAAGATCTTGCGGTTATAGGTGATGTTGTTGAGCTCGTAGCCCCACGGGATGCACCACTGCTTGGCCTTGCCGGAGCCGAGCTCGGAGCCAGCGACGCCGTCCCAGGCGGTGGAGGAGCGCAGGCCCGGCAGCACATCGTCCCAGGCGAACGCCGGATTGGTCTTGGCCGGATCCTTGATGTAGGCGTTGAGGTCCTCGATCCAGCCGGCCGGACCGTAGGTCCAGGTCATGTAGGCGCCGGTCATGAAGGCGTCGTACTGATCGGACTTCGACGACAGCGCCGCCGTCACCTTGTCGAAATAGACGTCCTCGGGGAAGATGTCGTAGGTGACGTTCATGCCGGTGAGGCTCTTGAACGCCTCGATGTCGCCGATCATCGCATCGACGTAAGGATGCTTGTTCAAGAGCAGCTTGACCGTCTTGCCGCTATGGGCCTTCCAGTTGAAGTCAGCGGCCATCGCCTTCGACATCGCCGAGGCAAAGGCGGCATTGGCGGCGACACCGGCGATGCCGAGCTTGGCAGCGCCGTCGAGCAGATCACGCCGGCTGATGCGCTTGCCGGCATAGGCCGCAAAGAGATTCTTCTCACGATCGTACATTCAACCCTCCCTTTGTTTTTTGTAGAAACGTGTTCGCGTTACCTGCCCTTCCGACTCTTGTTCTTGGAGTTGCCGGATGTTTTCTCCGGCTTGTCGGTCGCCAATGCCTGAGCGGTTACCTCATCGATGATGAGACCGTTCAGGAAGCCGCTGCGCAGCACCGCGCGCAGGGCCGTGATCTTTGCCTCGCCGCCGCCGATGGCGACGATGCGGTGTTTCTTCAGATCGGCAGCGGCCATCGAGGTGGCGCGCGCCGAAAGATCGAGATCGAGCAGTTCGCCCTGGGCGTTGAAGAAATGCCCGAGCAGATCGGCGCAGGCGCCGGCGCGCTTCAGCTCGACGACCTCGTCCGGCTTGATCATGCCGCTCGACACCAGGAAGCCGTCGGCATGGATCTGGCCGATGCCGACGAACAGCAGCGACGCCCGCTGCGCCAGCGCGAACACGTCCGATATGCCGAATTGCTGCATCAGCACGCGGCGGTCGGCGACGGAGTTGGCGAACACCGGCACCGGCAGCAGATAGGCTTCGGCGCCGGTGCGCTCGGCCAGGCGATGGATCACATCGAACGGGTTGGCGGCGAATTTGCGCGTCAGGCCGCCGAGCAGCGACACGAACTGCACGTCGCGCGCCGGCGTCTGCGGCAGTTGCGCCACCACCGCCGCAAGCGTGCGACCGTGGCCGACGCCGATGATCTTGTCGTCGCCGCGCTCCAGCACCTGGCGCAGGAAGCTCGCACCCTCCAGCGCGAGGGCCTTCAGTGGCAGATCGCCCTCGCCGAGATCCGGCGCAACACGGCAGAAGTCGAGCCCGTAGCGTTCGGCCAGCGCGTTCTCGAGTGCGACGCATTCGGCGACGGGACCCTCGACGAAGACACGGATCATACCCTCGCGGCTGGCCCGCGCGATCAGGCGATGCGCCTTGGTGCTCTGGATGTTGAGGCGGTCGGCGACCTCCGACTGCGTCAGCCCGGCCGCGAAATACAGCCAGGCGGCGCGCGTCGCGAGCGAGGCCTCGCCGTCCACCATGGGCGCCCTGTCGGAAGCTGTCGTCACGCCTGAATGCCTGCTTGCAAAATTCTTCACACCTTGCAAAAAATTGCAGACGCCGGTCCGGCCGTCAATCCCCCAAACGTGCTGCAGCGCGTCAGGGATGACGCGCCGGGCGAGCACAGCCATGCTCGCCGGCACGCAACGGGATGAGGTCGCATGACGGAATTGTTTGTCGGCATCGACGTGGGCACGAGCGGTGTGCGCGCCTGCGCCGTCGATATCAGCGGCGAGATCAAGGGCGCAGCCGCCGTTCCGCTGGTCGCGCCGCGTCAGGACGGCAACGCCATCGACCAGGATCCTGAGCTGTGGTGGCAGGCGACGGTCGCGGCGCTCGACAAGCTCGGCAGGATCGTCGATCTCGGCGCCGTCGCGCGCATCGCGGTCGACGGCACCTCCGGCACCTTGCTGCTGATCGACGCCGACGGGCGGCCCCGCTCGCTCGGCCTGATGTACAATGATGCCCGCGCCGTCGACGAGGCCAGGCGCATCGCCGCAATCGCGCCGCCCGAGAGCGGTGCGCATGGCACGAGCGGCCCGCTCGCCAAGCTGCTGCATCTGCTCGCCTCCACGAGCGGCGCGCGACAAGCCGTGCACCAGGCCGACTGGATCGCCGGACGCCTCGCCGGCCATCACGGCGTCAGCGATGAGAACAACGCCCTGAAGCTTGGCTATGACCCCGTCAGGCGCGAATGGCCGCGCTGGATGGATCAGCTCGGCGTTCCTCGCGACGTCCTGCCGAGCGTTCTCGTGCCGGGCACGCCATTCGCCGATATCGATCCGTCGACCGCGCGCGCGCTCGGTCTGTCGCCGTCGGCGCGCATCGTCGCCGGCACCACCGACGGCGTCGCCGCCTTCATCGCCACCGGCGCCGATGCGCCGGGCGATGCGGTGACATCGCTCGGCACCACGCTGGTGGTGAAGCTGATCGCGACGCAGCCGATCTTCGCCGCCGATCAGGGCGTGTACTCGCATCGCCTCGGCGACAAATGGCTCGCCGGCGGCGCATCGAACTCCGGTGGCGCCGCACTGCTTGCGCATTTCACCGCCGCCGACATGGACCGCATGGCACCGTTGCTCCGCCCCGACGAGCCGACCGGGCTCGACTACTATCCGCTGCCCAAACCCGGCGAACGTTTTCCGATCGCAGATCCCGCGCTGGCGCCGCGGATCGCGCCGCGGCCGGTCGAGGATCATCGCTTCTACCAGGCGCTGCTCGAAGGAATTGCCGGCGTGGAAGCGCTGGCCTATCAGCGTCTTCACGCGCTCGGCGCACCGGCGCTGCGGCGGGTGATCAGCATCGGCGGCGGCGCCCGAAATGATGCCTGGACCGATATCCGCCGGCGCATCGTCGGCGTGCCCGTCAGCGTCGCCGCGCAGACCGAAGCGAGCTACGGCACAGCGCTGCTGGCGCTGCAGGGACCGCCGCGATGACGGCGGCGGCGTGCGAGATCAGCGGCCTGTCCGCCATTGCCGACCGGTTCGATCACGTCCTGCTCGACCAATGGGGCACGTTGCATGACGGCAGAACGGTGCTTCCCGCCGCGCATGACTGCGTCCTCAGGCTGCGCGAGGCCGGCAAGCACATCCTGGTGCTGTCGAACTCCGGCAAGCGCGCGAGCGCCAATGCCGAGCGCCTCGCCCGGCTCGGCCTGTCGCGCTCGACCTATGACGGCATTCTCACCTCGGGCGAGGTGACTTGGACCGGCCTGCGCGACCGCACCCGCGAACCCTTCACCGATTGTGGCAATGCCTGCTTCCTGATCACCCGGGGCGGCGATTGCTCGCTGATCGACGGGCTCGACCTCGTCCTCGTGACGGATATGCGTGACGCCGACTTCATCCTGCTCGGCGGCCTCGATGACGACCTCGCCGAGCCCGACCTCTGGCGCGATCGATTCACCGGCGCGGCCGCGCGGGGCGTGCCGATGATCTGCGCCAATCCCGACCTGATGATGTTCGGTGCGGCTGGCCTCGTGCCGGCGCCCGGCACGCTGGCGCGCGCCTATGAGTGGCTCGGCGGCCCGGTGAGCTTCGTCGGCAAGCCGCATGCGCCGATCTTCGCGGCGGCGCTGGAGCAGCTCGGCGATCCGGACCCGCACCGCGTGCTGATGATCGGCGACTCACTCGACCATGACGTCGCCGGCGCCCGCGCCGCAGGCCTGCAGAGCCTGCTGCTCGGCGATGGCGTGCATCGCACGACGCTGGCCGGTGCGCCCGACCTCGCTGCGGCAACGCGCAAGCTCGCAGCTTCGCCCGGCCGCATGCCGAATTGGACGATGCAGCACCTGGTGTGGTGAGAAGGAGACGCGAAATGCGCGAGCCTGCCGAGCTTGATGATTTGCGCCGAATGTCGGCGCGGGTCGGCCGCAACATCGAGCTGGTGCAAGGCGCCGGCGGCAACTCCTCGCTCAAGCAGGATGATGTGCTGTGGGTGAAGGCGTCCGGCACCTGGCTGGCCGACGCCGATGCGAAGGACATCTTCGTGCCTGTTCTCCTGCCTGCGGCGCGCGGTGCGCTCGCCGCTGATGACGAGCGCATTCCGCTGGCCGCTCCGGGCCCCCTGCGCGCCTCGATCGAGACCGCGCTGCATGCGCTGCTGCCGCACCGGGTCGTGCTGCACGTGCATGCCGTCAACACCATCGCCTGGGCGGCGCGGCGCGATGCGCGCGATGAATTTGCGGCGCGGCTGGACGGGCTCGCCTGGCGCCATCTCGACTACTTTCATCCCGGACTGCCGCTGGCGCGCGCAGTGAGCACCATCGTCGCGCGCGACTGCATCGACGTGCTGATCCTCGGCAATCACGGCCTCGTCGTTGGTGCCGAAAGCTGCGATCAGGCCGAGGCGCTGGTCCATGACGTCGAGCGCAGGCTGGCGCTGCCGGTGCGCCCGGCGCCCGCTGCCGACGCCGCGGCCTTGCGCCGTCTGTGCGCCGGCACCGCCTATCGCCTGCCGCACGATGCTGGTAGCCACGGCATCGCCACCGATCCGTTCAGCCGCGCCATCGCGACCGGCGGCTCGTTGTATCCGGACCACGTCGTGTTTCTCGGCCCGGGCCTGCCGACGATCGAGAGCGCCGGCGGCCTCGCCACGCTGCTCGCACGGGCGGACGCGAGCCGCCTGCCCGCGCCCGTCGCGGCCCTCGCGCCGGGTCTCGGCGCCATCATCCGCAGCGACGCCAGCCCGGGCGCCGAGGCCATGCTGAGCTGCCTCGCGCTCGTGACCAGCCGCCTGCCGTTATCGGCCGATATCGGCTATCTCTCGTCTCAGCACGAGCAGTTGCTGCTCAACTGGGACGCCGAACGTTACCGGCAGCAGCTGACGGCAAGCCGCCAGCCGTCGAATTGAAGCGGCGACGGATCACGCGATCGCATCGCTCGAGACCGGCGGGGACGGCGCCCTCGCCCCAACCAGTTCGTGAAGCGCATCTCCGACCTGATCGATGACTTCGCCCCAATCGCGCCTTTCGCGCTGACGGAACAGGCGCATGCGCGGATACCAGACGCTGTCGTCACGATCGAGCAGCCAGCGATAGTCCGGCGTGTACGACAGAAGCGTCCAGGTCGGACAGCCAAGCGCGCCGGCGAGATGAGCGACACTGGTATCGACCGTGATCACGAGATCCAGACATGAGATCAGCGCGGCGGTATCGGCGAAATCGGCAAGTTGACCCGTCAGGTCCACGATCCCGCTCGTCTCCTGGAGCACGGCCTTGTCTTCGGCCTTCGGCTCCTTCTGCAGGCTGACAAACGCCGCATCCGCGCCGAGCAGGCGGGACAACGTGCGCAACGGGATGGAGCGATTGTGGTCGTCGAGATGATTGGGGTTGCCTGACCAGACCAGGCCGACGCGCAATTTCTCGGGCGTGCCAAGGCGCTCCTGCCAGAGTTGGATCCGATCCGGATCAGGCGCCGGCAAATAGGACGCCGGCGCTGGAATCGTGGCCAGTGTCGTCCGAAAGACAAACGGCAGGCTCATGATCGGACAATGGGCATCCACCCCCGCAAGGTCGGCGGCCTCCGAGACCGGAATACATTGCGAAATGCCCGGCATGTTTGACAACAGTGGAAGCAACGGCTTTTGAACGGCAAGGATGACGCGCGCGCCCAACGCTACGACCATCGGCACGTAGCGGACAAACTGGATCGTATCGCCCAGTCCTTCATCGGCGGCGATGACGATGGTTTGTCCCGCGATGCCATCCTGGCCGAGCCACATGGGTTGCCGGAAGCGCGGATAAGAGCTCGGCAGGCTCCAACGGGCCTCCCGGCCAGACCAGCCCGCGTCGAGATTTCCCAACAACAGGTTCAAATGAGCCGTTCCAAGATCGGCCAGCGCGTCTCTCGGATCGGCCCCCTTCAACTGCCTGTAGATCTCGAACGCCTCGTCGAACCGACGGAGCTTCGTCAGCACGGAGGCCTTGTCGTGCAGCGCATCCCTTGAACCCGGCTGCAGAGCCAGGGCTCGCTCGAACCAATCCAACGCGTCCTCGTCTCGGCACATCGTCCGCAACACGATGCCGGTCTTGACGCAGATGTCGGAGTTTTCCGGTTCGATGGCGTGAGCTCGCTGGCAGATCGTCAGGGCCTCGTCGAAGCGCTTCAAGCCGTTCAGAAGCGCGCCACGCATCAAGAGTGTCGGGACATGGTTGGGCCGCAAGACGTCGCTCAGATCGAGATAGGTAAGCGCGTCGTCGATCCGCCCCAGCCGTTGAAGCGTGATGCCGCACTGGTTGGCGGCATCCCAATGCCTGGAATTCAGCTCCAACACACGTTGGAAGCTCGACACGGCGTCGGCGAGCTGCTGCAGGTTGATGAGGGCATTCCCCCTCAGCATCCACAGATCGGCGCTTTCGAGACCGAGCGCCGTCGCCTTGTCGACGACCTTCAGCACCTCATCCGAGCGTCCCAAGACCTGCAGCACCGTGCCAAGACTCAGGAAGTACTGCGGCTGAACATCCTGCTGGAGCGCGCGGGATACCCACTGCAATGCAGCTCCATACTGCTGCCCCTGCAGGGCAAGGATGCCCAGCAAGTTGAGGGTCGGCGCATGCCCTCCGTCGATCGCAAGCGCCATATGGCAACACCGTTCGGCATCCGCATGTCGGCCATTGGCGACATCGCGCAGAGCAGCGTCATAGAAGAGCGCGGCCCCATCGGGCTTGACAGATTGGAGCTTCACTTTAGCGGGTGAAGCTCGGCGCTCGCGACGGTTCATTGCTGCATATGGTCCGGGTTGCGTCGTTAAAGTAGTTGATTCTCATTCAGGCTGACAGCCGCAATTCTATCTCCGGCTGTAGCGACGGCCGCGCTGATTCCGCCTGCATTCACCGCGATAAAAAGAACGGAAGATAACCATCCGATGACCACGGCGCGGGCAAACTCAAATTCACTGCAACCATGCCGAGCACGACCGAACCAGCGTACGCGAACGGACTGATTTCCTGAGCCCCCTCAACGGCGTCACTCATGTCCAGTCCTGCCGAGAAAGATAAATTTTCTTCTCTTTTACCGAATTCACGATTGTCTGTTCTCATCCCGCCTCGCCATGAGGAGCGCTTCGTCACGACGTGCGGGCGGATGGTGACGATGACCCGTCCGTGACGGGGGCAAACAAGCCGGTCCCCGGCGAGAGCACGTATATGCCGCCCAACCATCGCGCGGGGAATGCCGGGAGGCGGGCTCAAGCGGTGGTCGCAACACCGAGTGTTTTCATTCGTGACAGCAGCTCGTCAAGCGCTTCTGCTGGAGTTTTCCATCCTAGCGTCTTTCTCGGTCGGGA